>NZ_JAACJC010000005.1:0-385694 GCF_011033075.1 Cellulosimicrobium sp. SL-1 | reverse complement strand
AACCCGGAAGCTAAGCCCTTCAGCGCCGATGGTACTGCCCTGGAGACGGGGTGGGAGAGTAGGACGCCGCCGGACAACCCTTCACCGAAGGCCCACCCCACACGGGGTGGGCCTTCGGCATTTCCGCATACCCCCACACCGCGAGACGGGGCGAACCCGTCGTGGCCGACCCTCTCGTCGGCGTCGGCGTCGGCGTCGGCGCTGGCCCCGGCGTCCGCCCGAGCCGTCGCGGAGCGGGGGGTGTGCCGGCGTCGAGCCGGAGCAGAGGCAGCGCCCCCGGGCGCGCACCTCGCACCACGCTTCTCCGGACGCCGGGCAGAGCGGTGTGGCTGCGCCACCGAGCGCAGGCTGATCAGGCTGCGGGCCGGCCGGAGGCGGGCCACGGCGCGTGTCCCCACTAGAATGGGGGCATGTCCACCATCTCCCGTGACGAGGTCGCGCGCGTCGCCGCGCTGGCCCGCATCGATCTGCGACCCGAGGAGCTGGACCGGCTCTCCGGCGAGCTCGACGTGATCGTCGACGCCATCGCCAAGGTCAGCGAGGTCGCGACGCCCGACGTCCCCGCGACGAGCCACCCGATCCCGATGTCGAACGTCTTCCGTGACGACATCCCCGAGCCGCCGCTGCCCGTCGAGGACGTCCTCGCGGGCGCGCCCGCGGCGGAGGACGGCCGGTTCTCCGTACCGCAGATCCTCGGGGAGGAGTGAGATGACGGACCTGACACGGCTCTCCGCGGCCGAGCTCGCCGAAGGGCTCGAGGCGCGCGACTTCTCGAGCGTCGAGGCCACCCAGGCGCACCTCGACCGGATCGGCGCGGTCGAGGGCGCGGTCAACGCGTTCCTCCACGTCAACACCGACGATGCGCTGGCGACGGCCCGCTCGGTCGACGACCTCCGCGTCGCGGGCGAGCCGGTGCACCGGCTCGCCGGTGTGCCGATCGCGGTCAAGGACGTCGTCGTGACGAAGGGCATGCCGACGACGGCCGGCTCCAAGATCCTCGAGGGCTGGGTGCCGCCGTACGACGCGACGCTCGTCGAGAAGATCCGCGCCGCCGGGCTCCCGATCCTCGGCAAGACGAACATGGACGAGTTCGCCATGGGCTCGTCGACCGAGCACTCCGCGTACGGCAACACCCGCAACCCGTGGGACCTCGACCGGATCCCCGGCGGGTCGGGCGGCGGCTCCGCCGCGGCGGTGGCGGCGTTCGAGGCCCCGCTCGCGATCGGCACGGACACGGGCGGCTCGATCCGTCAGCCCGGGGCCGTCACCGGCACCGTCGGCGTCAAGCCGACGTACGGCGGCGTCTCCCGGTACGGGCTCATCGCGATGGCGTCCTCGCTCGACCAGGCGGGCCCCGTCACGCGCACCGTGCTCGACGCCGCGCTGCTGCACGAGCTCATCGGCGGCTACGACCCGCGCGACTCCACGTCGATCCCCGGCCGCGGGCCGGCGCTCGTCGACGCCGCGGTCCAGGGCGCCACGGGCGACCTCTCGGGCCTGCGCGTCGGCGTCGTCAAGGAGCTCACGGGCGAGGGCTACCAGGAGGGCGTGAGCGCGCGCTTCGCGCAGTCGCTCGACCTCCTGCGCGGGCTCGGCGCCGAGATCGTCGAGGTCTCCTGCCCGCACTTCGAGTACGCGCTCGGCGCGTACTACCTGATCATGCCGTCGGAGGCGTCGAGCAACCTCGCGAAGTTCGACGGCATGCGCTTCGGCCTGCGCGTGGAGCCCGAGGAGGGCCCTGTGACCGCGGAGCGCGTCATGGCCGCCACGCGCGGCGCCGGCTTCGGCGACGAGGTAAAGCGCCGCATCATCCTGGGCACCTACGCGCTCTCGGCCGGCTACTACGACGCCTACTACGGCAGCGCGCAGAAGGTCCGCACGCTCATCCAGCGGGACTTCGCCGCCGCCTTCGAGCAGGCGGACGTCCTGGTCTCGCCGACGGCGCCGACCACGGCGTTCCGGTTCGGCGAGAAGCTCGACGACCCGCTCGCCATGTACCTCAACGACGTCGCGACGATCCCCGCCAACCTCGCGGGGGTCCCCGGGATGTCGGTGCCCTCGGGCCTGTCGGACGACGGCCTGCCCGTCGGGTTCCAGATCCTCGCGCCGGCCAAGGCCGACGACCGCATGTACCGGGTGGGCGCCGCGCTCGAGGCCGCCCTGGTCGGCTCGTGGGGCGGACCGCTGCTCGACCGCGCGCCCGCGCTGCCCACGGCCACGAACGCACAGGAGGGCCAGGTCGGATGACCGCCACGACCGTCGACCTCGTCGACTACGCCGACGCCACGCGCCGCTACGACCCCGTCATCGGGATCGAGGTGCACGTCGAACTCGGCACGCTGACCAAGATGTTCTGCCCGGCCGAGGTGAGCTTCGGCGCCGAGCCGAACACCCAGGTGACCCCGGTCTCGCTCGGGCTCCCGGGCGCCCTGCCGGTCGTCAACGGCAAGGCTGTCGAGTACGCGATCCGCATCGGTCTCGCGCTCAACTGCCAGATCGCCGAGACGTGCCGGTTCGCGCGCAAGAACTACTTCTACCCGGACGTCCCGAAGAACTTCCAGACGTCCCAGTACGACGAGCCCATCGCCTACGACGGGTGGATCGACGTCGAACTCGAGGACGGGACCGTGTTCCGCGTCGAGATCGAGCGCGCGCACATGGAGGAGGACGCCGGCAAGAACACCCACGTGGGTGGGGCGACCGGTCGCATCCACGGTGCCGAGTACTCGCTCGTCGACTACAACCGCGCCGGCATCCCGCTCGTCGAGATCGTCACGCGGCCGATCACGGGCGCGGGCGACCGCGCCCCCGAGGTCGCGCGCGCGTACGTGCAGACGCTGCGCGACATCTTCCGGGCGCTCGACGTGTCCGAGGCGCGCATGGAGCGCGGCAACGTCCGCGCCGACGTGAACCTCTCGCTGCGCCCGACACCCGAGTCGCCGCTCGGCACGCGCACCGAGACGAAGAACGTCAACTCGTTCCGCTCCGTCGAGCGGGCTGTGCGCTACGAGGTCTCGCGCCAGGCCGCCGTGCTCGACGCGGGCGGCACTGTGGTCCAGGAGACCCGGCACTGGCACGAGGACACGGGCATCACGACGTCGGGCCGCGTGAAGTCGGACGCCGAGGACTACCGGTACTTCCCGGAGCCCGACCTCGTCCCGATCGCGCCGCCGCGCGAGTGGATCGAGGAGATCCGTGCCGGGCTCCCCGAGCTCCCGGTCGCGCGCCGCCGTCGGCTCCAGGGCGAGTGGGGCTACGCCGACGCCGAGATGCGCGACGTCGTGAACGCGGGCGCGCTCGACCTCATCGAGGCCACCGTCGCCGCGGGCACCAGCCCGGCCGGTGCGCGTAAGTGGTGGATGGGCGAGCTCGCGCGCCGCGCCAAGCAGGACGAGGTGGCGCTCGAGGCGCTGCCCGTCACGCCCGCGCAGATCGCCGCGCTGCAGGGTCTCGTCGACGCGGGCCGGATCAACGACAAGCTCGCGCGCCAGGTGCTCGACGGCGTGCTCGCCGGCGAGGGGGACCCGGAGGCGGTCGTCACCGCTCGGGGCCTCGAGGTCGTCTCTGACGACGGTGCGCTGCTCGCCGCGATCGACGAGGCGCTCGCCGCGCAGCCGGACATCGTGGAGAAGGTCCGGGGCGGGAACCTCGGGCCCGTCGGCGCGATCATCGGCGCCGTGATGAAGGCGACCCGCGGCCAGGCGGACGCGGGCCGCGTGCGCGAGCTCGTCCTCGAGCGGATCGGCTGACCGCCGTGACGCGCGGACCGGTCGTCCTGGGGGAGATGGTGCGTCTGCGCCCGATCGAGGCGTGGGACGCGGACCGCATGTGGGAGTCGCTGCAGGACCCGGAGGCCAACCGGCTCACGGGGACGACGGCGACCTTCACGCGCGACCAGATCGACGAGTGGGTGGCGACCGTCAGCGACCGGGACGGCCGGTACGACTGGGCCATCACGCCGGGCGCGGTGCGTGACGGGCAGCCGGTGAGCGACGAGCTGATCGGCGAGATCGTGCTCAACGACCTCGACGAGCACGCGCGCTCGGCGAACCTGCGGCTCGCGCTGCTCCCGAACTACCGCGGGCGCGGCTACGGTCGCGAGGCCATCTTCGAGGTGCTGCGGTTCGCGTTCGACGGGTCGACCGACGTGGACGGCGTCCGGCACGAGGGACCGCGCCTGCATCGCGTGAGCCTCGACGTGCTGAGCATCAACCCCCGCGCCCGGATGCTCTACGAGTCGTTGGGCTTCCGCGAGGAGGGTCGGCTGCGCGACGTCTACCGCGACGGCGACGGGTGGGCGGACGCGACGGTCATGAGCATCCTCGAGGACGAGTTCCGGGCGGGCCTCGGCGCGTCCTGAGCCGTCCGCGGGCACGACCGCACGACCGCACGAAGGGCCCGGCAGCATCCGCTGCCGGGCCCTTCGTCGTCCACCGTGGCCGGGGTGCTCGGGGCGCGACGCTCGCCGCCCGACCCCTGGAGCGGCACCGTGGTTGACATCACCCGACCCAGGACGTACATTCATAAGACGGAAACAAACTTCCGAGATGTGGAATCCACTCCGAAGGTCGGGCGGTGTGCCGCCCGGCCCGGTCGTCGAGAGGGAACGCAGCGATGACGCTGGACGAGTTCAACCGGTGGTCGCCGGACGAGGCGCGGGACGCGCTCCTCGCGTGCGCCCACGTGGACCGCTGGGCCGAGGAGGTCGCGGCCGGGCGCCCGTACGCGACCGTGGAGGACGCCGCCGAGGCGGCGCTCACCGCCGCCGACCCGTGGACGGACGACGAGGTCGACTCCGCGCTGGCGCGCCACCCCCGGATCGGCGAGCGTGCCGAGGGGGAGGCCGCGGACGCGAGCATGTCGCGCTCCGAGCAGGCCGGCGTCGACACCTCCGTCGACGACGTGACGCGCCGGCTCGCCGAGGGGAACCGCGCGTACGAGCAGCGGTTCGGCCACGTGTTCCTCGTCCGGGCCGCCGGGCGCAGCGCCGAGGAGATCCTCGAGCAGCTCACCGAGCGGCTGGGCAACGACGCCGAGACCGAGCGGGCGAACGCCGCCCGCAACCTGCGCGAGATCGCCGCGCTGCGGCTGAAGGGAATGCTGACGGCATGAGCACCCACGCCAGCCACATCACCACGCACGTACTCGACGCGGCCAGCGGTAGGCCCGCCGAGGGGATCACCGTCCGCCTGGAGGCGGCTCCGGAGATCGCGGAGGGGACGACGGGGCAGGGCTGGTCCCTGGTGGCGTCCTCCCGCACGAACGACGACGGTCGCGTGCCCCAGCTCGGGCCCGAGACCCTCGTCCCCGGTACGTACCGGCTCGTGTTCGACACGGCCGAGTACTTCGACCGGCGAGACACCGTGTCCTTCTACCCGGAGGTCGTCATCGTCTTCCGGGTGGCGAGCGCTGAGCAGCACTACCACGTCCCCGTCCTGCTCAGCCCGTTCGCCTACTCGACCTATCGAGGGAGCTGACATGAGCACCACCACGACTGCCGAGCAGTCGGCGGCCACGCAGAGCAGCGGGGCCATCGTCCTGGGCGACAACCAGTGGGGCAAGGCGGAGGTGCGCCTCGTGCGCGTCGACCGCTCCACGCCCCGCCACGAGATCACGGACGTCAACGTCTCCTCACAGCTGAGGGGCGGGCAGGAGGCCACGCACCGCGAGGGGGACAACTCCCGGTGCGTCGCGACGGACACGCAGAAGAACACGATCTACGCGTTCGCCCGCGACGGCGTCGGCGCGATCGAGGAATTCGCGATCCGCCTCGGGCAGCACTTCGTCGAGGACTTCGAGTGGATCGAGGGCGGGCGCTGGGAGATCGAGCAGTACTCCTGGAACCGGATCGAGACCTCGGACGGCGAGCACGACCACGCGTTCGTCCGCAACAACCAGGAGACGCGCACCACGGTCGTGCAGCGCGACGGCGACGAGGTCTTCGTCGTCTCGGGCCTCACGGACCTTGTCGTCCTCAAGTCGACGGGCTCGGAGTTCCACGGGTTCCCCCGCGACCGCTACACGACGCTCGTCGAGACGGACGACCGCATCCTCGCGACGTCGGTCACCTCGCGCTGGCGCTACACGACCACCGACGTCGACTTCGACGCGGTGTACGCGAAGGTCCGCGCGATCCAGCTCGAGGCGTTCGCGACGACGCACTCGCTCGCGCTCCAGCAGACGCTCTTCGCGATGGGCAAGGCCGTCCTGGAGGCCGTCCCGGAGATCGCGGAGATCAAGTTCTCGATGCCGAACAAGCACCACTTCCTCGTGGACCTGGCGCCGTTCGGCCTCGACAACCCGAACGAGGTCTTCTACGCGGCCGACCGCCCGTACGGTCTCATCGAGGCGACCGTCCTGCGTGAGGACGTCCCGGCCGAGCCGCGCGCCTGGGCGACCGTCACCGGGTTCTGCTGAGCCGACATGACGGACGGACGCGCCCTGCCGGGCCGCGGAGCCCCCGCGGCCGGGCAGGGCGCGCCCATCTCAGGGCGCCGCGGTGATGAGCTCGCGCGTGAGCTCGCTCGCGACGCGGTGCAGCACCGGGACCGCGTGCTCGCCGAACTCGTACGTCACGCGGGCCGCGGGCCCGGAGACGGACAGCGCGGTGGGGGTCGGGGCGTCGGGCACCGCGACGGCGAAGCAGCGCACGCCGAGCTCCTGCTCGCCGTCGTCGATCGCGTACCCGCGCTCGCGGGTCGCGGCGAGCTCCGCGAGGAGCGCGTCGACGTCGGTGATCGACTGGTCCGTCGCGGGGGGCATGCCGACGCGGCCCATGATCTCGCGCACCGTCTGGTCGGGGAGCTGGGCGAGGACCGCCTTGCCGACGCCCGTGCAGTGCGTGTACACGCGTCGTCCGACCTCGGTGAACATGCGCATCGAGTGGCTCGACGACGCCTGGGCGACGTAGACCGCCATGTCGCGGTCGATCATCGCGAGGTTCGCCGACTCGCCGAGGTCGTGGGCGAGGCGCTCCAGGTAGGGGCGCGCACCGGCGCCGAGCTGGCGGCCCGCCGACTCGCCGAGCCGGATGAGGCGCGGGCCGAGGGTGTACCGCCGCGACGGCGTCTGGCGCACGTAGCCCTGGGCGAGCAGCGTGCGCAGCAGGCGGTGGATCGTGGGCAGGGGGAGCCCCGCGTGCTGCGCGAGCTCGCTCAGGCCGGACTCCCCGCCGAAGTCGGCGAGCAGCTCGAGCAGCTCGATCGCGCGGTCCACGGACTGCACGCCCCCGGCCGGCTTCGCCGTCCGCGTGCCCGGCGCGGTCTCCGTCGGCTCCGTCGCCGCCGGTGTCTCGGCCATCTCACCATCTCCTGTCCACCAGGTGCCGCCCGACGGCGGGCGCACCTCGCCTGAGCAGTGCGGGAACCTCCCGCACTCCCTTCCGCATCACGGAAGACACGCATCAGCATACGAGAAGAAGGAACGAACATGACGTCCGAGACGAAGGCCCCGGAGACGCAGGCCGCGACGGCGAAGAACGCCGCGACCAGCCCGAGCTACTCCATCACGCTGCGCGTCGAGGCCCCCAGCGGTCACCGCACGGCGAGCGACCTCGTCGCGGCCGTGAGCGCGACGGGTGCCGCGATCACGGGCGTCGACGTCTCGGAGTCGGGCGCCGACCGCCTCGTCGTCGACATCACGGCCGACACCGTCGACGCCGCGCACGTGGAGCAGATCCGGGACGCGCTGAGCGCGCTCGACGGCCTCACCGTGCGGCACGTGAGCGACGCGACGTTCCTCATGCACCTCGGCGGCAAGCTCGAGGTCAACCCCAAGGTGCCGCTGCGCCACCGCGCCGACCTGGCCCGTGCCTACACGCCGGGCGTGGCGCGCGTGTGCCTCGCCATCGCGGAGCGGCCCGAGGACGCGCGCCGTCTGACGGTCAAGCGCAACACGGTCGCGGTCGTGACCGACGGCACCGCCGTCCTCGGCCTGGGCGACATCGGTCCCGCCGCGGCCCTCCCCGTCATGGAGGGCAAGGCCGCGCTGTTCAAGCAGTTCGCGGGCGTCGACGCCTGGCCGGTGTGCCTCGACACGACCGACACCGAGGAGATCATCCGCACGGTGAAGGCCATCGCGCCCGTGTACGGCGGGATCAACCTCGAGGACATCTCCGCGCCCCGCTGCTTCGAGATCGAGCGCCGCCTGCGCGAGGAGCTCGACATCCCCGTGTTCCACGACGACCAGCACGGCACGGCGATCGTCGTGCTCGCGGCGCTGACGAACGCGCTGCGCGTGGTGGGCAAGGCCATCGAGGACGTGCGCATCGTCGTCTCCGGTGTCGGCGCGGCGGGCAACGCGATCATCGCGCTGCTCCAGGGCCAGGGCGCGGGCAACATCGTCGCGTTCGACCGCCAGGGCGCGATCCACCCCGGCGCGAGCCTCACCGACGAGCACCGCCGCCGCCTGGCGGAGACGACCAACCCCGAGGGTTTCACGGGCACGCTGCGCGAGGGCCTGGCCGGTGCCGACGTCTTCATCGGCGTCTCGGGGCCGAACATCCTCACGGGCGACGACGTGGCCACCATGGCCGACGACGCGATCGTCTTCGCGCTGGCGAACCCTACGCCGGAGGTCGACCCGATCGCCGCGGCGCAGCACGCGACGGTCGTCGCCACGGGCCGGAGCGACTACCCGAACCAGATCAACAACGTGCTCGCCTTCCCGGGCCTCTTCCGCGGCCTGCTGGACGTCGGCGCGAGCGAGATCACCGACGAGATGCTGCGCGCCGCGGCCGTCGCGATCGCCGACGCGGTCGCGCCCGAGGAGCTCAGCGCGAGCTACATCGTCCCGAGCGTCTTCGAGCCGGCCGTCTCCACGGCCGTCGCGCGCGCCGTCGCCGAGGTCGCGGAGCGCGACCGCGCGGGCCAGGCTCAGGAGAGCAGCACGTCGGGCCACCACGTCGGGTCAGCAGCCCGGTCCTGACGCACCCTCGTCAGCCCGGCCCGCCCCGCAGAAAGGACACCACCATGACCACCACCACGGCCGTCGCCGTCCACGGACCCGCCGTCGAGCGGTCCGACGAGATCCTCACGCCGGACGCGCTCGACTTCGTCGCCGACCTGCAGCGCCGGTTCGGCGCCCGCCGCGACGAGCTGCTCGCCGCCCGGGCCGCGCGGCGCGAGCAGGTCGCCCGCACGGGTCGCCTCGACTTCCTGCCCGAGACCGCCGACGTGCGCGCGGGGGACTGGACGGTCGCCGGCGCGCCCGCCGACCTCCGGGACCGCCGCGTCGAGATCACCGGGCCCCCGACGCCCAAGATGGCGATCAACGCCCTCAACTCGGGCGCGAAGGTCTGGCTCGCCGACCTCGAGGACGCGTCGACGCCGCACTGGAGCAACGTCGTCGGGGGGCAGGTCGCCCTGCACGACGCGACGCGCCGCACGCTCGCGTTCACGTCGCCCGAGGGCAAGCAGTACGCGCTGCGCCCGGAGACCGACGGCGACCCGCTCGCCGTCATGGTCGTGCGGCCCCGTGGGTGGCACTTCGACGAGGTGCACCTCACCGTGGACGGGACGCCCGCCGTGGGCGCGCTCGTCGACTTCGGGCTGCACTTCTTCCACAACGCCGCGGAGCTCGTCGCGCGCGGCTCCGGGCCGTACTACTACCTGCCGAAGATGGAGTCCCACCTCGAGGCGCGCCTGTGGGACGAGGTCTTCACGCACGCGGAGCAGGCGCTCGGCATCCCGCACGGGACGATCCGGGCGACGGTTCTCATCGAGACGATCCCGGCCGCGTTCGAGATGGACGAGATCCTCTACGAGCTGCGCGACCACGCGTCCGGGCTCAACGCGGGCCGCTGGGACTACCTGTTCTCCGTGATCAAGTACTTCCGCGACTCCGGGCCGTCGTTCACGCTGCCCGACCGCGGGTCCATCACGATGACCGCGCCGTTCATGCGCGCGTACACCGAGCTGCTGGTGCAGACGTGCCACCGGCGCGGCGCGTTCGCGATGGGCGGCATGGCGGCCGTCATCCCGAACCGCCGCGAGCCCGAGGTCACCGCCCAGGCGTTCGAGAAGGTGCGCGCCGACAAGCAGCGCGAGGCCGGCGACGGCTTCGACGGGTCGTGGGTCGCGCACCCGGACCTCGTGCCGGTGTGCCGCGAGGTGTTCGACGGGGTGCTCGGCGAGCGACCCAACCAGCTCGACCGGCAGCGCCCCGACGTCCACGTCACGGCCGACCAGCTCCTCGACGTGGCGTCCGCGCAGGGGGACGTCACCGAGGCGGGGCTGCGCAACAACCTCTACGTGTCCGTCGCGTACGTCGCGGCGTGGCTCGCGGGCAACGGCGCGGTCGCGATCCACAACCTCATGGAGGACGCCGCGACCGCGGAGATCTCGCGCTCGCAGGTGTGGCAGTGGGTGCGCTCGGGCGCGTCGTTCACCGCGGGCGAGAGCGCGGGCACGACCGTCACCGCGGACCTGGTCCGCACGCTCCTGCGCGAGGAGACCGCGCGGCTGCGGGACGACGTCGGGCACGAGGCCTACGACGCCGGGCCGTACGACCGGGCGGCGGCGCTCGTCGAGGACATCGCGCTCAACGAGCACTACGTCGACTTCCTCACGCTGCCCGCGTACGAGGACGTCGTCGCGCACGAGCAGGACGCGTCCTGATGCCGGCCGGTCCCGAGGCGGGCTCGGTCCGCGGCTTCAGCGAGGACGGCGTCGCGGCGCTGCACGCGTCGCTCGACGGGCTGCTCGCGCCCTGGGACGCGGAGCTCGCGGCCCGCTACCCGGGCGACGACGGCTCGCGCCAGCCCGTGCACACCGTCTACGTGTCGGGCGACCGGTACGCGGCCGGCCTCGCACCGGAGTGGGCGGCCCGGGCGCGCGAGGCGGTCGACGGCGCAGGCGGCGTCCGCCGTCTCGTGGACCTGCTGGGCGTCGGGGAGGGGGCCGGGGGCGACCTCGCGGACGCCGTCGCGGAGCGCGTGAGCGCGAAGCTCGCGGTCGAGGCGATCGAGGACCTCCGGATCGACTTCGAGGACGGGCTCGGCGACCGCGGCGACGCGGCGGAGGACGCCGCGGTGATCGCGGCGGCGCGCGAGCTCGTCCGGGCCGAGGCGCAGGGCACCGCGACGCCGTTCGCGGGCATCCGCATCAAGTGCCTCGAGGAGGCGACGCGCCGACGTGGCGTGCGCACCCTCGCGCTGTTCGTCGCGGAGCTCGTCGCGGGTCGCGCCGGGGCCGGCGAGGCCCGCGCCCTGCCGGACGGGTTCGTCGTGACGCTCGCCAAGGTCACCGCGCCGCAGCAGGTCGAGGCGATGGCGCGCGCGTGCGAGCACGTCGAGGAGGCGAACGGCCTCGAACCGGGCACCCTGCGGTTCGAGGTGCAGGTCGAGACGCCGCAGGCGCTGCTCGCGGCCGACGGCACGGCGACGGTCGCCCGCCTGGTGCACGCCGCGCCGGGTCGTGTGACGGCGCTGCACTACGGCACGTACGACTACTCGGCGTCGCTCGGCATCGCGGCGGCGTACCAGTCGATGGAGCACCCCGCGGCCGACCACGCGAAGTCGGTCATGCAGCTCGCCGTCGCGGGCACGGGCGTGCGCCTGTCGGACGGGTCGACGAACGTCCTGCCCGTCGGTGACCCCCAGGCCGTCGACGCCGCGTGGCGACTGCACGGGCGGCTCGTGCGCCGCTCGCTCGAGCGCGGGTACTACCAGGGCTGGGACCTGCACCCCGCGCAGCTCCCGAGCCGGTTCGCCGCGACGTACGCCTTCTACCGCGAGGGCGCGGCGTCGGCGCTCGCGCGCCTCGCGGCGTACGTCGGGTTCGTGCCCGACGCCGGGGGCGTCCTCGACGAGCCGGCGACCGCCAAGGCGATGGCCTGGTTCCTCGGACGCGGCGTCGACTGCGGCGCGCTCACCGAGACCGAGGTCCGCACCGCGACCGGCCTCGACCGCGCCGGGCTCGACGCGGTCCGCGTCTCCGGGCGCGCGCCGCAGCCGGTCGCGGGCTGAGCGCCCGCCCTCCCATCCTTCCCGCCGTCCGCCGTGGTACCGCCACCGGCACGGCCACGACCTCCGAGGAGTGACCCCATGACCCAGACCACCCCCTACTACACCCCGCAGGGTGGCCTGCCCGGCCAGACCGAGCTGCTCACCGACCGCGCGATCGTCACCGAGGCGTACACGGTGATCCCGCGCGGCGTGCTGCGCGACATCGTCACGAGCAACCTGCCCGGCTGGGACAAGACCCGGCTGTGGGTGCTCGCCCGGCCGATCGAGGGCTTCGCGACGACGTTCGCGCAGTACGTCATGGAGGTCTCGCCCGGCGGCGGGTCGGACCAGGGCGAGGACGAGGAGACCGTGCAGTCCGTCGTCTTCGTCACCGAGGGCACGCTCGTGCTCACGCTCGCCGGGGTCGAGCACGTGCTCGAGCCGGGCGGGTACGCGTACCTGGCGGCGGGGGAGCGGTGGGCGCTGCACAACCGCTCGGACGCCAAGGCCGCGTTCCAGTGGATCCGCAAGGTGTACGAGCCGATCCCGGGCCACACCGCGACGTCGTTCGTCACGCGCGAGCAGGACGTCGAGCCGCGCGCGATGCCGGACACGGACGGCGTGTGGGTGACGACGCGGTTCGTCGACCCCGACGACCTCGCGCACGACATGCACGTCAACATCGTGACGTTCCAGCCCGGCGGGTCCATCCCGTTCGCGGAGACGCACATCATGGAGCACGGCCTCTACGTGCTCGAGGGCAAGGCGGTCTACCGCCTCAACGGCGACTGGGTCGAGGTGCAGGAGGGCGACTTCATGTGGCTCCGGGCGTTCTGCCCGCAGGCCTGCTACGCGGGCGGCCCCAAGCCGTTCCGCTACCTGCTCTACAAGGACGTGAACCGGCAGGTGAAGCTCGACCGTCGGCGCTGACGACCGTCGGCGACGTCGCGCGAAGGGCCCGGTCCCCCTGGAGGGGCCGGGCCCTTCGTCGTCCGTGCGCTCCGGGCCGAGGGCGGTGGCGCTGTTGACGCCCGGCGACGCGCGTGCCTACACTTCCATACAGCAGAAGAAAAGTTCCGCAAGATGGAATCGCAACGCAGCGAGACGCGGACGGACCCAGGGAGACGACGATGAGCCCCGCACCGACGTACACCGTCAACTGCTCGATCCTGCTCACGGACCTGCCGCTGCTCGAGCGGCCGGCCGCCGCCGCGGCGGCGGGGTTCCGGGGCGTCGAGTTCTGGTGGCCGTTCGCGTCGCCCACGCCCGCCCGCGACGAGGTGGACGCGTTCGTCGGCGCGATCGAGACCGCGGGCGTGCAGCTCACGGGCCTCAACTTCGACGCCGGGAACATGCCCGGCGGCGACCGCGGCCTCGTGTCGTGGCCCGCGCGCTCCGCCGACCTGCGCGCGAACCTCGACGTCGTCACCGCGATCGGGGAGCGCACCGGCTGCCGCGCGTTCAACGCGCTCTACGGCAACCGCCAGGAGGGCGAGACGCCCGAGGTGCAGGACGAGCTCGGTGCCGAGAACCTCGCGCTCGCGGCGCGGGCCGTCGGGCGCATCGGAGGCACGGTGCTCGTCGAGCCCGTGAGCGGCGCGCCGGCCTACCCGCTGAAGACCGCGGCCGACGCGGTGCGCGTCATCGACCGGGTCGCCGCCGACCACGGCGAGACGAACCTCGGTCTCCTGTTCGACGTCTACCACCTGGCCGTCAACGGCGACGACGTCGACGCGGCCCTGTCGACCTACCGCGGCCGCATCGCGCACGTGCAGGTCGCGGACGCGCCCGGTCGTGGCGAGCCCGGCACGGGCGACCTGCCGATCGAGCGCTGGACGAAGGACCTGCGCGCCGGCGGCTACGACGGCTGGATCGGCCTCGAGTACAAGACCGCGGCCGCCGACCCGTTCGCGTGGCTCCCCGCCGCCGAGCGCTGACGCGACCCCCCGACCCGAACCACCCAAGAGGAGCACACCATGGCCTCCATCGCCTTCATCGGACTCGGCATCATGGGCAGCCCCATGGCCGTCCACCTGCAGAACGCCGGGCACGACGTCGCGGGCTACAACCGCAGCCCCGAGAAGACCGCGCCGCTCGTCGAGGCGGGTGGTCGCGCGGCCGCGTCGGTCGCCGACGCGGTCTCGGGCGCCGACGTCGTCGCGATCATGGTCCCGGACTCGCCCGACGTGGAGGCGGTGCTCACCGGCGACGACGGCGTCCTCGCGAACGCGAAGCCCGGCGCGCTCGTCGTCGACTTCTCCTCGATCCGCCCGGACGTCACGGTCGCGCTCGCGCAGCAGGCGAAGGACGCGGGCCTGCGGATCGTCGACGCCCCCGTCTCGGGCGGCGAGCCGGGCGCGATCAACGCCGCGCTGTCGATCATGGTCGGCGGCACGCCCGAGGACTTCGAGGCGGCCAAGCCGTTCCTCGACATCGTCGGCAAGACGGTCGTGCACGTGGGCCCGAACGGCTCCGGCCAGACGGTCAAGGCCGCGAACCAGCTCATCGTCGCCGCGAACATCCAGGCGCTCGCCGAGGCGGTCGTCTTCCTCGAGGCCTACGGCGTCGACACCGAGGCCGCGATCGAGGTCCTGGGCGGCGGCCTCGCGGGCTCGGCGGTGCTGAACCAGAAGGCGCGCAAGATGCTCGACCGCGACTTCGGCCCCGGCTTCCGGATCGAGCTCCACCACAAGGACCTCGGCATCGTCACCGCCGCGGCCCGCGAGGCGGGCGTCGTCGCGCCGCTCGGCGGCCTCGTCGCCCAGCTCATGGCCTCCGCCCGCGCGAACGGCGACGGCGGCCTCGACCACTCCGGCCTGTTCCGCGGCGTCGAGCGCCTGTCCGGCCGCGACGGCTCCTGACCTTCCCCCCGACGACGACGTCACCTCCAGCAAGGAGAGAAACCATGCCTCGTATGCGTGCGGTGGACGCCGCAGTGGCGATCCTCGAGATCGAGGGCGCGACCCAGGCGTTCGGCCTGCCCGGCGCCGCCATCAACCCCTTCTACTCCGCGATGCGCGCGCACGGCGGCATCGACCACGTGCTCGCCCGCCACGTCGAGGGCGCGTCGCACATGGCCGACGGCTACTCCCGCGCGAAGCCGGGGAACATCGGCATCTGCATCGGCACGTCGGGCCCCGCGGGCACCGACATGATCACCGGCCTCTACGCCGCGTGGGCCGACTCGATCCCGATGCTCTGCATCACGGGCCAGGCGCCGGTCGCCAAGCTCGACAAGGAGGACTTCCAGGCCGTCGACATCGCGAGCATCGCCGCTCCGGTGACGAAGATGGCCAAGACCGTCCTCGAGGCCGGGCAGGTGCCGCAGGTCTTCCAGCAGGCGTTCCACCTCATGCGCTCGGGCCGCCCGGGCCCGGTGCTCGTCGACCTGCCGATCGACGTGCAGCTCACGGAGATCGAGTTCGACCCGGCGACCTACGAGCCGCTGCCCGTGCACCGCCCGACGGCGACGCGCGCCCAGGCCGAGAAGGCGATCGACCTGCTGCTCGCGGCGGAGCGTCCCCTGCTGGTCGCGGGCGGCGGCATCGTCAACGCGGGCGGCGAGGACCTGCTCGTCGAGCTCGCCGAGACGCTGGGCGTCCCCGTGATCCCCACGCTCATGGGCTGGGGCGTCATCCCGGACGACCACGCGCTCATGGCCGGCATGGCCGGTCTCCAGACGTCGCACCGCTACGGCAACGCGAACCTGCTCGCGTCCGACTTCGTGCTCGGCATCGGCAACCGCTGGGCCAACCGCCACACGGGCGGCCTCGACACGTACCGCGCGGGCCGCACGTTCGTCCATGTCGACATCGAGCCGACGCAGATCGGTCGCGTGTTCGCGCCCGACTACGGCATCGTCTCGGACGCGAAGGCGGCCCTCGAGCTGTTCGTCGAGGTCGCGCGCGAGCGCCGCGACGCCGGCCGTGCGCGCGACTACGCGGGCTGGGCGGCCGAGTGCGCCGAGCGCAAGCGGACGCTGCAGCGCAAGACGCACTTCACCGAGATCCCCATCAAGCCGCAGCGCGTGTACGAGGAGATGAACAAGGCCTTCGGCCCCGAGACGCGCTACGTCACGACCATCGGGCTCTCGCAGATCGCCGGCGCGCAGTTCCTCCACGTGTACAAGCCGCGGCACTGGATCAACGCGGGCCAGGCCGGGCCCCTCGGCTGGACGGGGCCGGCGGCGCTCGGTGTCGCGAAGGCCGTGCCGGACGAGCCGGTCGTCGCGCTCTCGGGCGACTACGACTTCCAGTTCATGATCGAGGAGCTCGCGGTCGGCGCGCAGTTCAACCTGCCGTACGTGCACGTCGTCGTGAACAACTCCTACCTGGGCCTGATCCGCCAGGCGCAGCGGGCCTTCGACATGGACTACCACGTCCAGCTCTCGTTCGAGAACGTCAACTCGCCCGAGCTGGGCGGCTACGGCGTCGACCACGTCAAGGTGGCCGAGGGGCTGGGCTGCAAGGCGATCCGCGTGACCGACCCCGAGGGGCTCGGCGAGGCGTTCGCGAAGGCGCAGGCCATGGCGGCGGAGTTCCGCGTGCCGGTCGTGGTCGAGGTCATCCTCGAGCGCGTCACGAACATCGCCATGGGCGTCGAGATCACGGGCGTGAACGAGTTCGAGGACCTCGCGATCTCGGCCGAGGACGCCCCCACCGCCACCGCGCTGCTCGACTGAGCACGCCGCACCCAGGGAGCAGGAGACATGACGGAGGGCGCGATGGGCACGGGTGAGGTGAGCGGTCGCGGGCACGAGTACGACCTCGTCGTGCGCGGCGAGCGCGTGCTCGTCGCCGGTGGCGAGCACCCGCGCGAGGTAGGTGTCGTCGGGGGAGTGGTCCGCGCGATCGAGCCGCTCGGCGCGGGGCTCGACGGCGCGCGCGTCGTCGAGCTGGGGCCGCACCAGGTGCTGGTCCCCGGGCTCGTCGACACGCACGTGCACGTGAACGAGCCGGGGCGCACCGAGTGGGAGGGGTTCGCGTCCGCGACGCGGGCCGCCGCCGCGGGCGGGGTGACGACGATCGTCGACATGCCGCTCAACTCGATCCCCCCGACGGTCGACGTCGAGGCGCTCGAGACCAAGCAGAAGGTCGCGCGCGACCAGGCGTTCGTCGACGTCGGGTTCTGGGGCGGCGCCGTGCCCGGCAACGCGGACGAGCTGCGGCCCCTGTGGGACGCGGGCGTGTTCGGGTTCAAGTGCTTCCTGCTGCACTCGGGGGTCGAGGAGTTCGGGTACCTCGAGCCGGACGAGCTGGAGGCCGACCTGCGCCTGCTCGCCGACTTCGACGGGCTCATGCTCGTGCACGCCGAGGACTCGCGCGCGATCGAGCGGGCGCCCACCCCGCACGGCGACCACTACGACACGTTCCTCGCGTCGCGCCCGCGCGGCGCGGAGAACGTCGCGATCGCCGCGGTGATCGAGGCGGCGCGCTGGACCGGGGCGCGCGCGCACGTGCTGCACCTGTCGAGCTCGGACGCGCTGCCGATGATCCGGAGCGCGAAGCGCGAGGGCGTGCGCCTCACGGTCGAGACGTGCCCGCACTACCTGGCGCTCGCGGCCGAGGAGATCCCCGACGGCGCGACGCAGTTCAAGTGCTGCCCGCCCATCCGGGAGATCGACAACCGCGAGCTGCTCTGGGAGGGGCTGCTCGACGGCACGATCGACTGCATCGTCTCGGACCACTCGCCGAGCACGCCCGACCTCAAGGAGCTCGACACGGGCGACTTCGGGACGGCGTGGGGCGGCGTGTCGTCGCTCCAGCTCGGGCTCGCGATCGTGTGGACCGAGGCCCGGACGCGGGGCGTGCCGTTCGCGCGCGTCGTCGAGTGGATGTCGGCTCGCCCGGCGGCCGTCGCGGGTCTGCGGCGCAAGGGCTCGATCGCGCTCGGCTTCGACGCGGACCTCGCGGTGGTCGAGCCGGACACGGCGTTCGTCGTCGACCCGAAGGCCCTGCACCACAAGAACCCCATCACGCCGTACGCCGACCGCGCGCTCTCGGGCGCCGTCGTCGCGACGTACCTGCGGGGCGAGGAGATCACCCTCGACCGCCCCACGGGCCGCCTGCTCGCGCGCGGCGACGCGTGAGGGGCTGAGACTCCCGTGCCCGGCCGCGGGGGCCGGGCACGGGGAACCACCTGACCCGTACACGACGAGGGGCGGCACCGCTGGTGGGTGCCGCCCCTCGTCGAGCGCGAGGTAGAGCCCTGGTCGCCCGAGGTAGAGCCCTGGTCGCGACCACGGCTCTACCTCGGCGGACCGGGGCTCTACCTCGGCGGGGTGGAGGGCGTGGGGGTCAGGACTGCGCGAGGAGCTCGTCGAGCTGCTCGTAGCCCTCGCGCACGCCGACCTCCATGCCGCTCGCGACGAAGCCGTCGCGGCCCTCGAACGAGTCGACGAGCGACGTCGCGGTGAGCCGGCTGCGGCCGTCGGGCAGGTCCTCGAACACGAGGCGGTCGAGCGAGACGCCGTCGGGGAAGCCCTCGAACGTGAACGTCTGGACGATGAGCTCGTCCGGGCGCACCTCGTGGACGCTGCCGAAGAACGCGTACTCGTTGCCGTCCGGGTCGACCTGGACGTACCGGTACGCGCCGCCCGTGCGCACGTCCCAGAGCTCGTTGCGCTGGGTGAGGTAGCGCGGGCCGTTCCAGCGCGCGAAGAGCTCCGGGTCGAGGTGGGCGCGGAAGACCTTCGCCGCGGGCGCGTCGAACTCGCGCACGATGCGGACGATCGGGAGGTCCGTGGGGACGACGATCTCGGTCTCGTGGGTGCCGGTGGTGGTCATGGTGCTGCTCCTGTCGTCGGGTCGTTCTCGGTGGTGCCCGGTCGGTCGGGCAGGTCGCGCAGGACGTCGTCGAGGCGGCGGTAGCGGTCCTCGGCCTCGCGCCGGTAGCGCTCGATCCACTTCGTCATGAGGTCCAGCACCTCCGCCTCGAGGTGCACGGGGGCGCGCCGGGCGTCCGTCGTGCGGGTCACCAGGCCGGAGTCCTCGAGCACGCGCAGGTGCTTGGACACCGCCTGGACGGACATGTCGTACGGCCGGGCGAGCTCCCCGACGCTGGCGTCTCCCGACGCGAGCCGGGCCACCATGTCGCGGCGCGTGGGGTCGGCGAGCGCCGAGAACACGCGGGAGAGCGGGTCGGCCGTCACGGGACCTCCTCGTGGGGCGCCGGGGTACGGCGTCCGGTTCGTCAACTCATTGGTTGACAACGACGCTACGCCGCACCCGGCAAGTCGTCAACCCTTTGGTTGAGAAGAACGCGTCAGGCGCGCCGGGCCCGCTCGAAGTCGTCGAGCGAGACCTTCCGCTCGACGGCGTGGTCGACGATCCGCTCGGGGTACCCGGCCGGCAGCTCGCGCAGCGTCCACGGCTCGTGGACCCCCCGGCCCTCGACCTCCCGCAGCTCCGGCACCCACCGGCGCACATACGTGCCGTCGGGGTCGAACTTCTTGCCCTGGGTGACGGGGTTGAAGATGCGGAAGTACGGCGCGGCGTCGCGGCCCGTCCCCGCGACCCACTGCCAGTTCAGCTGGTTCTGCGAGACGTCGCCGTCCGCGAGGTGCGCCATGAAGTGCTCCGCGCCGCGCTGCCACCGCACGTGCAGGTCCTTGACGAGGAACGACGCCACGACCATCCGCACGCGGTTGTGCATCCACCCCTCGCCGAGGAGCTGGCGCATCCCGGCGTCGACGAGCGGGTAGCCCGTGCGGCCCTCGGCCCACGCGGCGAGGTACGCGTCCTCGGCGGCACCCTCCGCCCACGCGTCCTCCGGGACGACGGTCCGCAACGACTGCTGCGCCGCCCCCGGGTGGTGGAACAGGACGTCCGCGTGGAACTCGCGCCAGGCGAGCTCGGAGCGGTAGGCGAGCGCGTCGTCGGACGGCGCGGAGCCGTCGTGCAGGGCGCTCCGCACGTCGGCGAGGAGCGTGCGCGGGTGCAGCTCGCCCCACTTCAGCGGCACCGACATGCCCGACGTCGCGGGCCGGTCCGGGCGGTCGCGCTCGGTCGCGTAGCCCGCGAGGTGGTCCGCGAGGAAGTTGCGCCAGCGCCGTCGCGCCGCGGCCTCGCCCGCCGCGGGGAGCCGGGCGTCGGTACCGGGGTCGGCGGGGACGCCGTCCGACCGGAGCGTGGCCCACGGCACGTCGCGCGGCCTCGGCGCCGGGTCGCGCCAGCCGTGCTCGACCCACGCGTCGCGGAACGGCGTGAAGACCTGGAACGGGGTCCCGGTGCGCGTGCGCAGGCGCCCCGGCGCGACGGCGTAGGGCGAGCCGGTGCGCACGAGGTGCGCGTCGGCGTCGGGCAGCGCCTCCTCGACCGCGACGTCGCGGGCGACGCCGTAGGGCTCGAACGACGCCGCGACGTGCACCTCGCGCGCCTCGACCTCGCGCGCGACGGCGGGCACGACGGCGCGCGGGTCGCCGTGCCGGACGACGAGCCGGCCGCCCGTCGCCTCGTCGAGCGCGGCGAGGCTGCGCGCGAGGTAGGCGCGGCGCGGGTCGCCCGCGGCGCCCCACAGGCGGGGGTCGAGCACGTAGAGCGCGACGACCTCGTCGTCCGCGTCCCGGGCGGCCTGCACCGCCGCGACGAGGGCCGGGTTGTCGGCGAGGCGGAGGTCGCGGCGGCACCACCAGAGCGTCGGCATCCGGCCACGCTAACGGTCGCAGGCGGTGCACGCCGGTGGGAGCATCGCAGGATGGGTGGCGACGACCGACGAGAGCAGGACGACGCGCGACGCCGCGCGCTCGGGCGCGAGGCGCGCACCGAGCCGGAGGCCGGGGCTCCGCCCCTCGGGCCGGGTACCGCGGCCGGAGTGGGGGCGGCCGAGGGGCCCGCCGCGGGGGCCATCGTCGGGGACCACGCGTTCTTCGGGCACCCGCGCGGGCTGCTGACGCTCTTCACCACCGAGCTGTGGGAGCGGTTCAGCTACTACGGGATGCGCGCGATCCTGTTGTTCTACCTCACGGACACCGTCGCGAACGGCGGCCTGGGCATCGGGGAGACGACGGGCCTCGCGCTCGTGTCGATCTACGGGACCAGCGTGTACCTGCTGTCCGTCGTGGGCGGCTGGCTCGCGGACCGCGTGATCGGGTCCCGGCGCTCGGTCCTGTACGGGGGCATCATCATCGCGGCCGGGCACGTGAGCCTCACGATCCCCGGCACGGGCTTCTCGATGGTGGGCATCGCGCTCGTCGCGCTCGGCACCGGCCTGCTCAAGCCCAACGTGTCGTCGATGGTCGGCGAGCTGTACGCGCGCGACGACCCGCGCCGCGACTCGGGCTTCTCGATCTTCTACATGGGCATCAACCTCGGCTCGTTCGTCGCGCCGTTCCTCGTGGGCGCCGCGCGGGCCTGGGGCGGGTACCACGCGGGCTTCGCCGTCGCGGCGGTGGGCATGGCGGTCGCGCTCGTGTTCTTCGTCGCGGGCCGGCGCTACCTCGGCGAGGCGGGCGCGCACGTGCCCAACCCCGTCCGCCCCGAGGAGCGCGCCAAGATCGCGCGGATCTTCCTCCTCATCGCGGGCGGCGTGGTGCTCGTCGGTCTGGTCGCCGTCCTCGTCGCCGGCGGGTTCGAGATCTCGACCTTCATCGACACGATGTCCTACCTGGCGTTCCTCGCGCCGATCGCCTACTTCATCGTCATGTACCGCTCGCCGCGCGTGACGGACGCCGAGCGGCCGCGCGTCATCGCGTACATCCCGCTGTTCGTCGCGGCGATGCTCTTCTGGATGATCTTCGAGCAGGCGGCCACGACGCTCTCGGCGTTCGCGAAGGACCGCACCGACCTGACGTTCTTCGGCGTGGGCATCAGCCCCGAGTTCTTCCAGTCGGTGAACCCGCTGTCGATCATCGTCCTCGCGCCCGTGTTCGCGTGGATCTGGCTCAAGACGGGCGACCGCCCGACGACGGCCAACAAGTTCGCGATCGGCCTCACCCTCGCGTCGGTGTCGTTCCTCTTCCTCGCGGCCGCGTCGGCCGTCGTCGGCGACGGCAAGGCGCCGTCGTGGGTGCTCGTGCTCGTCTACGTGATCCAGACGCTCGGCGAGCTGTGCCTGTCGCCGGTCGGCCTCGCCGCGACGACCCTGCTCGCGCCGAAGGCGTTCCGGTCCCAGGCGATGGCCCTGTGGTTCCTCGCGCCCGCCGCCGGGCAGGCCATCACCGCGCAGGTCGTGCAGGTCACCGAGGGTGCCTCCGACACCGCGTACTTCGGCGGCATCGGCGCCATCACCCTCGTGTTCGCGCTCGCGCTGTTCGCGCTCGCGCCGTGGGTCACGCGGCACATCCGCCACGCCGACGAGCTCGAGGGCGCGCACACCGCCGGGGCCTGAGGGCGGCGTCGGACGACGGAGCGGGGCCGCGACGTCGCGGCCCCGCCCCGGTGCTGCACCCGTGGGGGTACCAGTCCCGCGGCGCGTCAGCGCAGCCAGGCCGCCCGGCGCACGAGGGGGAGGGCCGCCCAGCGTCGGCCGAGGCCCCACGTGTCGCCCGCGAGCGTCGTCGCGAGGACAGCGAGGAGCAGGATCACGAGGACGTGGTCGTCGACGACCGGGTTGTTCGAACCGGCCGCGAGCGGCCACTGCGAGAGCCACAGCATCGCGAACAGGACCGTGCCGCTCACCGCGGCGACCCGCAGGCCGATCCCCAGCAGGAGCGCGAGGCCGACGCCCAGCATCCCGAGCATGAAGAGCCAGTCGGTGACGGGGCTCGCCATCGCGGCGAACGTGCTCGCGAGCGGGCCCTGGGCGCCGTTCTCGAGGTAGCCCTGCGTGGGTGCGCCCCCCGCGAGCCACGCGCGCTCGCGCGGGGTCGCGTACCCGAGGCCGACGAGCTTGTCGGTGAACGGCCACAGGAAGACGACGGCCGTGCCGATCCGCGTGAGCGCGAGGGCGTGGCGGGCCGACGAGCGCGTGACGACGTCGTCCTGGGTGACGGGGTCGGTGGTGCGCGCTGCGGCCCCAGAGGTGGCGCCGGGCGGCGCGGACGTGGTGGACGTGGACATGGAGGTGCCCCCTCGGGGAGAGAAGTGGTCGGGTCGGGGCCGGCGAGGACCTGCCCCGACCCGAGCGGTGTGCCGCTCCCCGTCGAGGCGTCGCGGTGGTCGTCCGGCCGTGACGTGCTCGCCCACGGTGGCAGGGGTACGGGAGGCGGTTCAACCCTTACGTCCGGATCGCGTGGACATCCCGTAGGCCTGGCGGGGCTACGTACGTAGGCCGCACGACCACGAGACGGACGCCTCGGCCGGACCGCCCCGACGAGGCGTAATGTGACCCGGCGGCCGGAGGATCGGTCGCAGCACCCCGTCGAAGGAGCTGACCCGGAATGAGCCGCCCCCTGCGCTCTCGGACGTCCACCCACGGCCGCAACATGGCCGGCGCCCGCGCCCTCTGGCGCGCGACCGGCATGGGCGCGGAGGACTTCGGCAAGCCGATCATCGCGATCGCCAACTCGTACACGCAGTTCGTCCCCGGCCACGTACACCTCAAGGACATGGGCGACCTCGTCGCGTCCGCGATCCGCGAGGCCGGCGGCGTCTCCAAGGAGTTCAACACCATCGCCGTCGACGACGGCATCGCCATGGGCCACGGCGGCATGCTCTACTCGCTCCCGAGCCGCGACCTCATCGCCGACTCGGTCGAGTACATGGTCAACGCGCACTGCGCCGACGCCCTCGTGTGCATCTCGAACTGCGACAAGATCACGCCCGGCATGCTCAACGCCGCGCTGCGGCTCAACATCCCCGTGATCTTCGTGTCCGGCGGCCCCATGGAGGCGGGCAAGGCGGTCGTCGCCGACGGCGTCGCGAAGACCCCGCTCAACCTCGTCAACGCGATCAACTACTCGGCCGACGACGCGGTGTCCGACGCCGCGCTCGCCCAGGTCGAGGAGAACGCGTGCCCCACGTGCGGGTCGTGCTCCGGCATGTTCACCGCGAACTCGATGAACTGCCTCACCGAGGCGCTCGGCCTGTCGCTCCCCGGCAACGGCTCGACCCTCGCGACGCACGCCGCGCGCAAGGAGCTCTTCCTCGAGGCCGGCCGCACGATCGTCGGGCTCGCGAAGCGCTACTACGAGGACGAGGACGACTCCGTCGCGCCCCGCTCGATCGCGACCAAGGCCGCGTTCTCGAACGCCATGGCGCTCGACGTCGCGATGGGCGGCTCGACGAACACCGTGCTGCACATCCTCGCCGCCGCGCAGGAGGGGGGCGTCGACTTCGACCTCACCGACATCGAGCGCATCAGCCGCCAGGTTCCGTGCCTGTCCAAGGTCGCGCCGAACCACCCGAACTTCCACATGGAGGACGTGCACCGTGCCGGCGGCATCCCCGCCCTCCTGGGCGAGCTCGACCGCGCGGGCCTGCTCGACCACGACGTCACGAGCGTGCACACGCCGACGCTGCGCGAGTGGCTCGACGACTGGGACGTCCGGGGCGGCAAGGCGACCGAGCGGGCCGTCGAGCTGTTCCACGCGGCGCCCGGGGGAGTGCGCACCACGCAGGCGTTCTCGACGTCGAACCGCTGGGAGTCGCTCGACACCGACGCCGCGAACGGCTGCATCCGCGACCTCGAGCACGCGTACACCGTCGAGGGCGGGCTCGCCGTGCTGCGCGGCAACCTCGCCGAGGACGGCGCCGTGTTCAAGACCGCCGGGGTCGACCCGGACGTCTTCCACTTCGTCGGGAAGGCGCTCGTCTGCGAGTCGCAGGACGAGGCCGTCGAGAAGATCCTCACCAAGCAGGTCCAGCCCGGCCACGTCGTCGTCGTGCGCTACGAGGGCCCCGCGGGCGGCCCCGGCATGCAGGAGATGCTGTACCCGACGTCGTTCATCAAGGGCCGCGGCCTCGGCAAGGTCACCGCGCTCATCACCGACGGCCGCTTCTCCGGCGGGTCGTCGGGCATCTCCGTCGGCCACGTCTCGCCCGAGGCCGCCGCGGGCGGCGTCATCGGCCTCGTCGAGGACGGCGACGAGATCGAGATCGACGTCGACACGCGCCTGATCCGCCTCAACGTGCCCGACGACGTGCTCGCCGAGCGCCGCGCCAAGATGGAGGCGCGCGAGAACCCGTGGCAGCCGGTCGACCGCGACCGCTACGTCTCGCCCGCCCTCCAGGCCTACGCCGCCATGGCGACGTCCGCCGACCGCGGCGCCGTCCGCGACGTGTCGCTCATCAAGCGCCGCTGACCCGACGACGACGGGCCCGCACCTTCCGAGGTGCGGGCCCGTCGTCGTGCCCGGGCGCGGAGCCCCCCGCGGCGAGGGTCAGCACTCCTCCTCGGACTGCTCCGTGACGACCCACCGCGCGTCCTGCGGCACCATGACGGCGGTCCCGCAGTCGCCGCCGTCGTAGACGACGGACAGCACCGTCGCGTCGGCGCGCTCCTCGCGGACGCCGACCTCGACCTCCGGCACGTCGCCCACGGCCGCGTAGAGACCGGCGGTGGTCGTGGTCATCGATGCGCAGTCCGTGATGCCCGGCCACCCCTGTGCCGTCATCTCGGCGACCATCCGGTCGACGAGCTCCGGTGCGAGGTACCCGCACGCGACCTCGACCTCCGGCGCGCGGCTCGCGGCCAGCCACGCGCGGAACGACTCCTCGGGCGTCTCGACCTGCCCCTCGGGAGCCTCCTCGGCGCTCGCGGTCGCCGTCGCGGTCGCGGCGTCGTCGGGCGTCCCGGTCGTCGCGTCCGGTGCGGGGGCGGACGCCGCGGAGGTGGGAGAGCCGGGGCTCGTGCCCGACGGCGTGGGAGCCGCGCACGCGGCGGTCGCGGCCAGGGCGAGGACGGGCAGGACGGCTCGGACGGCTCCGGGGCGTGTGTGCACGGCCCCATGATGCCGTGCGCCTCGCACCGCGGTCGGCCCGTCTCGGGCCTGCACGGGCCGGGCGGGCCTCCGTGCCGCGGCGCGTCCCGCCGCGCCCCGCGCCGGTGCCGTTCCTAGAGTGGGGTCATGACTGGGCACACCTCGGGGTCCGACGCCGGACCCGACCTCAAGCCGCGTTCCCGCCAGGTCACCGACGGCCTGGAGGCGACGGCGTCGCGCGGCATGCTGCGCGCCGTCGGGATGGGCGACGAGGACTTCGCCAAGCCGCAGATCGGCATCGCGAGCTCGTGGAACGAGATCACGCCGTGCAACCTGTCGCTCGACCGGCTCGCGCAGGGCGCGAAGGAGGGCGTGCACGCGGGCGGCGGGTACCCGCTGCAGTTCGGGACGATCTCCGTCTCCGACGGCATCTCCATGGGCCACGAGGGGATGCACTTCTCGCTCGTGAGCCGCGACATCATCGCGGACTCGGTCGAGACGGTCGTCCAGGCGGAGCGCCTCGACGGGACGGTCCTCCTCGCCGGGTGCGACAAGTCCCTCCCGGGGATGCTCATGGCGGCAGCGCGGCTCGACCTGGCGAGCGTGTTCCTCTACGCGGGCTCGATCATGCCCGGCTGGGTCAAGCTCTCCGACGGCACGGAGAAGGACGTCACGCTCATCGACGCGTTCGAGGCGGTCGGCGCGTGCGCGCGCGGGCTCATGAGCCGCGAGGACGTGGACCGCATCGAGCGCGCCATCTGCCCCGGCGAGGGCGCGTGCGGCGGCATGTACACGGCGAACACGATGGCGTCGGTCGCGGAGGCGATGGGCATGTCGCTGCCCGGCTCGGCGGCGCCGCCGTCGGCGGACCGGCGCCGGGACGCGTTCGCGCACCGCTCGGGCGAGGCCGTCGTCAACCTGCTGCGGCTCGGCATCACGGCGCGCGACATCATGACGAAGGAGGCGTTCGAGAACGCGATCGCCGTCGTCATGGCGTTCGGCGGCTCCACCAACGCGGTGCTGCACCTGCTCGCCATCGCGCACGAGGCCGAGGTCGACCTCACGCTCGCCGACTTCGACCGCGTCGCGAGCCGCGTGCCGCACCTCGGCGACCTCAAGCCGTTCGGGCGCTACGTGATGAACGACGTCGACCGCATCGGCGGCGTGCCCGTCGTCATGAAGGCCCTGCTCGACGCCGGCCTGCTGCACGGCGACGCGCTCACCGTCACCGGCCGTACGGTCGCGGAGAACCTCGCCGACATCGACCCTCCCGACCCGGACGGCAAGATCCTGCGGGCCCTCGACGACCCGATCCACCACACGGGCGGCATCACGATCCTGCACGGGTCGCTCGCGCCCGAGGGCGCCGTCGTGAAGTCCGCCGGGTTCGACGAGGACGTGTTCGAGGGCACCGCGCGCGTCTTCGAGCGCGAGCGCGCGGCGCTCGACGCCCTGGAGGACGGCACGATCACCGACGGGGACGTCGTCGTCATCCGGTACGAGGGGCCCAAGGGCGGCCCGGGGATGCGCGAGATGCTCGCCATCACGGGCGCGATCAAGGGCGCGGGGCTCGGCAAGACGGTCCTGCTGCTCACGGACGGCCGCTTCTCCGGCGGGACGACCGGCCTGTGCGTCGGGCACGTGGCGCCCGAGGCGGTCGACGGGGGCCCCATCGCGTTCGTGCGCGACGGCGACCCGATCCGGCTCGACGTCGCGAACAAGACGCTCGACCTGCTCGTCGACGCCGACACTCTCGCCGCGCGCCGCGACGGGTGGGCGCCGCTGCCCCCGACGTTCACGCGCGGCGTGCTGGCAAAGTACGCCAAGCTCGTCCAGTCGGCGTCGCGCGGCGCGATCCTCGAGTGACCCCGGAGCGCGCGGGCGTCGGAGGCGCGCACTAGCGTGGTGTCGCACCTCGCCGCAGCGACGCACCCCGGAGGACGGCCATGACCCAGACGGCGGACGACCGCATCACCGCGCGCCAGTTCCACGACAGCGACGGCGTCGAGGACTGGCGGTTCATCCTCAGGACGGTGCAGACGCTGTTCCGCACGGGGTCGTTCACCGCGGGGGTGGAGCTCGTCGACGCGATCGGCGAGCTCGCCGAGGCGGCGAACCACCACCCCGACGTCGACCTGCGGTACGGGACGGTGACGGTCCGGCTGACGTCGCACGACGTGGGCGGCGTGAGCACGCGCGACGTCGAGCTCGCCCGGCAAATCTCTGCCGCGGCGCGCGAGCTTGACCTCGTCGCGGACCCGACGGCGGTGCAGGACCTCGAGATCGCGATCGACACCCTCGTCGGGACGGCGGTGCAGCCGTTCTGGCGCGCGGTCCTCGGGTTCGACGAGGGCGCGCCCGAGCTGCCCGCGCCCGAGCTCCGCGACCCGAGCGGGCGCGCCCCGGCGTTCTGGTTCCAGCAGATGGACGCGCCGCGCGAGCAGCGCAACCGCATCCACGTGGACGTGACGGTCCCGCACGACGTCGCGGAAGCGCGCGTCACCGCCGCCATCGCCGCGGGCGGGCACCTCGTGTCCGACCGGCGCGCGCCCGCGTTCTGGGTCCTGGCCGACGCCGAGGGCAACGAGGCGTGCGTGTGCACCTGGCAGGCGCGCGACTGACCGGGGCCGGTGGCGTCGGGGATGAGACGAGCGCGCAGGAACCGTCCGGTCCCTGCGAGGCTGGTCCCGTGAGTGCACGTCCGGAGAGATCGCCGCGCCGTCGCCGGGCCGCGTCCGCCGTCGTCCCGCTGGCCATCGTGACGGCCGCGGTCGTCGCGCTCGGCGGGTGCACTGCCGCCGGGGAGCCGGAGGTCGCTCCGGGGTCCTCCGCCCCGAGCCCGACGGCCACCGAGGACTCGCTGGGCACGCGCGACGAGCCGTCGGAGGAGACGACGCCCGAGGTGGTCGACCCGCTCGCCGACCGTCCCTCCGCGCCACCCGCCCAGGCGGTGGACGCGGGAACGGTCGCCGCCGGTGCACCCGCCGCGGCGAGCGGGACGGGGAGCGCCGCCGTGACGTTCGCGCGCGACGGCGACTTCGCCGTCGTCGTGCACCTGGACTGCGGCGACTGCGCGGGGACGCGCGCGTTCATGGCACCGACGGACGTCACGCCGTACCCGGGTGCGCTCGGTGAGACGACCGGGTCGTACCTCATGGACGTCTTCGAGGACTCCGCGCCGCAGCAGTCGATCTGGCTCGAAGCGTCGGGGGAGTGGTCCCTGCGGTTCGAGAGCTGGAACGACCTGCCGCCCGTCGCAGGGCCGCAGTCGGGCACGGGACCGACCGTCCTGCGGCTCGACGGCAGCACGACGAGCGCGGAGGTGTCGTGGACGCCGGCGGGCCCCGAGGACTCGTTCCAGGGCCGATACTTCGGGGTCACGCGCGAGGCGTCGCGCATGTTCGGCGACACCGAGGCGTTCACCGAGACGTACGACCTCGCGCTTCCCGGTGTCCTCGCCGTGAAGACCGCCGGCACGTGGAGCGTGACCCCGCAGGGCTGACGCCCGGTGTACCGCTGCCGATTCCCGCCCTGCGGGTCAGGCGCGCGCGACGACCAGCTGGTCGTAGCCGGGCACGAGGACCCGGCGCTTGGCGCGGCGCGACACGACGCGCAGGGGTGCGCCGTCGTCGAACAGCGCGTGCAGGAGCGCGGCGATCTCGGCGCGGGCGAGCGCGGCGCCGAGGCACAGGTGGCGCCCCGCGCCGAACCAGAGCTGGCGCGTCTCGCGCACGTAGGGGCGGTCGGCGCGGAACGGCCCGGCCGCTGTGTTCGCCGCCCACGTGAGGATCATGACGCGCTCCCCGGCGCGCAGGGTGCGGCCCGCGACCTCGACGTCGGCCGACACGCCCCGGCCGATCACCGAGGCCGGGCTCGTCACGCGCAGACCCTCGCGCACGGCGTTCTCGACGGCGTCCGGCTCGCCGGCGGCCCGCTCGACGGGGTGGGCGCGCTCGTCGGCCAGGAGCCGGAGCAGGCGGTGCTGCTCGCCCGTGTCGATCAGGAGCGCGGTGGTGCGGGCCATGGCCGACGCCGACGTCTCGGTGCCCGCGACCATGAGCAGGCTCGCGAGCCCGGTCGTCTCCTCCATCCCGAGGCCGAGCTCGCGGCACCGGCCGAGCAGGCGGTCGGCCGGCGCGTGCCGCCACCCGTCCGGGACGCCCTGGGTCAGCTCGGCGACGATCTCCCGCGCCGCCGCGACCTGGCCCGGCGCGAGGTACGTCGAGCCGGCGCTCCCGAGCGCGATCGACGCGAGCCGCTCGCCCGTCGCGAAGGCCGCGAGGGCGTCGTCGTCCGTCGGGACGGCCTCCGGCGTCGCGCCGGTCCCGGCGCCCGCCGCTGAGCTCGCCGCTGAGCCCGTCGCTGTGCCCGGCCCTGAGCCCGCCCCGGTGGCCGCCGGGGACGGGATGCCGAGCAGCGAGATCATCATCCGGCCGACGAGCACGCGCGCGAGCCGGCCGACGTCGACCGTCCCGCCCGCGGCGAGGGTGCGGCGCGCGTCGTCGAGCGCGAGCGACCACGCGCCGTCGACCAACGCCGCGGCGCTCGCCTCGGTGAAGAGCTCGCGCGAGCGGGTGCGCAGGTCGTGGTGGCCCGGGCCGTCGAACAGGTCGAGGACCCAGTCGCCGAGGATCTGGGCCCAGAGGTGCCCGACCCCGCCCTCGCCGACGATCGTGAAGTGCCGGTGGTCGGTGAGGATGCGGCGACCCACGGTCGGGTCGGCCGTCACCCACCCGAGGCCCGGCACCCGGCGCAGCCCACCGCCCGGACGCCGCCCGGTGAGCGCGCCGCCCACGAGGAGCACGCCGGCCATCGCGGGGCGCGCGGCGGTGAGGACCTGCAGCTCGTGCCGGGTCGTGGGCAGGGCGCGACGGCGCTCGCGGGTGGGCACGGGTCCGGTCGTGGTCGCAGTCACGGGGTCAGTGTGGCGCACGGGCAGGGCCACGGGGCGGCCGCGCCGCCGTCCGGGGATGGGCACTTCACCCCATCGGAACCTGTGGACGACCGCCGTCCGAGGGGGTCTGCTTGGCTACTGTGTCGCGCGTGCCAGAGAACCCACCCCGCCCGGTAGCCCCCGGGTCCGCACCCGTGCGTCCCGCGGCGGTGATCGCCGCCGTCGGGGTCCACCTGCCCGAGCGCGTGGTCGACGTGCGCGAGGCGGAGCGCGCGCTCGCGGAGCGCAACCCGGGCGCGGCGCCGCGCGTGCCGATGGTCTCGCGCCTCACGGGCGTGCGGCAGGTCCACGTGCTCCCCGACGACTGGGACGCCTCCGACCTCGCCGTCGCGGCCGCGGAGAAGCTGCTGGCGACCCAGGGCCTCGCCCCCGACGACGTCGACCTGCTGCTCTTCGCGTCGGCGAGCCAGGACATGGTCGAGCCCGCGACGAGCCACATCGTCGCCGCGAAGCTCGGGGTCCGGGCGCCCGTCATGGACGTCAAGAACGCGTGCAACTCCGTGCTCAACGCCATCGAGGTCGCCGAGGCGCTCGTCGCGACGGGCCGGTACGGCACCGTGCTCGTCGCGTGCGGGGAGGCCCCGTCGCGCGCGGTGCGCTGGGACGTCCCCGACCGTGCGACGTACCTGCTCTCCGCCCCGGGCTACACCATGTCCGACGCCGGGGCCGCCGTCCTCGTGCGCCGCGCCACCGCGGCGGAGGCCGACGCGCGCGACGGCTCCGGCGCCCCCGCGCCCCGCGGCATCCTCGCGAGCGCGTTCGGCGCCGAGTCGACGCACTGGGACGTCGGCATGCTCCCCGGGGGCGGCACCGCGCACCCGCGCGACCTCGAGCGCACCTACTTCGAGATCGACGGGTCCCGGCTGCGGGACGCGTTCCTCGCGCTCGGGCCGGGGGTCGTCCTCGACGCGCTCGGCCGTGCGGGGCTCACATGGGACGACGTCGCGCTCGTCGCCGTGCACCAGGTCGCCGTCGCCTACCTCGACGACGTGCACGCCGCGCTCGGTCTGCCGACCGGCCGCACGCTCGTCACCGTCGCCGACCACGGCAACGTCGCCTCCGCGACGCTCCCGCTCCAGCTCGCGATCGCGCTCGAGACGGGTCGGGTCGGGCCGGGCGACATCGTCGTGCTCGTCGGCCTCGCGGGCGGCATCAGCATCGGCGCGACGGTGGTGCGGCTGTGAGCACCCGGCGGTTCACGCGAGGAGTGACGAGCACGCAGCGGCTCGCCGTCGTGGTGCCCGCGCGCGACGAGGCGCACGGGATCGTCGCGACGCTGGAGGCGCTGCGCGACCAGCAGGACACGGACTTCGACCTCGTCGTCGTGGACAACGGGTCGTCGGACGGCACGGGCGACCTGGTGCGCGCGACCGCGGCGGCGTGGGGCATGACGCGGTGGCGCGTCGTCGACGAGCTGCAGAAGGGCACGGGCGCGGCGGCCGACACGGGGATGCGGGCGGCGATCGCGCAGGGCGCGACCCACCTCGCCCGCACCGACGCCGACTGCCTGCCGCTGCCCGACTGGACCCGACGCGTGCGGGCCGCGTTCGCGAGCGGGCACGACCTCGTCGCGGGACGGCTCGTGCCGCGCACCGACGACCGCCCGGTCTCGCGCGTCCAGCAGGGGGTGCTCTCCGCGGCGGTGAGCGTCGCGAGCACGTTCGGGCGCTTCCGCCCCGGCAACCAGGACCCGTCCTACCTCGGCCCCTACGTCATGGCGCCGGGCTGCAACATGGCGATCACCGCGGCGCTGTACGAGGCGGCGGGCGGGTTCCCGCGCACCGCGATCGAGGACGTCCACGAGGACCGGGCGCTCGTCAACGCGGTGCGCCGCCGCACGCGGCGGTACGGCGCGCACCGTGACGTCGTCGTGCGGGCCTCGACGCGCCGGGCGCACGCGTGGGGCCTCGTCCGCACGCTCGGCTGGTACGCCGACCACCGCTACCGGCCCGAGCTCGTGGACATCCGGTGACCGGCACGGCGCTCGCGCCCGCACCCGCCGGGCTCGCCGCGGCGATGCGCTGGGAGGAGCGGGTGCAGCGCGGGGCGCACCCGCTCGTCTACCCGGCGATCCGGGCCCTGCGGCACCGCGGCCCGGTCGTGCGCGTCCCCGGGATCGGGGTGGTCGTGTCCGACGCCGCGACGGCGCGCGCCGTGCTGCTCGACACCGAGCACTTCTCCAAGGTGGGCCCGGGGTCGCCGTCGGACCTGTGGACGCCCGTGCTCGGCCCGTCCGTGCTCCTCAACATGGAGGGCGCCGACCACGCGCGCCTGCGCCGGGCGCTGTCGGGTCTCTTTACACCCCGTGCGGTGCGCGACCTCGTCGCGGTGAGCGTGCCCGACGTCCTCGCGGGCCTCGCCCCGCGGCTGCTCGCGGGGGAGCGCGTCGACCTCGTGGCGGAGACGGCGACCATGGCCGGCACGGTCGTCTGCGCGATGACCGGGCTGCCCCCGACGGACTCCGCCGTCCGCGAGGCGATGACCGCCGCACAGTCCGTGGTCGGCCTCGTGCGCCTGCACCGGCGCAGCCTCACGCCCAGCCAGGTGCGGCACGCGCGCGCCGTCCTCGCGCGGCTGTCCGCACCGGCTCGTGACGCGTACCGCGCGGGGGACCCCGCGACCGTCCCCGGGCGCATGCGCGAGCTCGGGCTCTCGGAGGACGAGGCGCTCGGCGCCGTCGGCGCGTTCGTCCTCACGGGCACCGAGACCATCCAGTCGTTCGTGCCGCGCCTCGTGGCACTCACCGCGGACACCGGCTGGCTCGACCGGCTCCTCGCGGCCGACCCCGGCGCCGGGCCGGAGGCCGCGGTGCTGCGCGGCCGCGTCGTCGAGGAGGCGCTGCGCGTCACGGCCCCCACGCCCGCCATGCTCCGCTCCGTGCGTGCCGCCACGACCGTGGGCGACGTCCGCGTCCGCGCGGGCGACCGGGTCGTGATCGCGACGATCTCCTGCTGCAAGGACGCGGGCCCCTTCGACCCGGACGCCCCCGTCGACCCGGCGGTGCGACACCTGTGGTTCGGCGCCGGCCCGCACTTCTGTCTCGGCATGCCGCTCGCGACGGCCCAGGTCGACGCCGTCCTGGACGCCCTGCGCCCGGTCGCCGCGGCGGGTCGGAGCCTTCAGGTCACCGACCGAGCCGTCGCCCGCGGCGTGCTCATCCCGGCGTACCGCTCGCTCGTCGTGCGGGCGGTCGGCGGCGAGGTGCGCGCACCGGGCCCGGTCGCCGGATCGGCCGCGTCGTCGGCCGGGGAGGCGGCATGACCGTGCCCGACGACGTGGCCCGCCACCTGCTCGCCCCGATCCTCGCCCGCGGAGCCGCCGGGCACGCGTCCGCCGACGCGGTTGCGCTCCGGCGCTGGACGCGGCCGGGCCTCCGCGGTGCGCGCGTGCGCGAGGAGGCCTCGTACGCCGACCTCGCGCGGCGCGTCGAGGCGACCGCGACGGCGCTCGCGGCCGACGGCCTCGCGCCGGGCGACCGCGCCCTGTTCTCGGTGCGGCCCCGGCCGGAGGGCGTCGCGCTCGCGTTCGGGGTGGTCCGGGCGGGCGGGACCGTCGTCTTCGTCGACCCCGGCTCGACGCCCGAGCTCTTCGCGGCACGCGTGAGCGCAGCCGGGCCGTCGCTCGCGACGACCGAGTCGCTCCTCTACGCCGCCTCGCGCGGGCCGCTGCGCCGTCTGGCCCGGTCGCGGGGCCTGCTCCTGCCCGACTACGCGAGCCTCCCGCTGCGGCACGTGCACGCCGGCCCGTGGCTCCCCGGGGTGCCGCGCGGCTCGCGCGCCGCCCGCCGCCTCGCCGCGAGCGCGGTCGACCGCGCGGCGCTGCCGCCGCTCGACCCGGACCGTGAGGCGCTCACCGTCTTCACGTCCGGCACGACGGCGCAGCCGAAGGCCGTCGTGCACACGGCCGGGTCGCTGCTCGCCGGGTGCGACCTGCTGCGCGACGTGTTCGCGCTCGCGCCGGGCGACGTCGTGCACACCGACCAGATGCTGCTCGGCGTCCCGGCGCTGCTCGCGGGTGCCACGTGGTCCGTGCCGGCCGACCCGCCGAGCCGCGACATCACGACCTTCGCGCGCCAGCTCGACGGCGCCGCGGGCACGTACCTCGTGCCCGCGGACGTCACGGCGCTGCTCGACGTGATCGAGGCCGGGGCGGTCCCGGCACGCGGGCCGCGCGTCGCGCTCGTCGGCGGTGCGCCCGTGACCCGCGCGCTCCTGGAGCGCGCGGCGCGCCTGCTGCCCGGCACGCGGTGGGTCGCGGTGTACGGGATGACCGAGATCCTGCCGGTCGCGGTGGTCGAGGCCCGCGAGAAGCTCGCGTACGCGGGCGACGGCGACCTCGTCGGCGTGCCGCTGCCCGGCACGGTCGCGCGGCTCGACCCGGTCGAGGACGAGGAGCCCGAGGGCGGCTGGGACGCCGTCGGCGAGCCCGGCCGCGACGACGTCGTCGGGGAGCTCGTGCTGTCCGGGCCGTCGCTCATGGCGGGCTACCTGCACGACCTCGACGCCCCCGCCCGCGGCGCGGGCGCCCGGGCCGCGGAGCACCGCACCGGCGACCTCGCGCGCCGCGACGACGCGGGGCGGCTCGTCCTCGTCGGCCGCACGCGGGACATGATCATCCGGGGCACGACGAACATCTACCCCGGCCTCTACGAGCCGCGCGTCGCGGCGCTCGACGGCGTCGGCGAGGCGCTGCTCGTGGGGGTTCCCCAGGTGGACGGCGACGAGCGGGTCGCGCTCGTCGTCACCCCGGCGTCGGGAGACTCTCGGCCGGACACGGCCACCAGGCCCGATCCTCGGCCCGACGCCGGTACGGCGGTGCGCCTGGACCCGCACCACCCACTCGTGGACCGGGTGCGCACCGCGCTGCCGGGCGTGCTCGACCACGACGCGCTGCCCGACGTCGTGCTGCTCGCCGACCGCATCCCGCTCGCCGGTCGCTCGCGCAAGCCCGACCGCGCCGCGCTCTCGCGCGCCGCCGCGCCGCTGGTGCCCGCCGCACCGCTGGAGACCGCCGCGCCGAGCGTGCCCGCCGCGCCGCTGGTGCCCGCTGAGTCGGCCGCCGTCGGCCGAGACACGCCCGGCGCCCGCGCGTGAGGGTCGTCGTCACCGGGGCGTCGGGGTTCGTCGGGGGAGCGGTCGCGCGCGGGCTGGTCGCCGACGGCCACGAGGTCTGGACGTCCTCCCGCCGCGACCCGGTGGTCGACGGCGCCCGGCACCTCGCCTGGGACCTCACCACCGGTCCGCTCGCCGACCCGCCCCCGGTGGACGCCGTCGTGCACGCGGGCGCCGCCGTGTCCGACTGGTGCGCGCTCGACGTCGCGCGCGCCACGAACGTCGCCGGGACGCTCGCGGTCCGCGACACGTTCCCCGGCGCGCGGTTCGTGCACGTCTCGTCCGGCAGCGTGTACGACCCGTACCGCCCGAGCGTCCGCGCCCGCGAGCACGAGGCGCCGGTCGCCCGGTACCTCGACGCCTACGGCACGACGAAGGCGGAGGCCGAACGCGCGCTGGCCCGCGACGTCGCGCGCCACCCCGACCGCGGCGCTGTCGTCGTCCTGCGCCCGCACGCCGTCTACGGGCCGGGCGACTCGACGCTCCTGCCGCGCGTCGAGGCCGCCGTGCGGCGCGGACGCCTCGTCCTGCCCGGCGGCGGGCGCGTCCTCCAGTCCCTGACGCACGTGGACACGCTGCTCGCCGCGGCGCGCGCCGCCGTCGTGCTGCCCGACACCGCGGCCCGCGCGCCCGGCGCGGGGGACGGCGCGGCCGGAGGCCCGCTCGTCGTGAACGTCGCCGACGCCGAGCCGGTGGTCCTGCGCGACGCGCTCGCCGACGCGCTGCGCCGCCGGGGTACCGCCGTGCGGGTCGTCGCCGTCCCGGTGCGGCCCGCCTGGGCGCTCGCGGGCGCGGTCGAGACGGTCGCCCGGCGGCTGCGTCGCCGCGAGCCGCCGCGCCTGACCCGGTACGCGCTGAGCCACCTCGCGATGGAACGCACCTACGACCTCACGGTCCTGCGCGACGTGCTGGGCGTCGACCCGGCTCCCACGCGCTTCGTCGGGGCCGAGCGGTGGTAGCGGCGAAAGCCCTGGGTGTCGTGACGCCGACCCGCTAGGTTGCCCGGGTGGAGACCGGGACCGACCTCGCGCGGCGCTACTACGACGAGGTCGTCGGGCCGATCCTGCTCGGCCGCTGGCCCGGGCTGCCGCACGCGGCGGGACGCCTCGGGAGCGGGTCCGACGTCCTCGGGCTCGACGACGCGACGTCGCGCGACCACGACTGGGGTCTGCGCCTGACGTTGCTGGTCGACGAGCCGATGGTCAACGAGGTCGACGCGCTGCTCGGCGCGGCGCTGCCCGACACGTTCGCCGGGCACCCGACCCGGTTCCCGACCACGTGGAGCCCGCACGGTCCGCACCAGGTCGAGGTCGCGTCGCCGTCGGGCTTCGTCACGTCGCGCCTCGGCGTCGACGCGACGCGACCGCTCGCCGTCGACGACTGGCTCACGTTCACCGGTCAGGCGGTCCTCGAGGTGAGGGCCGGGCCGGTGTTCGTGGACACCGGCGGTCAGGCCACCGCGGCGCGCGAGCGCCTCGCCTGGTATCCCGACGACCTGTGGCGGTACGCGGTCGCCGTCGACTGGGCGCGGATCGGGCACGAGCTGCCGTTCGTCGGCCGGGCGGCGGAGCGCGGCGACGACCTCGGGTCGCGCGTCGTCGCCGCCCGGCTCGTGCGCGCAGCGATGCACCTCGGCTTCCTGCTCGAGCGGCGCTGGACGCCGTACGCGAAGTGGTTCGGGACGACGTTCGCCGCGCTCCCGCGTGCCGCCGCCGCCGGGCCCGACCTCGCGGAGGCGCTCGCGGCCGACGACTGGCGGGCGCGCGAGGCGGCGCTGTGCCGAGGGCTGGAGACCCTGCACGACCTCCAGGGCGAGGTGGGCCTCCCGACCGTGACCGACGTCGTCGTCCCGTTCTTCGACCGGCCCTTCCGGGGGCTCGGGCCGGTGGCCGACGTGGTGACGTCCGCGATCCAGGACCCGGTGGTGCGGGCGCTGCCACCGGGCGTCGGGACCGTCGAGCACTGGGTCGACGACGTCGACGTCCTCACGGACCCCGCCCGTCGCGTCGCCGCGTCGCGCGGCGTCGGGCAGGCTGGGACCAGGACCCCCTGACCCGAGAGGAAGCCGTGCGATGACCTCGTCCGCACCCACCCCGGACCCCCTGCCCCGCGGCGGGTGGCCCGGCGCCGAGACGCCCGGTGACGCCCCCTGGTGGACGCGCTCGGTCGTCTACCAGGTGTACCCGCGCTCGTTCCAGGACACCGACGGCGACGGCATCGGGGACCTCCCCGGGATCACGCGACGCCTCGACCACCTGGAGCGGCTGGGCGTCGACGTCGTGTGGCTGTCCCCGGTGTACCGGTCGCCGCAGGCGGACAACGGCTACGACATCAGCGACTACGAGGACGTCGACCCGCTGTTCGGGTCGCTCGCGGACCTCGACGCCCTGATCGAAGGGCTGCACGCGCGCGGGATGAAGCTCGTCATGGACCTCGTCGTCAACCACACGAGCGACGAGCACCCGTGGTTCGTCGAGTCGCGCTCGTCCGCGCAGAGCCCGCGGCGCGACTGGTACTGGTGGCGCCCCGCGCGCGAGGGCATGGAGCCCGGCGCCCCGGGCGCCGAGCCGACGAACTGGCGCTCGTTCTTCGGGGGCAGCGCGTGGCGGTTCGACGAGGCCTCGGGCGAGTACTACCTGCACCTGTTCGACCCCAAGCAGCCGGACCTCAACTGGGAGAACCCCGACGTCCGCGAGGCGGTCTACTCGATGATGCGGCGGTGGCTCGACCGCGGCGTCGACGGCTTCCGCATGGACGTCATCAACCTCATCTCCAAGGACGTCGCGCCCGACGGCTCGCTGCCCGACGGCGAGGTGCACTGGGGCACGTACGGGGACGGGAGCCCGCACTACACGGACGGGCCGCGCGTGCACGAGTTCCTCGCCGAGATGCACCGCGAGGTGTTCGCGCCGTACCTCGCCCAGGGCCGGGAGATCCTCACGGTGGGGGAGACGCCGGGCGTGACGGTCGAGCACGGCGTGCGGTACACCGACCCGGACCGTCGCGAGGTCGACATGGTGTTCCAGTTCGAGCACATGGGCATCGACCACGGGGCGACCCGGTACGACCCGGTCCGGTGGGACCTCGCCGATCTCAAGGCGACCCTCGGCCGCTGGCAGGCGGGCCTCGCCCACCGGGGCTGGAACGCCCTCTACTGGGACAACCACGACCAGCCGCGCGTCGTCTCGCGGTTCGGCGACGACTCCCCGGAGCACCGCGTCGCCTCGGCGAAGGCGCTCGCCCTCCTGCTGCACCTGCACCGCGGCACGCCGTACGTCTACCAGGGCGAGGAGCTCGCCATGACGAACGCGCCGTTCACGCGGATCGAGCAGTACCAGGACGTCGAGTCGCTCGGGTACTTCCGCGAGCTGACCGGTCGCACGGGCGCCCCGCGCCTGCGGACCGACGGCGAGATGCTCGCCGTGCTCGCGCACGCGAGCCGCGACCACGCCCGCACGCCCGTGCAGTGGGACGCGAGCGCGAACGCGGGCTTCACGACGGGGACGCCGTGGCTCGAGGTCAACCCCAACCACGCGACGATCAACGCGGAGGCCGCCTGGGCCGACGAGGACTCCGTGCTGCACTTCTACCGGCGGCTCGTCGCGCTGCGCCGGGAGGAGCCGGTCGTCGCGCTCGGCGACTTCCGCATGCTGCTGCCCGACCACGAGGCGGTCTACGCGTTCACGCGCGCCCTCGACGCGCCCGGGCCCGACGGCACGACCGTCCGGGACGAGCTCCTCGTGCTCGTCAACGTCGGTGGCGTCCCGCAGGACGTCCCGCCCGGGACGCTCACGGGCTGGGAGGCGGGGTCGGTCCTCGTGACCACGCACCCCGGGCGGGCCGACGACGGCACCCGGCCGGGCGCCGTCGGGCACCTGGAGCCGTGGGAGGGACGGGTGCTCCGGCGCACCGGGCCGCGCCCCGCACGTCCCAGTGCGTGAGACGGCCGCCTCGACACGTGACATCACCGGGACATGGGCGTACAGTCCCAGACGTGCAGACGATCCTCCTTGTAGTACTTCCTGAGCGCGCCGGCTGAGGCCACGCCACCAGGCTTCGTCAGCGCGCTCACCCCTCGTCCAGCCCGGCATCCCGGGTCCGAGGGGTTTTTTGTTGCCACCACAACGCCATCAGCACGGCAGACAGACCGCGGCAGGCCTACCCGGCCACCGCGAGCGCCGCACCCGCGAGACCCGCGAGGACCGGCACCCGCACACCGCGACCAGCACGACCGCACCACCACGGTCGGCTCCGGCTCCCGGCGGAGCGCCCCACGGGGCGCCCGCCGGGCCGAGGCCACGACACGCAGGAGACACCATGGCCCAGGGTCCCACCCCGGCACCTCCGCGACAGGGCGCCCCGGCGCCCGCCGCGGCGCCGAAGCCCGCCCCGACACCCGCGTCGGTCGCCCCGCGCGGCGACGTCCGGCGCGCAGCCACGGCTCGCCCGGCCGGCGCCTCGAACGGCGCCCCGACGGGCGAGGAGATGACGGGCGCGCAGTCGATCGTCCGCTCGCTCGAGGAGGCCGGTGCCGAGGTCGTCTTCGGCATCCCGGGTGGTGCGATCCTCCCGACGTACGACCCGCTCATGGACTCCCAGCGCCTGCGCCACATCCTCGTGCGCCACGAGCAGGGCGGCGGCCACGCGGCGCAGGGCTACGCCCACGCGACCGGCCGCGTCGGTGTCACGATGGCGACGTCGGGCCCGGGCGCGACGAACCTCGTGACCCCGATCGCCGACGCGAACATGGACTCGATCCCGCTCGTCGCGATCACGGGCCAGGTCGCCGAGTCGATGATCGGCACCGACGGCTTCCAGGAGGCGGACATCGTCGGCATCACGATGCCGATCACCAAGCACTCCTATCTGGTCACCGACCCGGACGACATCCCGCGCACCATCGCCGAGGCGTTCCACATCGCCTCGACCGGCCGCCCGGGCCCGGTGCTCGTCGACATCGCGAAGTCGGCGATGCAGTCCCGCACCACGTTCTCCTGGCCGCAGGACGTGCAGCTGCCCGGCTACCACCCGGTGACGAAGCCGCACAGCAAGCAGATCAAGGAGGCCGCGCGCCTGCTCGCGACGGCCCGCCGCCCGGTCCTGTACGTGGGCGGCGGCGTGATCCGCGCGAACGCGTCGGCCGAGCTGCGCCGCCTCGTCGACCTGTCGGGCGCGCCCGTCGTGACGACGCTCATGGCGCGCGGCGCGGTGCCCGACACGCACCCCCAGAACCTCGGCATGCCCGGCATGCACGGGACCGTGCCGGCCGTGGCGGCGCTGCAGAAGGCCGACCTCGTCGTGTCGCTCGGCGCCCGCTTCGACGACCGCGTCACCGGCGCGCTGTCGAGCTTCGCCCCGCACGCGCAGGTGGTGCACGCCGACATCGACCCCGCGGAGATCGGCAAGAACCGCGACGTGGACGTGCCGATCGTCGGCGACCTCAAGGAGGTCATCACCGACCTGCTGCCGGAGCTCGAGCGTGAGCACGAGGCCAAGGGCAAGCCGGACGTCGAGGCCTGGTGGCGCCAGATCGACGACTGGCGCGAGACGTACCCGCTCGGCTACACGGAGCCCGACGACGGCCACCTCGCCCCGCAGCACGTCATCTCCCGCCTGGGCGAGATCTCGGGCCCCGAGTCGATCTACGTCGCGGGCGTCGGGCAGCACCAGATGTGGGCGGCCCAGTTCATCCGCTACGAGCACCCGCGGACGTGGCTCAACTCCGGCGGCCTCGGCACCATGGGCTTCTCGATCCCGGCGGCCATGGGCGCGAAGGTCGGACGCCCCGACGCCACGGTGTGGGCGATCGACGGCGACGGCTGCTTCCAGATGACCAACCAGGAGCTCGCCACCTGCACGATCAACGAGATCCCCATCAAGGTCGCGCTGATCAACAACAGCTCGCTCGGCATGGTGCGCCAGTGGCAGACGCTGTTCTACGACCAGCGCTACTCGAACACGGACCTGCACACCGGCCACGGCACGGCGCGCGTGCCCGACTTCGTCAAGCTCGCCGACGCGTACGGGTGCGAGGGCATCCGCGTCGAGTCGATGGGCGAGGTGGACGCCGCGATCAAGCGCGCGATGGAGATCGACGACCGTCCGGTCGTCATCGACTTCAACGTCTCGCGCGACGCGATGGTGTGGCCGATGGTCGCCGCCGGCGTGAGCAACGACGACATCCAGTACGCGCGGGGCATCTCGCCCGCCTGGGACCGGGAGGACTGAGCGGAATGCAGCGGAGGTTGAGGGCCGCAGCGAAGCAAGGCACTCGGCTGCAGCGCAATGCAGCCCCGATCCGACCCCTGTCCCTGGAGGACTGACCGATGTCCCGCCACACCCTCTCCGTGCTCGTCGAGAACAAGCCCGGCGTGCTGACGCGCGTCGCGGGCCTGTTCGCCCGCCGCGCCTTCAACATCCACTCCCTCGCCGTCGGCCCCACCGAGCACGAGGAGATCTCGCGCATCACCGTGGTCGTCGACGTGGAGGAGCGCCCGCTCGAGCAGGTGACGAAGCAGCTCAACAAGCTGGTCAACGTCATCAAGATCGTCGAGCTCGACTCGTCCGCGTCGGTCCAGCGCGAGCTCCTGCTCGTCAAGGTGCGTGCCGACGGCACCCACCGCACCGGCGTGCTCGAGGTCGTCAACCTGTTCCGCGCGAAGGTGGTCGACGTCGTGCCCGACGCCGTGACCATCGAGGCGACGGGCACGGGGGAGAAGCTCGACGCGCTGCTCGGGGCCCTCGAGCCCTACGGCGTGCGCGAGATCGTGAAGTCGGGGACCGTCGCCGTCGGGCGCGGGTCCCGCTCCATCACGGACCGCGCGCTGGAACGCGTCGTCCGCTCCGCCTGACCATCGCCTACCCTCGCACCGAGACCCCCGTGGGCGTCGGCGCGCACCGGTCGCCGTTCCGCGCGACACCGCAACAGACCCCTGCACCGCAACGAAGAACCGAGGAGATCCATCGTGGCTGAGCTGTTCTACGACGACGACGCCGACCTGTCCATCATCCAGAGCAAGAAGGTCGCGATCGTCGGCTACGGGAGCCAGGGCCACGCGCACGCCCAGAACCTGCGCGACTCGGGCGTCGAGGTCGTCGTCGCCCTGCGCGAGGGCTCCAAGTCCGTCGCGAAGGCCCAGGACGAGGGCTTCGAGGTCAAGTCCGTGGCGGACGCCGCCGCGTGGGCCGACCTGATCATGATCCTCGCGCCGGACCAGCACCAGCGCTCGATCTACAACGACGAGATCAAGCCGAACCTCGCCACGGGCAAGACGCTCGCGTTCGCGCACGGGTTCAACATCCGCTTCGGCTACATCGAGGCCCCCGAGGGCGTCGACGTCATCCTCGTCGCCCCGAAGGCGCCGGGTCACACGGTGCGCCGCGAGTTCGTCGCGGGCCGTGGCATCCCGGACATCATCGCCGTCGAGAAGGACGCGTCGGGCCAGGCCTGGGACGTCGCGCTGTCGTACGCGAAGGCGATCGGCGGCACGCGCGCGGGCGTCATCAAGACGACGTTCACCGAGGAGACCGAGACCGACCTGTTCGGCGAGCAGGCCGTGCTCTGCGGCGGTGTGTCGCAGCTCGTCCAGTACGGCTTCGAGACGCTGACCGAGGCCGGCTACCAGCCGGAGATCGCGTACTTCGAGGTGCTGCACGAGCTCAAGCTCATCGTCGACCTCATGTGGGAGGGCGGCATCGCCAAGCAGCGCTGGTCCGTCTCCGACACCGCCGAGTACGGCGACTACGTCTCCGGCCCGCGCGTCATCGACGCCCGCGTCAAGGAGAACATGCAGGGCGTCCTCGCCGACATCCAGTCGGGCGCGTTCGCCAAGCGCTTCATCGACGACCAGGACGCCGGCGCGCCGGAGTTCACGGCGCTCCGCGAGAAGGCCGCGCAGCACCCGATCGAGAAGGTCGGCAAGGAGCTGCGGTCGCTGTTCGCGTGGAAGCAGCAGGACGCCGACTACACCGAGGGCAGCGCCGCGCGCTGATCCTCGGCCTCTGAGCTCGGCTCACCTCTGGGGGTGGGTGACCCCTGTCGCGCGATCTACCATCCGCGGTGCTCGTTCCTCGCACCGCTCCCGCCAGGCCCACCACGATCGCGCGACAGGGGTCACCCACCCCCTTGCTGTCGGCTCACCCGGGCGCTGGCCAGCAGGCCGCCAGTCCCGGACCTGGTCGCGGCGTCCGAGAAGATGGCGGATCGTGCCGGCGCGACACGGGTGGGACGAAGGGCGGGAGACCGGGCAGATCCGATTCTCGGTGCGCCACGATAGGGGCATGACCCGAGAGACGGACGAGGGAGACCCGGTGACGGACGACGTGACGGTGGACGAGCGGGCGGCGGAGATCCTGGCGTTCTGGGAGCTGGCGCGGCCCAGCGCGGGCATGGCGCGGCTCGGTGTCGTCACGGGCACGACGGTGTCCGAGAGCGTGCCGCCCCCGGCGTGGTCGTTCGGGGACAACCCGGCGCTGGCGGACGACCTGCTCATGGCGGTGCTCACGGGGGAGAAGACGGCGACGTCGTCGGCCCTGTGGGAGTACGAGGAGACGGGCGAGGCGGTGCCGCGCGTCGGCGAGCTGTCGATCCTGCTCGACGGCGCGGGCCACCCGCGCGCGCTGATCCGCACGACGTCGGTCGAGGTGGTCGCGTTCGAGGACGTCGACGCGGACTTCGCGCACGCGGAGGGAGAGGACGACCGGTCGCTGGAGTCGTGGCGCGTCGAGCACGAGAAGTACTTCCGTCGCGTCCTGTCGCGCGAGTTCGCGCCGGACATGCCGCTGGTGTGCGAGCGGTTCGAGCTGCGCTACCCGCGCTGAGCGCGGCGAGGATGAGCGGTGGCCGGCCGTGCCACGGTCGGCCGGCCACCGCTCGCGAGGTAGGTGAAGAGGACTACCCCGGGACGGAGGGCGCGACGACCGGGTGGTCCGGTCGTCCCGCGGCGGCGAGCAGGAGGGTGCGCACGTCCTCGGCGACGACGGAGCGCGCGCCGCGCAGGACGGCGAGCTCGGGGACGGCGCTCGCGACGACCGCTCCCGTCCGCTGGTCGGTGCCGCGCAGGACGGCGGCGGTCGCCTCGGCGAGCGGCGCGCCGCACGCGACGCCCGTGGGCCCGCCGAGCACGACGGCGTCGGGCTCGAGGATGGCGACGACGGGCTGGAGGACGACCGCGACGCGGAGCGCGAGGTCCTGCACGAGGTCGTGCACCGCGGTGCTGTCGCGGTGCGCGGCGAGGGCGGCGACGGCGTCGCCGTAGGAGGAGCCCTCCTCGGTGATGCCGGGGAGCCCCGCGCGGGCGCACAGCTCGACGAGGCGGAGACCGCCGACGAGGTCCTGCACGTTGACCGAGTCGTCGATGCCGGCGGCGGGCACGGGGAGGTAGCCGATCTCACCGGCGCCACCCGCGGTGCCGTGGTGCACGCGGCCCTCGAGCCACGCGCCCATGCCGATGCCCTCGCCCAGCCACAGCAGCGCGAAGCTCTCCTCGTCGCGGCCGGCGTCGCGCTCGGCGATCGCGGCGAGGTTGACGTCGTTCTCGACGTGGACGTCGATGCCGAGCACGTCCTCGAGGTGCGCGCGCAGCCCGCGGCGCGGCCAGCCGGGGAGCTCCCCGACGAGGGCGATGTCGCCGGTGCGCGGCGCGACGGCGGCCTGCACGCCGACGACCGCGGTCGCGACGCGGGAGACGGGGATGCCGGCGTCGGCGCAGGCCTCGTCGCGCGCGGCGAGGACGTCGGCGGCTGCCGAGCGCTCGGGACCGGCGGCGACGGTCGTCTCGCCGAGCGTGCGGCCGAGCGCGTCGACGACGCTGGCGCGCACCCCAGCGGGCACGACGTCGAGCGCGAGTCCCACGACGACGTCGGTCCGGGCGGCGTACTGCGTGGCCTGGGGGCCGCGCGCGCCCTGCACGGAGCCGGTGGGCTCGATGAGCCCCGACTGCTCGAGCCGTGCGACGATCTGGGAGGCGGTCGGTCGCGAGACGCCGGTGCGGTCACCGATCTGGGACCGGGTCAGCGGGCCGACGTCGAGGAGGAGCTCCAGGGCCGCGCGGTCGTTGATGGTGCGCAGGAGCCCCGGGGTGCCGGGAACCCTCGACGTGGCGGGCGCGGTCATGGTCGGTCCTTCGACGGGCTTTAGGAAAGTTTACTAATAGTGGACCCGCCGCGCGTGGAACGCAACTCGGCGCCCGTCCGAGACGTGAGACCACCGTCCCGAAGGGTGGCGGCGCGGCGTAGGCTCGCCGGCATGACGCGCACCATTGATCTGGCAGTCGTGGCCGGCGACGGCATCGGGACCGAGGTCGTCGAGCAGGGGCTCGCCGTGCTCGAGGCCGCCGTGGCCGGCTCGGACGTGAAGGTCTCCACGACGCCGTTCGACCTGGGTGCGCGCCGCTGGCACGCGACGGGGGAGACGCTCACCGACGCGGACCTCGACGCGATCCGCGGGCACGACGCGATCCTCCTGGGCGCGATCGGCGACCCGAGCGTCCCGTCCGGCGTCCTCGAGCGCGGCCTGCTGCTCAAGCTGCGCTTCGCGCTCGACCACTACGTCAACCTCCGCCCGGGCAAGCTGTACCCGGGCGTCACGTCGCCGCTCGCCGACCCGGGCGAGATCGACTTCGTCGTCGTGCGCGAGGGCACCGAGGGCCCGTACGTCGGCAACGGCGGCTCGCTGCGCACCGGAACGCCGCACGAGATCGCGACCGAGGTCTCCCTCAACACGGCGTTCGGCGTCGAGCGCGTCGTGCGCGACGCGTTCGCCCGCGCCCAGGCGCGTCCGCGCAAGCACCTCACGCTCGTGCACAAGCACAACGTCCTCGTGCACGCGGGCCACCTGTGGCGCCGCACGGTGGAGGCCGTCAACGCGGAGTTCCCCGACGTCACGACCGACTACCTGCACGTCGACGCCGCGACGATCTTCCTCACGACGAAGCCCTCGCGCTTCGACGTGATCGTCACCGACAACCTGTTCGGCGACATCCTCACCGACCAGGCCGCCGCGATCACGGGCGGGATCGGCCTCGCCGCGTCCGCGAACATCAACCCCGACCGCACCGCGCCGTCGATGTTCGAGCCCGTGCACGGCTCGGCTCCGGACATCGCCGGGCAGGGCAAGGCCGATCCGACCGCCACGGTGCTGTCGGTCGCGCTGCTCCTCGACCACCTGGGCCTCGGCGACGAGGCGCGGCGCGTCGAGGCGGCCGTCGCCGCCGACCTCGCCGAGCGGGGGAGCCGAGTACGCTCGACGGCCGAGGTGGGCCGCGAGCTCGCCGCTCGCGTCGCCGGCTGACACGCCGTCACGGGCCCCTCGCGGGCCCGGGCACCGGTTCGCCGCAGTCCCCGCACCTCGGTCGTCATCGCCCCAGGACCGGATCCCTCCCGTTCTGACCCGGTGGCGCCCCGCGTCGTCGTGCCCTCGCGCGGATCCCCGCACGAGCCGCACCGGCGTGGAAAACTAGGCGGAGACCACCCGGGTCGCCAGGTGAAAGGCCTCATGATGAGCACCCTCGCAGCGCAGCACCAGCCGTCCTCCTCGGCGGAGGACCTCGTCGCCCTGTTCGACGTCCGCCCCACGGACTCCCCGACGCCGCCCGCCGAGCGCGAGGCCGCCATCGCGGCCCCGAAGTTCGGCACCGTCTTCACGGACCACATGGCGCGGATCAGCTGGAACTCGACCGACGGGTGGGTCGACCGCCGCATCGAGAGGTACGGCCCGCTCCTCCTGGACCCGGCGACCGCCGTCCTGCACTACGCGCAGGAGATCTTCGAGGGCATGAAGGCGTACCGCCACGCCGACGGTTCGGTGTGGACGTTCCGGCCCGAGGCGAACGCGGCACGCTTCGCCCGCTCGGCGCACCGCCTCGCGCTGCCCGCGCTGTCGGTGGACGACTTCGTCGGCTCGATCACCGCGCTCGTGCGCACGGACGTGGACTGGGTCCCGTCGGGCGAGGAGGCGAGCCTCTACCTGCGCCCGTTCATGTACGCCTCGGAGGCGTTCCTCGGCGTGCGCCCGTCGCTCGAGGCGGAGTACCTCGTCATCGCGTCGCCCGTCGGCCCGTACTTCTCGGGCGGCGTGAAGCCCGTGTCCATCTGGGTGGACCGCGAGTACAGCCGCGCCGGCGCGGGCGGCACCGGCGACGCGAAGTGCGGGGGCAACTACGCCTCGAGCCTGCTCCCGCAGGTGGTCGCGCAGCAGCACGGGTGCGAGCAGGTGTGCTTCCTCGACTCCGCGACGCGCACGTTCCTCGAGGAGCTCGGCGGCATGAACGTGTTCGTCGTCAAGGCGGACGGCTCGGTCGAGACGCCGGAGCTCAGCGGCTCGATCCTCGAAGGCGTGACGCGCTCGTCGATCATCCGCCTCCTCACCGACCGCGGGCACGAGGTCGTCGAGCGCCGGATCCCGCTGACCGACGTCCTCGCCGGGATCCGGGACGGCTCCGTCACGGAGGTCTTCGCGTGCGGCACGGCCGCCGTGATCACGCCGATCGGCCGGCTCGCCGGCTCGGACTTCGACCACACGATCGGCACCGGCGAGGCGGGCTCGCTGACCATGACGATCCGCACCGAGCTCACGGACATCCAGACCGGTCGCGCCGCCGACCGCCACGGCTGGCTGCGCCGGCTCGCCTGAGCGCCGGCTCGCCCGAGCCGGCCGGCACGACACGGGGCGCCCCTCCCGCGGGAGGGGCGCCCCGTCGTCGTAGGGCGGGCGGCGCGGTGGGTCCGCCCGGGTGCTCCGGGTCAGACGACGGGCGCGGGCCGCGCGACGATCGTCCGCCCGGCGACGCCCGCGAGCAGCGACCACACCGCGACGCCGATGAGCAGGTTGATGAGCCCGGACAGCGCCGCCGCGGTGACGTCGCTCGACCACGCGAACGGCAGGACGGCGATCGCCACCACGACGAGCGCCATGATCCAGCCGAAGAACGCGCGCGGTCGGGGCGTGCTGAGGATGAGCAGGTGCAGCACCCCGGCGGCGAGCAGCGCGAGGATCGCGCCGTCGATCGCCCACGCCGCCTGGCGCGACCCCGTGGCGAAGAGGTCGGGCGGCGGGACGAGGGTGATCGCGAAGATGCGCTCGAAGATGATCACGCCGAGCAGCCCGATGAGGGCGGCGACGAGCGCGGTCGCGGCGGCGCCCGCCCAGAACCGGCCGGCCTCGACCGTGAGGCGCGGGTCTGCCGGGCTCACCGGCGTGCGGGGCTCGGGGAACTGGGTCTGCGGGTCCGTCGGGCGGATCGCCGGGGGCGGGGACTGCGGGGGGACCGGCGGCTGGCCGTAGCGCCGCGTCGGAGGGTTCTGCGGGTCGTAACCGCCCGGGGTCGGGTCGCTCATCGTCACTCCTCGCTCGGTCGCCGTCGCGCCGACGGGCGGCGGGCGGCTCAGTGGATGGACGCTCTGGTCCATCCTGGCGGAACCTGTGGCACCATGTGCCCTGTGACACACCTCGTCTCCCAGCTCATTATCGAGTAGCGCGCCCGGTAGCACCCACCGGACGCGCAGACCTCCCGCACCCTCGGGGGGTTTTTTTGTTGCTGGGCACCACCTCCGCCCGGCGGCACGGACGCCGGGCCCACCGCCTCACGAGGGCCCCTCCCGGCGTCGGGAGACGCACCGCAGGGGCGGGCGCAGCGACGCCCGCGACACGACGAACGGCAGGAAGAGGCACCATGACCTCGGCGACGACCCCCGGGACCGGTCCCCACGAGCCCCGGGTCTTCCACGTCTACGACACGACCCTGCGCGACGGCGCGCAGCAGGAGGGCATGAACCTCTCCGTCGCCGACAAGCTCGCCATCGCCCCGCTGCTCGACGAGCTCGGCGTCGGCTTCATCGAGGGCGGCTGGCCGGGCGCCGTGCCCAAGGACACCGAGTTCTTCCGTCGCGCGGCGAAGGAGCTCGACCTGCGCCGGGCGGTGCTCGCGGCGTTCGGCGCGACGCGCAAGGCCGGGCTGCGCGCGTGGGACGACCCGCAGGTGCGGGCGCTCGTCGACTCCGAGGCGCCGGTGGTCACGCTGGTCGCGAAGTCCGACGTGCGGCACGTCGAGCGCGCGCTGCGCACGACGCCCGACGAGGGCCTCGCGATGATCACCGACACGGTGTCGTTCCTCGTGGGCGAGGGGCGCCGGGTCGTCGTCGACGCCGAGCACTTCTTCGACGGCTACCGGTACGACGCCGCGTTCACGCGCGCGGCCGTGCAGGCCGCGTTCGAGGCGGGCGCCGAGGTCGTCGCGCTGTGCGACACCAACGGCGGCATGCTCCCCACGTGGGTCGCCGAGACCGTCGCGGAGCTGCGCGACGCCGTCGGGCTCCCGCACGGGCGCGACGCGCTGCCGGGGGACGCGCTGCTCGGGATGCACGCGCACAACGACTCGGGCTGCGCCGTCGCGAACACGCTCGCCGCCGTCGAGGCGGGCGCGGCGCACGTGCAGGGCACGGTGAACGGGTACGGGGAGCGCACGGGCAACGTCGACCTGCTCACGGTCGTGGCGAACCTCGAGCTCAAGCACGGGGTGCGCACGCTCACGGGCGAGGGCCTGGAGGAGGCGACGCGCATCTCGCACGCGATCAGCGAGATCACGAACATCTCCCCGTACGCGCGCCAGCCGTACGTCGGGGCGAGCGCGTTCGCGCACAAGGCGGGCCTGCACGCGAGCGCCATCAAGGTCGATCCGGACCTGTACCAGCACATCGACCCGACGGCGGTGGGCAACGACATCCGCATGCTCGTCTCCGACATGGCGGGCCGGGCGTCGATCGAGCTCAAGGGCCGCGAGCTCGGGTTCGACCTGTCGGGCCAGGGCGACCTCCTCACCCGTGTGACGAACCGCGTCAAGGACGACGAGGCGCGCGGCTACACGTACGAGGCGGCCGACGCGTCGTTCGAGCTGCTGCTGCGCGAGGAGATCGCGGGGGAGCGCCCGCCGTACTTCCGGGTCGAGAGCTGGCGCACGATCGTCGAGCGCGCCGGGTCGCGCGGCACCGAGGCGACGGCGGAGGCGACCGTCAAGCTGCACGCCGGAGGCGAGCGCATCGTCTCCACGGGCGAGGGCAACGGCCCGGTCAACGCGCTCGACCACGCGCTGCGGCTCGCGCTCGGGCGCGTCTACCCGGAGATCGAGGTGTTCGAGCTCATCGACTTCAAGGTGCGCATCCTCGACACCGAGCAGGGCACGGACGCGATCACGCGCGTGCTCATCGAGACGACCGACGGCTCGACGTCGTGGTCGACGGTCGGCGTCGGGCCCAACCTCATCGAGGCGGCCTGGGAGGCGCTCACCGACTCGGCGATCTACGGGCTGGTCCACGCGGGCGTCGAGCCGCGCTGAGCCGGTGGTGCGCGCGTCGGGCTTAGGGTGGACGCGTGCGTGGTGAGTACAAGGTCCCCGGTGGCAAGCTCGTGGCGGTCGACGTCGAGGTGGAGGCCGGGCGGCTCGCCCGGGTCGCGGTCAGCGGCGACTTCTTCCTCGATCCGGACGACGCGCTCGAGGACATCGACGGCGCCCTGACGGGGATGCCGGAGACGGCGACGGTCGCGCAGCTCGCGAGCGCCGTGCAGGCCGCGCTCGGCCCCGACGTGACGATGGTCGGGTTCTCGCCCGAGGCGGTCGCGATCGCGGTGCGCCGGGCGCTCGGCCGGGCGACGGGGTGGGGCGACCACACGTTCGAGATCGTGCACGAGGGGCCCGAGGAGCCGGCGATGCACCTCGCGCTCGACCAGGTGCTCACCGAGGAGCTCGACGAGGGCCGTCGCGGCCCCACGCTGCGGATCTGGGAGTGGGCGTCGCCCGCGGTGATCATCGGCTCGTTCCAGTCGCTGCGCAACGAGGTCGACCCGGAGGGCGCGGAGCGGCACGGGGTGTCGGTCGTGCGGCGCATCTCGGGCGGGGGCGCGATGTTCGTCGAGCCCGGGAACACCATCACCTACTCGCTGTACGTGCCGGGGTCGCTCGTCGAGGGGCTCAGCTTCGAGCGCTCGTACGCATTCCTCGACGACTGGGTGCTGGGCGCCCTCGCCGACCTGGGCGTGGAGGCGACGTACAAGCCGCTCAACGACATCGCGTCGCCGGCCGGCAAGATCGCGGGCGCTGCGCAGAAGCGGCTGCGCGGGGGAGCGGTGCTCCACCACGTGACGATGGCGTACGACATCGACGCCGACAAGATGACCGAGGTGCTGCGCATCGGGCGCGAGAAGCTCTCGGACAAGGGCACCACGAGCGCCAACAAGCGCGTCGACCCGGTGCGCTCGCAGACGGGCATGGCGCGCGAGGACGTCATCGAGGCGTTCAAGGAGCACTTCCGCTCGCGGTACCGCACGGTCGAGGGTGCGGTCACCCCCGAGGAGCGCGAGCGCGCGCAGGAGCTCGCGCGGACGAAGTTCTCCACCCCGGAGTGGACCGCGCGCGTCCCGTGACGCGCGCGGAGTGCGCAGGGTGGTGCGCGGCCGGGGCGTGAGGGGGACGCCCGCCCGCGTGCTGGGCCCCGCGGCCTGAGCGGTCTCCCGAGCCGGGCGACCCCCCGGCGATTGTTAAGAACGTGCAACATCTGCCGCCGTGGCTTCCGTTCGCGCACTCGTGGCAGTAATCTCCACACATACGTCCACTGATGGAAGTAAGTTTCACACCGCGGGAGCCGACCGGCCGCGCGGGACCGTCAGGACACACGACCCGGCCGTTCCCCCGACGGCCGACCAGAAAGGAAGTGTCACGGCATGCAGCGACGCAGCACGGTGGCCGTCACGGGCACCCTCGTCCTCGCGCTCGGCCTGGCCGCGTGCAGCTCCGGCGGCGGGTCCGGCTCCGAGGGGACCGGTGGCGACGACGCGACCGACTTCTCGGGCGAGACCCTCACCGTCTGGATCATGGAGGGCACCAACCCCGACGCGGACGCATTCTTCGACGAGGTGACGACCGCGTTCAAGGACGAGACCGGCGCCGACCTCCAGATCGAGTTCCAGCCGTGGGCCAGCGCCCACGACAAGTTCACGACCGCCATCGCCGGCGGCACGACGCCCGACGTCGCCGAGCTGGGCACCACCTGGACGGGCGAGTTCGCGGACGTCGGCGCGCTCGCCGACCTCTCGGACCGGGTCGCGGAGGCCGGTCTCGAGGACGACCTCGTCCCCGGGCTCGTCGAGTCCGCGACGCTCGACGGCAGCATCTACGGCATGCCCTGGTACGCGGGCGTGCGCTCGGTCGTCTACCGCGCCGACCTCTTCGAGGCCGCCGGCATCGAGACCCCGACGTCCTGGGACGAGCTCGTCGCCGCGGCGGACGCGCTCAAGGCGGCGAACCCGGAGATCATCCCGTTCCCCGTCGCGGGCGACAGCCAGTACGGCGCGATGCCGTTCATCTGGGGCGCGGGCGGTGACCTCGCGGTGAAGGACGGCGACACCTGGACGTCGGAGATCAGCTCGCCGGAGTCGGTCGAGGGCCTCGAGTTCTACACCGGTCTCGCGACCGAGCACGGCTTCTCGACCGCCGCCGCGACGACGTGGAAGGAGACGGACCTCCTCGCCGCGTTCGAGCAGGGCCAGGTCGGCATGATGATCTCCGGCAGCTGGACGCCGGGCAAGATCCTCGCCGACGTCCCGGACATGGAGGGCAAGATCGGCGCCTTCCCGATCCCCGGCCAGACCGAGGGCCTGTCCGACTCGTTCCTCGGCGGCTCGCACCTCGGCGTCTTCGAGGCGAGCGAGAAGCAGGACCTCGCGTGGAAGTTCGTCGAGATGATGACGACCGGCGAGTTCGCGCAGGCGTGGGGCGAGCAGTCCGGCTACTTCCCGGGCCAGACGTCCCTGCTCGAGAAGGTCGTGGCGGAGGACGACCCGATCGTCGCGCCGTTCGCCCGGCAGATGGCCGAGGCCGGCCGCTCGGTCCCCGTCACGCCGCTCTACGGCCAGATCCAGGGCAAGAAGACGCTGGAGACGATGCTCCAGTCCGTCCTGTCGGGCAGCGCGACCGTCCAGGAGGCCGCCGACACCGCGGCCGCCGACATGGACGAGACGTTCGGCTCCTGACCCGACGCGTCCGGCCGCGGGCAGCCCGCCCGCGGCCGGACGCCGCCCTCCGCCGGCGCCCGACCGTCGGCGCCCGCACCACGCCCCGCACCCCGCGACAGGACCTCTCCCATGGCAGACCTTCGAGCCGCGCCCGGCGCCTCGCCGGCCCCGGCCGCCCCGGCCGGCCGGCCGCCGTCGAGCACCGTGCCGACCGCCGTACGACGCCGCCGCACGGGCCTCGGCCACCGTTCCCCGCTGCGCCCCTGGCTGCTGCTGGCCCCGGGACTCGTCGTCCTCGGCGTCCTGCTCCTGTGGCCGCTCGTGCGCGTCGTGCTGCTCTCGCTGCAGGACTACGGCCTGCGGCAGATCGCGAGCGGCGAGTCGAACTGGATCGGGCTCCAGAACTACGCCGACCTGCTCGGCGACAGCTACCTGTGGACCACGGTCCTGCCCAACACCGTGCTGTTCGCCCTCGCGTGCGTCGTGCTCACGGTCGCGCTCGGGACGGCGGTCGCGCTGTTCCTCAACACGCTCGGCGGGTTCTGGCGGGGCGTCGGCGCGACGGCGATCATGGTCGCCTGGGCGGTCCCGGCGATCACGGGCACGTACGTGTGGGTGTGGATCTTCGACCCGCTGAACGGCCTCGTCGCCTCGGTGCTCGAGGGCATGGGCGCGATCGAGCCCGGCACGGTCAACTGGTTCACGGAGCGCCTGTCGTTCTACGCGATCGCGACGCTCAACGTGGTGCACCACGGGTTCCCGTTCGTCGCGATCACCGTGCTCGCGGGGCTCATGACGATCCCGCACGAGCTGCACGAGGCCGCCAAGGTCGACGGCGCGACGGCGTGGCGCCGGTTCTGGGCCATCACCGCGCCCATCCTGCGCCCGGTGTTCGCGGTCGTGACGATCCTGTCGACCATCTGGGACTTCAAGGTCTTCACGCAGATCTACCTCATGCCCGGCGGCAACGGCGGGAACAAGGACGTCTTCAACCTCGGCGTGTGGTCGTACATCCAGTCCTTCGCCCAGGGCAAGTACGGCATGGGCGCGGCCATCGCGGTCCTGCTCACGCTCATCCTGCTCGGCATCACGCTCGTGTACATGCGCACCCTGTTCAAGGAGGAGGAGCTGTGAGCGCCGCCGTCGTCGACACCCGCGCCACCCCCGGGCCCGGCGCCCGCACCGAGCAGGTGCTGCGCGCCCGCCGCCGCCGAGCTGGCGTCGCGGCGGCCAAGACCCTGGGGATCGTCGCCCTCCTCGTCTTCTCGCTCTTCCCCGCCTACTGGATGTTCTCCTCGGCGATCGACCCGGAGGCCGCGACGCGCGGCGCCCGGCTCCTTCCCGCCGGCGTCACGTGGGACAACTTCGTCACCGTGATCGACGACGGCGGGTTCGGCCACTACCTGCGCAACTCGGTGCTCGTCGCGCTCGGCACGGTGCTCGCGTCGTCGGTCGTGGCGCTGCTCGCCGCCGTCGCGGTGAGCCGGTTCCGCTTCCGGTTCCGCAAGTCGATGCTCGTGCTCATCCTCATGGTGCAGATGGTGCCGCTCGAGGCGCTCGTCATCCCGCTGTTCATCCAGATGCGCAACCTCAACATGCTCAACTCGCTCCTGGGCCTGGCGGTCGTGTACCTCGCGTTCGCGCTGCCCTTCGCGATCTGGACGCTCCGCGGCTTCGTCGCCGCGGTGCCGGTCGAGCTCGAGGAGGCAGCGTTCCTCGACGGCGCGTCCTGGGGACGCATGTTCTGGAAGGTCCTGGTGCCGCTCGTCGCGCCCGGGGTCGTCGCGACGAGCGTCTTCTCCTTCATCACCGCGTGGAACGAGTTCATCTTCGCGCTGACGTTCCTCCAGCAGTCGAGCAAGTACACCGTGCCGATCGGGCTGCAGAAGTTCTTCGGCGAGAACACGACCGACTGGGGCGCCGTCATGGCCGCGTCGACGATCATCACGCTGCCCGTGCTCGTGTTCTTCGTCCTCGTGCAGCGCAACCTGTCCTCGGGCCTCACCGCCGGGTCGGTGAAGGGATGAGCGGCGCGACGCCCTCGACGGCGGACCCGACCGGGGCGCGGCGCGCGGCCGACGTGGTGCGCGCCGTGAACGGCGTGCTCCTGCCCGGGTTCACCGGCACGGACGACCTGCCGGCGTGGTTCGTCGACGCGGCGCGCGACGGCCTGGCCGGGGTCGTGCTGTTCGGGCACAACACGCCCGACGTCGCGACCACCGCGCGGCTCACCGCGCGCCTGCGCGGCGCGTCGCCCGACCTGCTCGTCGCGGTCGACGAGGAGGGCGGGGACGTGTCCCGGCTCGAGGCGGCGACCGGTTCGAGCCTGCCCGGCAACGCGGCCCTCGGGCTGGTCGACGACGTCGCGGTCACCGAGGAGGTCGGCGCCGCGCTCGGTCGTCTGCTCACCGCGACGGGCGTCGACCTCGACCTCGCGCCCGACCTCGACGTGAACTCCGACCCCGACAACCCCGTGATCGGCGTGCGCTCGTTCGGCGCGGACCCCACGCTCGTCGCCCGCCACGGGGCGGCGTTCGTCCGCGGCCTGCACGCGGGAGGCGCGGGCGCGTGCGGCAAGCACTTCCCGGGCCACGGTGCGACGAACGTCGACTCGCACCTCGCGCTCCCGGTCGTGGACGCGAGCCTCGACGAGCTCCGCGCGCGCGACCTGCCCCCGTTCGTCGCGACCATGGCCCCGGACGACGAGGCCGGCGACGCGCTGCTCGACGCCGTGATGACGGCGCACGTCGTCGTCCCCGCGCTCGGCGCGCTGCCCGCGACGCTCGAGCCCGCCGTCGGCGCGCTCGTGCGCGAGCTCGGGTTCGACGGGCCGATCGTCACCGACGCGCTCGACATGGGCGCGGTCGCGACGTACGCGGCGGGCGACACGGTCACCTCGTCCCGTGCCGACGACGCCGCGCCGCACGGCATCGGCGAGGTCGCGGTCCGCGCGGTCGAGGCGGGCGCCGACCTGCTGTGCCTGGGCACGACCGTCGGGCGCGACGACGAGGTCCTGTTCCGCCAGGCGCAGCGCGCGCTCGTGGACGCCGTCGCGTCCGGCCGGGTCACGGTCGAGCGCCTGCGCGCGTCCGCCGCGCGCACGGCGCGCACCCTCGCCGCGGTGCGCGCGCGCCAGGCGGCGAGCGGCATCGTCCCCTCGCCGGAGTCCGCGCGCGCCGCGCTCGACGTCCTCGACCAGGTGGGCGCCCGCGTCGCGGCGCGCGCCGTCCGGTTCGCCGGGCCCGCGCCGCAAGATCCGCCCGTCCCCACGGCACCCGACGTCGTCGACCTGCGCCTGCGGTTCGACCACGCCGCGGGCCGCACCGCGCAGCACGTCCAGCGCGCGCTCGACGACGCGTTCGGCCCCGACGTGCGGCACCTGCGCCCGGCCGACGCCGAGGCGTGGGCGCGCACGCTCGACGCCGTGCGCGCGGGCGACCGCCCGCTCGTCGTCCTCACGCGCGAGCCGGTGCCCGGTTCGGGCGAGCACGAGCGGCTCACGGAGCTGCTCGCGGCGCGGCCCGACGCCGCCGTCGTGCACACCGGGTTCCCCGGCGCCGTCGGCCCGTGGTTCGGCGCGGGCCGCACGGTCGTGGTCGCGTGCGGGACGGGGCGCGCCAACGCGCGCGCCGCCGTCGCGCTCCTGCGGGGGACGACAGGCCCCCGCGCGAGCACCGGTACGGAGACGCCTCGAGCCGACCCGACCGTCGGCGTGGAAGGGGAAGGAGAGCGATGATCGTCCTCGGACTGTCCTCCGGCACGTCGGTCGACGCGATCGACGCGGCCGCGGCCGACCTCACGCTCGGCGACGACGGCGTGCTGCGCATGCGGCCCCTGGGCCACACGGAGTACGCGTGGCCGCGCGCCCTGCGCGAGCGCATCCTCAAGGCGCTGCCGCCCGCCGCCGTCGACGTGGCCGAGGTGGCCCAGCTCGACACCCTCATCGGGCAGGAGCTCGGCCGCGCCGGTCGGCGCGCGATCGACGACGTCGCCGGCGGCGACGTCGACCTCGTCGCGTCCCACGGCCAGACGATCTACCACTGGGTCGTCGGGGCGCGGGCCCGCGGCACGCTCCAGCTCGGCAACGCCGCGTGGGTCGCGGAGCACGTCAAGCGCCCGGTCATCAGCGACTTCCGCGTGGCCGACGTCGCGGCCGGCGGCCACGGCGCGCCGCTCGTCAGCGTGCTCGACGCGCTCTGGCTCGGGCGCGAGGACGCGGGCGCCGACGCGGCCGCGGACGCCGGGCTCACCGCAGCCCTCAACATCGGGGGGATCGCGAACGTGTCCCTCGTGGGGCGCGTCGACGACCCGGTCACCGGCTGGGACACGGGCCCCGGCAACTGCCTGCTCGACGTCGCGGTCGCGGCGCTCACCGACGGCCGTCTCGCGTACGACAAGGACGGCGAGCTCGCCGCGCAGGGCACGGTCGACCCGGTGGCGCTCGCGGCTCTGCTCGACGACCCGTACTTCGCCGCGCCCGCCCCGAAGTCGACGGGCCGCGAGCTCTTCGACACGACGTACACGGCCCGCCGGCTCGCGTCCGTGCGCCCGGGGCTCACCGGCCCCGACCTCGTCGCGACGCTCACCGAGCTCACCGCGGTCAGCGTCGCCGACGCGCTCGCGGGCCGCGACGTGCGCCGCGTCGTCGCGTCCGGCGGGGGAGCGCGCAACCCTGTGCTCCTCGACCGGCTGCGCGCGGCGCTCGCCGAGCGCGTGCCGCACGCGTGCGAGGTCGTGACGTCCGAGGCGCTCGGCCTGCCGGTCGACGCGAAGGAGGCGTACCTCTTCGCGCTCCTGGGCTTCCTGTCGGCCCACGGGCTGCCGGGCACCGCCGTCGGCGAGCACCGCCGTCGGGCGACGGGGGCCCGCCGCGCGGTCGTCCTCGGCTCGCTCACCCCGCCCACGCCGCTGCCGTGGCCCGCCGCGAGCGGCCCGGTGCGCCGTCTGACGCTCGCCAACACCCCGCACGGCCTGCACCCGGGCCCGCGCACCCAGGGTCCGCTGGCGGACCCGACGAAGGGAACCTCCCGATGACCGACCCGACCGTCGCCACGAGCGGCACTCCGAGCGGGGCTGCGAGCACCACCTCGAGCCCCGACGAGTGGCAGGAGCTGGTGCGCCTCGCCTCGCCGACCGAGGAGCGCAACCCGCGCACGACCGACGTCGACCTGCTCCCGACGGCGGACGTCGTCCGGCTCATCACCGAGGAGGACGCCGTCGTCGCGGACGCGGTGCGGGCCCAGCGCGGCCGCATCGCGCAGGCCGTCGACCTCGCCGTGGAGGCGCTGCGCGCCGGCGGCCGCGTGCACTACGTGGGCTCGGGCACGTCGGGCCGCCTCGGCGTGCTCGACGCCGTCGAGCTCCTGCCGACGTACGGCGTGGGCGAGGAGTGGTTCGTCGCGCACCTCGCCGGCGGCGTGGGCGCCATGATGCTGGCCGTCGAGGGGGCGGAGGACGACGTGGCGCTCGGGCGCGCCGACGTCGACGCGGTCGGGCCGCGCGACGTCGTCGTCGGGCTCGCGGCGAGCGGCCGCACGCCGTACGTGCGCGGGGCGCTCGACGTCGCGCGCGAGCGCGGGGCGCGCACGGTGCTCGTCTCGGCCAACCCGGACGCGCCGCTCGCGGCCGGGGTGGACGTCGCGATCCTCGTCGACACGGGCCCCGAGGTCGTCACGGGCTCCACGCGCATGAAGGCGGCGACGGCCCAGAAGCTCGTGCTCAACACGTTCTCGACCGCGACGATGATCCGCCTCGGCAAGACGTACTCGAACCTCATGATCGACGTGCGCCCGACGAACCAGAAGCTGCGCGCACGCATCGTCCGGATGCTCGTGCAGGCGACCGGCCTGGGCTCGGCGGAGTGCGAGGACGTGCTGCGCGCGGCCGACGGCGAGGTGCACGTCGCGCTCGTGATGCTCCTCGCGGGCGTCGAGGCCGACGCCGCGCGCGAGGCGCTGGCCGGAGACGGCGTGGCCGGGGTCCGCGGGGCGCTCGCCCGGCTGGGCGCCCTCCCCGCGCGATGACGACCCTGCCGCAGGAGAGGCCCGGTACCGCGAGGTAGAGGCCTGGTCGCGACCAGGCCTCTACCTCGGCGGACCCGGGCTCTACCTCGGCGGGGTGGGGCGGGGGCCGAAGACGGCGGTGCCGACGCGGACGATCGTCGCGCCCTCGGCGACCGCGAGCTCCAGGTCGCCGCTCATGCCCATGGACAGCGCACGGGCGTCTGCGGTCCCCGGCGCGCCCGACCCCACGACGGCGTCGCGCACCGCGCGCAGGCGCGCGAAGCCCGCGCGCACCACGGCCTCGTCGGGCGAGTTCGCGCCGATCGTCATGAAGCCCGCGAGCCGCAGCCCGTCGAGCGCGGCGACCGCCGTCGCGAGGGCGGGCGCGTCGTCGGGCCGCACGCCCGACTTCGACTCCTCGCCCGAGACGTTGACCTGCACCAGGACGTCGAGCACGCGGCCGTCGCGCGCGCAGCGCGCCGCGAGCGCCTCGGCGAGCGCGAGCGAGTCCACGCTCTCGACCCCGGTCGCGGTGGCGAGGACCTGGTTGACCTTGTTGCGCTGGAGGTGGCCGATCATGTGGACCTCGACCCGTCCCGCGGTGACGAGGTCGGCGAGGTCCGGCGCCTTCGCGACCAGCTCCTGCACGCGGTTCTCGCCGATGAGGTCCGCGCCGGCCTCGACCACCGCGCGCGCCGCGTCGGCGGGCTGGGTCTTCGTCGCCACGAGCAGCCGCACGTCCGACGCCGCACGCCCAGCCGCGCGCGCGGCGTCGTCCACCCGGGTCCGCACCCGGGCGAGGTTCTGCGCGATCTGCGCGGCCAGCACGGACGACGGCTCGGGGAGGGGCATGCGGTCAGTCTAGGTCGGCCGCACGGTCCGGGATCCGGGTCGTCTCAGGGTGGTCCCCGATCCGCACCGACCGCTCGATCGGCGAGAATGGTGGGGAAAGGACGGTGCCGTGAAGACGCTGCTCAACATCATCTGGCTCGTGTTCGCCGGGCTGTGGCTCGCGCTGGGCTACGTCGTGGCGGGGATCATCTGCTGCATCCTGATCGTGACGATCCCGTTCGGGATCGCGTCGTTCCGCATCGCGGGCTACGCGCTGTGGCCGTTCGGCCGCACGGTGGTCGACAAGCCGACCGCGGGCGCCTGGTCGACGATCGGGAACGTCATCTGGGTGCTCGTCGCGGGGATCTGGCTGGCGATCGGGCACGTCGTCACCGCGATCCCGCTGTTCGTGTCGATCATCGGGATCCCGCTCGGCATCGCCAACCTCAAGATGATCCCCGTCTCGCTCCTGCCGCTCGGCAAGGACATCGTCCCGACCGACGCGCGGTACACCTTCTACCAGCGCTGACGGACCGCCTACCGCGCGATCGGGGCGGCCGTGCCCGCCGTCAGGCGCAGGAGGTCCGCGGGCGACAGGCCGACGTCGAGCCCGCGGCGTCCGCCCGAGACGTAGACGGCGTCGAACGCGAGCGCGCTGTCGTCGACGAACGTGCGGTGGGGCTGCTTCTGGCCCAGCGGCGAGATCCCGCCGACGACGTAGCCCGTCGCGCGCTCGGCCGCGGCGGGCTCGGCCATGCTCGCCTTCTTGCCGCCTGCGGCCTTGGCGAGCGCCTTGAGGTCGAGCTGCCGGTCGACCGGCACGATCCCGACGACGAGCGGGCCGCCGTCGACCACGGCGAGCAACGTCTTGAACACCTGCTCGGCGGGCACCCCGATGGCCGCGGCCGCCTCGAGCCCGAAGGACAGCTCGCTCGACGGGTCGTGCTCGTACGGGTGGAGCGTGTGCGCGACCCCCTCGCGCTCGAGGAGGGCGACCGCGGGCGTGCCGGCGTGCGCGGAGGACTTCGACTTCTTGGCCACGGCCCGATTGTGCCGCAGCGCGCGGGGGAGCGCCCGCACGGGTCAGCGGGGGGCGCGGGCCGTCGCGGGGCCGGTCACGCGACGCAGGATGGCCGCCGTCACCAGGGCGAGCGCGGTCGCCGCCACGGCGACCCACACCGGCCCACGGTCGCCGAGCCGGGTGGCGATGGTCGCTGCGGCGACGGCCGGCCCCACGGCCGCGCCGACGTTGAGCGCCGCCGTCGCGAAGGAGCCGCCCAGCGTCGGTGCGCCCGACGCCGCGCGGAGCACCTGCGCGATCAACGTGCTGCCGACCGCGAAGCCGAGGACGCCCTGCACGAGCACGAGGCAGAACACCGGAACGGCGGCGAAGGCGGCCAGGGCGACCCAGCCACCCAGCAGCAGGACGCCGCCCACGGCGACCACGACCCCGGGGATGCGGTCGGACGTCCGGCCCGCGGCGGTGACGCCGAGGAAGGAGCCGACCCCGAAGAGCACGAGCGCGACGGGCACCCACCACCGGCTCAGCCCGGCGACGTCGGTCACCAGCGGAGCGAGGAACGTGAGCGTCGCGAAGGTGCCGGTGTTGACCAGCGCGGCAGACACCATCGTGAGGCCGAGCGGGGGCGAGACGAGCTGTGCCAGCTCTGTCCGCAGCGACGGTGCGTCGACGGGCAGCAGGGCCGCACGCTCGGGCCCGCGCGCGGGGAGGCCGCGCGCGATCCCGAGCGCGGCGGGCAGGCAGAGGACCGCGACGGCCCAGAAGGTCGACTCCCAGCCCCACGCGGCGCCGAGGAGAGCCCCGGCCGGGACGCCCGCGACCATCGCGACGGTGGTGCCCGACAGCAGCACGGCGACGGCGCGCCCCGTGCGGTCTGCGGGCACGAGCGTCGCCGCCGTGCCGAGCGCGACGGCGAGGAACCCCGCGTTGGCGAAGGCTGCCACCACCCGCACCGCGACGAGCGCCGCGAAGCTCGGGGTGACCGCGCCGACGACGTGGGCGAGGGCGAACAGCGCGACGCAGCCGAGCAGCGTCGCCCGCACCGGCAGGCGGCGGGCCGAAGCCGCCATGACCGGCGCGCCGACGACCATGCCGACGGCGAAGGCCGACGTCAGCAGGCCCGCCGTCCCCACCGGGACGTCGAGACGGGCGGCGATGTCCGGCACCAGGCCGGCGAGCATGAACTCCGAGGTGCCCATGGCGAAGACCGCCAGGGCGAGCAGGTACAGGGCACGAGGCATCGAGGGCTCCGGGGTGCGAGAGGACGAGCAGGAGGTGTCTCGTCACACCACGGTCAGCGCCCGGAGGGCGGCGTCCGGCACGGCACCCGCACGGAGCGGGGGCGGAGGGCAGCGCTGAGAGGCTCAGCGGTCCTGGGGGCTGACGGTGTGACCGAAAGCCCCCGGAGTGGATGCCTCAGGGCTCGACATGGGCCACACCCTACCCAAGTCGCCGCGCGGGCGCCGGGAGCCCCGACAGTCCCGGGCCTTCGGCTAGACGTTCACGTCGAGCAGCGAGCCGATCGCGTACGTGACGCCCATCGCGACCGCGCCGCCGACGACGGTCCTCACCGTCGCGCGGCGCGTGGGCGCGTCGCCGAGGCGTGCCGACCCCCAGCCGGTGAGGACGAGCGCGAGCACGACGGCGACGAAGGTGAGCGGGATACGGATGGCCGCCGGGGCCAGGAGGATCGCCGCGAGCGGCAGCAGGCCACCGACGGTGAACGACACGATCGACGCGACCGCGGCCTCCCACGGGCTCGTGAGCTCGTCGGGGTCGATGTGCAGCTCCGCGTCGGCGTGCGCGGCGAGCGGGTCGCGCTCGGTGAGCTGGACCGCGACCTGGCGTGCGAGGTCGGGCGTCAGGCCCTTCGCCTCGTAGATGCCGGCGAGCTCGTCGAGCTCCGCGTCCGGCATCTCCGCGAGCTCGCGGCGCTCGGTCGCCAGCAGCGCCTTCTCGGTGTCGCGCTGCGTGCTCACCGAGACGTACTCGCCCGCGGCCATGGACAGCGCGCCCGCGAGCAGCGCCGCGCCGCCCGCCGTCGCGATGACGGGGATCGACGTGCTCGTCGCCGCGACGCCCACGACGACGCCTGCCGTCGAGACGATGCCGTCGTTCGCGCCGAGCACCCCCGCCCGGAGCCGGTTGAGCCGTGGGCCCGTGCTCTCCGGGTGGTGGGGCTCGCCGGGGTGCCGACCGGTGCGCGGTGCGTCGCTCATGAGTTCACCGTAGGACGCGACCAGCGCGGCGCGACCTGGGGCGCGAGACCGTCGACCGCGACCGCCGCGCGTCCTCTACCCTGCTCCGCGTGACGCAGGGGAACTCCACGGACGACCGGTCGACGACGCGCGCGGAGCGCTACGAGCACGGGCGGGCGGTGTTCGGCGCGGTCAACGAGGCGGCGCCCGCCGCCATCGCCGAGGCGCTCGCGGACGTCTCGCCCGAGCTCGAGCACCAGATCTCGGCGTGGGCGTACGGCGAGATGTACGCGCGGCCGCACCTCGAACCGCGGGACCGCCAGCTCGTCACGCTCGGGATGCTCGCCGCGCTCGGGGGCTGCGAGGCGCAGCTCGACATCCACGTCGTCACCGCGCTGGAGGTCGGGCTGACGCCGCGCGAGATCGTCGAGGCGCTCCTGCAGTCCGCGGTGTACTGCGGGTTCCCGCGCGCGCTCAACGCGACCGCGGTCGCGAAGGACGTCTTCGCGCGGCGCGGGCTCCTGCCGGTCGAGTGAGGGCGGCGGGGCGCGGTCTCGCCCGGCCTACAGCGGCCCGACGGCGAGCACCGTCACCACGGGCTCGCCCGCCTCGTCGCTCGCCGCGAGGTCGACGCTCGCCGTGATCGCCCAGTCGTGGTCGCCCGCCGGGTCGTCGAGCACCTGCCGCACGAGCCACGTGCCCGTGGGCACCACGCCGCCGGGGGCGTGCTCCGCCGTCGGGCCCTCGTGGCCCGCGGGCAGCTCGGCGCCCGCCTCGACGACGCGGAACAGCGCCGCGGAGCGGGCTCCGGGCCCGATGCCGATCGCGTCGTCGCCCTGGTCCTCGAAGAGCGGGTCGAGCGCGTCGCCCCACGCGTCCGCGTCCCAGCCCGCGCCGCCGTCGAGCGCGCCGAGCGCGCGGTAGTCCTCACGTGCGGCGAGCTCCACGCGCTTGAACAGCGCGTTGCGCACGAGGCGGCGGAACGCGCGCGGGTTGCCTGTGACGGGACGCGTCGGCGCCTCGGCCCCCGCCCCGGAGAGCGGGCCGTCGCCCACCTCGGTGTCCGCGTCGTCGTCGACCGGGTGCGCCAGGCGCTCCCACTCGTCGAGGAGCGACGAGTCGACGCCGCGCACCAGCTCGCCGAGCCACTCGACGATCTCCTGCACCTCCTCGGTGCGGTGCTCCTCGGGGACGACCTGGCGCAGCGCACGGTAGGCGTCCGCGAGGTAGCGCAGCACCACGCCCTCCGTGCGCTCGAGCCCGTAGACGGACACGAACTCCGCGAACGTCATGGCGCGCTCGACCATGTCACGGACCACGGACTTGGGGGAGAGCTCGGCGTCCGCGACCCACGGGTTGGACCGCTTGTACATCGCGAACGCGGGCGCGAGCAGCTCCTCGAGCGGCTTGGGCCACGTGATCTCCTCGAGCAGCGCCATGCGCTCCTCGTACTCGTACCCCTCGGCCTTCATCGCGGCGACGGCCTCGCCCTTGGCGGCGTTCTGCTGGGCGTAGAGGACCTGGCGCGGGTCGTCGAGCGTCGCCTCGATGACGGAGACGACGTCGAGCGCGTGGGTCGCGCCCTCGACGTCGAGCAGGTCCAGGGCCGCGAGCGCGAACGGCGACAGCGGCTGGTTGAGCGCGAACTCGCGCGGCAGGTCGCCGACGAGGCGCACGCTCGGGCGGTAGCCCGCGGGGCGCGACGGGTCGGGGACGCGCACGCGCTCGACGATCCCCGCGACGCGCAGCGAGCGGTAGATGCGGAACGTCTGGCGCACGTGCTCGCGGCGCTGCGACTCGGTGTCGTGGTTCGCGAGGAGAAGGTGGCGCATGGCCTCGACCGGGTCGCGGCGCGGGTCGCTCGCGTCGGCCTGGCCGCCGCGACCGTGCTGCGCGGTGCGCGCGAGGACGTTGAGCACCATGGCGTGCGTGACGGTGAAGTGGCTCGTCAGCGGCTCGGGCTCGGCGTCGCGCAGGCGCTCGAACGTCGCGTCGGTCCAGTTGACCGAGCCCTGCGGCGCCTTCTTGCGGACGATCTTCTTGAGCTTCTTCGGGTCGTCGCCCGCCTTGGCGAGCATCTTGCGGTTCTCGATGACGTGCTCGGGTGCCATGACGAGCACCTCGCCCACGGTGTCGTACCCGGCGCGGCCCGCGCGCCCCGCGATCTGGTGGAACTCGCGTGCCGTGAGGTGGCGCATGCGCTCGCCGTCGAACTTCACGAGGCTCGTGAGCAGCACGGTGCGGATCGGCACGTTGATGCCGACGCCGAGCGTGTCCGTGCCGCACACCACCTTGAGCAGACCTGCCTGCGTGAGGCGCTCGACGACGCGCCGGTACTTGGGCAGCATGCCCGCGTGGTGCACGCCGACGCCGTGGCGCAGGAACTTGCTGAGCGTCTTGCCGAACCCGGTGCCGAAGCGGAAGTCGCCGAGCTCGGCGGCGATCGCCTCCTTCTCGGACTTCGTCGCGACGTTCATCGACAGCAGGGACTGCGCGCGCTCGACCGCGTCCTTCTGCGTGAAGTGCACGACGTACACGGGCGCGCGGCGCGTGCTGACGAGCTCCTCGATGACCTCGGTGAGCGGCTCGACGACGTAGCTGAAGTGCAGGGGGACCGGCCGCTGCGCGGTGGTCACCTCGGCGACGGGCCGGCCGGTGCGCTCCTCGAGCTCCTCGACGAACCGGGTCGTGTCGCCGAGCGTCGCGGACATGAGCAGGAACTGGGTGTTCGGCAGCTCGAGCAGCGGCACCTGCCACGCCCAGCCGCGCTGCGGGTCGGCGTAGAAGTGGAACTCGTCCATGACGACCTGCGAGATCGCGTCCCCGTCGTCCGCACCGGCGTTCTCGCCGCCGCGGCGCAGCGCGATGTTCGCGAGGATCTCGGCCGTGCAGCAGATGATCGGCGCGTCGGGGTTCACGGCGGAGTCGCCCGTCGTCATGCCCACGTTCTTGGAGCCGAACGCCGCGACGAGCGCGAAGAACTTCTCGCTGACGAGCGCCTTGAGCGGCGCGGTGTAGTAGGTGCGGCCGCCGCGGCCCGAGCGGTGCGCGGCGAGCGCCGCGAACTGGGCGCCCATCGCGACGAGCGACTTCCCCGACCCGGTGGGCGTCGAGAGGATGACGTGCGACCCGGTGACCAGCTCGATGAGCGCCTCGCTCTGGTGGGGGTAGAGCTCGAGACCCTGCTCCGTCGCCCACGTGGTGAACCCCTCGTAGAGCGCGTCCGGGTCGGGGGCCTTGCCCGTCGGGGCGGGCACGTGCGCGAGGAGAGCCGGGGTGCGGCCGGTCGTGGTGGTCACGGGACGAGTCTGTCAGGTGTCGCGGAGGCGGGTCGCCGGACGGGCGCTGCGGGCGACCCGGGGGTCCGAGAAGGGGGTTGATAGCGCTGTCAACGTGTGCGAGGGTAGCCCCGGACGTGCACGGGACGCGCGTCCAGCCTCCGCGTCACCGACGACCACCGAGCCCACGCCGCCGTGGGACGGAGGGAGCACCCCGTGCGGCCACCCGCAGACCACCCGCTCGTCACCTGCCCCTGACAGGGTGGCGCGGGCCCGCCCCGGCCCCCCGCGCCATCCCACCCCCTGACCGACCCTGCCGCCCCGGCGCCCCCGCCGGCGGCCCCTGCCCGAGGACACCATGGCCCCCAGCCTGCCGACCCCCCGATCCGTGCACCCCAGACCGTCGACCCCCGGGATCACGACCCCGGACCGCCCGCGCCGGCCCGCCCCGCGGCTGGTCGCGGGCGCGCTCGCCGTGGCGCTCGCCGTCGTCGGCCTCGCGCCCGCGACTGCCGCGAGCGCCGCCCCCGAGCCGCCGTCGGCCGACTACGCGTCCCTGGTCGACGTCTTCGTCGGCACCGAGGGTGACTACGGCAACGACATGCCGGCCGCGCAGGCGCCGAACGGCCTCGCGAAGGTCAACCCGCGCACGACCCCGGGCCGCAACAACACCGGGTACGACTACGCGCAGTCGAAGATCTCGGGCTTCACGCACACCAACCTCGACGGGGTCGGGGGCTCCGGCGGCGGCGGTGACCTCCTCGTGGTCCCGACGTCCGGGTCGTACACGGCGCGCCCCGGCACGGGCACGTACGCGCACCCGTTCTCGCACGACGACGAGGACGCGGGCCCCGGCTTCTACTCCGTCGGGCTCGGCAACGTCGCGGGGAAGGACGGCGCGATCACCGGCGCGCCGGGCACGATCGAGGCCGAGGTCGCGGCGACCACGCGCTCGGGCGTGCACCGCTACGCGTTCCCCGCGGGCTCGACGCCGAGCCTCGTCGTGGACCTCGAGACGAACAACACGAGCCGCCGGTCGTCGTCGGTGCAGGCCGAGACGCGCGCGGACGGCACCGTGGAGCTGTCCGGACAGGTCACGGGGTACTTCTACAACGCGGCCTACACGCTGTACTACACCGCGCGCACGCTGCAGCCTGCGACCGTGCAGACGTGGGGCGACGACGACAGGCTCGTCGACGCGACGTCCCAGGACGGCGTCGACACCGGCGCGATCCTCACGTTCGACCCGGCCGACGCCGAGGAGATCGGGCTTCAGGTCACACTGTCGCCGGTGAGCGTCGAGCAGGCGCGGATCGATCAGCAGGTCGAGCTCGGCGACCTGTCGTTCGACGCGATCCGCGACCGCACGCGCGCGGAGTGGAACGCGACGCTCGGGCGGGTCGCGATCGACGCGTCGACGGCGACGGACCCGACGGGCGAGCTCCAGCAGCTCTTCTACACGCACCTCTACCGCATGTTCGCCATGCCGATGAACGCGACGAGCACCTCGGGCACGTATCGCGGCGTCGACGGCGCGGTGCACGCCGCGCAGGGCTTCACGTACTACGACTCGTGGGCCACGTGGGACGACTTCCGCAAGTTCTCCGTCATCGCGTACATCGACCCGGCGCTGTACCGGGACATGGTGCAGTCGCTGATCTACCTGTTCGCGGACGCCGAGGCGACGGGGACCGGCGGCGGGCTCGGCGGGTTCGTGCACTCCGTCCCGACGGTGCGCTGGGAGCGGTCGTCGGTCGTGGTCGCGGACGCGATCGCCAAGGGCTTCGACGGGTTCGACCGCCTCGACGAGGCGTACCCGGCGCTGCAGCGCCTCGTGGGGCAGTACAGCGCGGACGAGCTCCGGCGTGGCTACGTGGCGGGCAACCCCGGCGCGTCCGTGCAGCGCGGCTACGACCAGTACGGCCTGTCCGTGATCGCGGACGAGCTCGGGCTGACCGACGAGGCCCAGACGCTGCGCGAGCAGGCGTCGTGGCCGATCGAGAAGCTCACCAAGCCGGGCGCGTGGACCGCGGCCGACGGCACGCAGGTCGGCCTCCTCACCCCGCGCGCCGCCGACGGGTCGTGGCAGAGCGCCGACTACGCGAAGTTCGAGGCCGCGAGCCTCTACCAGGGCACGCTCTGGCAGTACCACTGGTACGACGCGTACGACATGGACGCGCTCGTCGAGGCGATGGGCGGCCCCGAGGCGGCGCGCCTCGCCATGCGACACATGTTCGGTGAGCACGCGCCGGACGACGGCACGGCCATGCTCCACTCGAACGCGAACGAGATCGACCTCCAGGCGCCGTACCTGTTCAACTACACGGGCGAGCCGAGCCTCACGCAGAAGTGGGCGCGCGCGATCTACACGAAGGAGACCTGGAACCGGTACATCGCGACGGGCTCCTCGAGCGCCGTCCCGAGCGGAGGCGGCGAGTTCACGCCGCCCGTGAAGACGAAGGTCTACCAGCTCGACCCACGCGGGATGCTCCCCACGATGGACAACGACGCGGGCACGATGTCGACGATGTTCGTCGCCGCGGCCGTCGGCCTGTTCCCGGTGACCGCGGGCTCGTCCCAGTTCCAGGTCGGGTCGCCGTTCTTCGACTCGACGACCATCACGTACGACGACGGCAGCGCCTTCACGGTCACGGCCGACGGCGTCTCGGAGGACGCGTTCTACGTCCAGTCCGCGACGCTCGACGGCGCGACGTTCGGCAACACGTGGGTCGACTACGCGACCGTGGTCGGGGGCGCGGACCTCGCGTTCCGCATGGGCGAGCAGCCGAGCGACTGGGGCACGGACACCGCGCCCGCGTTCTCGATGAGCACCGCGACCGACGAGCCGGCCGAGGGACCGCGCGTCAGCGCCGACCCGACCACCGTGCAGACCCGCGACGGCGGCGCGCTCGACGCGACCGTGACGCTCACGCTCGACGGCGCCCGCCTCGCCGCGCCCGCCGGCACGGACCTCGTCACGAGCGGGACGGCGAGCGTCGTCGGGCTGCCCGACGGCGTCACGGCGGCGGTGACGGTCGTGTCACCGACCGCGCTGACCGTCTCCCTGACGGGGACGGCGTCCGCCGACGCGCGCTTCTTCGTGCACCTGCGCGACGCCGCGCTCGCCGACGGCGTCGCCGCGGCGTCGCTCCAGGGACAGGGCATCTCGGTGCGCTCGCCCCTGCGGCTGTCGGTGGCGTCCGCCGAGCGCGACGCGCTCGCCGCGCTCGTCGACGACGCCGTGCTCGTGCGGCACGGGAACTACTCCTCGGTGACGTTCGACCGGTTCTCCACCGCGCTGACGACGGCGCAGGAGGTCCTCGGTGACGAGGCCGCGACGAGCGTCGCGCTGCGGTTCGCGGCCGACCGGCTCGGTGCGGCGGCCGACGCGCTCGACCTCACGGGCGGCGGCTACCGCACGCTCGAGGCCGAGCAGTCCGAGGCGTGGTCGGGCGGCGAGCTGAAGAACGAGGCGAACAGCTCGTCCGGCAACCTCGGCGGCGTGCGCTCCGGGTCGTGGGTGCAGTACCGCGACATGACCTTCGAGACCGCCGCCGGGGACACCCCGCCGCGCTTCCTCACGGTCCGGTACGACACGAGCTTCGCCCCGACGGACACGCCGAGCACCGTGCGCGTGCACGCGGGCGACGTGAGCGGCCCCGTGGTCGCGACCGTCGACCTGAAGGGCACGAGCGGCTGGGGCAGGTACGCCGAGGTGACGGCGGAGCTCGGCGACGTGCAGGCGCTCGTCGACGCGCAGGTCGTCACGTTCGAGCTGCTCGCGCCGTCCGGGCGGAGCTGGGTCGGCAACTTCGACTGGTTCCGGTTCAGCGCCGAGGACCCGGCTGCCCCAGGTCAGCCGGGCGAGTCACCGACGGTGACGATCGAGGCCGAGGACTGGACCGCGAGCTCCGGTCGCGGGCTCAAGAAGGAGTCCTCGACGTGGACGAGCGGTCCGGTGACGAACGTCGGCGGCACCGCGGACGGCGACTGGATCGCCTACGGCGAGGTCGACCTCGGTGAGCTCCCGCTCGGCGAGCTGTCGGTCCACTACGTGCACAACGCGAACCGCTCCGGGAAGAACTCTGCCCTGTCGGTGTACCTCGACGCGTTCGACCCGGAGAACCCGGGGGAGCCGTTCGTCACCATGCCGCTGCCGACGACCGGGTCGAGCTGGACGGCGGACGGGACCGCGACCGTCGTCCTGCCCGAGACGGTGCAGGGGACGCACGAGGTGTTCGTGCGCCTGTCGACCGAGCCGTACGCCGACCATCCGTACGTCGCGAACCTCGACAGCCTGACGTTCGCGCCGGGCGGCCCGACGTCGGTCGTCGTCGAGTCCGAGGCCTGGACGTCGAACTCCGGCCGCGGGCTGAAGAACGAGAGCTCGACGTGGACGAGCGGTCCGGTGACGAACGTCGGCGGCACCGCGGACGGCGACTGGCTCGCCTACGGCGAGATCGACCTCGGCTCCGCCGCGCTCGACCAGCTCTCGATCCACTACGTGCACAACTCCAACCGGTCCGGGCGGAACTCCGCGCTGTCGGTGTATCTCGACGCGTTCGACCCGGCGAACCCGGGCGAGCCGTTCGTCACCGTCCCGCTGGCGAACACCGGGTCGAGCTGGACGACGGACGGGACCGCCGTCGTCGACCTGCCGAGCACGCTGCGCGGCAAGCACCAGGTGTGGGTGCGCCTGTCCACCGAGGCGTACGCCGACCACCCGTACGTCGCGAACCTCGACAGCATGCGGTTCTTCACCGACGCGTACGACGTCGAGGCTCCCTCCACGGACACCGCGGCGCTCGCCGCGTCCGTCGAGGACGCCGAGGCGTTCGAGGCGGAGATCGCGCGGTACGGCCGGATCGACGCGCGCGTCTTCACGCGCGAGCTCGCGGCGGCACGGTCCGTGCTCGCCGACGCCGGCGCCACCCAGGCGCAGGCCGACGAGAGGGCCCGGCGCCTCGGCCTGGCGACCGACCAGCTCGTGCCCGCCGAGCGCCGTCGGCTCGAGAACCTCGTGGCGAGCGCCGAGGCCCTGACCGACGAGGGGTACAGCCCCGAGTCCTGGCAGGCCTTCCGCACGGCTCTCGCCGCGGCGACCGGGACGCTCGACGACGCGGCGGCGTCCGACGTGGCGCTGCACGACGCGCGGCTCGCGCTCCAGGGCGCCGTCGACGCCCTGGAGGAGCCGGCCGACGTCGTGCTCGTCGAGGTCGAGGTCAGCCCGCGCTGCCTCGCCGGCAAGCCCTACGTCGCGGTCCGCGCGGTGAACGTCTCCGACGCGGCCGTCGACGTCGAGCTGGCGTCGTCGCTCGGGACGAGGTCGTTCACCGGCGTCGCGCCGGGGGCGAGCGCGTACCAGTCGTTCGCCGCGCGGTCCGCGACGGGCGACCTGGACGTCACCGTCACGGCGACGGGGGCGGACGGGACGCAGACCGTCGACCAGGTCGTCACCGTCCCGTCGTGCTCCTGACCGCAGGACGCACGACCGACCCGGGAGGCGCTGACGGGGCGCCTCCCGGGCCGGCACCCTGGCGCCTCCGCGGCGGACCGGGCACGCTGGTGCCCCGACCGACGACGGAGGCGCCACCGTGACCGAGGAGTTCCAGGGCCGGCCCGCGTTCCACGCGCAGGCCCCCGCGGAGTGGCGGGCATGGCTCGCGGCGCACCACGACGACGCCGAGCCCGGAGTCTGGCTCGTCACGTGGCGTCACGAGAGCGGCCGGCCGACGTTCGGGTACGAGCCGTGGATCGAGGAGGCGCTGTCCTACGGCTGGATCGACGGGCAGGCCGCGACCGTCGACCAGGACCGGCACGCGCTGTGGTTCACGCGCCGCCGCCCCGGCTCCCGGTGGACGCGCCTCAGCAAGGAGCGGGTCGCGCGCGTCGAGGCGGACGGACGCCTGACGGACGCGGGGCGCGCCGTCGTGGAGGCGGCCCGGGCGGACGGGTCCTGGACCCGGCACGACGACGCGGAGGCGCTCGTCGTCCCCGACGACCTCGCCACGGCGCTCGGCGAGCGGCCCGACGCGCGGGCCCGCTTCGACGCCTTCACGCCCGGCGTGCGGCGCTCGATCCTCGGCTGGATCGTCGAGGCGAAGCGGCCCGAGACCCGGGCCCGCCGGATCGCGGAGACCGCCGAGCTCGCCGAGCAGGGCGTCGCCGCCCACCAGCCGCGTCGGGGCTGACCGCGTCCGCGGCGGCACCGCGCTCCGACGTCAGGACAGGTCCCAGAGCAGCCGGTAGTACGCGATGCGCTCCGGGTCGGGCTCGACGCCGTAGCCCGCGTAGACGTGGCCGTCGTACCCGGGGCCGTAGTTCCACTCCGTGCTCCACGCCGCGACGGCGAGGTCAGCCCAGCGGTCCGCGACCCCGAGCGACCCGAGGTCGACGTGCGCGGCGAACGTGCCGTCGTCGTGCAGGAGCGTGTTCGGCACGCACGCGTCCCCGTGGCACACGACGAGGCGGTCGACCGGGGGAGCGTCGTCGAGCCGGGCGCGCGCCTCGGCGACGGCCAGACCGCGATGCTCGGGGAACCACTCGTCGGGGCCGTGCCCGCGCGCGAGGCGGTCGTCGGCCTGCGCCACGCGCTGCGCGACGGACCAGGTGAAGGGGCACGACGCGACCGGGAGCGCCTCGTGGAGCGTGCGCAGCCCGCGGCCGATCGCGGTCGCCGCGACCGCCGGGTCGCCCGCCCAGCGCGCCTCGACCGCAGACCGCCCCGCGACGGCTTGCGTCACGAGCCACGAGCCGTCGTCGTCCGCGCCCTGGTCGAGGACGCGCGGCACGGGGGTCCGGTCGCCGACCCACGCGAGCCGCTCGGCCTCCGCGCCCAGGTCGATCTCCGGGACGGCCGCCGGGACCCACTTCGCGTACCGGACCGGCCGCGCGGTCTCCCCGCCGCGGGCGTCGAGCCGGAACGTCAGCCCGCCGACGGTGTTGCGCCAGACCGGGGTGACGACGTCGTCCCCCGCGAGCGCGCGGACGACGGCGGGGACGGCCACGGGTCCGGTCGGGATCTCGGCGATGGTCTCGGCGCGGCTCACGCGGGCGATCCTCGCACGCGGTCCGTCCGCCGGTCACGGCCATTCCCGGCGCGACGTCGGCCCGGTGCGCCGGTCGTCGGTGCGTCAGCGGGGAGGGCGGGCGGCCGCGTCGCCGTCCGGCGGGAGCAGCGCGTCGCACACGGCGACGAGCCGCTCGCGCAGCGCCGCCCCGCGGGCGGCGAAGGCGCGCTGGTGCCGCACGTACTCGGCCTTGCCCTCGGGCGTCTCGATCGCGACCGGCTCCAGCCCGTACGACGACACGTCGTAGGGCGACGCCTGCATGTCGACGACGCGGACGTCGCGCGCGAGCTCGAACGCGTCGAGCACGACGTCGCCGGGGACGGCCGGCGTGAGCTTGAGCGCCCACTTGTAGAGGTCCATCGTCGCGTGCAGGCACCCGGGCTGCTCCAGGGCGGGCTGCGTCTCGCGCGTGGGCCGCAGGCGGTTGAGCGGCCCCGCCTCGGGCGTGAAGAAGCGGAACGCGTCGAAGTGGGAGCACTGCACGGGGTGGTCCTCGACGACCCGGTCGGTCCCGTCGTGCCCGAGCCGCAGGGGGAGCGGGTGGCGGTGGTCGCGGCCGGCCGCCTTGTCGCGGTAGACCATGGCCCACTCGTGGAGCCCGAAGCAGCCGAACCGCCCCGGGCGAGACGCCGTCGCCGTGAGCAGACCGCGCAGGTACCGCACGGTGTCGCCACGGTCGGCGAGGAACGCGTCGGTGTCGAGCGTCAGGCCCTCGGTCGTGCGGCGGTACCAGCGCCAGCCGGCGCGGTCGGTGGACGGGTCGGGGGCGTCGTCGCCGCCCGGTGCCGCACCGCTCGCGGCGGTGGGCGGGGGAGCCAGCACGACGCCCGGCCCCGGGTGCCAGCGCCGGAGCTGGGCCGGGCGCGTGGGGTAGTAGGTGAAGAGGAAGTCCTCGATCGCGTGCTTCTGCCCGAGCGGCTTCCGGTGCCGCCACCCGGCCGTGAGCGCGTCCGCGCGCTCGGCGTGGGCGCGCTCACGCTCGGCCCACTCCGCGGCAGGCAGCACGACGGGGCCGACGACGGACGTCGCCCGGGGGGTCGTGGTGACGGTCGCAGGCACGTACCCAGGGTACGAGAGCCCGTGGGCGCGCCGCCGCGGCGGACTTTCACCCGCCGTGCGGTTTTCCCGATGTGGGCGCGACCGGGAAGAATGGTCGTGAACGTGCTGTGAAGACCCGGCGCGTCAGGCCGGCCGACCGCGCGTCGGCCGTCCACCCCGACCCGAACGACCGAACTCGCGGCGAGGCCGCGGAGGAGCACCATGTCGCAGCCGCCCACGGCACCGCAGGACCCCTACCAGTTCGACCCCTACCGGCCGCAGGACTCGGACCCGGCGCGGCAGGAGCACGGACAGGGGCAGGACCCGTGGGCGCCGCAGGGGGAGCCGCAGCCGCACGGCTCGCCCGACGCCGCGTCCGGCGCGCCCGGGTACGGCGGCACGCCGGAGCAAGCGCCCTACGGCGACCCGGGCTACGCGCCCTACGGCGCGGACCCGCAGACGGCGTACGGACAGCCGGGCTACGGCGGGCCCGCAGGGGACCCGGCCCAGGGGTACGCGCAGCCGTACCCGGCCGCCGGGGCGCAGCAGCCGTACGGCCAGCCCTACGGCGACCCCGCCCAGCAGCCCTACGGGAGCCCGTTCGGGAACGGCTACGCCCCGTACGCCGCGCCCGTGTCGACGACCGGGACGATGGCGATCGTCGGGTTCGTGCTCGCGATCCTCGGCTTCCTGGGCAGCTGGATCCCGTTCGTCAACATCTTCGCCGCAGTCATGGGCATCGCGGGCGTGGTGCTCGGCTTCGTCGGGCTGTCGCAGGCGAAGCGGGGCCGGTCGGGCAAGGGCTTCTCCATCGCGGCGATCGTGCTGGGCGTCGTGTCCGTGCTCGTGACGATCCTCGTGTGGGTCCTCTTCGTCATCGCGGCGAACGAGGCCTCGTCGCAGTACGAGCAGTCGCTGGCGGAGATCCAGGAGGACTCCGACCGTGCGCTCGGCGAGTCGACGGACGAGATCCTCGCGAACGACCTCGAGGTCGAGATCGGCACGTTCGAGGGCACCGCCGACGAGTTCGGCTGGGTGGAGTCCGCGCTGCCGGTCACGCTGACCAACACCTCCGACGAGCCGCTGACGTTCGACCTCGACATCGACGCCGTCGCGGCCGACGGCACGGTCGTCGAGTCCGACTTCGCCTACACCGACGAGCTCGCGCCGGGCGAGTCGACGACCGTCGAGGCCTTCGACTTCATCGACTCCGAGAACCTGGAGGCCATGAAGACGGCGACCTTCGAGGTCACCCGCGTGAGCGCGTACTGACCGGCGCACGGGACCGAGGGACGGACCGGTGAGCACGAGCGACCCCAGGACCCCGCCCGACGACGCGGCGCCCGCACCCGTGTGGGGCACGGCGCCCGGTACGGCGGGGGAGCGCGAGCCCGCGCCCTCGGCGCCGGACCCTGTGCAGGCCAGCGCGCCTGCGGACGGCGGCGAACGCCCGGCCCCGGGCGACCCCGAGCCCGGACCGGCCGCGCAGCCCGCGCGCGCCCGGCCGCCGGGTACGGGCGTCCTCGTCACGGCGTGCCTCGGCGTCCTGCTCGTCGGGGCCGTCCTCGTCACCGAGGCCATGACGGCGCGCTGGGGCTGGGCGCACGTGGGCTGGCTCTACCCGGTCGCCGGGGCCGTCGTGCTGACGGTCGGCGCCGTCGCCTGGCGTCGGGGCACGCGCGGCGTGCCCGGGGCGACGCGCGCGCTCGTCGCGCTGCTCGCGGGGACGGTCGTCGTCACGACCTGGGTGGCTGTCGACCTCGTGCCCGCGTCCGGTCCCGGCTACGGCGTCGGCAGCTCGCTGCGCGGGTACCCGCTCGGCGGCGGGTCCGACGACGGCCCGGAGATCACGGCCGTGTCCGACCGCGTCTGGTTCGGCGACTCGGTCCGGTACGCCGACGGACTCGTCGTCGCGGTCTCGGCGCCGCAGGCGTACACGCCGAGCGAGCACGCGGCGGTGCGCGACGGCGACCCGCCGGACTCCGTGCGTGTCCGGGTGCGCCTGACGAACGGCACGGGCCGCGCCGTCGACCCCGGGAGCGTCGACGTGCAGCCGGTGTCGGGCGGCCTCGTGGCCCGCCGGGTGTACGACTACGCGCCGGACGTCCTGCTCGAGCGTCCCGACCTCGTGGCGCGGGGGTCGAGCGGCGAGTGGGATCTCGTGTACGCCGTCCACGACCCGGAGGACGTCACGGTGGCGCTGGAGCCGACGTGGGCGAACTACGCGGTGGCCGTCTTCTCCTGGTGACCCCTCTCCCGACGTGCGCAGGCGTCACTCCGTGCGCCGCAGGTACTCCTGCGCGAGGCGGTGCGGGGCGCGGGCGAGCCACGCGTCCTGCAGGAGCTCCTCGAGCTCCGGCACAGGGACCCGGTCGAGCCGCGCGAGCACGATCGGGTACCCGTCGAAGTGGCTCGTCGTGAAGAACGTGCCGGGGTCGTCCTGGATCAGCGCGGCCTTCTCGCCCTCGTCCGCGACGCGCAGCGCGACGGGCGGCTCCGCCGGGGCTGCGGCGCCCAGCTCGTCGAGGTCGCGCGGGCGCAGGGGGCGCTCCCACACGAAGAGCTTGCCGTGCACCGTCCACCGTCGTGCGTCCTTGAGCGCCGTGCCCGGCAGCACCGCCACGACCCGTCCGACGTCCTCCCACGAGGCCATGCCCCCACGGTAGGCAGCCGGTCGCGGTCGGGCCACACGACCGGCCGCCAGGCCGACAGGAGCCCGGTGGGGCGGGTCAGAAGGGCGCGACCTTCCCGAGCGGAGGAAAGATCTCGTCGAGCTCGGCGAGGTCCTCGTCCGTGGGCCGCCACGCGCCCGCGGCGGCGTTCTGCCGCACCTGCTCGGGCTTCGTCGCACCCGCGATGACGCTCGACACCTGGGGTCGGGAGAGCAGCCACCCGAACGCGACCTGCACCTCGGTGATGCCGCGCACCTGGCAGAACGCGCCGAGCCGCGCGAGCGCCTCCCAGGGCGCGGACTCGAGCAGGTGCGGCTTGGTGCGCACGAGCCGGCCGTCGTCGGGCCGCGCGCCGTGCGCGTACTTGCCGGTGAGGAGGCCGTTCGCGAGCGGGAAGTACGGCAGGACGCCGAGCCCGTACGCCGCCGCGGCGGGCAGCACCTCGAGCTCGGCCGCGCGGTCGACGAGGTTGTACTGGTTCTGCGCGGACACGAACCGCACGGTGCCCGCCGCGCGCGCGACGAACTCCGCCTCCGCGATCTGCCACCCCGCCCGGTTCGAGTGCCCCACGTAGAGGACCTTGCCCGCGCGCACGAGGTCGTCGAGCGCCGCGAGCGTCTCGTCGATCGGCGTCCGCGGGTCGGGGGCGTGGAACTGGTAGAGGTCGATGCGGTCGGTGCCGAGGCGCCGCAGCGAGTCCTCGACCGCCCGCACGACGTAGCGGCGCGAGCCGCGCGCGTCGAAGTCCGCCCCCGCGACCCCGCGCATCGACAGGCCGAACTTCGTCGCCACCACGACGTCGTCGCGCCGCGACCCGAGCGCCTGGCCGAGGAGCTCCTCGCTCAGACCCGGACGGCCGCCGTACGTGTCGGCCGTGTCGAAGAAGGTCACGCCCGCGTCGAGCGCGGCGTCGACGACGGCGCGCGTGCCTTCCAGGGTCTCCGTCGCCGTCGTGGGGCGCCCGAAGTTGTTGCACCCCAGCCCGACGGCGGACACCGCCAGGCCGGACCGGCCGAGACGGCGCAGGGCGGGGCGGGGGGCGGTGTCGTCGCTCGTGGTGGTCATGCGGCCGACCCTACGTCGGCCCGCGCGACGACGTGACGGCGGAGGCGCGCGCCGCGACGGACGCGACGAGCCGTTCCAGCGGGCCGCGGCCGAACGCCCAGCGCCAGAAGGTCGCGACCACCAGCGTCGCGAGCACGAGCGCGAGGAGCGGCCCGTTCGTCGTCTGCTCGTACGCCGCGTCGCCCCACGCCCACAGGACGACGATCTGGGCCGAGTAGACCGTGAGCGCCATGGCACCGACCGCGGCGACGGGGGCGAGCACCCAGCGACCGACCCGGCCCGCGAACAGGCACAGCCCGAGCACCGCGACGGCGAACCCGCCCGACCCCACGACCTCGGGGAGCGTGTCCGTGTGCGGGCCCGCGAGCCAGAGGTACGCGCTCGTCGGCCACGGGTCCGCCCACCCGAGCGGCTCCGGCCGGTACGCGCTCGACCACACCGCGGCCGCGTCCTCCACGGCCTGCGCCCCGCCGAGCGGACCCGTCACCAGTGCCGAGACGCCGTACCCGAGCCCGGCCGCCAGGAGCCCGCCACCGACCAGCGCGACGCGCGTCGTCCTCGCCCCGAGGTCGGACCGACCGATCGCGATCCCGACGAGCACGTACGCCATCCACACCACCGCCGGGTAGTGCCCGGAGACGAGGAAGTCCGTGAGCGCTCCCGAACCGTCGTCGGGCAGGTCGAGCCCGGCGCGCGCGAGCACCTCCGGGAGCCACAGGGCGAGCACCGGACCGACGACGGCGACCACGCCCGCGAGCACGAGGAGGTCCCGGCGCCGCCAGCGCAGGAACGGCAGCGCGAGCACGAAGTAGGCGGCGTAGAAGCCGAGGATGAGCAGCACGCGTGTGCCGAGCAGGTCCAGCAGCCCGGCCAGGGCGAGCAGGAGCACCGCGCGCACGAGGACGCGGGTGCGGTTCTGGAGCGCGGGCAGCCCGTCGAGCGGGGTGCGCCCGCCCGAGACGAGGGCGAGCGACACCCCGGCCACGAGTGCGAAGAGCACCGACGAGCGCCCGTGCGACAGCGAGAGCCAGCCGGAGACCTCGCCGAAGTCGTCCGTCGTGAAGCCCACGTGCGCCGCGAACATCCCGAGGACCGCGACCCCGCGCGCGACGTCGAGCCCCGTGACGCGGCCCGGCCCGCCGAGCAGGAGCGCGGCGTGGCGCCGCGCGAAGCCGGCGGAGGGGCGAGCGGGGTCGCCCGGGGCGGAGGTCGTGCCGGTCGCGGCCGTCATGGGGGGATTGTCCGCGCGCGGGCGCGCTCCCACCCCGCCGCCACGCCGGGGACGAGCCGCGCGGCGACCGCGCGCCCAGAGTGTGAGAACGGGGTCGAGAACGCCGCACCCGCGGCCTACGGTGCGGGTATGACGCACACCCCCCACGGCGCCGACGAGGCCGCCGAGCACCACGCCGACGCCCCCACCGGGGCAGGCAGCGACCCCGCGCAGGAGTCCGAGTCGTACACCCACGGCCACCACGAGTCCGTGCTGCGCTCGCACCGCTGGCGCACGGCCGAGAACTCGGCCGGCTTCCTCCTGCCGCACCTGCGCCCCGGCATGAGCCTCCTCGACGTCGGCTGCGGCCCGGCCACGGTCACCGTCGACCTCGCCGACCGCGTCGGCGGCGGGCGGGTCGTCGGCGTCGACGCGTCCGAGGCCGTCCTCGACAGCGCGCGCGAGCTCGCCGCCCAGCGCGGCACCGCGAACATCACGTTCCAGCACGCGAACGCCTACGAGCTGCCGTTCGCCGACGGCACCTTCGACGTCGTCTACGCGCACCAGCTCCTGCAGCACCTGTCCGACCCGGTCGGCGCGCTGCGCGAGATGCGGCGCGTCACGAAGCCGGGCGGGCTCGTCGCCGTGCGCGACGCCGACTACGCCGCGATGACCTGGTACCCCGAGTCGCCGGGGCTCACCGAGTGGAACACGCTCTACCACGAGGTCACGCACGCCTACGGGTACGAGGCCGACGCCGGCCGTCGACTCTTCTCCTGGGTGCAGGACGCCGGGTTCCCGCTCGACGGGATCGAGCCCAGCGCGAGCACCTGGTGCTACGCCACCCCCGCCGACCGCACGTGGTGGGGCGGGCTGTGGGCCGAGCGGTGCGTCGCGTCGAACTTCGCCGTCCAGGCGAAGGAGTCGGCGCTCGCGGACGACGTCGCGCTCGAGCAGCTCGCGCAGGACTGGCTGCGCTGGGCCGAGGAGCCCGCGGGCTGGTTCGCCGTCCTCAACGGCGAGGTCCTCGCCCGCACGTGATCGACCGGGCACGGCCGGATAGCCTGGGCCCGTGCGCATCGCGAGATTCACCACCGGAGACGACCCCCGCTACGCCCTCGTCCAGCAGGAGGGGGACCGCACGTACCTCGCGGTCCTCACGGGCGACCCGCTCTACATGCCCGTCACGCCGACGGGCGAGCGCGTCGAGCTGGGCGACGGCGTCCGGCTCCTCGCACCGGTGATCCCGCGCTCCAAGATCGTCGCCGTGGGCCGCAACTACGCGGACCACGCGAAGGAGATGGGCAACGACGTCCCGACGAGCCCGCTGCTCTTCCTCAAGCCCAACACGTCGGTCGTCGGCCCGGACGACCCGATCGTCCTGCCCGACTTCTCGCAGGAGGTCTCGTACGAGGCCGAGCTCGCGGTCGTCATCGGGCGCCTCGCGAAGGACGTGTCGCCCGAGGCCGCGCCGGCGTACGTGCTGGGGTACACGGTCGCGAACGACGTCACCGCGCGCGACGCGCAGCGCACCGACGGCCAGTGGGCGCGCGCCAAGGGCTTCGACTCCGCGTGCCCCCTCGGGCCGTGGATCGACACCGACCTGAACCCCGAGGACGTCGGCGTCCGCAGCCGCGTCAACGGCGAGGTCAAGCAGGACGGCCGCACGAGCGACATGATCTTCGACATCCCGTTCCTCGTGTCGTACGTCTCCGAGGCGATGACCCTGCTGCCCGGCGACGTCATCCTCACCGGCACGCCCGCCGGCGTCGGGCTGATCGACGTCGGCGACCGCGTCGAGTGCGAGGTCGAGGGGCTGGGCGTCCTGAGCAACCCGGTCGTCCGGCGCGGCTGACCGTGGGACGCGGTCCGGGCCGCGCCGTCGCGCGGTGGGCGGGCTGGGGTGCCGTCGTCCCGTGCGTGGTCGTGGTCGTGCTCGCGGTCCTCGCGATCGCCTCCGGGAACGTCCCCCCGGGCGAGGTGCTGGCGTACGCCGTCGTCCTGGCGATCATCCTGGTCCCGGGGTGCGCGCTCGCCGGCGCCGCCCTCGGTGCGGCGGTCGCCGCGACGCGGTCGTGGCGGGCCGGGCGCGCGGGAGGCGCGGCGGGGACCGTCCCGGACTGAGACGAGGACAGGCACGGTGCCGGACGCCCGGGCGGGGGGCGGCGTCGGGCAACTAGGCTGGGAGCCGTGATCCCCGCACCTGGTTCCTCGCCCGTCCGCGTCCGCTTCTGCCCGTCCCCGACCGGGACGCCGCACGTCGGGCTCATCCGCACCGCGCTGTTCAACTGGGCCTACGCGCGGCACACGGGCGGCACGTTCGTGTTCCGCATCGAGGACACCGACGCCGCGCGCGACAGCGAGGAGAGCTATCAGCAGCTCCTCGACGCGCTGCGCTGGCTCGGGCTCGACTGGGACGAGGGCGTCGAGGTCGGCGGCCCGCACGAGCCGTACCGGCAGTCGCAGCGCGCGGACATCTACCAGGACGTCATCGCGCGGCTCGTCGAGGGCGGGTACGTGTACGAGTCGTTCTCGACCCCGGAGGAGTCCGACGCGCGCAACGCCGCCGCGGGGCTCAAGACGAAGGGCTACGACAACTTCGACCGCACCCTCACGGACGAGCAGAAGGCCGCCTTCCGCGCCGAGGGCCGCGAGCCGGTGCTGCGCCTGCGGATGCCGGACGAGGACATCACGTTCACCGACGTCGTGCGCGGGGAGATCACGTTCAAGGCGGGCTCGGTCCCGGACTACGCGCTCGTGCGCGCGAACGGGCAGCCGCTCTACACGCTCGTGAACCCGGTGGACGACGCGCTCATGGGCATCACGCACGTGCTGCGCGGCGAGGACCTGCTGTCCTCGACGCCGCGCCAGATCGCGCTGTACCGGGCGCTGCTGGAGATCGGCGTCGCGCACGTGATGCCGGAGTTCGGCCACCTCCCGTACGTCATGGGGGAGGGCAACAAGAAGCTCTCCAAGCGCGACCCCGAGTCCAACCTGTTCCTGCACCGCGAGCGCGGGTTCACGCCGGAGGGCCTGCTCAACTACCTCGCGCTGCTCGGCTGGTCGATCTCGCCGGACCACGACATCTTCACGGTCACCGAGATGGTCGAGGCGTTCGACGTGCACGACGTGCTGCCGAACCCGGCGCGCTTCGACCTCAAGAAGGCCGAGGCGATCAACGCGACGCACGTGCGGATGCTCGCGCCGGAGGACTTCCGCGACCGCCTCGTGCCGTACCTCCACGCGGGCGGGCTCGTCCCGGCGGACTCGTTCGCCGACCTGTCGCCCCGCAACCAGGAGATCCTCACGGCGGCCGCGCCGCTCGTCCAGGAGCGCATGGTGCTTCTGGGCGAGTCGGTCGGGATGCTGGGCTTCCTCTTCACGGCCGACGACGCGCTCACGGTCGAGGAGGACGCGCGCGGCGCCCTGCGCGACGACGCGAAGGACATCCTCGCGGCGGCGATCGCCGCGCTCGACGTGCTGCAGGACGACGAGTTCGTCGCCGCCGCCATCGAGGAGCGCCTGCGCGACGCGATCGTCGAGGGCATGGGCGTCAAGCCGCGCTTCGCGTTCACGCCGCTGCGCGTCGCGCTCACGGGCCGCCGCGTCTCGCCGCCGCTGTTCGAGTCGATGGAGCTGCTCGGCAAGGGCTCGACGCTGGAGCGCCTCGTGCGCCTGCGGGACGCGCTGTGACCGACGCCGCGGCCTCGGCGGGCGCGCCGCTCGAGGGCGTCCTGTTCGACGTCGACGACACGCTCGTCGACACGCGCGCCGCGTTCGCGCAGGCCATCGCCGCCGCGTCGCGCGTGTGGCTGCCGCACCTGCCCGAGGAGCGCTACGACGAGGTCCTCGCGCTGTGGCGCGCCGACCCCAACGGGCACTACCGCGCGTACACGCGCGGCGAGGTCGACTTCGACGCCCAGCGCATGGCGCGCGCCAACGAGCTCCAGGCGGCGTTCGGTGGCGAGCTGCTCGACGACGCGGCGTACGTCGACTGGAAGGACCTCTTCTGGGGCACGTTCGAGGCGTCGTGGACGGCGTTCGCCGACTCCCGCGCGGTCGTCGACGCGCTCACGGGGGCCGGGGTGCGCGTCGGGTCGCTGACGAACGCGCGCGTCGAGCTCCAGACCCGCAAGCTCGCGGCCGCGGGCCTGGCCGACGTGCCGCTGCTCGTCGGGGTGGACACGCTCGGCTTCGGCAAGCCCGACCCGCGCGTGTTCGCCGAGGCGTGCCGTCGTCTCGGCACCGACCCGGCCCGCACCGCGTACGTGGGCGACGAGCTCGACGTCGACGCGCGCGGCGCGCTCGCCGCGGGCCTCGTCGGGGTCTGGCTCGACCGCCCCGGCACCCGCCGCGGCGGCCCGCACCCGGAGGACCCGACGTCGGCCCGCGCGTCGGGCGTGCACGTCGTCGACAACCTCGACGATCTCGCCGCGACGCTCGGCGTCGCGGCGGCGCAGACCCCCGCGCCGAGGTAACCCCCGGCCCTGCGAGGCACAGCCCCCGCCCGCGAGGTAGAGCCCCCGCCCCGTGAGGTAGAGCCCCCGCCCCGTGAGGTAGAGCCCTGGTTCCGCGAGGTAGATCCCTGGTCATGACCAGGGCTCTACCTCGGCGTACCGGGCCTCTACCCCGGCCTACCGGGGCGTTCCCCGGGAGACCCGGGGCTCTCGCCCGTGGGGCGGTCAGGCGAGGAGCAGGACCCCGACGAGGGCCGTCGCGGTGACGAGCACCGCGGACAGAGCGCCCAGCACGAGCGACCGCCGCCCGGTGCGCACGAGCGTCGGCACGTCCACGCCGAGCCCGAGGGCGAACATCGCCGCGACGAACGCCAGCGTCGAGGCCGTGACGAGGACGGCGAGCACCGGCGCGGGCACGACCCCGAGGCTGCGGAGCACGACCGCCGCCACGAACCCGACGACGAACCACGGCACCGGGGCGACGCGTCGCCTCCTGGCCCCGGCACCTGCGCTGCGGGACTCGCCGTCGTCCGCACCGGACGACGGCGCGGTGCCCGGTGCCCCGAGCGCGCTCGTGGCCGCCAGCGCCGACGCCGCGCGTCGGGCCCCGCGGGCCACGACGACCCCGGCGACGGCGACGAGCGGCGCGAGGAGGGCCACGCGCGCGAGCTTCGCGACCGTCGCGGTCGCGAGCGCCGGCCCGGAGATCGTCCCGGCGGCGGTGACGACCTGCGCGACCTCCTGGACGCTCGCCCCGATCCAGAGCCCGGCCCGGTCGTCGGTGAGCCCGAGCACCCCCGCGAGCCACGGCAGCACGACGATCGCGAGCGTGCCGTAGACGGTGACGAGCGCGAGCGCGGTGGCGACGCCGTCGTCGTCCTCGCGCACCTCGTCGGGCGTGCGTCCCGGCCGGTCCACGACGCCCTGCATCGCGGAGATGGCGGCCGCCCCGCACACGGAGAAGCCGGTCGCGACGAGCAGCGTCGTCACGCGCGGCACGCGCAGCACGCGGCCGAGCGCGAGCGTGCCCGCGAAGGTGACGGCGAGCGTCGTCGTGACGACGACGAGCCCGCGCCAGCCCAGCCCCAGCACCTCCGGGAGGGAGAGCTGGAAGCCGAGCAGCACGACGCCCACCCGGAGCACGACGCGCGACGTCCACGCGACGCCGGGGCGCGTCGCGGCGATCGTCGCCGTGCCCCGACGCGTCGGAGAGAGCCGGCCGAGCACCGGGGCGACGAGCGCGCCCAGGACGAGCGCGACGACGAGGGGCGACACCGTCGGGACCAGGCGCGCGCCCGCGAGCACGAGGAGCGTGGCCGCGCCGACGAGGACGAGCCCGGGGACGAGCGCGCGCGGTCCGCGCGGTGCGTCGGGACGCCGGTCGGGTGCGGGCGCCGGGGGAGCGGCCGTGGCCGCCGGGATGCCTCGGGTCGCGAGGGCCTCCGTGCGGGCCGAGGGGGGTGCAGGCTGGGTCATGCTTCCAGCGTGCTGCGGCTGGCGCGGCGGCAGAAGAGCGACTTCCCTCGCGAGGCATAGAGTGGACCTATGGCCCCGACCGCCCGCGACCGGACGTCCCTCTCCGCGCTCGAGCTGCTCGTCGCGACCGACTCGCACGGGTCGATCAGCGCCGCCGCCCGCGCCCTCGGCGTCGCGCAGCCCACCGCCTCGGCGGGCCTGCGCGCGCTCGAGCGCCGCCTCGGCCTCGACCTCCTCGAGCGCACGACGCGCGGGTCTCGGCTCACCGAGACCGGCCGCGCGACGGCGGCGTGGGCGCGCGAGGTGATCGAGGCCTCCGACCGCTTCGAGACCTCCGTCGCGGCGCTGCGCGACGCCCCGGCGGCCCGGGTGCGCGTCGCGGCCAGCCTCACGGTCGCGGAGTACCTGGCGCCGCGCTGGCTCGCGCGGCTCGCCCTCGAGGGAGCGCCGGGCGGCGGCGCTCCGGACGTCGAGCTCGTCGTCCGCAACTCGCGCGAGGTGACGGACCTCGTCCTCGACGGCGGCGTGGAGCTCGGGTTCGTCGAGAGCGCGACGCTGCGGCGCGGGCTGCGCAGCCGCACCGTCGCGCACGACCGGCTCGTCGTCGTCGTCGGCCCGGTGCACCCCTGGGCGCGCCGCAGCGCGGTCCGGGTCGACGAGCTGCTGTCCGGGGGGCTCGTCGTGCGCGAGCGTGGTTCGGGCACGCGCGAGACGCTCGAGCGCGGCCTCGCGGCGCTCGGCGAGCGCCTGCCGGACCACCTGCCCTACCTCGGCTCCACCGCGGCGCTGAAGACGGCCGTGCAGCACGGCGGGGCGGTCGCCGTGCTGTCGAGCCTCGCCGTCGCCGAGGACGTCGCGCGGGGCGCCCTCGTGCGCGTCGCGGTGCCGGGGCTCGAGCTGGACCGCCGGCTGCGGATGGTCTGGAAGGACGGCACGGCGCTCTCCTCGGCCGCGCGCCGCATCGCGGCGGCCGCGGCCGCGTCGTCGGGCTGACGGGCCGGCTCAGCCCGGCTCGTCCGCGCGCACGCTCGCGTCCCAGCGCCAGCGTGTGCGCCGGGGCCGACCCGGGAGCTCGCCCCGGCCGGTCGCCCAGAGCAGCACCGCGTCGGGGTCCTCGTCCGGGCCCGTCTCGACGTCGGGGAACAGTCGGGTCAGCGCTCGGGCCGCCAGACCCGGGGGGAACGGGGTGGGTGCGTCCGTGAGCCCGAGGAGGACGTCGTGGCCGTGCACGAGGACCTCCACGACGCCCATCGCCGCGAAGCCGCCTGCGTCCGAGACCCCGTACGGGTGGAAGGCGCGCGCGTCCGCGGGGCGCGTCTCGGCGAGCGTCGCGAGCAGCTCCCCGCCGCCGACGAGCGCCTCCACGAGCCCCGCCGTCCCGGCCGCCCGGTCGACGTGCGCGATCTCGCCCTCGCCCCGAGGCCCGACGAGAGGCACGTACGCGAGCGCGGGGAGCGCCGCGAGCTGGAGCGCGTAGGCGAGGAGGTCGTCGACCACGTGCTCCGTCGTCGTCCAGCACGACCAGCGGACCGGGCCGGCCTGCGCGTCGAACGCCGACACGGGCTGGTCCACGAGGCGGTCGGCGAGCCATCGGACGGCCACCCGGACGTCGTCGCCGGTCATCGTGCCGCGTGCGTTCCCGCCGCTCATGCTGCGCCCGGTGCGTCGGAACGCACGTCGGCGCGCCAGCACTGGGCGAGGTAGGGGAGGTCCACCTCGGTGCGGCCGGCGAGGTCGGGGTGGGTCGCGACGAGCCGGTCGATCTCGTCCAGCAGCTCCTCGCGCCGCGCGGGTGGGAGGGTCAGGAGGTAGCTGCGCGACGCGGCGAGCGGGCGCAGCGAGGACGTGAGGACCCGGTCGGCCCACGGCACCGTGCGGTGCTCCGGCGTCGTGAAGAGGTGCTCGGAGAGCGCGGGCTCGCGGTAGCTGTGCTCGAGCGTGTCGCCCCGGTGGATGATCTCGGTGAACCTGCCCACCCAGTCCACCGAGCTGTCCCGGACGTTCCACACGATGCCGAGCCGGCCGCCGGGCCGCAGCACGCGCGCGATCTCCGGCTGGGCCGCGGGGGAGAACCAGTGCCACGCCTGGGCGACCAGCACCGCGTCGACGCTCGAGTCCGGCAGCGGGACGGCCTCGGCCGATCCCGGGAGCGCCTCGGCGCCGGGCACGGTCTCGGCGAGACGGTCGCGCATCGCGTCGGACGGCTCGACGGCGACGACGTCGAGGCCGCGTGCGACGAGCCGCTCCGTGAGCTTCCCGGTGCCGGCGGCGAGGTCGAGGACGCGGTGGGCGCCGTCGGGCACGAGCCAGTCGACGGCCGCGTCCGGGTAGGACGGCCGGGTGGAGGCGTACTGCGCGGCACCGTGCTCGAACGACGCGGCCCGGTCGGCGCGCGAACCGGGGTCGAGGGAGTCTCCAGGGCTCATGCCCTGACGGTGCCAGACGGCGGCCGTGCCCGTCGACCGCAGGACGCGCGCGTCGCCGGGCCGCTCGGGCGCGCGCAGCGCATTTGGTCCGCGTCGGCATGTCCGGTAATGTTCTCGGCCGGTGGGACCTCCACGGGAGGGAGCTAGGGGACGGGTCTATGACTCGTCGTCACGGCTTCCCGACGCGGATCGGTTACCCCCTTGGGGTATGGTGTAATTGGCAGCACGAGTGATTCTGGTTCACTTAGTCTAGGTTCGAGTCCTGGTACCCCAGCGAAGAGCTCCGGCTCTGGATCGAGCGGTCAAGACCGCGAGAAACATGAGGTAGAGTTCTCACCGGAGAAACGGACCGGAAACGGTACGAAGCTCCACAGGCCCCCATCGTCTAGCGGCCTAGGACGTCGCCCTCTCACGGCGGTAACACGGGTTCAAATCCCGTTGGGGGTACAGAAGAAGGCCCGGTCACCATCACGGTGACCGGGCCTTCGTCGTTTCTTCCGTGCGCCCGTTGGCCGCTCGTCGATCGATGGCGGGCCTGGCCGGTGTTGAGTGTGACGCACGTCGCGTGGCGTGCGAGACCCCGCGGAGGTCGACCTCGGGGCCTTTGCTACCGGGTGGTGGGTGGTGCGGCCGGTCAGGGCGCGCCGTCGCGCCCGGGGCCGGGCTCGTACGGCTTCGGGATGGGCGTCGACGACGGCCGCGGGGGCGTGACCGGCACGTACGTCGCGCGGTGCTCGCCGGAGACCGTCCAGCCCTGCTCGTCCTCGCCGGGCCCCGCCGGCGGGCCGTCGGGACGCGCGGCGTCCCGCGCCGCGTGAGCGTCGCCGGTCACGGGGATCGGCTGGGTGGGCCCGCTCGACGCGCCGGCGGACCGGCCGGGCACGACGACGACCCGCGGGTCCGACGGGAGCGGTGCCGGGGGAGGCGGGGTCGTGGCGGCCGGGCTGCGTCCGTCCCACGCGGGCGCGGGCTCGACCGGAAGCGGCTCGGCAGGCTGCGGCGGGCGCGGCGCGGGCGGCGGCACGGTCGCGGGCAGCGCACCCCCCGTCGTCGCGGCGGCCCCGCCCGGGCCGGCCGGCGCTCCGCCCGGGCGGACGCCCGGGATGAACAGCGTGTCGCACAGCAGGCGGTAGGTCCGATCCGGGTGCGCGACCCAGTCGATCTGGCGCAGCGCCTGGTCCTGCCCGGCGGACTCGAGCAGGAACTGGCCGTAGCCCAGCACGCGCCCGACGAGCGAGCGCCCGTAGTTCATGTCCGTCACCTTGGTCAGCGGCATCATCGCCACCTTGTGCGTGATGAGGCCGTAGAGCAGGAGCAGGCGCTTGTCCGTGGCGACGAACCACTCGTTGCGCCACTCGAAGACCTTCCACACCAGGCGGGCGGCGAGGATCAGCCACAGCCACCACAGCACGAGCACGCCGTCGCCGACCGCGGGGCCGGCCTGCACCACGAGCCAGGCGATCGCGACCGCCCCCGCGACGGTGGTCGCGACGGGCTCGAGGAGCATCCCCCAGTGGTGGCGCGTCGCGATGACGACCCGCTCGCCGTTGAGCACGTAGCGGTCCAGGATCCTGCTGCGAGGTCCGCCGCGGGCCACGGTCAGTCCAGGAGCGAGCTGAAGAACTGGCCGATCGAGCGGAACGCCCCGACGATCACGTCCCAGATGCCCTCGACGATGTCGGCCGCGCGGTCCGGGCTCGTGACGATCGCGTACACGGCGAAGATCACGAGGACCCAGATCAGGGCGGCCTTCAGCTTCGGGTGCATCGGAACTCCTCGTGTCTCGGGATCGGACGGTCAGCGGTCGCCCCCGCGACCGCTGCGCTGTCCGGGCGTCGGGCACGCACAGCATGGCAGCAGCCGGGGACATTTTGACAGGGCGCGTCCCGTTTGCGGCCCGCGGCACGCCGACGCCGGCCCGGTGCGGGCCGGCGTCGCCGTCCTCACTCGCCGGCGCGGCGCAGCACCTCGGTGAGGCGGTTCGCGGCGGCGACGACCGAGCCGGAGTGCAGCCGCCCGGGCTGACGGCTCAGGCGCTCGACCGGGCCCGAGATGGAGACGGCGGCCACGACCCGGCCCGACGGGCCGCGCACGGGCGCGGAGACCGACGCGACGCCGAGCTCGCGCTCGGAGACGGACTGGGCCCACCCGCGGCGTCGGACGCCGGAGAGGATCGTGGCGGTGAAGACGGCCTCGCGCAGCCCGCGGTGCAGCCGGTCCGGCTCCTCCCACGCGAGGAGGACCTGGGCGGCGGAGCCCGCGTTCATGGTGAGCGTCGCGCCGACGGGGATCGAGTCGCGCAGGCCGACGGGGCGCTCGGCGGCCGCGACGCAGATGCGGTGGTCGCCCTGGCGGCGGTAGAGCTGGGCGCTCTCGCCCGTGTGGTCGCGCAGCGCGGTCAGCACGGGGTTCGCGGCGGCGAGCAGGCGGTCCTCGCCGGCCGCCGTCGCGAGCTCGTTGAGCCGGGGGCCGAGGACGAACCGGCCCTGCATGTCGCGCGCGACCATGCGGTGGTGCTCGAGGGCGACGGCGAGGCGGTGCGCCGTCGGGCGGGCCAGGCCCGTGGCCGTGACGAGCTGGGCGAGGGTGGCAGGTCCGGACTCCAGGGCGCCCAGGACGGAGGCCGCCTTGTCCAGCACTCCGACTCCGCTAGTATTGTCCATAGGTCGATATTGACGTCTCACGCACTGAGATGCAAGTCCGGCACGGATGTTCCACCCGCTGGACGTCTTCCCCGGCAGGATGCCGGACGGCGGACCATCGACCCAGGCGGCTCTCCGTACCCCCCAGGAGGACCGTGACAGACGACGAGGAGATGAGCTACATGGCCGGCACGCTGGCGGAGAAGGTCTGGGACGCGCACCTGGTGCGACGAGGCGCCGACGGGTCGCCCGACCTCCTCTACATCGACCTCCACCTCGTGCACGAGGTCACCAGCCCCCAGGCGTTCGAGGGGCTGCGCCTCGCGGGCCGCCCGGTCCGCCGCCCCGACCTCACCATCGCGACCGAGGACCACAACACCCCGACGCTCGACATCGACCTGCCGATCGCGGACCTCACGAGCCGCACGCAGATCGACACGCTGCGCAACAACGCGCGCGAGTTCGGCGTCCGCATCCACTCGCTCGGCGACGCCGACCAGGGGATCGTGCACCAGGTCGGGCCGCAGCTCGGGCTCACCATGCCCGGCCTGACGGTCGTGTGCGGCGACTCGCACACCTCGACGCACGGCGCGTTCGGTGCGCTCGCGTTCGGCATCGGCACGTCCGAGGTCGAGCACGTGCTCGCCACGCAGACGCTCCCGCTCGCCCCGTTCAAGACCATGGCGATCAACGTCGACGGCGAGCTGCCGCCCGGCGCCACGAGCAAGGACATCATCCTCGCGATCATCGCCAAGATCGGGACCGGCGGCGGCCAGGGCTACGTCCTGGAGTACCGCGGCGAGGCCATCCGCAAGCTCTCCATGGAGGCGCGGATGACGATCTGCAACATGTCGATCGAGGCGGGCGCGCGCGCCGGCATGATCGCCCCGGACGACACGACGTTCGAGTACCTCAAGGGCCGCCCGCACGCGCCCGAGGGCGCGGACTGGGACGCGGCCGTCGAGTACTGGCGCACGCTGCGCTCCGACGACGACGCCGTGTTCGACACCGAGGTCACGCTCCGCGCGTCCGACCTCGAGCCCTTCGTCACGTGGGGCACCAACCCCGGCCAGGGCCTGCCCATCTCCGCGACCGTGCCCGTCCCCGAGCAGATCGCGGACGAGAACGAGCGCGTCGCCGCCGAGCGTGCGATCGAGTACATGGGCCTCACGCCCGGCCAGCCGCTGCGCGAGATCCCCGTCGACACCGTGTTCATCGGGTCGTGCACCAACGGCCGCATCGAGGACCTGCGCTCGGTCGCAAAGGTCGTGCAGGGCAAGAAGAAGGCCGACGGCGTCCGGGTTCTCGTCGTCCCGGCGTCCGCGCGCGTGCGCCTCCAGGCCGAGGCCGAGGGTCTCGACCAGATCTTCCTCGACTTCGGCGCGGAGTGGCGCAACGCCGGCTGCTCGATGTGCCTCGGCATGAACCCCGACCAGCTCCAGCCGGGCGAGCGCGCCGCCTCGACGTCGAACCGCAACTTCGAGGGGCGCCAGGGCAAGGGCGGCCGCACCCACCTCGTGTCGCCGCTCGTGGCCGCGGCCACGGCGCTGCGGGGCACGCTCTCCTCGCTGAGCGACCTCGACCTGCCCGAGGGCACCGACATCACGTCGTTCGACGGCACGCCGCTCGCGCCGCTCGACCCGCGCGTCCTCGTGCAGGTCTGAGCCACCCGCGCCGCGCTGCCCCACCCGTCGCCCCGAAGACCCGAAGAGGTTCCTGCCATGGAGAAGTTCACGACCCACACCGGCGTCGGCGTCCCGCTGCGCCGCAGCAACGTCGACACCGACCAGATCATCCCCGCCGTCTACCTCAAGCGCGTGACGCGCACCGGGTTCGAGGACGCGCTGTTCGCCGCCTGGCGCGGCGACCCCACGTTCGTCCTCAACCAGGACGCCTACCGTGCGGGCTCCGTGCTCGTCGCCGGACCCGACTTCGGTACCGGCTCGTCGCGCGAGCACGCCGTCTGGGCGCTCAAGGACTACGGCTTCCGCGTCGTCCTCGCGTCGCGCTTCGCCGACATCTTCCGCGGCAACTCCGGCAAGCAGGGCCTCGTCGCGGGCATCGTCGCGCAGGAGGACGTCGAGCTGCTCTGGAAGATCCTCGAGACCAACCCGGGCACCGAGGTGACGGTCGACCTCGTCGCCCGCACCGCGTCGGCGCTCGACGTCACCGTGCCGTTCCAGATCGACGACTACACGCGCTGGCGTCTCATGGAGGGCCTCGACGACATCGGCCTCACGCTCCAGCACGAGGACGAGATCTCCGCGTTCGAGGCGACGCGCGCGTCGTGGCGCCCGAAGACGCTGCCGGCGAAGACGCTGCCCAAGGTCGAGATCGAGGCGGCGCGGCCCGTCGGCTAACGGTTCTGCGACGCGGGGCCGGGGGCGGGCTCTGGGGTGGTGACGACGGGTCTACCATCCGCAGGGCTCGTCCCTCGCCCTGCTCCCGCCAGGCCCGCCACGACCCGTCGTCACCACCCCAGAGCCCGCCCGTGATCGTGTCGCCGACACGTCGCGCGGCCGAGCCCGTGCGTGCGTCGCCTCGCCCCGTCCCTGCTCAGGGACGGGGCGGGCCCGCATGGATCGCGGCGAGCAGCGACTCCGGGGTCGCGGTCTCGGGGTTCCAGCGGGACTCGACCCACCAGGTCGCTCCGGCGTCGGCGAGGCCGGCGAGCTGCTCGGCCGCCGCGGAGCGGTCCGCCGGGAGCTCGCCCTGGACGACGACGTCGAACGGCCGGGCCGCGTCGAGGCCCAGCTCGACGCGACGCGTGGTGAGCCAGCCGACGAGGGCGGAGACGTCGTCGGGCGTGGGCACGTCGAAGCCGCGGTCGCCGCGGAGCTGGAGCACGATCCCGTCGGCCCGCAGGGTGCGGTCGAGCGAGCGCACCGGCGGGCGCTCGGCGTCCCACACGCCGACCGGCCAGACCGGCACGTGGTGGCCGACGACGGCGCGCTCGACCGGGCGCGGCAGGAACTGCATCTCCCCGGTCCGCACGTGGGTTCCCTCGAACGTGAACCGCTCGCCGGTCCACGCGCGGTCGAGGTAGGCGAGCGCGTCGTCGAGCAGCTCGGCGCGCTCGCGCAGCGACTGCTGCTGGCCCGGCACGGCGGAGAAGCCGCCGTCGTCGAGCACGCCCACGCCGACCGGCAGCACGAGGCGACCGCCCGACAGGTGGTCGACGGTCAGCGCCTGGCGCACGACCTCCCACGGCTTGCGGCGGGGGAGCGCGAAGACCATCGCGCCCAGCGTGATCCGCTCGGTCCGGACCGCCGCCGCGGCGAGCACCGCCCACGGGTCGAACGTGTCGACCGGCATCGACAGCAGGCTCAGCCCGTCCCACGAGAAGAACCCGTCCCAGCCGGCGTCCTCCGCCCCGACCGCCATCTCCAGCACCTGGGCGGCGGAGCCGAAGCTCCCGACCACCCCGACCTTGATCCCCGACCGTGTCTCCGTCGTCGCTGCGCTCATCCACCCGACGCTACGCGGCCCCACCCACACCGCTGAGTGCAGGAAAAAGTCGCGTCCGAGGTGCCGGGACGCGACTGTTTCCCGCACTCAGCGTCGTGCGCTCAGCGGTCAGGGGAGCGGGACGACGTCCACGCGCACGATGCGCCGCCGCGCGACGTCGGTCACCGTGAGCCGGTAGCCGTCCGCGTCGACGTGGTCGCCCACGACGGCGAGGCGCCCGAGCTCCGCCAGGACGAAGCCGGCGACGGTCTCGTACGGGCCGTCGGGCAGCTCGACGCCCGTGCGGCGCGCGAACTCCTCGATCGTCTGTCCGGCGTCGACGCTCGTCGTCGCGCCGTGCTCGCGCGCGGGCGACGGCTCGTCGGCGTCGTACTCGTCGCGGATGTCGCCCACGAGCTCCTCGACGAGGTCCTCGAGCGTGACGATCCCGTCGGTGCCGCCGTACTCGTCGACGACGACCGCGATGTGCACGCCCTCGCGCCGCATCTGCGACATCGCGGGCAGCACGGTGTTCGTCGCGGGCAGCGCGAGGATGGGCCGCACGACGTCGCGCACGGTGAGGGCGCGCCCCGTCGTCGGGTCCGTCGGCGGGTGGTCGGGGCAGTCCCGGCCGAGCAGGTCGCGCACGTGGAGGAAGCCGACGACGTCGTCGAAGTCGTCGCCCGTCACCGGGTAGCGCGAGTACGGGCCCGCCGCGACCGTCTCTGCGGCGTCCGCGAGGGGGGTGTCGGCCGCGAGGAACGCGACCTCGCCGCGCGGCGTCATCGCCTCGGCGAGCGAACGGTCGCCCGCCGCGAACACGTCGTCGAGGATGCGGCGCTCGTCCTCGGGCAGCGACTCGTGCGCGAGCACGATCTCGCGCAGCTCCTCCTCGCTCATCTCCTCGCTGCGCGCCGTGGGGTCGCCGCCGAGCAGCCGCACGACGCCGTCGGTCGAGCGCGACAGCAGCCAGATGACGGGCCGCATGAGTGTCGCGAAGCGGTCCAGGGGAGGGGCGACGACGAGCGCGACGCCCGCCGAGCGCTGGAGCGCGATGCGCTTGGGCACGAGCTCGCCGAGCACCAGGGAGAGGTAGGCGATGACGAGCGTGAGCCCCACGAGCGCGACGGTGTCCGCGAGCCCGCTCGACAGCCCCAGGTCCTCGAGTGCGGGCGCGAGGTCCGGCGCGAGCGTCGACGCGCCGTACGCGGCCGAGAAGAAGCCCGCCACGGTCACGCCGATCTGCACGGCGGCGAGGAAGCGGTTGGGGTCACGCGCGACCGCCGCGACCCGTGCGCCGCGCGCCGACTGCTTCTCGATGCGAGCGACCTGGCTCTCGCGCAGCGAGACGAGCGCGATCTCGGTCCCGGCGAACACGCCGCCGACGAGGATGAAGAGCAGGACGAGGCCGATGCTGGTCCAGGTGCCGGAGTCCATGCCTCATCCAACCAGGCGGCTCGGCCCGGAGCGGGATCAGCCGGCGGTCGGGGCCGGGCCGTCCGGCGTCGTCGGCTCCGTCGCGGCGGGCTCGCCATGCTTGCGGCGCGGGATCAGGTGCGTCACGAGGACCACGACGCCGCCGACCACGATCCCGACGACGGCGGAGCACGCCGTGTTGACGAGCCAGCCGAGGAACCCGCCCACGCCCGCGACGCCGGTCACCGCGTGCTCGAGGTGGTGCACGACGTCGTACGGGCCGTGCCAGCCGAGGTCGTACGTGCCCTGGAGCAGGATGTGCCCGCCCACCCAGAGCATCGCGACGATCCCGACGATCGAGATGACGGACATGACCTTCGGCATCGCGCCCACGAGCCCGCGCCCGAACGACTGGACCCACGGCGTGTCGCGCTTCGCGAGGTGCAGGCCGATGTCGTCCATCTTCACGATGAGCGCCACGACCCCGTAGACGAGGACCGTGATGAGGATCGCCACGATCACGAGGATGATCAGACGCGACCAGAAGTTCTCCGAGGCGACCTCGTTGAGCGCGATGACCATGATCTCCGCGCTGAGGATGAAGTCGGTGCGGACCGCGCTCGACACCACCGAGTCCTCGTCCACCGCCTTCTTCTCGGTCTTCGTCTCGACCTCGGCATGGTGCCGGCCCGAGACGAGCTCCCACAGCTTCTCCGCGCCCTCGAACGCGAGGTACGTGCCGCCGAGCATGAGCAGCGGCGTGAGCAGGAAGGGCAGGAACTGGCTCAGCAGCAGGATCGCCGGGAGGATGAAGAGCAGCTTGTTGCGCAGCGACCCCGTCGCGATGCGCTTGATGACGGGCAGCTCGCGCTTGGCTGCCAGACCCTCGACGTAGCGGGGCGTGACGGCGGTGTCGTCGATGACGACGCCCGTCGCCTTCGCGCTCGCACGCCCGGCGGCCGCGCCGACGTCGTCGATCGAGGCGGCCGCGAGCTTGGCGAACGCCGCGATGTCGTCCAGGAGGGCAGCGAGTCCGAAGGCCATGGGTGGGTGCTCCGTGCGCCGGCCCGTGTCGCCGCGCACGGGCCCGCTGGTCGAGTGGACGCGGCCGCAGCATCGTAGCGACTCCGCCCCCACCACGCGTCGCAGGACCGCACCCGCCGGCGCCGGGGCGCCGAGCACGGGACCGGCGACCGGATCGAGGCGATTCCGGTCGCCCACCCCGTGCTCGGGGCCCCGGCGGTGTGGCGGACGTCGCGCACGCGGGCGCGCCACGGCCGATGCTGCGCCAGTAGGCTTGAGGCCATGGCATCCCACTACGACGTCGTCGTCCTCGGTGCAGGTCCCGGTGGTTACGTGGCCGCGATCCGTGCAGCCCAGCTGGGTCTGTCGGTCGCGGTCGTGGAGGAGAAGTACTGGGGTGGGGTGTGCCTCAACGTGGGCTGCATCCCGTCCAAGGCGCTCCTGCGCAACGCCGAGCTCGCGCACATCTTCCAGCACGACGCGAAGACCTTCGGCATCTCCGGAGAGGTCAGCTTCGACTTCGGCGCGGCGTTCGACCGCTCGCGCACCGTCGCGGAGGGGCGCGTCAAGGGCGTGCACTTCCTCATGAAGAAGAACAAGATCACCGAGTACGACGGCCGCGGCACGTTCCGCGACGCGCACACGCTCGACGTGAAGCTCGCCGACGGCTCGACCGACCAGGTGACGTTCGACAACGTCATCATCGCGACCGGCTCGAAGGTGCGCCTGCTCCCGGGCGTCGAGCTGTCCGAGAACGTCGTCACGTACGAGAAGCAGATCCTCACGCGCGACCTGCCGCGCTCCATCGCCATCGTCGGCGCGGGCGCGATCGGCATGGAGTTCGCCTACGTCCTCAAGAACTACGGCGTGGACGTGACGATCATCGAGTTCCTCGACCGCGCGCTGCCCAACGAGGACGCCGACGTGTCGAAGGAGATCGCCAAGCAGTACAAGAAGCTCGGCGTCAACCTGCTCACCTCGACCGCCGTCCAGACGGTCAAGGACAACGGCGCCGACGGCGTCACCGTCAGCTACAAGGGCGTCAAGGACGACAAGCCGGGCGAGCTCGTCGTCGACAAGGTCCTCATGGCCGTCGGCTTCGCGCCCAACGTCGAGGGCTTCGGCCTGGAGAACACCGGCGTCCAGCTCACCGAGCGCGGCGCCATCGCGATCGACGACGTCATGCGCACCAACGTCGAGCACATCTACGCCATCGGCGACGTCACCGCCAAGCTCATGCTCGCGCACGTCGCGGAGGCGCAGGGCGTCGTCGCGGCCGAGACCATCGGCGGCGCCGAGACGCTCACGCTCGGCGACTACCGCATGATGCCGCGCGCGACGTTCTGCCAGCCGCAGGTCGCGAGCTTCGGCCTCACCGAGCAGCAGGCGCGCGACGAGGGCTACCAGGTCAAGGTCGCGACCTTCCCGTTCATGGCGAACGGCAAGGCGCACGGCCTCGGCGACCCGGTCGGCTTCGTCAAGCTCATCTCCGACGAGACCTACGGCGAGCTCCTCGGCGGCCACCTCATCGGCCCCGACGTCTCCGAGATGCTGCCCGAGCTCACGCTCGCGCAGAAGTGGGACCTCACGGTCAACGAGGTGGCGCGCAACGTGCACACCCACCCGACGCTGTCCGAGGCCGTCCAGGAGTCGATCCACGGCCTCGCGGGGCACATGATCAACTTCTGACCCGTCAGACGCGGTCGCCCGCGCGGGCGACCACCCGAGCCGAGGCCCGGACCTGCTTGTTCCAGGTCCGGGCCTCGTGCTGTCCGGTGCCCGTGCGCACGCCGGGGGACGACGTGCCCTCGCGCGCCCTCGGAGCGGAGGCAGACGATCCGCCGGTGCAGCTAGGCGAGCGTCCGCGTCACGTGCTCGAGCCAGCGGGCGACGGTGACCAGCTCGTCGGGGGTGAAGCCCTCGGTGAGGCGGTCGTTCAGCTCGGCGAGCGCGGCGCGCACGTCGTCGAGCGCCGCGGTGCCGGTGGGCGTGAGGTCCAGGCGGACGGTGCGGCGGTCGTCGGGGTCGGGGCGACGGCGCACGAGGTCCGCGCGCTCCATGCGGGCGAGCAGGCCGCTGGTGCCGGCGGGAGAGGCCTGCAGCGCGGCCGTCACCTCGCCGATCGTCGCGCCGGGGTGGGCGGCGAGGTGCAGCAGCACGCCGGCGGCGGCGGCCCCGAGCCCCGGGCCGCCGTCCCCGGTCGTGCGCGTGCTGCCGCGGCGCGCGATCCAGCGCCGCATCTGGCGCTCCGCCGCGGTGGTGAGGAACACCAGCCGCGGCGGGCTGCCGGTCATCGTCGCGGCTTCCTGGCGGGGAAGTGGACGTTCCCGTCCTGCTGGGACGGGGCGGCCGCGGCGCGGGCGTCGAGCCAGGCGAGGAGCTCGGGCCAGAGCGTGTCGCGCAGGCCGCGGCGGAAGAAGCCCAGGTGGCCGATCGCCTCCACGCCGCCGTCGGCGGGGCTCCAGGTGCGGCGCTCGACGTGGGCGGCCGTGAGGCGGTCGGTGATCGCGTCGATCTGCGCGGGGGTGGCCCACGGGTCGTCGGTGAACCCGACGGCGAGGACGTCGCCCGTGACGCGTGCGGCGTCCGCGGCGGCGCGCATGGTCGGGTCGTCGAAGAAGTAGCCCGGCATGGTCGACCAGCGGCTCCACTCGAGCATCGCGGCGGTGGGCATGTCCTCCCCGAGGCTCAGACGACGGCCGGGGACGTGGCCGAGCGCCCGGGCCGTCGCGGGGCCGAGCGCCCGCAGGATCAGTCGGACGCGCGCTCGCTCGGCGCGGTCGGGGATCGCGGACGTCGCGGCGACGTGGGACGCGACCGTGACGAACCCGGCCAGGCCCCGTGAGCCCTTGCCGAGCGCGAGCGCGTGCCCGCCGATGCTGTGCCCGACGGCGAGCTGGGGCACGTCGCCGAACCGCGGGCGGGCCCACGCGGCGACCGCGGGGACGTCGTCGGCCATCCAGTCGCGCATGCGCAGGCCGCGGTGGTCGCGGGGGCTGCCGGACCGGCCCGTGCCGCGGTAGTCGTAGGTGACGACGACGTACCCGTGGGCGGCGAGGAACTCCGCGAACCCCGTGTACAGGCGCTCGGGGACCGCCGTCGCGGGGTGGATCACCACGACACCGCGGGGGGACTCCTCGGCGGGCTTGCGCACCGTGCCGACGACCCAGCCGCCCGCCGGGATCTGGATCCGCAGCTCGTCGGAGCCCACCGTCGCCGGGCTGTCGTTTCGCATGCGAAGTACCTTAGCGGGCTCCGTGGGTGAGGTCGTGCGTGCGCTGACGCGGCGCGAGCGAGAGGTGCACGAGCAGCTCGCGGCCGGGCTCTGCAGGCCGTCGGGCTCGCGTACCGCGTGGGTCCGGTCTCGGCGGACCAGGGCGCTCGTCGTCGGCGCACGGGGCGGGCGCGCTGCGAGCGCGCGCGGACGCCCCCATGCTGGACGTTCCGCCGAACGACGACAGGGGAGTTGCTCATGTCCGACCAGACCACGCCGCAGGACCCCACGACGCAGCAGCCGCAGCCGGAGCAGCCCGCGGACCAGCTCCAGCCGCCGGGACGCACGGGCGACATGTCGCAGGAGCCGGACCACGGGGAGACCACCTACCGGGGGTCGAGCCGGCTCGACGGGAAGCGGGCGCTGATCACCGGCGGCGACTCGGGCATCGGCCGGGCGGTCGCGATCGCGTTCGCGCGCGAGGGCGCGGACGTCGCGATCTCGTACCTCCCGGAAGAGGAGGAGGACGCCCGCACGACGGCCCGGTGGATCGAGGACGCGGGCCGCACGGCCGTGCTGCTGCCGGGCGACATCCGCGACGAGGCGTTCTGCCGGCAGCTCGTCGCGGACGCCGTCGCGGGCCTCGGCGGGCTCGACGTGCTGGTGAACAACGCCGCGTACCAGATGGCGCAGGACGACGGGCTGCGGGGGATCACGACCGAGCAGCTCGACCGGGTCCTCAAGACGAACGTCTACGCGCTGTTCTGGATCACGCAGGCGGCGCTCGACCACCTGCCCAGCGGCGGCGCGATCATCAACACGACCTCCGTCCAGGCGTTCGACCCGAGCCCTCCGCTGCTCGACTACGCCAGCACCAAGGCGGCGATCCTCAACTTCACCAAGGGGCTGGCGCAGCAGCTCGCGCCCGAGGGCATCCGCGTCAACGCCGTGGCGCCCGGGCCGATCTGGACGCCGCTCATCCCGGCCACGATGCCGGAGGAGAAGGTCGAGCAGTTCGGTGCCGACACGCCGCTCGGCCGCGCCGGGCAGCCGGCCGAGCTCGCGCCGGCGTACGTGTTCTTCGCCTCGCAGGAGTCGAGCTACATCACCGGTGACCGCATCGGCGTGACCGGAGGTCGGCTGCTCTGACGGGTTCTCCCGTCCCCCGGCGCGCACGAGGCGGCGGCCACCCACCCGGGTGCGCCGCCGTCGTCGTGCACGGGAGAAGATGGTCCCGGGGGACACCGACCGAGAAGGAGACCCATGCCCGCGCCCACGACGCCCACCCGCGAGTTCGTCACCGGCCTGCCGAAGGCCGAGCTGCACCTGCACCTGGAGGGCACGCTCGAGCCCGACCTCAAGCTGCGCCTCGCGCAGCGCAACGGCATCGACATCGGCCAGTCGACGGTCGAGGAGGTGCGCGCGACGTACGCGTTCGACTCCCTGACGAGCTTCCTCGCCGTGTACTACCCGGCGATGGAGGTGCTGCAGACCGCGGACGACTTCTACGAGCTCGCCGACGCCTACCTCGCTCGCGCGGCGGCGGACGGCGTGAAGCACGCCGAGATGTTCTTCGACCCGCAGGCGCACACGTCGCGCGGCGTGCCGTTCGAGGCGGTCGTGACCGGGTACCACCGCGCCGCGGCCGAGGCGCCGAGCAAGCACGGCATCGACGCGCACCTCATCCTGTGCTTCCTGCGCGACCACTCCGCGCAGAGCGCGGCCGAGACGCTCGAGGCGTCGGTGCCGTTCCGCGACAAGATCCTGGGCGTCGGGCTCGACTCCGACGAGCGCGACAACCCGCCGCAGAAGTTCGCGGACGTGTTCGCGCGCGCCCGCGAGCTCGGGTACCGGCTGACGATGCACTGCGACATCGACCAGGTCGGCAGCATCGACAACATCCGGACCGTGCTCGACGAGATCGGCGTGGACCGGGTGGACCACGGCACGAACGTCGTGGAGGACCCGGCGCTCGTCGACGTCGTGCGCGAGCGCGGGCTGGGCCTCACGACGTGCCCGATCTCGAACTCGTTCGTCACCGACGACATGAAGGCGACCGAGATCGCCGGCCTGCTGCGCTCGGGCGTGCGCGTCACCGTGAACTCCGACGACCCGGCGTACTTCGGCGGCTACGTCGCGGAGAACTACGTCGCGCTCGCGGAGGCGGCGGGCCTCACGACGCAGGAGGTCGTGCAGCTCGCGAGGAACTCGTTCGAGGCGTCGTGGCTCGGCGACTCGCAGCGCGCGGCCTACCTCGCCGAGATCGACCGGTACGTCGCGGCGTTCGACGCGACCGCCGTCTGACCCGGCTACGCACCCCGCCGAGGTAGAGCCCCGGTCCGCCGAGGTAGAGGCGTGGTCGTGACCACGGCTCTACCTCGCGGGACCGGGGCTCTACCTCGCGCGATCGAGGCTCTGTCTCGCGGTTCTGGGCGCTCGTCCCGCGCGGACGTACCGGGGAGTAACGTGTCGGGGACGGCCGCCGCCGTCCGTTCGGCGGCGAGCACCCCCGCAGGGGGTGAATAATCTCCGGGTGCCGCACGTTGGCACGCACGGGACCCGCGCGCGCGGAACGGCCGTCCGCGGCCCCGCACGCGGGCCCCTGCCCGCAGGGGCACCACGACCACCGGCTTGGCGAGAGGGCGACCAGAGCTCATGAAGGATGTGCTGTACGTCGACGGCGGGACCCCGCTGGACGGGACGATCACCGTGCGCGGCGCGAAGAACTTCGTGTCGAAGGCGATGGTGGCGTCGTTGCTGGGGGAGTCGCCGAGCGTGCTGCGCAACGTGCCGCAGATCCGCGACGTCGGCGTCGTGACGGGGCTGCTGGAGCTGCACGGCGTCACCGTGAAGTCCGACCCGGACGCAGGGATCCTCGACCTGGACCCGTCGAACGTCGAGTCGGCGCACGTCGCGGACATCGACGCGCACGCGGGCTCGAGCCGCATCCCCATCCTGTTCTGCGGCCCGCTGCTGCACCGTCTCGGTGAGGCGTTCATCCCGGACCTGGGCGGCTGCCGGATCGGCGACCGGCCGATCAACTACCACCTGGACATCCTGCGCCAGTTCGGCGCGGTGGTGGACAAGCGGGAGAACGGCATCCACATCCGTGCCCCGCGTCGCCTCCAGGGCACGAAGATCGCGCTGCCGTACCCGTCGGTGGGCGCGACCGAGCAGCTCCTGCTGACGGCCGTGCGCGCCGAGGGCATCACGGAGCTCGCGAACGCCGCGATCGAGCCCGAGATCATGGACCTCATCGCGGTGCTCCAGAAGATGGGCGCGATCATCTCGGTCGACACCGACCGCGTGATCCGCATCGAGGGCGTCGACCGCCTCGACGGCTACACGCACACCGCGCTCGGTGACCGCATCGAGGCGGCCTCGTGGGCGTCGGCCGCGCTGGCGACGGGCGGCGACATCACCGTCAAGGGCGCGACGCAGCCCGAGATGATGATGTTCCTCAACACCTTCCGCAAGGTCGGCGGCCGGTTCGACGTCCAGGACGACGGCATCCGGTTCTGGCACCCGGGCGGCGACCTGTCGCCGATCGTGCTCGAGACGGACGTGCACCCGGGCTTCATGACGGACTGGCAGCAGCCGCTCGTCGTGGCCCTCACCCAGGCCAAGGGCCTGTCGATCGTGCACGAGACGGTGTACGAGAACCGCTTCGGCTTCACCGACGCGCTGCGCGGCATGGGTGCGACCATCCAGGTCTACAAGGAGTGCCTGGGCGGGCGCGACTGCCGGTTCGGGCAGCGCAACTTCCACCACTCCGCGGTCATCTCGGGCCCGACGCCGCTCACCGCGGCCGACATCGAGGTGCCCGACCTGCGCGGCGGCTTCTCCCACCTCATCGCCGCGCTCGCCGCGAAGGGCACGTCGACCGTGCGCGGCATCAGCCTCATCGACCGCGGCTACGAGAACTTCCAGGACAAGCTGGTCGCGCTCGGCGCGGACGTTCGCCGGGACTGAGCCGTCCACGGGTGCCCGGGGCACCCACCTCATGACGACTGTCACGGCCTCGCACGCGGTCCGCGTGCGAGGCTGGGCGTCGTGATCACCCGACCGCGCACGTTCCTCGACGTGTGGAGCCGTCGGACCGGCCCCGAACGGTTCGACTCCTACACCCGATGGTCGCTCTACTTCCTCTCGGGGACCGAGCCTTTCATCGCGCTCGCCCTCATCGGGAGCGACCCGACGTTCGACCCGTCGGTGGCGCGGTTCTGGCTGGCGCTCGTCCTCGTGCACGCGGTCGTCTGCATCCTCGTGCTGCGCGCCGGGATCGGGCACTTCCTCGGCGGACGCCGCGTCCACCCGGTGCTGCTCGCCCTCCTCGGGGTCCTCTCGATCGCGGTCGCCGCGCTCGCCGTCGGCACCTTCCCCGTGGACGGGGTCGACGACGTCGCCGCGAGCAGTCGCTACTACGGGCTGCTCCTGGGCCTCGGCTACGGGGTGCTGGCGCTCGTCCCCCTGCTCACGTTCCGGCGGGTCGCGCTCGTCGCGCTGGTCCTCGCCGTCGTCACCGGGTGCTCCGTGTGGATGGGCACCGGGCCCGTGACGGCGCGGACGGCGGGCATCGCGGTGGGCCTCGGCCTCTCGGTCCTGGTCATGCTGCTCGGCGTCTTCGGCTCGTACCGCGCCTCGGTCTGGATGCTCGGCGTCGTGTGGGAGCAGGAGCGCACGCGCGTGCTCCACGCCCGCCTCGCCGTCGCCGAGGAGCGGCTGCGGTTCTCGCGCGACCTGCACGACGTCTTCGGCCGCACGCTGTCCGTGGTCGCCGTGAAGAGCGAGCTCGCGGCGGAGCTCGCGGCCCGCGGCCGCCCCGGCGCCGAGGAGCAGATGCTCGAGGTCCGCCGCATCGCGCAGGACGCGCTGCGCGAGGTGCGCGCCGTCGTCGCGGGCTACCGCACGGCCGACCTCGGCGCCGAGCTGGCCGGGGCGCGGTCCGTCCTGCGGTCCGCCGGGATCGAGACGACCGTGCACGGCGACGAGACCCCCGTGGGCGAGGACGCGCAGGAGGCGCTCGCGTGGGCGGTCCGGGAGGCCGTGACGAACGTCGTGCGGCACTCGACCGCGCGCACGTGCACCATCACGGTCCACCGCGACGGGGCGTCGAGCGTCGTGGAGGTCGTCAACGACGGCGTCCCGACGGCGCCGCGCACCGGCGGCGGGTCGGGCCTCGTCGGGCTCCGCGAACGGCTGGAGGGCGCCGGCGGTCGCCTCGAGACGTGGGTCGACGACGGCCGCTTCGGGCTCGTGGCCCGCGTGCCCGACGCCACCCGGCCCCACCGCTCGTCCCCGTCCCCGCTCCCCGAGAGGACCACCCCGGCGTGATCCGCATCCTCCTCGCCGACGACGAGAACCTCATCCGCGACGCCGTCGCGTCGCTCCTCGCGCTCGAGGACGACCTCGAGATCGTGGCGCAGGCGGCGTCCGGCCCCGAGGCCGTCGCCGCCGCGCTCAAGCTCCGGCCCGACGTCGCCGTGCTCGACCTCCAGATGCCGGGGCTCGACGGCGTCGAGGTCGCGCAGCGGCTCGCCGGCGAGCTGCCGTCGTGCGGCGTCGTCATCGTCACGAGCCACGGCCGCCCGGGCTACCTCAAGCGCGCGCTCGAGGCGGGGGCGCGGGGCTTCCTGCCGAAGACCGTCTCGGCGCGCGTCCTCGCGGACGTCGTGCGCCAGGTGCGCGACGGCGGCCGGTACGTGGACCCGGAGCTCGCCGCGGAGGCGATCGCCGCGGGCGCGAGCCCGCTCACGCCGCGCGAGGCCGACGTGCTCGAGCTCGCTGCCGACGGCGCCCCCGTCGAGGAGATCGCGACCCGCGCGCACCTCGCGCCCGGCACGGTGCGCAACTACCTCTCGTCCGCGGCGGCCAAGCTGGGTGCCGCGAACCGGCACGAGGCCGCGCACGCCGCGCGGCGGCACGGCTGGATCTGAGGGCGGGCTCCGCCCGGTAGGCTCGGTGACCGTGCCGAGCCAGCCCCAGACCCCGCGCGCGTACAAGACCCTGGCGTTCCTGCTGCGCCCGATCCTGTTCGCGATCACCCGACGCGACTGGCGGGGCGCCGAGAACCTGCCCGACGGCGGGTTCATCGCCGCGGCGAACCACGTCACCGAGGTCGACCCCGTGACGCTCGCCCACTTCCTCTACGACCAGGGCCGCGCCCCCAAGATCACGGCGAAGGCGTCGCTCTGGAAGGTGCCCGTGCTCGGCGGCCTCCTCACCCGCACCGGGATGATCCCCGTGCACCGCGGGACCGCGGGCGCCGCGCAGTCGCTCGTGGACTCCACCGCACGGCTCGACGAGGGCGAGTGCGTCGTGTTCTTCCCCGAGGGCACGCTCACGCGCGACCCGGCCGGCTGGCCCATGGTCGGCAAGACGGGCGTCGCGCGCCTCGCGCTCACGAGCCGGGCGCCCGTCGTCCCCATCGCCCAGTGGGGCGCGCACCGGCTCCTGGCGCCCTACGGCAAGGTGTTCAAGCCGATCCCGCCCAAGCAGGTCGCGGTCCATGCCGGGCCGCCCGTCGACCTCTCCGACCTCTACGACCGTCCGCAGGACACCGCGACGCTGCGCGAGGCGACCGAGCGCATCATGGCCGCGATCACGAGCCAGCTCGAGGAGATCCGCGGGGAGCAGGCGCCCGCCGAGCGGTTCGACCTGCGCCGTCGGCCGGGGACGGAGGACCGCGCGTGAGCGCCGAGCGGATCGTCGCCGCCGTCCTCGGGTCCGGCAGCTGGGGCACCACGTTCGCCGCCGTCCTGGCCGACGCCGGGTGCGAGGTGCGTCTCTGGGGCCGCGACGCCGAGGTCGCCGAGCAGGTGAACGCCTCGCGCCGCAACGAGAAGCGGCTGCCGGGCATCGACCTCCCCGACGGGATCCGCGCCACGACCGACGCGGCCGAGGCGCTCGCGGGCGCCGGTCTCGTCGTCGTCGCGGTGCCCTCCCAGGTCGCGCGCGACACGCTCACGGAGCTCCGCCCGCACGTGGGCCTCGACGCCGTCGCGGTGTCGCTCATGAAGGGCGTCGAGCTGAGCACCGACCGGCGCATGAGCGAGGTCGTCGCGGAGTCGCTCGGCCTGCCGCCCGAGCGCGTCGCCGTCGTCTCGGGGCCGAACCTCGCGCGCGAGATCGCGCACCGGCAGCCGACCGCGACCGTCGTGTCGTGCGTCGACGACGAGGTGGCCCGCTACGTGGCGCGCGCGTGCTCGTCGTCGTACTTCCGCCCGTACACCAACCGGGACGTGGTCGGCGTCGAGCTGTGCGGCGCGGTGAAGAACGTCATCGCGCTCGCCGTGGGCATCGCCCAGGGCCGCGGGTTCGGCTACAACACGACCGCCACCGTCATCACGCGCGGCCTGGTCGAGATCACGCGCCTCGGGCTCGCGCTCGGGGCGGACGCGGAGACGTTCCCCGGGCTCGCGGGGATGGGCGACCTCGTCGCGACGTGCTCGTCGCCGCTCTCGCGCAACCACACGCTCGGCAAGCACATCGGCCAGGGCCTGAGCCTCGACGACGCGATCGCCGCGACCGGCGGCACGGCGGAGGGCGTGAAGTCGTGCCGCTCGGTGCTCGAGCTCGCGCGCAAGGTCGGTGTCGACATGCCCATCACGGCCGGGGTCGTCGCGGTGCTCCACGAGGGCATGCCCGTCGACGAGATGGCGCGCGGCCTGCTGTCGCGGCCGCAGAAGGCCGAGGGCGTCTCGGCGGAGCGCTGAGGCCCTCGGCCTGACGAGTGGGGCAGTCAGCCGTCGTCGCGGACGTCGACGACGACGCGGGTCGGGTCCTCGAGCGAGAACACCCGGAACGGGCGCCGCTCGTCGTCGACCCCGACGAACGCCTGCGTGTACCCCTCGAACACGCCGCGCAGCAGCACCTCCTCGACCTCGCCGTCGTCCCCGGCCCGGACGGGGTTGGGGCCCGCGTACTCCTCGACCCCGGTGTCCATGGGGTACCCCGAGCCGGAGATCATGACCTGCAGGTAGGCGTCGCCGTCGACCGCGACGACGTCACCCTTGCCGTCGTCCGTCGGCTGGTCCACGTACTCGACCCGCCACCCGGGCGTCCCCGTGCCGCCGAGCTCGAAGACGACCCGGTCGAACCCGTCGTGGTGCCCGACCCGGACGTCCGTCACCGTGAGCGCGGCGTCCGCGGACGGGTCCTGCGTGTCCGGCTCGGTGTTCGCGGGGAACGGCAGCGGTGCCTCCGTCGCGTCGTCCGACGGCGTGGACGCGCCGTCGGACGGCTCGGCGCCGGGCTCCGGGGTGGTGCTCGGGGAGTCGGTGGGGCTGGGCGACGCGCTCGTCGCGGTGCTCGACGGCGAGGGCGACTCGTCCGACCCGCCCGGGCTGCACGCCGCGAGGGCGAGGACGAGGACCGCGCCGGCGACGGCGGCCGGTCCTCCGGGCACCGCGCGGCCCGTCGGTCGTGCCTGCCGAGTCCGCACCGCTCGTCGTGTCGTCATACCGTCGATCCTAGAAAGCCCAGGTCACGCGCGCGCGGCGGGCGGGCCACGGTCCGGCGACGGTCGTGTCACAGCCCGGTCTCGGGGACCGCGCACCCTGTCCTGACGAGGTGGCTGCCGCTACCCTCGGGGGATGCTGCAGGGGATCGGTGGTGCGTCCTTCGCGGTCGCGCTCACGGGACTGGTGGTCGTGGGAATCGTCCGCTTCGCGTCCGGGGCGGAGGCGCGTGCCCGGCGCTCCGAGGGCGCGGGCGAGAGCGCGTCGTCCGGCATGTTCGGCGAGATCGTCGAGATCTTCCAGCCCAGCCGGACGCACCTCACCGAGGAGAAAGAACGTCAGCGGCTCGACATCGTCCAGCGTCCGGCGGAGGGCCGGCCGTTCGACGTCGACCTGGACGGCGGGGTCTTCTACGTCCCCCGGGAGCAGTCCCGCCGCGACTCCCCGGCACCTGAGCCCGACGCGGGCTAGGGTGCGGTGACCCACAGGTGGTGGTGCGCGGGCCGTGGCGGCCTGCGCGGAGAGGATCCAGGGCGTGCGTGACGAGCATCTGTTCGGTATCCGCCTGCACCCGGTGGCAGCGAGGACCGACCTCGACCCCGGGGCCCGCGAGATCGGCGTCGTCCACGACGGAGAGCTTCTGGTCGTGGAGCACGAGGACGGGTCGACCTGGGTGCGGGACGTCGCGACGGGCGACTCGTCCCCCCTCAACCGCGACCGCGTGGCGACCGAGGGGTTCCTGGAGGCGTTCGCGGAGTACCTGAGATCTGGGCAGCCCGCCCCCGGACCGACGACGATGACGGCCGAGCAGGCCGCGGAGCGCCTGCGTGCCTTCCGGGCGGGGGAGATCCGTCCGCCCTCCCGTCCGTCCGGGCGCAGGGCTCCCTCGCACCGGGCGCGGCTGCGGACGCTCCGCACGAGGCTGCGCGCCATCGACAGCGCCGCGACCGGGCCGGACTCCTGGTGGAGCGGTCCCCTCGAAGAGGCGGAGAACGACCTGCTCTGACGGGGTCGGAGCGTGGCGGTGCGGAGCCGGACCGACGCACCCGCCGCCGCGGCGCCGCGCGGCCGGGGCCGTGGCGCGCGTCAGCCGACCGCGCTGCGCAGCGCCCGGTCCAGGTCACGCCAGAGGTCCTCGACGTCCTCGACGCCCACCGAGAGCCGCAGCAGGTCTTCCGGGACCGTGCGCGACTCGGTCGCGAACCGGCGTCGGCGCTCGAGGCTCGACTCGACGCCGCCCAGGCTCGTCGCGGGTACCCACAGCCGGACCGCCGCGACGACGGCGTCCGCGCCCGCCGCACCACCCCGCGGGCGCACGCCGAGGATCGAGCCGTACCCGGTCATGAGGCGCGTCGCGCGCTCGTGACCCGGGTCGTCGGGCAGGCTCGGGTGCCGCACCTCGACGACGTCGGGGTGCTCGGCGAGCCGGCGCGCGAGCTCCGCCGCGTTCTGCTGGGACCGCTCGACGCGCAGGGCGAGCGTGCGCAGGCCGCGCAGCGCGAGCCACACCTCGAACGGCCCGGGGATCGAGCCGTGGAGCGTGCGGTAGGCACGCAGCGCCGTCGTGAGCTCCGGCGTGCGCGCGACGGCCGCCCCCAGCACGACGTCGGAGTGCCCGGCGAGGTACTTCGTCACCGAGTGCACGACGACGTCCGCGCCGTGCGCGAGGGGCTGCTGGCCGAGCGGGGTCGCGAACGTGTTGTCGACCGCGGACAGGACCCCGCGCTCGCGCGCCGCCGCGAGGAGGGCGGGAAGGTCGGCGACCTCGAGCATGGGGTTCGTCGGGGACTCGACGAGGAGGAGCGACGCGCCGTCGAGGGCCGCGACGACCTGGTCGGTGTCGGCGACGTCGACGCGCACGACCTCGACGCCGGCCCGTGCCGCGAGGTCGTCCGCGAAGCCGAGCGACACCTGGTAGGCGTGGCGCGGCAGCACGACCTTCCCGCCCGTGGGCACGGCCGAGAACACCGCAGCGATCGCCGCCATCCCGGAGCCGAACACCACGCCGGGGTGCTCCGCGCCCTCGAGCGCGGCGAGCGCCTCCTCGAACGGGTGCCACGTCTCGGTGTCCATCCGCGTGTACAGGAGCTCGCCCGGCTGCTGGACGCCCTGCGACACGTACGTCGAGGACAGCACGATCGGGGGGTTCACGGGTGCGCCCTGCGACCGCTCGGGGCGTCCCGCGGCGACGGCGACGGTCGCGGGGGACAGGGCGTCGGAGGCGTGCGGGTCGGTCATGGCGGCAGCGTACGCCCGGCCGCCCGACGAGTGCCCCGGGCGACCACCCCCTGACCGGGCGACCAGGCGATCACGGTCGGCCGAGCAGGTCGTGCTGGTGCGTCGTGCGGCCGGGACGTGCCAGGACCACCTGCTCGGCGCCGGCGGTCCGCGTCAGGGGAGGGGGCCCAGGAGCGACTGCGCGACGGTCGAGTGGGCGGACTCGTCGTCGGACGGGTGGAAGATCCCGGCGAGGACGTCGCGGTAGAGGCGGCCGAGCTCGTTGCCGGCGAAGTAGCTGGAGCCGCCCGCGACCCGCACCATCTGGTCGACGACGGTCTTGGCCGTCTCCGTCGCGCGCACCTTGAGCCCTGCGGTCGCGCGGAACCAGCCCGCGCCGCGGTCGACGAGGGCGTCGAGCTCGGCCGCGACGGTGTCGATCTGCGGCCAGACGGCGTCGAGCGCGAGCGCGGCGTCGGCGAGGCGCCAGCGGACGTCCGGGTCCTCCGAGAGCGGTGCACCGTCGTTCTTCATCGAGGTGCGACGGTGGGCCGCGGCGACGCCGAGCTCGAGCGCACGCTCCGCGATGCCCGTGTACACCGACGCGAGCAGCGTCTCGAACGTCGTGAAGATCCCGACGACGAGGGGGTCCAGCGTCGGGCCTGGCGGCAGCCGCCGGACGACGCGCTCGACGGGGGCGAACGCGCCGTCGAGCACCGTGGAGCGCGACTGCGACGCGCGCATGCCCATCGTGTCCCAGTCGTCGAGCACCTGGACCCCGGCGTCGCGCGACACGAACGCGTGCACGAGGCGCGGGGCGTCGCGCGACTGGGTGTCGAGCCCCAGCACGCCGAGCCGCGTCCACGCGGGCGAGTTCGACGTGAAGATCTTGCGGCCGTGGAACGTGTACCCGCCCCGCTCGTCCGGGCGGGCCTCGGTGCGCGAGCCGAGCAGCACGAGGTCGTTGCCGCCCTCGGAGTACCCGAACCCGAAGACGCCCCCGCGGACGGCGTCCTCGAGCAGCCAGTCGAGCGACGCGTCGCCGCGCAGGTGGAGGTAGCGCGCGACGCCCGTCCACACGTGGTGCATGTTCACGGCGAGCGCCGTCGCGGGGGCGGCACCCGCGAGCCGCGCCTGCTCGTGCGCGACCTCGCGCAGGGTGAGGCCCGCGCCGCCGAACGACTCCGGCACGAGCGCGCGCAGGTACCCGGCCTCGGTGAGCGCCGCGAGGTCCTCGGTGAAGAACGCGTTGTCGCGGTCGTAGCCCGCGGCCCGGCCGCGGATCTGCTCCAGCAGCTCGTCGGAGAGCAGCGTGCGCGGCGTGGGGAACGGGGCGGGGGACGGGACGGGCGTGGGCATGGCCTGCCTTCGGTCTCGGGACGGACGGTGGAGGGGCGGACGGGGAAGGGCCCCGGCGACGTGCGTCGCCGGGGCCCCTCCACCGTACGGCGGCCGGTGGCCGCCGTCAGCCCACGAGGACGGGCACCGGATCCTCCGGGTGGGGGAGGATGCGGCGCAGGACGTCTGCGAGCGTCACGACGCCGACGAACCGCTCGCCGTCCATGACGACCGCGAGCTGCTCGCTCGACTCGCGCATGCGCGCGAGCGCGGCGTGCACCGTGGTGCCGGACTCCAGGACGAACCCGGGGCGCGCGAGCTCCTTGGCGAGCCGGTCGTCCGGCTCGAGGAGCGTGTCGCGCACGTGCACGACCTTCGGGACCACGCTCCCGTTCTGGACGAGGATGCGCAGGTGGCCCGAGCGGGCCGACGCGCGTCGCACGTCGGCCGCGGTCGCGTCGGCGGGGACCGACGTGGGCCGGCTCCCGGCCGGCACGAGCGCGTCGACCGTGAGGGTCTCGAGCTCGATCACGCCCGAGATCTGCGCCCGGTACGACGCCTCGAGCGCGCCGACGTTCGCCGAGTGCTCGACCAGGTGCCGCAGGGTCGCGGCGTCCTGCCCGCCACCCTCGACGTTCTCCACCGGCTCGACGCCCACGGCCCGCACGCAGCGGTTCGCGAGCTCGTTGAGCCAGCGCAGGAGCGGGCGGAACGCCCACATGAACCCGCGCATCGGCAGCGCGAGGAGCGTGGCAGACCGCTCGGGGTGGGCGATGGCCCACGACTTCGGTGCCATCTCGCCGACGACGAGGTGCAGGAACGTCACGACGATCAGCGCGAGCACGAAGCCCGCGACGTCGGCGGCCCACAGGGGCGCGCCCCACGTCTCGAAGACGGGCGTGAGCCAGTGGTGGACGGCGGGCTTGGTGATGGCACCGAGCGCGAGCGTGCACGCGGTGATGCCGAGCTGGGCGCCGGCCATGAGGAGCGTGAGCTCGTTCGAGCTGCGCAGCGCGGCGCGCGCGGCGCGGCTCGTGGGCGCGGCGTCCTCGAGGCGGTGCCTCTTGGCACCGAGGAGCGCGAACTCCACGGCGACGAAGAACGCGCTGAGCGCGATGATCGCGACGGTCGCCGTGACGACGACCCAGGGGTTGCTCATCGGGTCTCCTCCGCGGCGTCGGTCGGGTGCGCTGCCTCGCGCGCGGTCGGGTGCCCGACGACGTCGACGGGTACGTCGCCACGCCGCTCGACGAGCCGGACGCGCACGAGACGCGGCACGTGCCGCTCGACCGACAGGACGTCGACGAGGAGGGCGCGGTGCACCGGCTCGTCGTGCACGAGGTCGGCCGGGTCGTCCGGGAGCGGCACCTCGATCTGGTCGCCCGCGCGCGGCAGGGCACCGTGCTGGGCGATGAGGAGCCCCGAGACCGTCTCGTGGTCGCCGCGGGGCAGGTCGTGCCCGAGGGCGCGCTCCGCCTCGTCGACGTGGACGTCGCCGCCCATGACCCACACGCCGTCCTCCTCGGCCGTGACCGTGGCGGGCTGCTCGGGGTCGTGCTCGTCGGTGATCTCGCCGACGAGCTCCTCGGCGAGGTCCTCGACGGTCAGCACGCCGGTGAAGCCGCCGTACTCGTCGATGACGCACGCGAGCTGGTTGCGCGTGGAGTTGAGCTGCGCGAGGGCGTCCGGGAGCGTCATGGCCGTCGGCAGCACCACGGCCTGGCGCATGAGCGCCGTGACGGGGGCGTCCGCGGGCAGGTCGGTCGCGAGGACGTCGGCGAGCTGGACGACGCCGAGCGGCTGGTCCGTGTCGTCGACCACCGGGTAGCGCGTGTGGGCGCGGGCCATGAGCTCGCGCACCTCGGCGACGGTCGCCTCGGGCCGGACGGTCCCCACGCGCGAGCGCGGGATCATCGCGTGCTCGACGTCGCGCTGCGGGAAGTCCAGCACGCGGTCGAGGAGCACGGACAGCTCGTCGGTCAGGTTCCCGCTCTCGCGCGAGTCGGCCACGATGTGCTCGAGGTCGCGCGCGGTCGCGGTGTTGTCGACGTCGTGGACGGGCTCGATCTTGAGCATCCGCAGCAGCGCGTTGGACGCCTTGTCGAACACCGCGATGAGCCAGCCGAACACCGTGAGGTACGCCGACGTCGAGCGCGCCAGACCCTTCGCGAGCGGCTCGGGCCGCGCGATGGCGAGGTTCTTGGGGAACAGCTCGCCGAAGAGCATCTGGATGATCGTCGACAGCACGAGCGCCAGGACGGTGCCCACCGCGACCCCGACACCCGTCGGGACGCCGACGCCGCCGAGCATGGTGCCGAGCGACTGCCCGATGAGGGGCTCGGCCACGTAGCCGACGAGCAGGCCCGTCACCGTGATGCCGAGCTGCGCGCCGGACAGGACGAAGGAGGTGCGCCGGGTCACGGCGAGCGCGCGCCGGGCCGACTCGTCGCCGGCCTCCGCCTTGGCCCCCAGCCGGGAGCGGTCGACGGTCATGTAGGCGAACTCCTGCGCGACGAAGTAGGCCGTCGCCGCCGTGATCGCGAGGACCACGAGGAGCCCGAGGAGGAGGGAGAGGAAGGTCGTCATCGTGCCCGCACCGCCCTGCGGTCGACGGGGACGCGTGGGTGCGTCCGCTCGCTGCCGGGGCCGGTGCGGCCGGGACTATGGTCGGGGTCGTCGGCCGCGGGGGCCTCGAGAGTCGTGTCTTCCACGGCACTCCCAACGCCGGAGACTCCCGGATCGTTCCCGGGATCTCGCACCGGCGCGCGTCCGCGCGCGAGCAGGCGTCCGGTAGGGTCGTCGGCGATGTCCAGCCAGAGCCCCGACCGGTCCGTGCCGTCCACCGACGAGCACCCCACCGGCGCCCCCCGCAAGCCCCGCGTCCTCGTGCTGTTCGGCGGGCGCTCGGGCGAGCACGCCATCTCCGCCGCGACCGCCGCGGGCGTCCTGCGCGCCATCGACCGGTCGCGCTACGACGTCGTCCCCGTCGGGATCACGCCGTCGGGCGAGTGGGTCCTCGCGGCCGACGAGCCGTCGCGCTGGGAGATCACGGCAGGCCGGCTGCCGCAGGTCGAGCCGACGGGCGAGGAGGTCATCCTCCCGCTGTCGACCGGGCGCCGGGACCTGCGCGTGCTCACACCCGGCGAGGTGCCGCGCGTGCTCGGCGAGGTGGACGTCGTCTTCCCGCTCCTGCACGGCCCCTACGGCGAGGACGGCACCCTCCAGGGCATGCTCGAGCTCTCCGACGTGCGCTACGTGGGCGCGGGCGTCCTCGCCTCGGCGGTCGGCATGGACAAGCACTTCATGAAGCTCGTGCTCGCGGGCGAGGGCCTGCCGATCGCGCCGTACACCGTCGTCAAGCCGGGAGCGTTCGAGCGCGACCCGGAGACGGTGACGCAGGCGGTGGCCGCGCTCGGCCTGCCCGTCTTCGTCAAGCCCGCGCGCGCCGGGTCGAGCCTCGGCATCTCCAAGGTCGACGACCTCGCCGACCTGCCCGCGGCGATCGCGGCAGCGCAGGAGCACGACCCGAAGGTCGTCGTCGAGGCGGGCGTCGTCGGTCGCGAGATCGAGTGCGCCGTCCTCGGCGGGCGCGGGGGAGCGCGGCCGCGCGCGTCCCTGCCGGGGGAGATCGTCGTCACGGGCGAGCAGCACGACTTCTACGACTTCGAGGCCAAGTACCTCGACGAGGCCGGGGTGGAGCTGTCGTGCCCGGCGGACCTCCCGGAGCACCTCGTCGAGCGCGTGCGCGAGATCGCCGTGCGCACGTTCGAGGCGGTCGGCGCGGAGGGACTCTCGCGCGTCGACGTCTTCGTCACGCCCGACGAGCAGGTCGTCGTCAACGAGATCAACACCATGCCGGGCTTCACGCCGTTCTCGATGTACCCCCGCATGTGGGAGAAGTCGGGGCTCAGCTACCCCGACCTCATCGACGAGCTCGTCGCGCTCGCGCTCGAGCGGCCCACCGGCCTGCGCTGACCGCGCGGGCGGCGGGCCGGAGGCAGGCCCGGGACGGGCAGCGGCTCAGCCGACGTCGCCCACCCCGACGCACGCGCGCGTCTGCGGGACCTCCATGACGGCGCGGCCCAGGTCCGCGATGAACGACGTCGAGTGCCCCTCCGTCACGGCGGGCGGGACGACGACCTGCACCGCGGGGTCGCGCCCGTAGGTGGTGAACGTCCACGTGCCCTCGTCCTCGACGACGAGCCAGTCGACGCTGCCCCCCTCGGACACGACGCTCTGGCACGCCGTCGTCGTGGGCCCGGGCACCTCGACGCCGCACCGCAGCGTCACCGCGGCGCCCGGCTCGCCCCAGGCGGCCGTGGCCTGGCTCGTCGTGCCGACCTTCGGCAGGTCCTCGCCCAGCGAGTCGGGCAGCGCGAGCACGACGTCCGCGCACAGCGGGTTCTGGGCGTCGTCCGCCACGGGGACGCCGATGCGCGGCGCGCACGCGGCGGTCGCGGCCACGACGCCCAGGAGCGCGGGGACGGCCAGGGCGCGGACGAGCCGGCGGCGGGACGGCCGGGACGACCCGGGGCGGGCGGAGGGGGAGCGGGGAGGGACGACGTCGAGCACGCGACCACCGTAGCGGCCCGCGACGGGTGCCCGTGACCGCCCGGGCGGCGACTAGGGTGGCCGCGTGAGCGAGACGCCCCTGCTGGTCCGCGACGTGCCCGAGGAGGCGCTCCTCGCCCGGATCTTCCCCCTGCTGCCCACGGCCCCCTCGACGCTCGTCGGGCCTGGGGACGACTGCGCGGTCGTCGCCGCGCCCGACGGCCGCTACGTCGTGTCCACCGACGTCCTCGTCGAGGACCGGCACTTCCGCCGGCGCTGGTCGACGGGCTACGACGTCGGCCGGCGCGCCGCCGTGCAGAACCTCGCCGACGTCGTGTCCATGGGCGCGCGCCCCGCGGCGCTCGTCGTCTCGCTCGTCATGCCGGGCGACCTGCCGGTCGACTGGGTCACCGGGTTCGCGCGCGGGCTGGCCGACGCGTGCGCCCCGCTCGGTGCCGCGGTCGTGGGCGGCGACCTGTCCGGAGGGGACCAGGTCGTGGTCGCCGTGACCGTCCACGGGGATCTGGAGGGACGCGAGCCGGTGCTGCGGGGCGGGGCCCGGGCGGGCGACGTCGTCGCGCTCGCGGGGACGCTCGGTCGGTCCGCCGCGGGTCTGGCGCTGCTCGACGCCGGTCGCGCGGACGTCGACGACGCGCTCGTCGCCGCCTACCTGCGTCCCGACCCGCCGCTCGCCGCAGGCCCGGTCGCGGCCGACGCCGGGGCCACGGCGATGATGGACGTCTCGGACGGCCTGCTGCGGGACGCGGGGCGGGTCGCGCGGGCGAGCGGCGTCGTCGTCGACCTGGAGCCGGGCGCGCTCGACGCCGACCGCGCCCGGCTGCGGGACGCGGGCACCGCGCTCGCACGCGAGGACGACGGGGCGGAGCTCGTCGACGGGTGGGTCCTGTCCGGGGGAGAGGACCACGGTCTGCTCGCCACGTTCCCCGCGGCGGCGCCGCTCCCGGCCGGGTTCCGGCGGCTCGGCACGGTGCGTCCCGCGGGCGACGACGGCCCGGGCGTGCGCCTGGACGGCGCGGTGCCGCGCCGGTCGTCGGGGTGGGACCACTTCCGCGCCTGAGCGCGGGGGTCAGCTCCGGCGGTAGCGGACGGCGGTGAGGTCCTTGCCGCCGATGTCGTCGCGGCGCTCGACCCCGTCCGGGCTGAACCCGTGCCGACGGTAGAACCGGCGCGCACGCTCGGCGTCCTCGAGGACCCAGAGCGTGACGGTGGTGCCGGGGCCCACCTCGCCGAGCATGGTGCGCATGAGGTCGCGCGCGACACCGCGGCCCCAGGACTCGGGGTCGAGGTAGATGGCGTAGATCTCGAGGTCCCCGGGCTCGGCGTCCTCGTCGCGACCCGGGCCGAGGGTGGCGAAGCCGATGGTGCGGCCGTCGGCGTCGGCGAGCCACGTGCGCGCCCCGGCGGTGCCGAGGCTCTGGACCCAGTGCTTCTCACGCTGGTCGTGGTCGAGGGAGGCGAGGTACTCGTCCGGCACGATGCCGGCGTACGCGCCGCGCCACGACGCGATGTGCACGGCCGCGATGGCGCGCGCGTCCGCGGGGCCGGCCGGGCGGATCGTTACCTCGCTCAGTTCCGTCACCATGAACAAAGACTGCCACCCGGGCGGGGATACACCAAGCCCGTTTGTCCGGATCCTCAGGAGGTCTTCGGAGCTCGGGCGTCCGGGGCCGCAGACGACGAGAGCGCCCGCCGGGGACCGGCGGGCGCTCTCGTGGAGGAGTCGCGCGACTCAGGCGGGGCGGGTGACCTTGCCGGCCTTGAGGCACGAGGTGCACACGTTGAGGCGCTTGGGCGTCCCCGCGACCACGGCGCGCACGCGCTGGATGTTCGGGTTCCAGCGGCGCTTCGTGCGGATGTGGGAGTGCGAGATGCTGTGCCCGAAGCCCGGGCCCTTGCCGCAGACGTCGCAGTTGGCAGCCACGGTTTCTCCTGATCGTCGTGCACGTCGCGCACGCAGCGGCGACGTCCTGAATGGTCTGTAGGGTGTCCGGCCCGGTGTCCCTCGGCGGCTCCTCGACGACGTCGAGGGCGCGCGAAGCACCCGGGCAACCTCGTCAGGGTAGCCGATCCGAGGCCCTCAGCTCAAACCGGGTCCGCGTCGCACGGATCACGTCGGACCCGGGGCGGCTCGCCCCACGACCGGGGGCCGGGTTGACTACCGTGGTCCCGACGACCGCCGGGTCGTCCGACCCGCCGCGCGCGGCCGGGTCGTCCCCCAGCGTACGAGGAGCCGTCCCGACGTGAGCCCCGGAGCCGACGTGGTTGACGCCGCCGTCGTCGTCGCGTGGGGTCGTGGTGGTGTCCACGCCCTCGCCCAGGCGCGCGCGTCGCTCGACCGCGTGAACGTCTTCCCCGTGGCCGACGCGGACACCGGCACGAACATGTACCTCACGCTGCTCGACGCCGTGCGAGCGCTGCCCGCGGGCACGGCGGACACCGCGGGCTCAGCGGGCGGGGCGGGCGACGTCCTCGTGCGTCTCGCGCGCGGGGCGCTCGTCGGCGCGCGCGGCAACTCCGGCGTCATCCTCAGCGAGTACCTGCGCGGGCTCGCACTCGAGCTCGCCGAGCACCGGACGGTCTCGGGGGCGGCGCTCGCCGTCGGCCTGGACCGCGCCGCGCGCACGGCCCGGGGCGCCGTCGCACGCCCGGCGCCGGGCACGATCCTCACCGCGGCGGACGCGGCGGCCCGCGCGGCCGCGGACGTGGTCACGGACGGCGACCCCTCGCCCGGTGCCGTCGCCGCGGCGGCGCGGGACGGCGCCCGCGCGGCGGCGCTGCGCAGCACCGACGAGCTCGACGCGCTGGCACGGGCACAGGTGCTCGACGCCGGGGCCCTCGGCCTCGTGCTCGTGCTCGGCGCGCTCGTCGCGGCGCTCGACGAGCGGACCGGCGGATCGGGCCGCACGCAGATCGACGAGCCGGGCCGCGGGCTCGTCGACGCGCGCCTCGACGAGCCCGGCGCGGTACCGGGGACCCCCGCGCCGGTCGTGTCGGAGGTGCTGGGCATGATGTCCGGCATGACGCCGGTCACCGGGTCGTCCCCGGGGGCGGCGTCGGGGACCGAGGCCGCGCACGAGGGGGGCGAGTTCGAGGTGATGTACGTGGTCGACCTGCCGGGCGGTGCCCTCCGCGACGCCGCGGGCGCGTCGACGGGACCGGGGGAGCGGCTGCGGTCCGACCTGTCCCGGATCGGGGACTCCGTCGTGGTCGTCGGCGGCGCGGGCGAGGACGGGTCGGGGCTCTGGCAGGCGCACGTCCACACCGACGACCCGATGGCCGCGGTCGTCGCCGGGCGGGCGGTGCTCGCCGACGCCCAGGGCCGCGCCTCGCGGGAGGGAGCAGGGGCGCTCGTCGCGCTGCGGCAGGTCCGCGTGCGCCACCTGCCGGGCGCGCACGGGCACGGTCACCGAGCGCAAGCGGGCGGCACCACGGCGGACCGTGCCCCGTCCGACGAGCCGGGGCTCGTCGCGGTGACCAGCGCACCAGGGCTCGTCGCGGACCTCGCGCGCGCGGGCGCCGTCGTGCTCCTGCGCGACGAGCCCGGTGCGCCCGACCTCGCGGCGCTGCACCGCGTCGCCGTCGACGCGCGCGCGGCGCACGTCGTGGTGCTGCCCGGCGGCGACCTCCCCGAGCAGGACGTCGCGACGCTCCGCGCAGCCCTGCGCGAGGACGGCGTCGAGTCGCTCGAGGTGCTCCCGGCCCCGACGGACCTGCACGTGACGGTCGCGCTCGCCGCCGCCCAGCTGGTCGACGGCCCCGGACGCGTGGACGCCGTGCGGTCCGCGCTCGCCACGGTGCGCACCTCCCGGGCGTCGGCGGCCGGGACGGACGGCCCCGAGGCCGCGCGCCGGCTCGTCGGGCTGCTGGAGAGCCTGCTCGAGCGTCCCGCCGAGGTCGTCACGGTCCTCGCGGACGACGACGTCCCCCTCCCGGCGCTCGACGCGCTCGCCCCCGCGGCCGCCCGGTCCGGGGCCGAGCTCGTGCTCCTGCGCTCGGGCCGGGACGGCGGCACCGTCGCGCTCGCCGTGGAGGGCGCCGTCGTCCACCACGGCACGGACGAGGTGGTGGGCGCATGACGGACCGGCTGGCCGAGCCGCTGACCCGCGCCGTCGGGACGCGCAGCGCGGGGCCGCTCGCGAAGCTCGGCCTCGAGACCGTGGGCGACCTGCTGCGCCACTACCCGCGCCGCTACGGTGATCCCGGCCGGCTCACGGACCTCGGCGGGCTCGCCCTCGGCGAGCACGTGACGATCGTCGCCCAGGTCCGCAGCGCGACCGTCCGGCGCATGCGCAACCGCGCGGGCGCCATCCTCGAGGCGATCGTGACGGACGGCCCGCAGCAGCTCTCCCTCACGTTCTTCGCCAAGAGCCCCAACGTGCTGCGCTACCACGAGCAGCGGCTCGCGCCGGGGCGGCACGGCCTGTTCACGGGCGTCGTCGGCCTCTACCGGGGCACGCGCCAGCTCACGCACCCCGACTACAAGATCATCGGCATGGACGACGACGCCGAGGACGCCGAGAGCGCCGTCCTCGAGGCGAGCAGGCCCATCCCCATCTACCCCGCGAGCGGGAGCATCCCGAGCTGGAAGATCCAGCCCGCCGTGCGGACCGTCCTCGACCCGCTGCGCGAGGAGGACGTCCCCGACCCGCTGCCCGACGCCGTCCGCGAGCGGCGCGGGCTCGGTACCCGGCTCGAGGCGCTGCGCGACGTCCACGAGCCGTACGACGAGAAGCAGTGGCGGCGCGGTCGCGACCGGCTGCGGTACGAGGAGGCGTTCGTCCTCCAGGCCGCGCTCGCGCAGCGGCGCGCGCGGGCCGCCGCCGAGCCCGCGACCGCCCGCCCGCCCCGGCCGGAGGGCGAGCCGGGCATCCTCGCGGACTTCGACGCGGCGCTGCCGTTCACGCTCACGCAGGGACAGCGCGAGGTGGGCCGGGAGATCGCCGCCGACCTCGCGCTCGCGCGCCCCATGCAGCGGCTCCTCCAGGGCGAGGTCGGCTCCGGCAAGACCGTCGTCGCGCTGCGCGCGATGCTCCAGGTGATCGACGCCGGCGGCCAGGCGGCGCTCCTCGCGCCCACCGAGGTGCTCGCCGCGCAGCACGCGCGGACCCTGCGGGCGCTCCTCGGGCCGCTCGCCGAGGGCGGGTTCCTCGGGGGCGGCGAGCACGGGACGCGCGTCGCGCTCCTCACCGGGTCGCTCGGTGCCGCCGCGCGCAAGGAGGCCTTGCTCGACGCCGCGAGCGGCGCGGCGGGGATCGTCGTGGGCACGCACGCGCTGCTCTCCGAGAACGTGCAGTTCGCCGACCTCGGGCTCGTGGTCGTCGACGAGCAGCACCGGTTCGGCGTCGAGCAGCGCGACGCGCTGCGAGCGAAGGCGCGCACCTCCCCGCACCTGCTGGTCATGACGGCGACGCCGATCCCGCGCACTGTCGCGATGACCGTGTTCGGTGACCTCGAGACGTCGTCGCTCACGGAGATCCCCGCCGGGCGGTCGGGCATCACGACGCACGTCGTGCCCGCCGGGAACCCCACCTGGATGGAGCGGACGTGGGCACGCGTGCGCGAGGAGGTCGACGCCGGCCACCGCGCGTACGTGGTGTGCGCCCGCATCCACCCGGACGAGCCGGACGCCGACGCGGGCGGGACGGGGGACGAGGACTTCGACGACGTCCCGGACTTCCTGCTCGACCCCGAGGCGCCCGACGCCGTCGAGCGGCCGCCGCTGCGCGCCGTGCTGGAGGTCGCGGAGGAGCTGCGCGCCCACCCGCGGCTCGCCGGGCTGACGGTCGGCGTGCTGCACGGCCAGATGCCGCCTGCCGAGAAGGACGCCGTGATGGCCGACTTCGCGTCGGGAGCCGTCCAGGTGCTCGTCTCCACGACGGTCGTCGAGGTCGGCGTCGACGTCCCGGAGGCCACGGCGATGGTCGTGCTCGACGCGGACCGGTTCGGCATCTCCCAGCTCCACCAGCTCCGCGGACGCGTCGGCCGCGGGTCGGCCGCCGGGCTGTGCCTGCTCGTGTCGACCGCGCAGCCGGGCACGCCCGCCGCGACGCGCGTCGAGACGCTCGCGCGCACGACGGACGGGTTCGAGCTCGCCACCGTCGACCTCGAGCTGCGCAGCGAGGGCGACGTCCTGGGTGCCGCCCAGTCGGGGCGTGCGAGCTCCCTGCGGCTCCTGCGCGTCGTCAAGGACGCGGACGTCATCGAGACCGCGCGGGCGGACGCGGCAGAGGTCGTCGCGCAGGACCCGGACCTCGCGGACCACCCGGCGCTCGCCGCCGCGATCCGCGAGCAGCTCGACCCCGAGCGCGAGGAGTTCCTCGAGCGTGCGTGACGGCGGGGCGCCGCGGCGTCTGCGTAGGGTGGGCGCGTGACGAGGATCGTGGCGGGAACAGTCGGTGGGCGCACGCTGCAGGTCCCGCCCCGCGGCACGCGACCGACGAGCGAGCGCGTGCGGGAGGCGATCTTCTCCCGGCTCGAGCACCTCGGCGTGGTCGACGACGCGCGCGTCCTCGACCTCTACGCGGGCTCCGGCGCGCTCGGCCTCGAGGCGGCGAGCCGCGGCGCGGCCGACGTCACGCTCGTCGACTCCGCGCGGGTCGCGGCCGACGTCGCACGACGCAACGTCGCCGCCCTCGGCCTGTCGAACGTGCACGTCGTCGCGCAGCCGGCCGAGGCGTTCGTCGCGGGCGTGGCGGCGGCCGCGGCGCAGCGGTCGGCGGCCGGGGACGCGGCCGGAGCGGCCGGTGCGTCGTCCCGGGGGCGTGCGGGCCACGGCCCCTTCCACCTCGTGCTCGTGGACCCGCCCTACGACGTGACGGCCGAGGCGCTCGAGCGCGTCCTCGCGCACCTCGCCGTGCCCGGCGTGCTGGACCCGGCCGCCGTCGTCGTCGTCGAGCGCTCGACGCGCACGCCCGAGCCGACGTGGCCCGCCGGCTGGGAGCTCGTCGCGCACAAGGACTACGGCGAGACCGCGGTGTTCTTCGTCGGCCCGCAGCTCGCCGACGACGCATAGCCCGCCGCCCACCCGTGTCCGGCCCCTCGTCCCCGTCGACCAGGTGGTTCTGGCTCGTCCGGGTCGGCTGACGCACCCAGACCGCCTGCTCGGCCTGCCGGGACTGCCTGGTCGGTGGGGGCGTCCGCGGGACCGGGGGGTCAGGCAGTCGGGGCTCGGGTCTCGGCCGGGGAGAGAGTGCCGACGGGCACGGTCGCGAGGGCGGCGGGGTCGTCCGGGTCGACGAGGCGGACGCTGTCCCCGCCCGCGGCGTCGAGCAGGCGGCGGGTCGCGGCGTCGTCGGCGACCGTGCCCTCGCTCTCGCGGAGGTTCTCCGCGAGGAACGCGCGCAGCGGCGCGGCCGGGACGTCGTCCTCGGCGGCGTGCGGTCCGAGGGGGAACGACACGAGGAGGAGCGCGGGCACGCGCTCGCCGCCCGGGCCGTCGCCGGGCTGGAAGTAGGGGAGCGCCAGGACGCGCGCCCCGAGGCGCGCGTAGAACCGGAGTCGCGCGACCGGGTCGCCGTGGGCCTCGCTGCCCGTGTGGTGCGCGGGGTGCTCGACCTCGCCCACGACGACGAGCGGGTCGAGCGCGCGCCAGTCGTCGAGCGCCGTGGTGACGAGACGACGGCCCACGCCGCCGCCGCGGCGTCCGCGGGCGATCGCGAGGTAGAGCACGAGGAGGACGCGCGCGTCGGCGAACCACTCGCCGACCACGCCGGCGACGACGCGGCCCTCCTCGACGACGCCGAGGCTGCGCAGCCGCCCGCTCGCGTGGGCGTCGAGCAGCTCCTGCTCGTCGACGAGCTCGGCCGGCGGGAACGACGGCACGAGGACGTCGCGGTGCAGCGAGCGCAGCAGCGCGGGGTCGGTGAGCGGGACGACGGCGGGGGTGGTCACGTCGACCATCGTCGCGCCCGACGCCGGTCGGCGCGCGCCCGGCCGCGCCGCCCGGGTCCGGCGGCCCCCGTGTACTACCGTGACGAGGTGACCACAGCCGTCTGTCCCGGGTCGTTCGACCCGATCACCCTGGGCCACCTCGACATCGTCCGCCGTGCGCGCGCCCTCTTCGACGAGGTCGTCGTCGGCGTCGCGCGGAACGCGTCGAAGTCGGCGCTCCTGAGCGTCGACGAGCGCGTGGACCTCGCGCGGTCCGCGGTGCGGGACGCGGGGCTGGACGGCGTCCGGGTCGAGGTCGTGCCGGGGCTGCTCGTCGACTTCTGCCGCGACGTCGGTGCGACGGCGGTGGTCAAGGGCTTGCGCGGCGGCGCCGACTTCGACGCGGAGCTGCCGATGGCGCTCATGAACCGGCACCTCGCGGGGGTCGAGACGGTGTTCGTCGCGGGCGACGCGGCGCTCCTGCACGTCGCGTCGTCGCTCGTGAAGGACATCGCGCGGTACGGGGGACCGGTGGACGACCTCGTCCCGCCGGGGGTGGGCGACGCCGTCCGGGCGGCGCTGGCACGGACGCAGGGGACCAGCAGGTGAGCACGACGGGAAGGACCGGGTACGTGAGCGAGCAGCAGGACCGACGGCCGACGCACGACGACCGCGCGGGCGAGGAGGCGCAGGTCGGGTTGAACGCGATCCTCGACGACCTCACGCACCTCGTCGAGTCGGCGCGCACGATGCCGATGTCCGCGTCGGTGCTGGTGCACAAGGGCGACGCCCTCGCGCTCCTGGACGAGCTGCGGGGCGCGCTGCCGGAGCAGCTCGCGCACGCGGACGAGGTGCTCGCGCAGGCGGACGCCGTGCTCGAGGACGCGCACCGGCAGGCGGAGGAGATCCTCACGACGGCGCGCGCCCGGGCGATCGAGCTCGTGCAGACGGAGCAGGTGGTGGTCCAGGCGGAGGCGCGCGCCCGCGACATCGTCGACGAGGCGCAGGAGGCGGCGGCCGTGCTGCAGCGCGACGCCGACGACTACTGCGACCGGCGGCTCGCGGACTTCGAGGTGGACCTCGGCAAGCTCCTCGCGCAGGTCCAGGCCGGCCGGGCGAAGCTCGCGGACCGGCTCGGCGACCGCTTCGGCGACGCCGACGAGTCGCCGTTCCCGGCGACGATGCGCGAGCGCGGCGGGGAGCGCGCGGCCCGCTGACGGGCGTGCCGGTCGCCGGGCCCGACCACCGTCGTGGTCGGCGCCGCGAAGGTGGCGACCACGGCGTCCGGTGACGTAAGATCGATGTTTGGCTCGTCGCGTCACGCGTCGACCCGTGCCTGGCAGCCGCCGTCGAGCGGTCGCCGGCCCCCGACCATCGTTGACCACCGTCCGCGGGCGCCCACGCCTGCGGGCTCCGATCCTGGAGCGCACCATCACCGCCGAGAAGACGTCGCTGCTCGTGCTCGACACGCACGAGCTCGGTCGGCGACCCGGGAGCATGCTGACGGTCCGCCGGACCGTCCCCGCGCCGGCCGACCTCGGGACCGCCGTCATCGGCATCCCCGAGGGCAGCGAGCTCGAGCTCGACCTGCGTCTCGAGGCCGTCATGGAGGGCGTGCTCGTCTCCGGGACGGTGACGGGGCGCGCGGTCGGGGAGTGCGTGCGCTGCCTCGACACGGTGCACGAGGACGTCTCGGTCGAGCTCGGCGAGCTGTTCGCCTACCCGGAGCGCGCGAAGGCCGCCGAGGAGTCGGGCGACGACCTGGAGGACGCCGAGGACGTCTACGAGCTGGACGGCGACCTCGCGGACATCGAGCCCGCGCTACGGGATTCGGTCGTCACTGCACTACCATTCAGTCCGGTGTGCCGAGCGGACTGCCCGGGGCTGTGCTCCGAGTGCGGTGCGCGCCTGGCGGACGACCCGGGCCACACCCACGAACTTGTCGACCCTCGCTGGTCGGCGCTGGAGAGCATGTTCGACACCTCGAACGTGTCCGACGAGACGAAAGAGAGCTAGCCGTGGCTGTTCCGAAGCGCAAGATGTCGCGCAGCAACACCCGTGCGCGTCGTTCGCAGTGGAAGACGACCGCCGCGAACCTCACCACCTGCCCGCAGTGCAAGGGCGACAAGCTGTCGCACGCGGCGTGCCCGACGTGCGGTACCTACAAGGGCCGCCAGTACGCCGAGGCGCTGCGCACCGAGCACGCAGGCTGAGGCGCGTGGCACCGGCTGCACCGGCATCCGGTCTTCTCGAGAAGCTCGGGGTCCATCTGGACCCCGAGCTTCTCGTGCTTGCGCTCACGCACCGGTCGTTCGCGCACGAGAACGGCGGCATCCCCACGAACGAGCGTCTCGAGTTCCTCGGTGACACCGTCCTGGGCCTCGTCGTCACGGAGACCCTCTACCGCCGCCACCCCGACCTGTCCGAGGGCGAGCTCGCCAAGATGCGGGCCGCGACCGTCTCGCAGAAGTCGCTCGCCGCGATCGCGCGCCGGCTCGGCCTGGGGCAGTACGTGCTGCTCGGCAAGGGCGAGATCCGCACGCGCGGCAACGACAAGGACTCGATCCTCTCCGACACGGTCGAGGCGATCATCGGCGCGGTCTACCTGAGCCACGGCCTGGAGCCTGCCCGCGGGCTCGTGCTCGGGCTCGTCGAGCCGACGCTGTCGGCGGCGGCCGGTCTGGGCGCCGGGCTCGACTGGAAGACGTCGCTCCAGGAGGCCGCGGCCGCGGCCGGGCTGAGCGCGCCGTCGTACTCGAGCGACGCCGTCGGCCCGGACCACGCGCGGGTCTTCACGTCGTACGTGCACCTCGACGGCCGCCTCTACGGCACGGGCAGCGGGACGGCGAAGAAGTACGCCGAGCAGGAGGCCGCGGAGCGCGCGTACCGCGCGCTCGCGGCGGAGCAGGCCGAGCGCGAGGCGGCGTCCGCGGCCTCGCCGGTCGCCGCCGAGGACGCCGGTGCCTGAGCTGCCCGAGGTCGAGACCGTCCGTGACGGTCTCGCCCGCCACGTCGTGGGCGCCCGCGTCGTCGACGTGGAGGTGCTGCGCGACTACAGCGTGCGGCGCCACGAGGGCGGGCCGGCGGGCTTCCGCGACGAGCTGCTCGGCCAGCGGCTCGGCGCCGCGGTGCGCCGCGGCAAGTTCCTCTGGCTCCCGCTCGAGCCCGCCGCCGGGTCCGTCGACGGCCCCGCCGCCGCCCTGCTGGCCCACCTCGGGATGTCGGGCCAGCTCCTCGTCCGCTCCGGCGTCGCGCTCGCCGACCGCTCGCCGCACCTGCGGGTGCGCGTCGTGCTGGAGCACGACGACCGCACCGCCTACGGTGCGCAGGCGCTCGACTTCGTCGACCAGCGCACGTTCGGGCACCTGTCCGTCCAGGACCTCGTCCCGACGCCCGACGGAGCCCCCGGCGGCCTCGGCTCCGACCTCGCCGCGGTCCCGGCGCCGGTCGCGCACATCGGCCGGGACCTGCTCGACCCGTCGCTGCGGCGCGACGACGTGGTGGACGCGATCCGGCGTCGTCGGACGGGCGTCAAGCGCGCGCTGCTCGACCAGACCGTCGTGTCCGGGGTCGGCAACATCTACGCGGACGAGGCGCTGTGGCGCGCCCGGCTGCACTACGCCCGCGCGACGGACACGCTGCGCCGTCCCGAGGCGCACCGCCTGCTCGACGCGGCGGCCGAGGTCATGACCGAGGCCCTCGCGCAGGGCGGCACGAGCTTCGACGCGCTGTACGTCAACGTGAACGGGCAGTCCGGCTACTTCTCGCGGTCGCTCGCCGTGTACGGGCAGGAGGGCGAGCCGTGCCCCCGGTGCGGCACGCCCGTCCGGCGCGACGAGTTCATGAACCGCTCGTCGTACACGTGCCCGCGGTGCCAGCCGCGGCCCCGCAACGGCCGCTGGTAGACCCCGGAAGCGTCCCCGCTGAGTGCAGGAAAAAGTCGCGTCCGGGCCCACCCGACGCGACGATGCCATGCACTCAGCGGGGGACGACGTTGCGGAGCTCGCGGCCCGCGCGGAGCGCGTCGAGGTTGGCGTTGACGAGCTCGGACGCGCGCTGGGGCCGGTTGCCCGCGACGTGCGGCGTGAGGACCAGGCGCGGCGCGTCCCACAGGGGCGACTCCGTGGGCAGGGGCTCGGACCCGGTGACGTCGAGCGCGGCGCCGCCGAGGCGCCCGTCGTGCAGCGCGGCGACGAGCGCGTCCTCGTCGACCGTGGCGCCGCGGCCGACGTTGACGAAGACCGCGTGGTCGGGGAGCTGGTCGATCCGCGCGGCGTCGAACGCGTGCCGCGTCGTGTCGAGGGCGGGCAGGAGCGAGACGAGCACGTCGGTCGAGGCGAGCACGTCGGGGAGGTCGTCGTCGGTCACGACGGGGAAGCCGTGCCGCTCGCCGCGGCGGCTCGCGACGCCCGTCACGTCGGCGCCGAGCGCCGCGAGCAGCGGCGCGAGCCGGGCGGCGATCGAGCCGAAGCCCCACACGGTCACGCGTGCGCCGTCGAGCGTGTAGCGCGCGGCCGTCGCCGGGTCCGCCTGCGCCTGGTTCACCGCGGTGTCCCACCGGTGCTCGCGCTGCGCCGCCCCGAGCACGTCGAGCCGGCGCACGACGGCGAGGACCAGCGCGAGCGCGTGCTCCGCGACGGGGCCGTCGTGCAGGGACCGGCCGGAGGTGATCGTCACGTCCGGCCCGAACCCGGCGGCCAGCACGGCGTCGGGGCCCGCGGCGAGCGTCTGGACCCAGCGCAGGCGCGGGAGCCGCGCCGCGGCGTCGGCGAGGTTCTCCGCGGAGCCGCCCCACACCACGAGCACCTCGGCGTCGGCGTCCTCGGGGCGGAACGGGGCCGCGGCGTCGTACACGACGACCTCGTCGTCCGGGCCCGCGTGCACGTCGAGGGCGATGGTGCCGGGCACGAGGATCTTCACCGCTGCTCCTTGAGGTCGTCCGTGTCGTCGTCACGGCCCTCGCGCTGCGCGGGACGGGCCGCCTCGCGAACGTATCACCGCGCCCGCGCCGCCCCGAGACGGTTCGGCGCTGGTGCGGCGCCCGGTCCGCGACCCGGCCGTGCCCCGGACGACTCCCCAGGCGCGACCTGCGTCGCGGCGATATGTTCGCGGTGTTCCGACGACGCGCCGTCCGCGCGCCGTCCCGGTCGGCCCCGGCGGGGTCACGGCTTCGGGGGTGGGGGATGGGCTCGTCCACGGGCGCGCCGACGCACGCTGAGGTGCGCACGGCGATCACGGCACGGACACCGAAGAACTACATCACGTGGCTCACGCTCGCGTTCATGATCACGTCGTCGGTCGCGAGCCTGCGCGCCGCGCCGACCATGGCGGTCTACGGCCTCGCGGCCGTGTTCCTCTACGTGGTCCCGGCGCTCGTGTTCCTGCTCCCGACGTCGCTCGTGTCGGCCGAGCTGGCGTCGGGGTGGTCGGGCGGCGTGTACCGCTGGGTCGCGGACGGCGTGTCGAAGCCGCTCGGGTTCCTCGCGATCTGGTGCCAGTTCGCGATGACGATCTTCTACTACCCGAGCCTGCTCGGGTACGTCGCGAGCACGTTCGCCTACGTCATCAACCCGAGCCTCGCGAGCAACGGGCTCTACGTGGCGATCGTCATCGTCGTGCTCTTCTGGACGGGCGTGTGGCTCTCCTCCCAGGGCACCAAGACGGTCGCGGGGCTGTCGAGCTGGGGCCTCGTCATCGGGACGCTCGTCCCGGCCGCGATCCTCGTCGTGCTCGGCGTCGTCTTCCTGGCCCAGGGCAACCCGTCGGCCGCGCCGATGGACGCGCAGCACCTGCTGCCGGCCTGGACCGGGCTCGCGTCCCTGGTGCTCATCGTCAACAACTTCCTGTCGTACGCGGGCATGGAGATGAACGCGGTGCACGTGACGAGCCTGCGCAGGCCGGCGACGGAGTTCCCGCGGTCGATGTTCCTGGCGATCGGGCTCGTCCTCGTGATCTTCATCCTCCCGGCCGTCGCGATCAGCTGGGTGATCCCCGCCGACCAGCTCAGCCTGACCGCCGGGGTGATGCAGGCGTTCGACGCGTTCTTCGCCAACTTCGGCGTGAGCTGGCTGACGCCGATCCTCGGCCTCATGCTCATCGCGGCGTCGCTCGGCGGCATGCTCACCTGGCTCGCCGGGCCGTCGAAGGGCCTGCTCACGGTCGCGCGCGAGGAGGGCTACCTGCCGCCGTTCCTGCAGCGGCTCAACAAGCACGGCGTGCAGCAGAACATCCTCGTCACGCAGGGTGTCATCACGACCGGCATCGCGCTCCTGTACGCCTTCATCCCCGACGTCTCGAGCGCCTACTGGATCCTGTCCGTCATCACGACGCAGGTGTACCTCGTCATGTACCTGCTGCTGTTCGTCGCGGCGGTGCGGCTGCGCCGTCGGGCACCCGACCACCCGCGCGGCTACCGCGCGCCCGCGCTGACGCTCCTGTGCGTCGTCGGGTTCTGCGCCTCGGTGGCCGCGATGATCATCGGGTTCGTGCCGCCCGCGCAGTTCTCCAGCGGGAACGTGGGCGTCTACGTGCTGATCGTCGGTGGCGGCCTCGGGATCATCGGCATCCTCGTCCCGGCGCTCTTCTACCTGCTGCGCAAGCCGTCCTGGAAGGACCCCGAGGCCGCGGCGCTCGCGGCGGCGGACGAGGCGGGGGAGGGCGACGCGGCATGACCACGTCCCGCCCCTCCCACGTCCCCGAGCACGAGCCCGAGCCGGTCTCGTCGAAGCGGTGGGTCACGTACACCGCCGCCGCGCTGCTCCTCGTCGCCCTCGGCGCCGTCATGCTGATCATGTTCGACAACGTGCGGTCGAACCGCGACGCGCGCGAGGCCGAGCAGAAGGCGGCCGAGCTGCACGAGCAGTTCGCCGCGATCGGGATCACCGCCTTCAGCGAGGAGACGATCGCCGACGTCCTCGGCGACGACGGCGGCGGCTTCTGCGCCGACCCGGCCGCCCTCGTCGAGGCGACCGCCAACCTCGGCGCGGCGAACGGGGCCGCCGGCCCCGGCCTGCGGCCCTCCGTGCTCGACGAGCGCCGGCTCGCCGGCGACCGGCTCGTCATCGAGGTCTACTGCCCCGACCAGCTCGCCGCGTTCGACGCGTACGTGGACTCGCTCGACCTCGACCCCGGCCGCACCACCGAGCAGGGCGGCGAGGGTACCGACGCCACCACCGGAACCACGACCGAGGAGGACGCGTGAGCCAGCCGAGCACCGGAGCACGACCCGACGCCACCGGGCACGTCGAGGAGGTGCGCGCCGCCGTGCAGGGCCTCCTGCCGCGCGCGCTCGACGACCTGCGCACGCTCGTCGCCATCCCGTCCGTCGCCGACGAGCGCCTCTACCCCCGCGCCGAGTGCGAGCGCGCCGCGCGCTGGGTGGCCGACGCGTTCCGCGCGGAGGGGATCGACACGCGCCTGGAGGTCACGCCCGACGGGTCGCAGGTCGTCCTGGGCCACCGTCCCGGACCCGACGGCGCGCCGACCGTCCTGCTCTACGCGCACTACGACGTCCAGCCGCCCCTCGACGACGCGGCGTGGACCAGCCCGCCCTTCGAGCTCACCGAGCGCGACGGTCGCCTCTACGGGCGCGGCGCCGCGGACTGCAAGGGGAACGTCGTCACGCACCTCACCGCGCTGCGGGCCCTGCGCGCGCTCGGCGGCGACGACCTCCCCGTCGGGGTCCGGCTCGTCGTCGAGGGCTCCGAGGAGCAGGGCACGGGCGGCCTCGACCGGTGGGTCGAGGCGAACCCCGGGGCGCTCGCGGCCGACGCGATGCTCGTCCAGGACACCGGCAACGCCGAGCTCGGCCTCCCGACGCTCACGGTGACCCTGCGCGGTGCGGCGAACGTCGTCGTGCACGTCGAGGCGCTCGAGGGCGAGATCCACTCCGGCATGTTCGGAGGCGCCGCCCCCGACGCGCTCGCGGCTCTCGTCGCGATCCTCGCGAGCCTGCGCGACGAGCACGGCGACACGACCATCGACGGCGTGCCGCCCGCCGTCGCGCACGGCACGTGGGACGGCGTCGCGTACGACGAGGACCAGTTCCGCCGCGACGCGGGCGTGCTCGACGGCGTCGGGCTCGTCGGGACCGGCAGCGTCGCCGACCGGCTGTGGGCGCGGCCCGTCGTGACGATCCTCGGGATCGACGCGCCGAGCGTCGTCGGCTCCGCGGCCGCGATCCAGCCGCGCGCTTCGGCGCGGCTCAACCTGCGCGTACCGCCCGGCGCCGACGCCCAGGACCTGCAGGACAAGCTCGTCGCGCACCTCGAGGCCCACGCGCCCTGGGGGGTGCGCGTTCGGGTCGAGCGCGACGCCGTCGGGCAGCCGTTCGCGGCGCGCACGAGCGGGCACGTGTTCGACACGCTCACGGGGGCGCTCGCGGACGCGTACGGGCGCGAGACGGTCACCGCGGGCCAGGGCGGCTCGATCCCGCTGTGCAACGTGCTCGCGGGCCAGTACCCGGACGCGGAGATCGTGCTCCTCGGCGTCGAGGAGCCCGCGTGCCTCATCCACGCGCCGAACGAGTCGGTCGCGCCCAGCGAGATCGAGAACCTCGCGGTCGGCGAGGCGCTGTTCCTCGCGCGCCTCGGCGAGGGCTGACGTCGCGGGCTCACCGCACCGCGGGGGCCTCCTGGTCGAGCGCCCAGCGGTAGGCGGGGAGCCCGAGCAGCTCGGCGTGCGTCCCGCGCGCGACGACGCGCGCGGGGGCGCCGTCCGGCGCGCCGTCGGGGACCCCGAGCAGCAGCACCTCGTCGACCGCCTCCAGCGCGCTCAGCCGGTGCGTCGCGAGGACGACGCCGCGCCGGTCCTGCGCGGCGCGCGTCGTCGCGACGAGGTGCCGCACGAGCGCGTCGGCACCCGCGGCGTCGAGGTGCTCCGCGGGCTCGTCGAGCAGCAGCAGCGGCGCGGGGGACAGGAGCGCGCGCGCCACGAGCAGACGGCGGCGCTCGCCGCCCGAGACCGTGGTGGCGTCGGGGCCGAGCAACGTCTCCAGTCCGTCGGGCAGCGCGGCGAGCCACGGGTCGAGGCCGACGGCCCGCAGGGCGGCCTCGGCCTCCTCGGTCGTGACGTCGCCGCGCGCGACGCGCAGGTTCTCCAGCACGGTCGTGTCGAACACGTGCCCGTCCTCCGCGACGAGCACGACGTGGTGCGCCACGTCCTCGCGCGCGAGGTCGGCCGTCGGGACGCCGTCGAGGAGCACGCGCCCCGCGACCCCCGGGACGAGCCCGGCGGCGGTCGCGAGCAGCGTCGTCTTGCCGACGCCCGACGGCCCGACGACGGCGACCGCACGGCCCGGCGTGAGCGCCAGGTCGACGCCCTCGACGACGGTGCGTCCGGTGCCCGGCCAGCCGGCCGCGACGTCGTCGAGCACGAGGGACGTGCGCGGGTCGGGGGCGCGGCCCGACTCGCCGGGGGCGGGGGTCGGCGCGCGGCCGGCCGCGGGCGTCGGCCCGTCGAGGAGCCCGACGACGCGCGCGGCGGCCTGCCGCGAGCGGTGGAGCTGGACGGCGGCTCCGGGCAGCGTGTTCGCCGCCTCGAACACCGCGAGGGGCGTGAGGACGATGACGGACAGCTCGACGGGCGCGAGCGTGCCGGCGGTGACGGCCGGGATGCCGAGCAGGAGCGACGCGAGCACCGCGAGGCCGACGGCGAGCGCGGCGATCCCGGCCGCGACCCCGGCGGGGCGGGCGCCGTCGTCGGTCACGCGGGCCAGCGCCCGGTCGGTCGCGCGCAGGTCGTCCAGGCGCGTGCCGAGGCGCCCGGACACGGCGAGCGGCCCGGACTCCTCGAGGATCTCCAGCGTCGTGGCGGTCATCGCCGCGCGCGTCGTGGCGCCGCGCGCCTCGACCTCGCGCGCCGACCGGGCGGAGAGCCACGGCGCGACGACGGCGGCGAGCAGGAGGCACAGCGCGAGCGCTACCCCGGCCGCGGGCAGGAAGGCGCCCACGAGCACGACGGACCCCACCGACACGGCGAGCGCGACCCCGGCGGGCACGAACGCGCGCACGACCACGTCACCGACCGCGTCGACGTCCGCGCCGACGCGCGCGAGCAGGTCGCCCCGCCGCAGCCCCACGAGCGCGGCGGGCGAGCCCTGCGCCAGCGCGGTGTAGAGGTTGGCGCGCAGGGACGCCATGCCGCGCAGCGCGACGTCGTGCGACGCGAGCCGCTCCAGGTACCGGAAGACGCCGCGCGAGATGCCGAACGCGCGCACGCCGACGACCGCGACGGACAGCGTGAGGACCGGCGGCATCTGCGAGGCGCGCGCGATGAGCCACGCCGCGGCGGCCGCGAGGCCGACGGCGCTCCCGAGCGAGAGCGTGCCGAGCACGACCGCCCACACGACGCGGCGCCAGCGCACGTCGAGCAGCCCGACCGCCCGCCACAGCGGGTCGGCGGCGAGGCGGGCACGAGGTCCGGTCACGGGACGCTCCCCTCGGGGGTCGTGGAGGTGGCGGCGCCGACCGCCACGGCGGTGTCCCAGGGGTCGGCCGGGTCGACGCCCGGGCTCGCCGGGGACGGCTCGAGCCGTGCGGAGCGGACCTCGACGACGTCGTCCGCCGCGCGCACGAGCGAGGCACGGTGCGCGACCACGACGACGGTGCGCCCCTGGTCGCGGAACGCCCGCACGGCGTCGAGCACCACCTGCTCGCCGCGCGCGTCCAGGTGGGCCGTCGGCTCGTCGAGCACGACGAGCGGGACGCGCGCCGGGTCGCCGAGCAGCGCCGCGGCGAGCGCGACGCGCTGGCGCTGGCCGACGCTCAGCCCGACGCCGCCGCGCCCGACCTCGGTGTCCCAGCCCGCGGGCAGCGCGGCGAGCACCGTGTCGAGGCCGGCGGTGCGCGCCGCGCGGTCGAGGTCGGCGTCGGTGACGTCCAGGCCGCCGGCGACGACGTCGCGCAGCCGCCCCGGCGCGAGCACGGGGCGCTGGGGGAGCCACGCGACCTGGGGCCAGTACGTCTGGGGGTCGACGTCGGCCAGGTCGAGCCGGGCGCCGTCGGGCGCGGTGAGGGTCGCGGTGCCGCGGTCGGGCCGCACGAGGCCGAGCAGGACCATCGCCGTCGTCGTCTTTCCCGCGCCGCTCGGCCCGGTGAGGGCCACGACGCGGCCGCTCGAGGTCCCGAGCCGGAGCTCGAGGTCGAGGTCGGCGGGCGCGAGCACGTCGCGGTCCCCGGCCCGCACGCTCACGCCGCGCAGGGCGAGCGTCGTCCCGGCGAGCGCGGGCGCGGGCGCGGTGCCCGGCGCGGGCGCGTCCTCGTCGAGGACGGCGAACGCCTGCTCGGCCGCGGCGATGCCGTCGGTCGAGGCGTGGAAGTGCAGGCCGACCTGGCGCAGCGGGAGGTAGACCTCGGGCGCGAGCACGAGCACGGCGAGCGCCGGCTCGAGCTCCATGCCGCCGTGCACGAGGCGCAGGCCGACGCCCACGGCCACGACCGCGACGGACAGCGTCGTGAGGAGCTCGAGCACCATGCCGGAGAGGAACGCGACGCGCAGCGTGCCCATCGTGGCGCGGCGGTTGGCCTCGCCGAGCGCGCGCACGCGCCGCTCGGGGCCGCGCGCGCGACCGAACGCGAGGAGCGTCGGCAGGCCGGCGAGCAGGTCGAGCACCTGCGCGCCGAGCCGCTGCATGACGACGAGGCGCCGCTCCGACGTCCCCGCGGTGAGGCGCCCGACGAGCGTCATGAAGATCGGGACGAGGGGGATGGTCACGGCGATGATCACGGCCGAGACCCAGTCCAGGCCCAGCACGACGGCGAGCGTCGCGGGCGTGACGGTGGCGGCGAGCAGGAGCTGGGGCAGGTACCGCACCATGTAGGGCTCGAGCTGGTCGAGCCCGCGCGTCGCGAGCGTCGCGACCTCGGGGCCGCGCCCCGAGGCCAGCCACCGCGGGCCGAGCGTCACGGCGTGCGTGACGACCTGCTCGCGCAGCTCGGCGACGGTGCGCGTCGCGGCACGCAGTGCGAAGCGCTCCTGCGCCCACGAGGTGCCGGCGCGCGCGGCGACGACGGCGGCGAGCAGCCCGACCCGCGGCCCCAGGTCGGCCAGGTCGGCCGTCCCCTGGACGGCCGGCGCGAGGACCGACGCGAGGACGAGGGCCTGGGCGACGACCAGGGCCGCCGTGGCGAACCCGAGCACCGCCGTCAGGACGACGTACCCTCGCGCGGCCCGCGCGTGGCGCAGGAGCCGCGGGTCGAGCGGCTTCACGAGCCGGTGCCCCCGCCGTCGGTCAGGCCGCGGCCGGTCGAGCCGCCCGAGGACGCCCCGCCGAACGCCGCCTCGCGGACCTTCTTGAGCGACAGGCCGGCGGGCGCGGGGATGTCCTTCGTCGACAGGCGGCGGCGGAACACCCAGTAGGTCCACGACTGGTAGGCGATGACGAGCGGCGTGAGGATCACGGCGACCCACGTCATCACGGTGAGCGTGTAGTCGGTCGACGACGCGTTGTGCACCGTCAGCGAGTTCGCCGGGTCGACGGCGGGCATCACGTCGGGGTACATCGAGCCGAAGATCAGCACGACGGCGGCGACGATCGTGAGGGCCGACGCCGTGAACGCGCGTCCCTCGGAGCCCTTGCGGTTCGCGAGGAGCGTCGTCACGAGCCCGGCCGCGGCGAGCACGACGGCGGCCCACGTCCAGGGCACCGAGTACGCGACCTGGGCCCAGACGGCCCAGCCGCCGGCGAGCACGAGCGCGGCCACGCCGAAGACCGAGGCGTGCTGACGGGCGCGGGCGCGGATGTCGCCGTCGGTCTTGAGCGCGACGAAGACCGAGCCGTGCAGCAGGAACAGGCTCAGCGTGACGAGACCGCCGAGGAGCGCGAACGGCGACAGGAGCGAGAAGAAGCCGCCGACGAACTGGTGGTCGGCGTCGAGCTGCACGCCACGCACGAGGTTGGCGAACGCGACGCCCCACAGCACGGCGGGGACCCACGACCCGACCTGGATCGCGACGTCGCAGCGGCGCGCCCAGCCGTCGTCGCGGATCTTGCCGCGGTACTCGAACGCGACGCCGCGCACGATGAGCGCGACGAGGATGAGCAGGAGCGGCAGGTAGAAGCCGGAGAAGAGGGTCGCATACCACTCGGGGAAGGCGGCGAACGTCGCGCCGCCCGCGGTGAGCAGCCAGACCTCGTTCCCGTCCCAGACGGGGCCGATGGTGTTGATGAGGACGCGGCGCTCCTTCTCGCGGTGCTCCTTGTCACCGCGCGGGAGGATCGACAGCAGCATGCCGACCCCGAAGTCGAAGCCCTCGAGCACGAGGTAGCCGGTCCACAGGACCGCGATGAGCACGAACCAGACGACGGCGAGATCCACGGTGTCTCCTGAGTTTTCTGGGCGGGTTCAGGCGCGTCGGGTCAGTACGCGAAGGACAGCGGACGGTCGGCGGACTCGGAGTCCTCGTCCGGCGGCTCCTGGGCCTCCGGGGACTCGTCGCGGACCGTGAGCGGGACGCCCTCGATCGCGTAGCGCCGCATGAGCGTGAACCAGACCGCGGCCAGCGCGCCGTAGACGAGCGTGAAGACGATCATCGACGTCAGCACCACGCCGGGGCTCACCACGGTGGACACGCCGCGCTCGGTGAGCAGGCGGATCTGGTCGATGCCCGTCGGGTTCGGCGCGACGACCCAGGGCTGGCGGCCCATCTCGGTGAAGATCCAGCCGAACGAGTTCGCGAGGAACGGCATGGGGATGGCGATGAGGCCGACGCGCGCGAACCACTTGTTGTCCGTGACCCGGCCCTTGCGGGTGAGCCACAGCGCCATGAGCGCGAGGAGCACGGAGCCGGCGGCCATGCCGATCATGAGCCGGAAGGACCAGTAGGTCATCGCGAGGTTCGGCGTGTACGTGACGGGGTCGCCGGAGGCGGTGACGTCGCCGTAGCGCTCGGTCATCTGCTCCTGGACGTCCTCGACGCCGGGCAGGTAGCTCTCCGGCCCGGAGAAGTGGCCCGTGCCGAGGTAGGACGCGAGACCGGGGATCTCGATGAGGTGCCGGACGTTCTCGCACGAGTTCGACAGGTCGCCGATCGTGAGGATGGAGAACGCGGCGCCCTCCGAGCCCTGGCAGAGCGCCTCGGCCGACGACATCTTGCCGGGCTGCTGCTCGTACATGATCTTGCCCTGGATGTCGCCGGAGACCGCGACCCCGAGACCGCCGACGAGCATGGCGATGACGCCGAGCGTGACGGCCGGGCGGTAGACGTCGCGCGCGAGCTCGACGTTCTCCGCCTTGCGGGTGCGCACGAGGCGGACCATCCACCAAGCGGCGATGCCCGTGACGAACGTGCCCGCGGTGAGGAAGGTCGCCGTGATCTGGTGCGGGAACGCGGCCCAGAGGGTGTTGTTCGTGAGGACGGCGCCGATGTCGTTCATCTCGGCGCGCCCGGTCTCGGGGTTGAAGATCGCGCCGACGGGGTGCTGCATCCACGAGTTCGCGGCGAGGATGAAGAACGCGGAGAGGTTGGTCGCGATCGCAACCGCCCAGATGCACGCGAGGTGCACCTTCTTGTTGAGGCGGTCCCACCCGAAGATCCACAGGCCGAGGAACGTCGACTCGATGAAGAACGCGGCGAGCGCCTCCATGGCGAGCGGCGCACCGAACACGTCGCCGACGAAGCGCGAGTACTCGCTCCAGTTCATGCCGAACTGGAACTCCTGCACGATGCCGGTCACGACGCCGAGCGCGAAGTTGATGAGCAGCAGCTTGCCGAAGAACTTCGTCAGGCGCAGCCAGCGCTCGTTGCCGGTGCGGACCCACGCCGTCTGCATGATCGCGACGAGGGGCGACAGGCCGATCGTCAGCGGGACGAAGATGAAGTGGTAGACGGTCGTGATGGCGAACTGCCACCGCGCCAGGGCTAGGGCATCCACGTGCGCTCCTCGGGGGGCCCGACCGGGTCGGGGAAGGGACAACGGCGTAGGGGAGTGTTGCCGGAGCAGACGGCCGGGCGACCGGTCGCCTCCTCCGACGGTAGTTCCAATCTGCCGTATCGGCAGGGCCGGAAATGACGAGGAGTACTGAAAACACGCCGCTTGTGACTATGTTCACAAGGTCCCGGGACGTTGGTCCCGGTCGGGCGGGACGGGCGGCCCGGGGCGCGGTGCGTGTCGCCCGGGTTCGTCCGCACCCCTGTGCGATACTGGGCGGAGCCGGGCGGGCTCCGCATCGCTCACCCGGCGAGCACGAGATCGCGGCACCAGCGGACCGCGGCAGTCGGCGCGCCGACCGGGGCGAAGGGCCCGGTGGCAGGCGCCCGCGCCGCGCACGCGGACCGCGGCCGTGACCGACGACTTCCGTCGCCGGACGACGCGCTCCGGTGCGCTCGTCCCGAGCGACGACCGACCGCCCGACGGGCCGCACGGTGCGGGGCGGTCCCTGTGGCAGCAGGAGCACGACGCGTGACGCTCGACAGCACCTCCGACAGCACCCCCTCAGAGTCGACGGCGGACGCCGCCGCGGACCGGGCCGAGAGCCCGACGACCCCGGCGCGCAAGCCCGCCCGCCGCCGCGCGACGCGCAGCGCGGCACCGCCGCAGACTCCCCCCGCGGTGACGGCTGCTTCCGACGTCGCCGCGCCCGCGGCCACCGCGGACGCGACCCCGGCGCCCGAGGCGCCCGCGACCGCACCCGTGGCCGAGGCCACGACCCCGCCCGCGCGCCGCTCGCGTCGCGCGACCCGCACCACGCCGTCCGTCGCCGCTCCGGCGGCCGACGCGGCTCCCGCTGCGTCCGCCCCGGCCGACGTCCCGGCAGACGCGAGCCCCGCGGCCGCCGACGCCGCGGCGGAGCCGGTGGTGGCAGAGCCCGCCCCGCGCGCCCGCGCGACGCGCCGCGCCCAGGGTGGCGGCAAGAAGGCGAAGGCCCCGGCAGGCGACGCGCCGCTCGACGTCCTCTCCGAGTTCGGCCTCAGCGCACCGCCCGCCGCCGAGCAGGCCCCCGCCCCCGCCGCGGCGGTGGCGCCCGACGCCGACGCCCTGCTGGGAGCCGCCGACGCCCCGCGTCGCGCGAAGCGCACCCGGGCGACGCGTACGACCGCGCAGGCTCCGGCCGTCGAGGCCGCGCCGGTCGCCGAGCCGGACGCCCCGTCCGCTGACACCGCGCCGTCCGGCGCGCCGACGACGGCCGAGCCCGTCGAGACGCCCGCCGCGAAGAAGCCCGCGCGCCGCTCGCGCCGCGCGACCTCCGCGGCAGCGGCCCCGGCCGCCGAGACCGCGGCCCCGGCCGCCGAGGCTGCTGCCCCGGCGGTGGCCGACGCGCCGTCCGCCGCCGAGCCGACGCCCGCCGAGTCGGAGGCGCCGGCGTCCGCGGAGCCCGCGAAGAAGCCGGCGCGCCGCTCGCGCCGCGCCACCTCGAAGCCCGCCGCCGAGGCGGCACCGGAGGCGACCGCCGCGGCCGAGAGCCCGGCCGCGCCCGAGGCCCCGGCCGCTCCCGCGTCGTCGGCCCCGGCCGGCGGCCCGGCGTCGCCCGCCGCGACGGGAGCGGGGACCAGCACCCCGCGCCTCGCGACGACCGCCCTGCTGTTCCAGGCGCCCGACCCCGCCGCCGCGCCGCGCCGTCCGCGTCGCGCGCAGAGCCCGGCCGGGCCGCCGCGCCACGTCGAGCCCGCCGCCCCGGCACCCGCGGCGACGGAGCCGGTCGCCACGACGGAGCCGGTCGCCACGACGGAGCCGACGGCGACGCCCGAGCCCACCACCGGGACCCGCGGCCGTCGCGGCCGGAGGGCGTCGGGGCCCGCGTCCCGCACGGCCGAGCTGCGCACGGCCGAGTCGCGCACGTCCGAGTCGCAGACGGCTGAGCCGTCGACCCCCGTCGAGGAGCCCGCCGCCGCCGAGCTCGTCCTCACGGGCGAGGACGCGGCCGCGGTCGAGGAGATCGAGGCCATCGAGTCCGAGCTCGTCGCCGAGGGCGTCGAGGTGCCCGAGGACGCGTTCGGGCCGGAGGACTTCGTCGAGCTCGACGAGGCGGAGGAGCCCGACGAGCAGCCTGCGGCCGACGACGCCGACTCCGACTCCGACGCCGGCCCGCGCCGCCGCCGCCGTCGTGGTGGCCGCGGGCGTCGTGGTCGCCCGGACGGGGGACGTGACCAGGACCGCGAGCAGGACCGCGACGAGGACGAGGACGACGCCACGCCGTCGGCGCAGGACGACGAGCCGGCCGACGCGGCCGCGCCGGCCGACGCCGAGCAGACAGACCACGAGGCCGGGGACGAGCAGGGCGAGGACGAGGCGGGCGGCAGCCGCCGCCGTCGCCGCCGCCGCCGCGGGAGCCGGGGCGAGGGCGAGACGACCACGACGCGCTCCCGCCCGCGCGAGCGCAGCCTGGCCGACGAGGTCACCGCGCTCAAGGGCTCCACGCGGCTCGAGGCGAAGCGCCAGCGCCGCCGCGAGGGCCGCGACGCGGGTCGTCGTCGCCAGATCATCACCGAGGCAGAGTTCCTCGCGCGGCGCGAGTCGGTCGAGCGGTCGATGGTCGTGCGCGAGCGCGGCGGCCGCACGCAGATCGCCGTGCTCGAGGACGGCGTGCTCGTCGAGCACTACGTCTCGCAGCAGTCGCAGGCGTCGATGGCGGGCAACGTGTACCTGGGCCGTGTCCAGAACGTGCTGCCCAGCATGGAGGCCGCGTTCATCGACGTCGGCAAGGGCCGCAACGCCGTCCTGTACGCGGGCGAGGTGAACTGGGACGCGGCCGGGCTCGAGGGCCAGCCGCGCCGCATCGAGCAGGCGCTCAAGTCGGGCGACTCCGTGCTCGTGCAGGTCACCAAGGACCCGATCGGGCACAAGGGCGCACGCCTCACGTCGCAGATCACGCTCGCGGGCCGCTACCTCGTGTTCGTCCCCGGCGGCGGCATGACCGGCATCAGCCGCAAGCTCCCCGACACCGAGCGCAACCGCCTGAAGAAGATCCTCAAGGAGGTCGTGCCCGACGGCGCGGGCGTCATCGTGCGCACCGCCGCCGAGGGCGCGAGCGAGGAGGAGCTGCGCGCCGACGTCGAGCGCCTGCGCGGCCAGTGGGAGGCCATCGAGAAGAAGTCGAAGAGCGCGTCGGCACCCGCCCTGCTCCAGGGCGAGCCGGACCTCGCGATCCGCGTCGTCCGCGACATCTTCAACGACGACTTCAGCTCGCTCGTCGTCGAGGGTGACGGGGCGTGGTCGGAGATCTCGACGTACGTCGAGGAGCTCGCGCCCGACCTGCGCGAGCGCGTCTCGAAGTGGACGGGCACGCAGGACGTCTTCACGGTGCACCGCGTCGACGAGCAGCTCGCCAAGGGCATGGACCGCAAGGTCTGGCTGCCCTCGGGCGGGTCGCTCGTCATCGACCGCACCGAGGCGATGACCGTCGTCGACGTCAACACCGGCAAGTTCACCGGCTCGGGCGGCACGCTCGAGGAGACGGTGACGCGCAACAACCTCGAGGCGGCCGAGGAGATCGTCCGCCAGCTCCGGCTGCGCGACATCGGCGGCATCATCGTCATCGACTTCATCGACATGGTGCTCGAGTCGAACCGCGACCTCGTGCTGCGCCGCCTCGTCGAGTGCCTGGGCCGGGACCGGACCAAGCACCAGGTCGCGGAGGTCACGTCGCTGGGCCTCGTCCAGATGACGCGCAAGCGCGTGGGCCAGGGCCTCGTCGAGGCGTTCAGCGAGACGTGCGAGCACTGCCACGGGCGCGGGTTCATCGTGCACACCGACCCGATCGAGAAGTCGGGCGGCAACCGCGGCGGCCACGACCACGGCAACCACGGCAACGGCAACGGGAACGCCGGGGGCAGCGGGGGCGGCGCCGCCGCCGAGGAGCCCGCCGAGGGCGGCCGCTCGCGGTCGCGCCGCAAGCGCGGTTCCGGCTCGGGCGCCTCGGCGCCGAAGGACACCGGGATCACCCTCCCGCAGCCCGCCGTCCCGGTCCTGCCGGAGGTCACGTCGGAGGCGCGGGCCGCGGTCAAGGCCACGCTCGCGACGATCGCGGCGGCCGCCGCGCACGCCCACGAGCACGACGGCGCGGACGACGCGCCGGCTGCCGACGACACGTCGGCGGAGCCGGGCACGGAGTGATCGAGCGCGCACCCGGCGGCGTGCCCCTGTACGCCGCCGGGTCGCGCGCCCGTCTGCGCGGGTGGCGCGCGGACGACCTCGCGGCGTACCGCGAGTGGCTGCGCCCGGAGCACGAGTGGCACCGCTGGGACGGCCCGTACTACCCCGTGCCCGACGACGCCGCGTCCGACGCGGCGGTCGCACGCCTCGCGCTCGCGGCGGCCGCGCAGGCCGCCCGCCCCGAAGGTCTCGACGACGACGGCCTCCCGCCGCGCCGCGTCGTGGTCGCCGACGAGGAGGACCGGCTGGTCGGGACGTGCTCCTGGTACTGGGAGTCGGCCGAGACGCAGTGGGCGCGGGTCGGGATCGGCCTCTACGACCCCGCGGTGCGCGGGCGCGGCCTGGGCCGCGACGCGCTCGGAGCCTGGATCGGCTACCTGTTCTCCGTGACCGGGTGGGTCCGTCTGGACCTCGCGACGTGGTCCGGGAACGACGCGATGCTCCGCGCCGGCCGGGCGCTCGGCCTCGTGGAGGAGGCGCGGTTCCGCGACGCCCGCGCCGTCGACGGCGTGCGGTACGACGCCGTCGTCCTCGGCGTGCTGCGCCGGGAGTGGCTCGACCGGTCCTGAGCCGTTCGCGGGCGTCTTCGTGCACGTCACCCGCACCTGGCATCATGCGCGCATGGGTTACGACCTCTCGGGCCGCCTCGTCGTCGGCGTCGCCTCGTCCGCACTGTTCGACCTCACCGAGTCCGACCGCGTGTTCCGCACGCAGGGGGAGGCGGCGTACCGCGACTTCCAGGAGCGCCACCGCGACGACGCGCTGGCCCCCGGCGTCGCCTTCGGGTTCGTGCGCCGTCTGCTCGCGCTCAACGACCTCGCGCCCTCCGCCGACGACCCGCTCGTCGAGGTCATCGTCATGTCCCGCAACTCCCCGGAGACCGGCCTGCGCGTCATGCGCTCGGTGCGGCACCACGACCTCGACATCACGCGCGCCGTCTTCCGCCAGGGGCGTAGCCCGCACGAGTTCATCCGTCCCCTGCACGTGGACCTCTTCCTCTCGGCAGACGAGCGCTCGGTGCGCGACGCCGTCGACCTGGGCCTGCCCGCGGGGTACGTGCTCGACCCGACGTTCGCCGACGAGGAGGGAGACGAGCTGCGCATCGCGTTCGACTTCGACGGCGTCCTCGCCGACGACTCCTCGGAGCGCCGCTACCAGGACGGTGGGCTCGCGTCGTTCCGCGAGCACGAGGTGCTCAACGCCGACGTGCCGCTCGGCCGGGGGCCGCTGCGCGAGCTCCTCGTCGGTATCCACCGCGTGCAGGTGGTCGAGCGTGAGCGGCACGCGACGGACCCGTCCTACCGGCCGCGCGTGCACGTCTCGCTCGTCACGGCCCGCTCGGCCCCGGCGCACGAGCGCGCGGTCGCGACGCTCTCCTCGTGGGGCGTGACGGTCGACGACGCGTTCTTCCTCGGGGGCGTGGACAAGGGCGGCGTGCTCGAGGTGCTGCGGCCGCACATCTTCTTCGACGACCAGCGCGCCGTGGTCGAGGCGGCGCGCCGGGTCGCGCCGTCGGTCCACGTTCCGTACGGCGAGCTGAACCGCGGCGTCCTGCCGGCCGACCCGGCCCTCGACGCACGGTCGACGCGCGCGGCCGACGTCGCGGCGCCCGCGCCCGGTCGCCGCGAGGCGGCCACCCCGCCCGCGCCCGGTGCGTCGGCGGAGCGCGACGCGGACGACGAGCGGCCGGCCCACGATCCGGCGGGGGAGCGGCCGACGCCCGACCCGGCGGGCGAGCGCACCGCGGAGGGCGGCCGTGCGTCGGGCACCGGGACGCGCGAGCTCCCGCTCGTCCGGTCCGTCCCGGGGATCGGCGGGCCCGGGCTCGCCGGGATCGCGGCGGGGGTGCCGGCCGAGCCGACGCCCGCGCCCGAGGGGGAGAAGACGGCACCCGCTCCCGACGCCCCGGCCGACGCCGCCTCCCCGGCGGCGTCCGGCGACGAGCAGGCCGACGCACCGACCGGCACGGCGAGCCCTGCCCCGTCCGGCACGACGCTCCTCAGCCGCCGGGACGCGCGGCCCGGCGCCCCCGACCGCGTCTCCGTCCTCGGCCCCGCCGGGGAGCCGAAGCCGCTGCCCGTCCGGCCGTCGTCGAACGGCGGCGCGCGCCACCACTGAGCCGGTGGTTCACTGCTCGCATGAGCGACGCGGCACGCCCGGGCGCCCCCGGGACGGTTCCCGGGGCCGGTGACGCAGGGCTCCCGACGCCCCGACCCGGCGGACGCGTCGAAGTCGTGTGCGGCCCCATGTTCGCCGGCAAGACGGAGGAGCTCCTGCGCCGGGTCCGGCGCGCGGAGGTCGCGGGGCGCCGCGTCGAGGTGGTCGGGCACGTCCTCGACACCCGGCGCGGCACCGGCACGGTGAGCTCGCACTCGGGTCTCGCGATCCCCTCGCGCACCGCCCGCGACGCGCACGACCTCGAGCGGATCGTCCGCGCCGCCGGGCCGCTCGACCTCGTCGCCGTCGACGAGGCGCACTTCTTCGGGCCGGAGCTCGTCGACGTCGTCCAGCGGCTCGCCGACGACGGGCTCGTCGTGGTCGTCGCCGGGCTCGACGTCACGTTCGACGCGCGGCCCTTCGAGCCCCTGCCCACGCTCGCGGCGCTCGCCGAGCGCGTCGACAAGCTCACGGCGGTGTGCGCGGTGTGCGGCGAGGACGCCGCGTTCCACGTGCGCGCCGTCCGGGAGCCGGAGCCCGACGGTCGCGGGGCGGGCGACCCGCTCGCGCCGGTCGCCGCGCACGTGGGCGGCGCCGAGAGCTACGAGGCGCGCTGCCGGGTGCACCTGCCAGGAGCCCCGTGGCGCCGTCAGGACGGCGGCGCGGCCGGTCCCGCCGGGTCCTCGACGAGCGGGACGAACGAGTAGGACCCGTGCTCGCTCACCCGCACCCCGTCCGGGGCGTCGAGGTCGCGCACGACGACGAGCATCGTGTGCCGCACGGGGACGACCAGGCGCCCGCCGGGCACGAGCTGGTCGACGAGGGCGCGGGGGAGGGTCTCGGCGGCGGCGGAGACGAGCACCCGGTCGTACTGCTCGCCCGGCGTGCCGAGGACGCCGGGCGTCGCGAGGACGAGGCGCGCCCACGGCGCGCGCACCGCGGCGAGGTTCTCCGCGCCCCACGTGGCGAGGTCGGCGTGGCGCTCGACGCCCAGCACGTGCCCGGTCGGCCCGACGAGCCGTGCGAGCAGCGCCGTCGTCCAGCCCGACCCGGCGCCGACGTCGAGCACCCGGGCGCCCGGGGCGACGTCGAGCAGGCGCAGCATCGCCGCGACCGTCGACGGCTGCGAGCTGGTCTGGCCGTGGCCGATGGCGAGCGGCCGGTCCTGCGCGGCCCAGCGCCGCTGCGCGCGGGGGAGGAAGCCGCGGCGGTGGACCGTGCGCATCGCCGCGGCGACGGCGTCGTCCTGGCGCGCGTGGTCGGGCGGGTCCGCGGGGCGCATACGACCACCTCCACGGCCAGCGTAGGCACGACGGCGGACCCCGCGCCCGGGTGGGCCGGGCAGGGCCCGAGCGGGAGGCGCCCCGGTGGCGCGGCCACGGGGACGGCGGGATGCTCGACGGGTGCGCGGGCGCATCGGGGCGCCCGCCCTGGACCGGGGAGCCGGCATGAGCGGAACGGTGGCACGGATCACGCACATCAGCGCGCGGTCGGACACGAGCTTCGAGGACGCCGTGCGGATCGGCGTCGAGCGCGCCGCGAGCACGCTGCGCAACGTCTCGGGCGCGTGGGTCAAGGAGCAGAAGGTCGACGTGGCCGACGGCCGCATCACGGCCTGGCAGGTCGTGCTGGAGGTCACGTTCGTCCTCGAGTAGGGTCGGCCGACGATCTCGTCGCGCGGAGGCGCCGCCGTCCGCGCTCCTCGGCGCGAGGCCTGGTCCGCGCCCCGGAGCGGTCGCCCGCGCCGGGGTCCGCGCGCGCCATTTGACCAGGACGCCCTGCGGTCCGTAATCTTGGACGTCGGCGCGCCCAGGCGCGCCGGTCCCGTGTGCCCACGGACGACTCGCACTCGCACGCCGCGGCGTGGTCGGAGTCTCCAAGACGAACTCGCCGTGACGAGCACGCCAAGACTAGGAGAGATGAGCAGCAACGTGGTGTACGCGATCGTCAAGGCCGGTGGCCGTCAGGAGAAGGTTTCCGTCGGCGACATCCTCGTGGTGGACCGGGTGTCCGCCAAGGCCGGTGAGTCCCTCGAGCTGCCCGCTCTCCTGCTGGTGGACGGGGAGAAGGTGACCACCGACGCGGCGAAGCTCGCGAAGGTCAAGGTCACCGCCGAGGTCGTGCGGGACGAGAAGGGTCCGAAGATCACGATCCTGCGGTACAAGAACAAGACCGGTTACCGCCGTCGCCAGGGTCACCGTCAGCAGCTGACCCGCCTCAAGGTCACCGGCATCAAGTGATCTCGCCCGGCGCGAGCTAGCGGCCCCGAGCCGCGCCGCGCCGCCGGCACCCTCCCTCAGCAGACCAGCACGAAAGCAGGTTCGTCATGGCACACAAGAAGGGCGCGAGCTCCTCGCGCAACGGTCGCGACTCCAACGCCCAGCGCCTCGGCGTGAAGCGCTTCGGCGGGCAGGTCGTCAAGTCGGGCGAGATCATCGTCCGCCAGCGCGGCACCCACTTCCACCCCGGTGAGAACGTCGGCCGCGGCAAGGACGACACGCTGTTCGCCCTGGCCGCCGGCGCGGTCCAGTTCGGCACCCGTCGCGGCCGCAAGGTCGTCGACATCGTCTCCGCCGAGGGCTGAGCGACAGCCACAGAGGCTTCGAGCAGGAGGGGCGCACCGACGCGGTGCGCCCCTCCTGCCGTTTCCGGCGCCCGTCCCCACGGGCCGCACCACCCGCCGCGACTGCGGCACCGCACGACCCACCTCTGAGAGGATCCCTCCATGGCCAGCTTCGTCGACCGTGTCGTCCTGCACGTCTCCGGCGGCGACGGGGGGAACGGGTGCGCCTCGGTCCGGCGCGAGAAGTTCAAGCCGCTCGCCGGCCCCGACGGCGGCAACGGCGGTGACGGCGGCACCGTCCGCCTCGTCGTCGACTCCCAGACCACGACGCTCCTCGAGTACCACCACTCGCCGCACCGCCACGCGACGTCGGGCACCCAGGGCATGGGCGACGACCGCGACGGCGCCAACGGCGAGGACCTCGTCCTGCGCGTCCCGGACGGCACGGTCGTCAAGTCGCCCGACGGCACGGTGCTCGCCGACCTCGTCGGCGAGGGCGCCGAGTACGTCGTGGCCGAGGGCGGCCGGGGCGGTCTCGGCAACGCGGCGCTCTCGTCCCCGCGCCGCAAGGCGCCGGGCTTCGCCCTGCTCGGCGAGCCGGGCGAGGAGCGGGACGTCGTCCTCGAGCTGAAGACCATCGCGGACGTCGCGCTCGTCGGGTACCCGAGCGCGGGCAAGTCGTCGCTCGTCGCCGCCATCTCCGCGGCGCGGCCCAAGATCGCCGACTACCCGTTCACGACGCTCGTGCCCAACCTGGGCGTCGTGCAGGCCGGGTCGGCGCGCTTCACCGTCGCGGACGTCCCTGGCCTCATCCCGGGCGCGAGCGAGGGCAAGGGCCTCGGCCTGGAGTTCCTGCGCCACATCGAGCGCACCGCGGTGATCGTGCACGTGCTCGACTGCGCGACGCTCGAGCCCGGCCGGGACCCGATCAGCGACCTCGACGTCATCGAGGCCGAGCTCGCGGCCTACGCGCAGGACCTCGAGATCGAGGGCGGGCGGGTGCCGCTCACCGAGCGTCCGCGCCTCGTCGTCCTCAACAAGATCGACGTCCCTGAGGCTCGCGACCTGGCCGAGCTCGTCAAGCCCGACCTCGAGGCTCGCGGCCTGCGGGTGTTCGAGATCTCGACCGCGAGCCACGAGGGCCTGCGCCCGCTGACGTACGCGCTCGCCGAGCTCGTGGAGAAGGCGCGCGCCGAGGCGCCCGCCCCCGAGCCGACGCGCGTCGTGCTGCGGCCGCGCGCGGTCGACGAGGCCGGGTTCACGGTCAAGCGCAAGGGCGGGGCGACCGACTACTGGTTCGAGGTGCGCGGCGCCAAGCCGGAGCGCTGGGTCCGCCAGACGGACTTCTCCAACGACGAGGCCGTGGGCTACCTCGCGGACCGCCTCGCGCGTCTGGGCGTCGAGGACAAGCTGTTCGAGGCGGGCGCCGTCGCGGGCGACGAGGTGCGCATCGGCACCGACGTCAACGCGGTCGTCTTCGACTGGGAGCCGACGCTCATGTCGGGCTCCGAGCTGCTCGGCGGCCCGCGCGGCTCCGACAACCGCCTCGACGAGAGCCTGCGCCCGACCCGCTCGGAGAAGCGGCGCGAGCACCACGAGCGCATGGACGCCAAGGCGGAGGCGCGGCGCGAGCTGTGGACCGAGCGCCAGGCCGGCACCTGGACTGACCCCGAGTCCGACTGACCTGGAGTCCGCCCGACCCGGAGTCGTCCGCGCCGCCGAGGGCCCGGTTCCCCGTGGGGGACCGGGCCCTCGGCCGTGCCCGGGTCGTCCTCGGCGCGGCCCGGGAGCGGGTCGGTCCCGGGCGCAGGCGTCCTGGTCCGTGAAATCGTGCGCGGCGGCGGCCCTCCGGCGGCGATGATGGGCGCGTGAACGCGCTGTCCTCCCGCTCCGAGATCGCCTCCGCCCGTCGCGTGGTCGTGAAGATCGGCTCGTCGTCGCTCACGGGCGCCGACGGCCACCTCGACCTCGCGGCCCTGCGGGCGCTCGTCGACGTCCTCGCGGCCCGACGCGCGGACGGCGGCCAGGTCGTGCTGGTCACGTCCGGCGCCATCGCCGCCGGGATCGGCCCCCTCGGCCTCGCGAGCCGACCGCGCGACCTCGCGACGGCGCAGGCCGCGGCGTCGGTCGGGCAGGGCATGCTCGTCGCCCGGTACGCCGAGGCGTTCGCGGCGCACGGGCTGCGCGTCGGGCAGGTGCTCCTCACCGCGGAGGACACGGTGCGTCGCGGGCACTACCGCAACGCCCAGCGCTCGCTCGAGCGCCTGCTCGACCTCGGCGTCGTGCCCGTCGTCAACGAGAACGACGCCGTCGCGACCGACGAGATCCGCTTCGGCGACAACGACCGTCTCGCCGCGCTCGTCTCCCACCTCGTGCGGGCCGACGCCATGGTCCTGCTCACGGACGTCGACGGCCTGTACGACGGCCCGCCGTCGCGCCCGGGCACGCGGAGGATCGCCGAGGTGCGCTCGCCGGCCGACATCGAGGGCGTCGAGGTGACGGGACGGGGGAGCGCGGTCGGCACGGGCGGCATGCTCACCAAGCTCGAGTCGGTCTCCATCGCGACCGGCACGGGCATCCCCGTGGTGCTCACCAAGGCGCAGCACGCCGCCGCGGCGCTCGCCGGCGAGCCGGTCGGGACCTGGTTCGCCGCGACGGGCAGGCGGACGACGCGCCGTCGGCTCTGGCTCGCGCACGCGGCGCGCACGCGCGGCCGCCTCGTGCTCGACGACGGCGCGGTGCGGGCCGTGCAGGGCGGGCGCGCCTCGCTGCTGCCCGCCGGGGTCACCGCGGTCGAGGGCGAGTTCGACGCCGGCGACCCGGTCGAGCTCGTGGCGTCCGACGGGCGCGTGGTCGCCCGGGGTCTGGTCGCGTTCGAGTCACGCGACATCCCGGACCTCCTCGGCCGGTCGACCACGGAGCTGCGGGCCGAGCTCGGCGAGGGCTACGACCGCGAGGTCGTGCACCGCGACGACCTCGTCCTCGTGCGGCGGCGCGCGCGCTGACCGCGGGCCGGACGGCGCTCCCGGCGCGACGGCCGCCGACGTAGGCTCGGACCATGACCACCACCGAGGACGCGCCCGTCGTCGCGGGCGCCGCCGAGCCCGGGACCGCCGGTCCCGCCGCAGCCGCGACCGACGCCCCGACCGACGTCGCGGCGGCCGTCGAGAGCGTCGCGCGCCGCGCCAAGGTCGCGTCGCGCACCCTCGCGACCGCGACCCGCGCCACGAAGGACGCCGCGCTCCTCGCGCTCGCCGACGCGCTCGTCGCGGCGACCGACGAGATCGTGGCCGCGAACGCCGTCGACCTGGAGCGTGAGCGCGCGAACGGCATGAGCGAGGGGCTGCTCGACCGGCTCGCGCTCGACGCGCCGCGCGTCGCCGCGATCGCCGACGCGCTGCGCGCGCTCGCGGGCCTGCCCGACCCGGTGGGGGAGGTCGTGCGCGGCTCGACGCTGCCGAACGGCCTGCGCCTGCGCCAGCTGCGCGTGCCCATGGGCGTCGTCGGCATGATCTACGAGGCGCGCCCCAACGTGACGGTCGACGCCGCAGGCCTCGCGCTCAAGAGCGGCAACGCGGTGATCCTGCGCGGCGGGTCCGCGGCGGCGAGCTCCAACGAGGTGATCGTCGGCGTGCTGGCCCGTGCGCTCGAGGCGCAGGGGCTGCCCGGCGACCTCGTGCAGTCGATCGACCGGTACGGGCGCCCGGGCGCCGTCGCGCTCATGCACGCGCGGGGTCTCGTCGACGTCCTCGTCCCGCGCGGCGGGGCGGACCTCATCCGCACCGTCGTGCGCGAGTCGACCGTCCCCGTCATCGAGACCGGGGTCGGCAACGTCCACGTGTACGTCGACGCGAGCGCGGACCGGGCCATGGCGCTCGAGATCCTCCTCAACGCCAAGACGCAGCGCGTGGGCGTCTGCAACGCCGCGGAGACGCTCCTCGTCCACGCGGACGCCGCACCCGAGTTCCTCCCGGCCGCGCTCGCCGCGCTCACCGAGGCGGGCGTCGTCGTGCACGGCGACGACCGCACGGCCGGCCTCGCGCCCGCGGGCACCGACGTGCTCGCGGCCACGGACGAGGACTGGGCGACCGAGTACCTCGCGCCCGAGATCGCCGTGCGCGTCGTCGACGACCTCGACGCCGCGATCGAGCACGTGCGGACCTGGACGTCGGGCCACACCGAGGCGATCGTCACGCGCGACCTCGCGGCGTCGGAGCGATTCGTCGCCGAGCTCGACTCCGCCGCCATCATGGTCAACGCCTCGACCCGCTTCACCGACGGCGGCCAGTTCGGCCTCGGGGCGGAGATCGGCATCTCGACCCAGAAGCTCCACGCGCGCGGCCCCATGGGCCTCGCGGAGCTCACGACGACGAAGTGGGTCGTGCACGGGGACGGCCACGTCCGCCCCTGACGCACGGCCCCCGGCGGGTACCTGATACCCGCCGGACGAGGTCCCCGGACGGTCGTGAGAGACTGGTCGGCGACCGGCGCCCGTCCGGTCCGCCGTCGGGCCGGTCCCGGCGGGCGTACCGTTCCATCGCACCACCCCGGCCCGCGGCACGTGCCCGTCCGGCCCGGGGACGACCTTCGAGGAGGACGTCGTGATCTCTGCCGTCGTGCTGGCCGCCGAGGAAGGCGCCGAGGCCGCGTCGCACCTGCCCATCCCGCCGCTCGCGTACGGGCTGCTCGGGTTCGGCGGGCTCGTGGCCCTGCTGCTCGTGACCTACGCGTTCCGCAGCGTCGGCACGCGGCACTGACCCGCCCCGGACGACGGAAGCGCCCGCGACCGATGACGCGTCGATGAGCCCGCGCCGGCCCCGCCTGGGGGTGATGGGTGGCACGTTCGACCCCATCCACCACGGCCACCTGGTCGCCGCGAGCGAGGCCGCGGCGCGGTTCGACCTCGACGAGGTCGTCTTCGTCCCCACGGGCAAGCCGTCGTTCAAGCAGCACCAGACCGTCAGCCCGGCCGAGCACCGCTACCTCATGACCGTCATCGCGACCGCGTCGAACCCGCGGTTCACGGTGAGCCGTGTGGACGTGGACCGGCCCGGGCTGACCTACACGGTCGACACGCTGCGCGACCTGCGGGCCGCGCGACCGGACGCCGAGCTGTTCTTCATCACGGGTGCGGACGCCGTCGAGCAGATCCTCACCTGGAAGGATGCCGACGAGCTCTGGAAGATGGCACACTTCGTGGCTGTCTCCCGCCCGGGTCACCAGCTGAGCGTCGAGGGCCTGCCTCCGGGCGTGGTCACGACGCTCGAGGTCCCCGCCCTCGCGATCTCGTCGACGGACTGCCGTCGGCGCGCGGAGGCCGGGCAGCCGGTGTGGTACCTGGTTCCGGACGGCGTGGTCCAGTACATCGCCAAGCACGGTTTGTATCGAGGTCAGCACGATGAGTGACAACGGCAGCAACATGCAGCCCGTCCGCCCGCTCACCCGGCGCGAGATGCGCGAGCGCGAGCAGGCGGCCGCCGCCGAGCGGTCCGCGCAGAGCGCCGCGCCCCCGCCTGCCCCGGCACCGGGTGCGGACGGCTGGCAGCAGCCGGCGCGCCCGGCAGCGCCGTCCGGCCCGCCGCCGTCGCGCCGCACCCTGCGCGAGACGACCGGCCCGGCGGAGCACCCGGCACAGCCGTCGGTCGTGCGACCCCCGGCCGCCTCGGGCGGCATGCGCGGCCTGGACGAGACCGGCCGCCTCACGCCGGTCCAGGAGACGGCCGAGCGCGTCGCGATCCGCCCGCCGGCCCCGACGCCCGTCGTGCCCACGCGCACGTCCTCGCGTCCGCCTGCCGCGGCCCCGCGGCCCCCGGTGCCGGGTGCGTCCGGCCCCGTGCGCCCCGCGACGCCGTCGGCTCCGGTCGGCGGTCTCGCCGCGGGCGCGGGCCCCGCGCGTCCCGAGGCGACGCAGCCGCCGCGCCTCTCGGCGTTCGCGGCCCCGCCCACCAGCCCCGCCCCGCCGGGAACGCCTGCGCCGGCACCGGCAACGTCCCCGTGGGCGGGCACGCGCGCCCCCGCTCCCGAGCGCGCGCCCGCCCCGGCACCGCCCGCCGAGGCAGGCGGCGCGGCCCTGCCGTGGTCCGCGATCACGGCAGGCTCCGCGCCCGAGCCCGCGAGCGCGGACCGCGAGCAGTCGTCGCCCTTCGGCGGCGTGCGGGAGTCCGCACCTGCTCCAGCCGGCGGTTCGGACGAGCTCTTCCCCCGCGTGCGCGGTCGTGCCGCCGAGCCCGAGGAGTCGGACGACGACGACCTCGAGGACGAGCGGCGCGGCCCGTCGTACACGTGGCTGCACTACCTGATCCTCGTCGCCGTCGCGTTCGTCCTCGGCCTGCTCGTCTGGACGCTCGTGTCCCGCGACGACCCGGGCCTGGCCGTGGAGGACGCGAGCGCCTCGGCCGCCGCCGTGCGGACGTGGGACGACCCCGGCACCCTCGACACCGGCCGCTGACCGGCCGCACCACGAACGGAGACACGTGACCGCCACCGACCGAGCCCTCGAGCTCGCCGTCATCGCCGCCCGGGCGGCGTCCGACCGCAAGGCCGAGGAGATCATCGCGCTCGACGTGAGCGAGCAGCTCGTCCTCACGGACGTGTTCCTCATCGCCTCGGGGTCGAGCGAGCGCCAGGTCTCGGCGATCGTCGACGCCGTCGAGGAGGCCATGCACAAGGCCGGGTCCAAGCCGATCCGCCGCGAGGGCAAGCAGGAGGCCCGCTGGGTCCTGCTCGACTTCGGGGACGTCGTCGTGCACGTGCAGCACGCCGAGGACCGCGTGTACTACGCGCTGGAGCGGCTGTGGAAGGACTGCCCGGTGGTCGAGCTGCCGGAGGACGCGCGCGGCGGCGACGGCACGACCGACGACACCGACGACACCACGCGCGGCGACGGCGCCATCCGCCTCTCGGGGGAGCCCCTGGCGTGACCGCCGGCACGCTCGTCCTCCTGCGCCACGGTCGCACCGCGTACAACGCGTCGATGCGCCTGCAGGGGCAGGTCGACATCCCGCTCGACGCCGTCGGGCGGTGGCAGGCGGAGCAGGGCGCGAAGGCCCTCGCGAGCGCGCACCGCGCGACGCGCGTCGTCGCGTCCGACCTCGTGCGCGCCGCCGACACCGCGCGCGCGTACGCGGCGGCGATCGGCGCGGACGTCGCGTACGACCCCCGGCTGCGCGAGCGTGGCTTCGGGGAGTGGGAGGGCCTCACGGGCCCGGAGATCGCCGAGCGCTGGCCCGAGGAGTACGCGGCGTGGCGCCAGGGCGAGGAGCCCGTGCGCGCGGGCGCGGAGTCCAAGGCCGACGTCGCGGCGCGCCTCGTCGCGTCCGTGACCGAGCACGTGGAGTCCCTGGAGCGGGACGACACGCTCGTCGTCGTCTCGCACGGCGCCGCGATCACGCTCGCGGTCACCGCGCTGCTCGGCCTGGACCCGGAGGGCTGGCGCGGGATCTCCGGGCTGCACAACGTCCACTGGTCCCACCTGCACCGCTCGGCGCCCGCCGCGACGCCCGCGTGGCGCCTCGTGGCGCACAACGTCGGGGCCGGGTTCCCGCTCGACGAGTGGAACGCGGGACCGGATTGGAATCTGGAGCCAGTTTCTGCGTAGACTAGCGACGCTCCGCAGGACGGGAAACCGGCCGGAGGAGTGCATGACCTGGATCTTCACGGATCCACGGGGCTGTGGCGCAGCTGGTAGCGCACCTGCATGGCATGCAGGGGGTCAGGGGTTCGAGTCCCCTCAGCTCCACCGAAACACCAGGTCGTCGGCCATCTCGGAGTCCTTCTCGAAGGGCGTCAGAGGTGGCCTTTCGGCGTTCTGGCGACAGTCAGAGCCGCGAGCGTGTCTCTGCGCCTCCGTCACCCCGACCTCCCACGCCACGGTGTGCTGCCAGAGCGTTGCGGCACGCGTGAGACCTGGGAAGAATGCGGCGATGCCTGAGAGCCAGCGTTTGCTCGTCCGACCCGCCCAGCCGGGGGACGCCGATCAGGTCTGGCCGCTGGCTCGCGACTTCGCGACGTCGTTCGCCCCAGAACGCGCGGCGTTCGACCGGACGTGGCAGAGCCTCGCCGAGACGCCCAGCACGCTGGTCGTCGTCGCCGAGGCGGGCAGGAGCGTCGTGGGCTACCTCTTGGCCAGCTGTCACCTGACCTTCCTGGCCAACGGTCCGGTCGCCTGGGTCGAGGAGGTGATGGTCCACGAGGCTCACCGCCGGTCCGGTGTCGGCCGAGAGCTGATGGGCTGCGCCGAGGACTGGGCCCGGGAGCAGGGTGCCGCCTACCTCGCACTCGCCAGTCGTCGCGCGGGGTCCTTCTACCGTGCGCTCGGCTACGAGGATTCGGCCGTCTTCTTCAGGAAGAACCTGGAGGAGGCCTGCGGCGCGGGGTGAGGGCCGCTCGTCGGCCGATGGAGGGTAGCGGCGAGGTTTGGCCCGAACGCCGTCGGCCGACCGGTGGGGATCGTCCTGGCGCGGACTTCGTGATCCACGTTGCTCGTGCGCCGGGGCGCGGGTCTTGGCGCGGCCTGCCGCGCCTGCCACGCTGGTGCGGTGCGACGGCGCTCCGCCCGTCGCGCGGGTACCCGGGGGAGGGCACGCGATGAGGCCACTGCGCTACGCGATCAACGTCACGCTCGACGGCTGCTGCCACCACGAGGCGGGACTGCCGCCCGACGAGGAGTCGATGCGGTTCTGGACCGAGGAGACGGAGCGCGCGGACGCGCTGCTGTTCGGGCGGGTCACCTACCAGATGATGGAGGCGGCGTGGCGCCGTCCGGCGTCGGGCGCGTGGCCGGACTGGATGGGGGAGCGCGACGTCCCGTTCGCCGAGGCGATCGACGGGGCGAGGAAGCACGTGGTGTCGAGCACGCTGCGCGAGGTCGACTGGAACGCCGAGCTCGTCGAGGGCGACCTGGGGGACGCGGTGCGGCGGCTCAAGGAGCAGCCGGGCGGGCCGCTGTTCGTCGGCGGCGTGACGCTGCCGCTCGCGCTCGCGAATCTCGGGCTGATCGACGAGTACGCGTTCCTCGTGCAGCCGGTCCTGGCAGGGCACGGGCCGACGCTGCTGTCGGGGTTGCGCGAGCGCATCACGCTCGAGCTGGTGGACCGGCAGGAGCTGCGCTCGGGCGCCGTCGCGGTGCGGTACCGGCCCGTGACGGCCGTGCCGTGAGCCGGGACGACGACGCCCGGCGCGGCAGGTGCCGGCCGGGCGTGCGTGCGTGGGGGAGCGGGACTACGACGTGCTGACGTGCACGTGGTCGTAGTGGTTCGCCGTCGCGCCGCCGCGGTCCTCCATGCCGGACCACGCGCTCGCCGGGTCGCCGGCCATCCAGATCTTCTGCTGGTAGATGAGGTACGTGATGCCGAGCGAGCCCGCGTTGGCCTGCAGGTAGCGCGCGATGTCCCAGCCGGTCTCGCCGCTGATCATGATGTCGACGGCGCGGCCCGTGCCGTGGTCGCCGTCGTCGCCGGGGCGGATGCCGCCGAAGGTGGTGACCTGGGGGAAGTTGGCGCACACGGAGCGGTAGACGGCGCGCGCGTTGGCGCGCAGCGACGACTCGATCCCGGTGCTGACCGAGCACGCGGCGTCCGAGACGCCGCCGGCGCTCGACCCCCCGGCCGCGGCGGCGACCTGGGGCGCCTCGGGCTGCGACTGCGCGAGGAAGCTCGACTTGATCCACGCAGCCGCGCCGTCCCAGACGATCTGGCTCCAGTCGCCCTCGGTGACGCCCGTGACGTCGACGGCGGCGCCGAACTCGGTGGTCGCGACGCGCTCGGCGTCCGGGGACGGCGCGGAGCGCACGTTGACGGCCTCGGTGGTCCAGAGCTGGCCGGTGACGGGCGGCAGGGGCGGGGGCGTCGGGGCGGCCTGGGCGGCCGGCACGACGGCGATCTCCGCCGCGGTCTCGACGACCGGGGGCTCCTGGGGCGCCGTGGGCGGCGCGACGCGCTCGGACGAGCGGCTGGCGGCTCCCGTGCCGCGCTCCACGCTCGCGCCGGCGGTGGGCTCGACGCTCAGCGGAGCGAGGTCGGGGTTGCCCTCCGCAGGCTGGGGGCCCGCGCCCACGGCACCCGCGCCGAGCAGCGTGACGAGCGCCAGCGCGGGGAGCTTGAGCGACCGGACCGGCAGCGTCGGTAGGGCCGGGAGCCGGAAGGAGCGCGCGGTGGCGGGGGCTGCGCTGTGGCGGCCTCGGGACATGGTGCGCTCCGGTTCCTCGTGGGTAGGACGCGCCAATGTAACCAAACCGTGATCTGAGAAGTCCAGTCGGACATTCCGCGCAGCGCTCCCGTTCGACTCATGAGCGGCAGCGCTGAGTCGTATGCGCCGCAGTCGTTGGACGGGTGGAAGGCGGGTTCCTACGCTGGAAGCATGACCGTTCCCTCTGTACCGACCGTGACGCTCAACTCCGGTCACACCATCCCGCAGCTCGGCTTCGGCGTCTTCCTCGTGCCGCCGGACGAGGCCGAGAAGGCCGTGAGCGAGGCCCTCGAGGTCGGCTACCGCCACATCGACACCGCGGCGATCTATCGCAACGAGGAGGGCGTCGGCGCCGCCATCGCGAAGAGCGGCATCCCCCGCGACGAGCTCTTCGTCACCACGAAGCTCTGGAACGACCGCCAGTCGGGCGAGCAGCCGCACGACGCGATCCGCGAGAGCCTCGACAAGCTCGGCCTCGACCACGTCGACCTGTACCTCACGCACTGGCCCGCGCCCGAGCAGGACCAGTACACGAACGCGTGGGCGAAGCTCGTCGAGATCCGCGACGCGGGCCTCGCGCGCTCGATCGGCGTCTCCAACCACCTGCCCGAGCACCTCGACCGGATCGTCGCCGCCACGGGCGTCGTGCCCGCCGTCGACCAGATCGAGCTGCACCCGGCCTACCAGCAGCGCGACGTGCTCGCCTGGGCCGACGCGAACGGCACGAAGATCGAGGCCTGGGGTCCGCTCGGCCAGGGCAAGTACCCGCTCTTCGAGAAGCAGGCCGTCGTCGACGCCGCGGCCGCCCACGGCGTGACGCCCGCCCAGGCGGTGCTGCGCTGGCACCTGCAGCGCGGCTTCATCGTCTTCCCGAAGTCGTCGCGCAAGGAGCGCATGGTGGAGAACTTCGACCTCTTCGGGTTCGAGCTCACCGCCGACGAGGTCGCCGCGATCGACGCCCTCGACACGGGTGACGGCTCGGGCCGCGTGAGCGCCCACCCGTCCGAGGTCAACTGACCCGGTCGCCCGCGGCCTCGCGCGAGGCAGCACGCACGACGAGGGGCGCCGTCCGACCGGACGGCGCCCCTCGTCGTGCGCTGGTGGCGAAGCGGGTCAGCCGCACTCGTCACAGATGCCCGTCGCGGGCAGGACCGTGAAGCACGTGGGGCACACGGCCGGCGGCTTCTCGGGCTCCGCGGAGCGGGCTGTCGTGCGGCGCGGCGTGCGTGTCGCGGGCGCGGCCTTCGCCGTGGCCCGACGCGCGGGTGCGGGGGCCGCCGCGGGGGCGGCACCGGGCACGTCGAAACCACGCTTGCGCAGTAGGTCCGCGACGCCGACGGGGCTGCTGCGGAACTCCTCGGCCGTCGCGACGCGGCCGGTCGCGTACCGGTGCGCGACGCCGAGGATCGCCTGCGCGTCGTAGACGCGGTCCTCGTGGACGAGCGGGGTGCCGGGGGACGCGGTGAACCCGTAGACCCCGAGGAACGCGTCCCGGCCCCGGTCGTCCCAGTCCGCGAGGGCCTGGAGGATGTGCTGCCGGGTCACTGCCGAGAAGGTTGCCACGGCACGAGCCTAGACCGCCCCGCGGGACCCCTCGGACGACGAGCGCGTGACCTTCCGCACGCGCTCGCGCCGGGCCCTCGGCGCCCGGGGATCAGGGCACGGTGTACCCCGCGGCGCGGAACATCTCGTACCACTCGGCGCGCGTGAGCGGGACCTCCGAACCGAGCGCGGCGCCGGCGACCCGGTCGGGGCTCGTCGTGCCGAGCACGACCTGCATCCGCGCCGGGTGGCGCGTGATCCACGCGGTCGCGATCGCGATGGGCGGCACGTCGTACCGGGCGGCGAGGCGGTCGATCACCGCGTTGAGCTCGGGGTACTTCTCGGATCCCAGGAACACGCCCGTGAAGAACCCCGCCTGGAACGGGGACCACGCCTGGACGGCGATGTCGTGCAGGCGGCAGTAGTCGAGGGTCCCGCCGTCACGGCTGACGGACTGGTCGAGGGCCTGCATGTTCGCCGCGACGCCCTGCGCGACGAGCGGGGCGTGCGTGACGGAGAGCTGGAGCTGGTTCGCGACGATCGGCTGCTCGACGTAACGGCGCAGCAGCTCGATCTGGCCCGGTGTGTGGTTCGAGACCCCGAACGCCCGCACCTTGCCCGCGGCGTGCAGGTCGGAGAACGCGCGCGCGACCTCCTCGGGCTCGACGAGGGCGTCGGGGCGGTGCAGCAGCAGGATGTCGAGGTAGTCGGTGCGCAGGGCCTCGAGCGAGCCCTCGACGGACGCGACGAGGTGCTCGTACGAGAAGTCGAAGTACGGGCCCTCGGGCACGATGCCGGCCTTGGACTGGATGACCCACTCCGCACGCTCGGCGGGGGAGAGGTCGAGCGCCTCGGCGAAGCGACGCTCGCAGCCGTGGAGCTCGGAGCCGTACACGTCGGCGTGGTCGAGGAACGTGATGCCGGCGTCCCGTGCGGTGCGCACGAGGGTGCGGACCTCGTCGTCGGTCTTGTCCTGGATGCGCATGAGGCCGAGCACGACGTTCGGGACGACGATGTCGGTGCCGGTCAGGGTGAAGGTCTTCATCGGTGGAGCTCCTTCGTGGGGTGGGCGGGTCGGGTGCACGACCTCGGTGTCCGGGATCCGAGAGTGCGCCGCTGCAGAGGGGTCGTTCCCACGGGTCGGGGGTAGGAAGGGCGTCGTCCGCCCGCGGGCGGGGTGCCGGACGACCCGAGCGAGGCCGGTCGGCCGCGACGGCTCGAGCCTAGGAAGCGATAACCTAGAAGTCCAACAACTAGTGTTTGTCAAATAGAGAACTGTGAGTGGTCAATGGATCTTCGTCAGATGGAGTACCTCGTCGCGCTCGCGGACGAACGCCAGTTCACCCGCGCCGCCCAGCTCGTCGGAGTCTCGCAGTCGGGGCTCTCCGCCGCGGTCCGCAGCCTGGAGGAGGAGCTCGGCGCGAGCCTGTTCACGCGCACGACGCGGCGCGTCGAGCCCACCGAAGCCGGTCTCGCGCTGCTCCCGTACGCACGCTCCATGCTCGCGCAGGCTGCCGCCGCCCGCGACGCGGTCGTCCGGGCCACGCGCGCGCTGTCCGGCTCGCTGCGCGTCGGCTCGGAGCAGTGCCTCGGCGTCCTCGACGTGACCGCCCTGCTCGAGCGCTTCCACCGCCGCTACCCGCAGGTGGAGATCCACTTCGCGCAGGCGGGCTCGCACGACCTCCTCGCGCGCGTCCGCGAGGGCGACCTCGACGTCGCGTTCGTCGCGACCACCGAGCACCTGGGGCCGCTGTCCCAGACGGTCCTGGGCAGCGAGCCGCTCGTGCTCGTGTGCGCGCCCGAGCACCCGCTCGCCGGGAGGGGCCGGGTCGAGTGGTCCGACCTCTCGGGCCAGGAGTTCGTCGACTTCGACCCCTCGTGGGGCGCGCGGCCGGTCAACGACGCGACGTGCGCCGCGCACGGCGTCCACCGGCGCGTGCGGTGCTCGGTCAACGACGTGCACACGCTCCTCGAGCTCGTCGACCGGGGGCTCGGCATCGCGCTCGTGCCGCGCCACGTCGCGGGCAAGCCGGAGGCCGAGCGCCTCGTCACGCTCGCGCTGCCGGAGGGCGGTGCGCCGAGCTGGGTCGTCTCCGTCGTCACGGGGCGCTGGGACCGCGGCGCCTCGGCCGCGCCGCAGCTCCTGGAGCTCCTCGCGGACGCCCCCGCGTGCCGCGGCGTCGACGTCTCCCGGCCCGACGCGGCCGCGCTGCGCGCGGGCGTCGAAGCGCCGAGCCCTGCCGTCGAGGTGCCGAGCCCTGCCGTCGAGGCCGTGGCGGAGGCCCGGTGACCGCCCGCGCGGGCACCGACGCACCGCTCTTCCCGCTTCGCAGCGTCGTCCTCGGCGCGTTCCTGCCCACGCTCGTCCTCGAGATCGGCGTGGGGGCCATGCTGCCGGTCGTCGCCGTCACGGCCACGGGCCGGGGCGCGAGCCTCACGGTCGCCGGGCTCGTGGCCGCGCTCGTGCCGATCGGCAAGATCCTCTTCGACCTGCCCGCCGGGGCGCTCGCCCAGCGCCTCGGCGACCGTGCGGCCATGCTGCTCGCCGGGGGCGTCGCGGCGGTCGCCTTCGCGACGATCGCCCTCACCCCCAGTCTGTGGGGCCTCGCGGCGGGGGTCCTCGCACTCGGTGCGTCGACCGCCGTCTTCAACCTCGCCCGCCAGGCGTACCTCACCGAGATCACGCCCCCGCTGCGCCGGGCGCGCGTCCTGTCGACGCTCGCGGGCGTGCACCGGATCGGGCTGTTCCTCGGCCCGTTCGCGGGCGCGGCGGTCATCGCCGCGACCGACGTGCGCGGCGCCTACTGGCTCGGGACGGGCGCCGCGCTCACCGCGGTGGTGGTGCTCGCCGTCGTGCGGCCGGACCCCGCGGAGGCCGGGCGTGCTCGACTGCGCGGCGCGCGGGCCGTGCCGCGGGTCGGCATCGCCCGCGTGGCGCGCGACTACCGCCACCTGTTCGCGACGCTCGGCGTGGCGATCCTCCTGGTGAGCGCGGTCCGTGGGGCCCGGCAGACCGTCATCCCCCTGTGGGGCGAGCACCTGGGGCTCGACGCCGAGGTGACGTCGCTGATCTTCGGCGTCTCCGGTGCGCTCGACATGCTGCTCTTCTACCCGGCGGGCAAGGTCATGGACCGGTTCGGGCGCCTGTGGGTCGCCGTGCCGTCCATGCTCACGATGGCCGTCGGTCTCGCGGTGCTGCCGCTCGCGCACACCGCCCCCGCGCTCGCGGTCGTCGCGGCCGTGCTCGGGGTCGGGAACGGCATGGGCTCGGGCATCGTCATGACGCTCGGCGCCGACGTCGCGCCCGCGGACGTGCGCCCGACCTTCCTCAGCGTGTGGCGCCTGTTCCAGGACACCGGCGACGCCCTCGGTCCGCTCGTGCTGTCGGCCGGTGCGGCGCTGGGGTCGCTCGCCGCGGGCGTCTGGGCGACGGCGGCGCTCGGCGCCGGCTCCGCGGCCGCGCTCGCGCGGTGGGTGCCTCGGCACTCGCCGCTCGCGAACCTCGTCCGACGTCGCTAGTCCGGGCCGCCCTCGGGCGCGGTGGGGCCCCGGGCCGGGCCGCGCGACGGCCCGGCTCAGACGAGCGTGAGGACGCCCAGCACCCCGACGGCGAGGGCGAGCACGAGCGAGACCGCGATGAGCACGACGTGCACGGTGAGGAAGCGCGTCGCGCGGCCGTCGGCGTCGCGCGAGCGGGGGTCCTTGGCGATGCGCTGGAGGAAGCGCGGCCAGATGAGCAGGTTCCAGGCGGCCGTGACGAGCAGGACCACGGACCAGACGACGGGGATCTCCACGTCCCGAGCATGCCAGGAGGCGTCGGGTGCCTCGGGCGGGGCGGCCGCGGGCAGCGTGTGGGATCCAGCACATCGACGCAGGCGTGAGGTGAGGCTAACCTCTCTCGTGGTCGACGCGCTCGCGGGGCCGCCGTTCCGCCCGGGGAGCCGGGCGTCGCACGAGGAGCCGCCGGTGTCCGTCAAGACCGTCAAGCCCCAGGACGCGCACGTCGTCACGCTGAGCGTCGTCGGGCGCGAGCGGGTCAGTCCGAACGTCGTGCGGGTCACGCTCGGGGGAGACGAGCTGGACCTCTTCACCCCGCTGGGGTTCGACCAGTGGTTCCGGCTCTTCCTCCCGCGCGAGGACCAGGACGCGCTGCGGCTGCCGACCCGCGCGTCGGGCCTCTGGTACGTCCAGTACCTCGCCACGCCCAAGGCGCGCCGTCCGTGGGTGCGGAACTACACCGTGCGCGCCGTGCGCCCGGGCCTGCGCGAGCTGGACGTGGACTTCGTCGTGCACGGCGACGCAGGGCCCGCGTCCTCGTTCGCGCTGTCCGCCGAGCCGGGGGACCGCGTGGGCCTGCTCGACCAGGGGATCGGCTACCACCCGCGCGTCCCGCACGACTGGACGCTCCTCGTCGCCGACGAGACCGGGCTGCCCGCGGTCGCGGGGATCTGCGAGTCCCTGCCCGACGACGCGCGCGGCCTCGCGGTGGTCGAGGTCCCCGAGGCGGCGGACGCGCAGGAGTTCCGCGTGCCCGCGGGCGTCGAGCTGCGCTGGCTGGCGCGCGACGGCGCACGGCCCGCGCGCGGCGGCGACCACGACCTGCTGCCGGGTCGTCTCGCGCTCGACGCCGTACGGTCGGCCGACCTGCCCGCCGGTCCCGGCTACGCGTACGCGGTCGGGGAGTCGGCGCTCGCCACGGGCGTGCGCCGCCACCTGGTCGACGACCGGGGCGTGCCGAAGGCGCACGTCGACTTCGTCGGGTACTGGCGCCACGGGCACGCGGCGTCCGCCTGACGCGCCCCGCGCGCGTCGTCGGGCGCGGGGCGTCGTGCGGCGGGTCGTCGTGCCGCAGGGGGAGGGTCGGTCAGACCCGGCGGAGCTGGCGGAACATCGGGCAGTCGAACGGGTCGCGCGCCGAGAGCCCCACGCGGTTGAGGTACCGGACGACGATCGCGTAGGACTGCACGAGGCTCGTCTCCGTGTACGGCAGGCCGAGGTGCGCGCAGTGCTCGCGCACGATCTCGCGGGCCCGCGCGAGGTGCGGGCGCGGCATGCTCGGGAACAGGTGGTGCTCGATCTGGAAGTTGAGCCCGCCCATGAGGATGTTCATCCACCACCCGCCGCGGATGTTCCGCGAGGTGAGGACCTGCTTGGACAGGAAGTCGATCTTGCTGTCGGCGGGGATGATCGCCATGCCCTTGTGGTTGGGGGCGAACGACGCCCCCATGTAGACGCCGAAGACGGCGAGCTGGACGCCCAGGAAGGCGGCTGCGAGGCCGAGCGGCAGGAACCAGACGACCGCCCCGACGTAGAGCGACAGGCGCAGCGTGATGGTGACGATCTCGATGACGCGCGTGCGGACGTCGCCGCGCGCGCGGCCGCCGGCGAGGAGCGAGCGGAACGCCTGCACGTGCAGGTTCACGCCCTCGAGCGTGAGGAGCGGGAAGAACAGCCAGCCCTGGTAGCGGTTGATGACCGCCCGGAAGCCCTTCGCGACCTCCGCGTCCTCCTCGAGGAACACGACGACGTCGGGCGCGATGTCCGGGTCCTTGCCGCGGCGGTTCGGGTTCGCGTGGTGGCGCGTGTGCTTGTTCATCCACCACGAGTGGCTGATGCCGACGACGCCGTTGGCCAGCACCTTCCCGAGGCGGTCGTTCGCCGGGCCGGACGCGAAGACCTGGCGGTGCGACGCCTCGTGCGCGACGAACGCGAACTGGGTGAGGATCAGGCCGAGCGCCCCGGCGACGAGGAGCTGGAACCACGAGTCGCCCAGGAGGACGAACCCGGCGACAGCGCCGCCGAGCGCGAGCGTGAGGACCCCGAGGGTCCACAGGTAGTAGGCGTGCGTGCGGTGGAGCAGGCCCGCGTCGCGCACCGTGCGCGACAGTGCGCTGTAGGTGCTGGTGACGGCACCGGGCTCGTCGGTCCGAGGGCGGGTGGCCCGGAAGCCCGGGCGCACTGCGGCAGAGGTCATGTGTCCTCGCAGGGGTGTCGGTGTCGACTTCCCAGCCGCGGAGGTGAGCAGGTGCTCGTCGTGCAGATGACCCCACCCTACGGGACCGTAGGTTGCGCGCGCGAGGGGGCCGGGTGAAGGAGTCGCGAAGGAGCGACACCTCCTCCGGAGGGGTCAGGCGGCGAACCGGAAGGTCTGGCGGTACTCCGTCGGCGTGATCCCGACCGCCCGCCGGAAGTGGTGGCGCAGGAGCGCGGCCGACCCGAAACCGCTGCGGCGCGCGACCTCCTCCAGGTCCAGCGAGGACTCCTCGAGCAGCGACTGCGCGTGCGCGACGCGTTGCGACGTCAGCCACGCGAGCGGGGTCGTGCCGGTCTGCGCGACGAACGCGCGCGCGAAGGTGCGCTCGGAGGTGTGGGCCCGGCGGGCGAGGTCGCGCACGGTGAGCGGCTCGTCGAGGTGGTCGGTCATCCACTCCAGCAGCTCCCCGAACGAGTCCTCCTCGCACTCGGGCACCGGGCGCTCGATGAACTGGCGCTGCCCGCCGTCGCGCTGGGGCGGCACGACCATGCGCCGGGCGATGGTGTTCGCCACCCGGGCCCCGAGCTCGCGGCGCACGAGGTGCAGGCACGCGTCGATGCCCGCCGCCGTTCCGGCGCTCGTGATGAGGTTGCCGTCGTCGACGAAGAGCACGTCGGGGTCGATGTCGAGGCTCGGGTAACGACGGCGCAGCTCGTCGGCGTGCATCCAGTGCGTCGTCACCCGCCGTCCCTCGATGACGCCCGCGGCCGCGAGCACGAACACGCCCGAGCACACGCTGAGCAGCAGGGCGCCGCGGTCGGACGCGCGGCGGACGGCGTCGAGCACCTCGGGCGGGTAGTCGGTCCCGATGCGGATCGCCGGCACGACGACCAGGTCCGCGTCGTCCGTCGCGGAGAGGTCGTGGTCGGGCACGACGTGCGCGCCCACCGACGTGCGGACGGGACGGCCCGCGACCGGGCCGCACACGCGGAAGTCGAACGACGGGACGCCGTCGTCGCTGCGGTCGAGGCCGAAGACCTCGCACACGACGCCGAACTCGAACGGGGCCAGGCCGTCGCACACGACGGCCGCGACGGATCGCACCATGCTCGGCACGCTACGCCGCTGGCAGGATCTTGTCGAGAGGTGTCAGTGCTGCCACTCGTGGCGCGGGTCGTGCGCCGCGAGGGTGGAGCCATGGACATCTTCTGGGGTGTGGTGGCTCTTCTCCTCGTCGTCGGCCCGACGGTCGCGGCCCTCGCGGTCCGCCGCGAGGACCCGGCCCGTCCGTGGTTCCCCGCCGGGTCCGACGGCGCGTGGCCCGACGGCGCCGCGTGGGACGCGCGCGGGGACCGGTCGGTGCACGGCGAGCGCTGGGACCGCGACGCGCAGCGGCTGGACGCCGACCTGCGCGCCGCGGCGTCGCGACCGGCTGAGCCGGCCGCCGTCGTCGACCCGCACGAGGTCGCGGCCGAGCTCGTGCTGCGGCGCGTCGTGCCGAACCCGGCCGTGCGCGACGGCGTGCGCGCCGCTCCTGCCGTGCCGGGCGGGCGCCCCGGGGCGAACGCTCCCGCCGCGCCGCGGCGGCCGGGGACCCGGGGCACGCCGCTCGCGCGCTGAGCCCTCGCGTGCGGAGCCGCCCGGCCACGCGCCGCTCGACCGCGTGCGGCGTCTCCGGACGCACGAACGGCCCGGACCTCGTGGAGGTCCGGGCCGTTCGCGGGGGAGCGGTGTCGCTCGGGTCAGGCGCGCGAGCCGACCGCGTCGACGTCCGCGTCGCCCGTGAGCTGGTCGAGGCCCTCGAGCTCGTGCGCCTCCCACGGGGCGTGGCCGAGGCTCGGGATCATCGTCGCGAGCTCCGGGCGCCACTTGGTGAAGCGGGCGGGGAAGCAGCGCTCGAGCAGGTCGATCATCGCGGGGACGGCCGTCGAGGCACCCGGCGAGGCGCCGAGCAGGCCGGCGATCGAGCCGTCGGACGCCGCGATGACCTCGGTGCCGAACTCGAGGACGCCCTTGCCGTCCTTGTCCTTCTTGATCACCTGGACGCGCTGGCCCGCGGTGATGGTCTCCCAGTGCTTGGGGTGCGCGGTGGGCATGAAGCCCTGGAGCGCGGTGAACTTGGTCTCCGGGCTCGCGAGGAGCTGGCCCACCAGGTACTGGGTGAGGTCGAGGTTCTTCAGGCCCGCGCCGACCATCGAGCCGAGGTTGTGCAGGCGCAGCGACGTGAAGAGCCCGAGGTACTTGCCCTTCTTGAGGTACTTGGGGCTGAACCCGGCGTAGGGGCCGAACATCAGGTACGTCTTGCCGTCGACGACGCGCGTGTCCAGGTGCGGGACCGACATGGGCGGCGAGCCGACGTCGGCCTTGCCGTAGACCTTCGCCTGGTGCTGGGCGACGAGCTCCGGGTCGTCCGTGCGGAGGAACTCACCGCTGATCGGGAAGCCGCCGTAGCCCTTCGCCTCCGGGATGCCGGCCGCCTGGAGCAGCGGCAGCGCGCCGCCGCCGGCGCCCACGAACACGAACCGGGCCTCGACGGTCGAGCGGCGCTTCGGGGCGTTCCACGAGCGGTCCTTGACCGTCAGGCGCCAGCGGCCGTCCTTCGTCTTCCTGAGGTCCTTCACCTCGTGCTCGAGGTAGAGCTGCGTGCCCTCCGAGACGAGGTAGTCGACGAGCTGCTCGGTGAGGGCGCCGAAGTCGACGTCCGTCCCGCTCGTCGCGCGCGTGGCCGCGACCGGCTCGTCGCCGTCGCGCTCGGCGACCAGGAGCGGGGCCCACTCGGCGATGACCGCCGGGTCGTCCGTGAACTCGAGCTCGCTGAACAGCGGGTGGCGGCGCAGCGTCTCGAAGCGGCGACGCAGGTAGTCGACGTTCTCCGCGCCGCGCACGAAGGTCATGTGGGGGGTGCGGGAGATGAAGCTCGCGGGCTGCGGCAGCGCGCCCGTCGTGAGCAGGTGGTGCCAGAACTCGCGCGACACCTCGAACTGCTCGTTGATCTTCACCGCCTTGGTGATGTCGATCGAGCCGTCCGGCTTCTCCGGCGTGTAGTTCAGCTCGCACAGGGCGGCGTGACCCGTCCCGGCGTTGTTCCACGGGTTCGACGACTCCTGCGCCACGGCGTCCAGGCGCTCGTAGATGCGCACCGTCCAGGTGGGCTCCAAGACCTTCAAGAGTGCCCCGAGCGTGGCGCTCATGATGCCACCGCCGATGAGGGCTACGTCGATCTGGTCTGCGCTGCTTGCGGGGTTGCTCGCTCGACTCGACACATGTCGATCCTACGCTTGTGAAAGAGTGCACTAACTGTGCGGTGCGTCACGGGCGTGCGTCACACTTTCGCGGGACCTCGGTCCCGAGCCGGGCAGGTCGGACGTCGCGTACCGCGCGATCCGGCCGGGTCCGAGCCGTCTTCCCGCGAGGTAGAGCCGTGGTCTCGCGAGGTAGAGCCGTGGTCCGCGTGCGCCAGCCGACCACGCCTCTACCTGGCGGACCAGGGCTCTACCTCGGCCGACCGGGGCTCTACCTCGCGGGGGTGGGGTTCTCCTGCGGCGGGGAGTACGGGGACGGCCAGGGGCCGATCTCGGGGAGGCCCACGGGCGCGCCCGCGAGGCGGGCGGTGGGCTCGGCGCCGGGGGTGCGGCCCGCGAGCCAGGCGGCGACGTCGGTGAGGCGGCCGTGGACGACGACGGCGCCCCGGCCGGGCGCGGACGCGGGCGCAGGCGAGGCCGCGGCCCCGGAGGTGGGCTCGGCTTCGGACGCGGGCTCAGGTCCGGCAGCCACGCGGAGGCCGCCCGGTCCGACGCGAAGGGCGCCCGGTCCGATGCGGAGAGCGCCCGGTCCGACGTGGACGCCGCCGGCGCCCACGACGAGGTCTCCTGGTGCCCCGTCGAGCTCGACCACGACGTCGTCCGCGAGCCGGACCCCGAGGAAGTCGAGGAGGTGCAGCCCGAGCGCGGGAGGCCAGGAGTCGAGGCCGACGCCGGCATCGAGGTCGACCGCGTGGATCCGCACCTCGCGCCACCAGGCCACGAGCGCGTCCGCGACCGTGCCGTCGCGGTACGTCACCGGCGCGGACCACCCGGGGGACCCGGCGGCGGGCCACGCGGCGTCGAGGCGGTCGGCCAGCGCATCGAGTGCCGCGACGTGCTGCGCGACGGAGCGCAGCGCGCCCGTCCGGATGCCGTCCTCGCGCCCGGCCGCGCCGCCGTCGTACACCTCGACGAGCTCGCCGCGCGCGGCGCGCTCGGCCTGCCGCGCCATGGCCTCGCCGATGGCGGTGACGTGCGCGAGCACGTGGCTGCGCGACCACCCGGGCAGGGCCGACGGCGCGTCGAGCCCGGCGGCGTCGAGCCCGCGCGCCGCGTCGGTCACCGCGTCGAGGGCGGCGCGCGCGTCGCGCCGGACCTCCTCGACGTCGGGCGGGGTGAGGGCGGGGGCGTCGGTCAGGGCCACAGCAGCTCCTTCGTCCAGGTGGTCGGCGCGCCGGACGCCGCGGTGTACCGCAGGCGGGTCTGGCCCGCGCCCGACGACGCCCAGAACTCCACGCTCGTCGGCTCGAGCGCGTACGCGGTCCAGGCGTCGAGGACGAGCCCGGGCTCCGCCCGCACGCGGTCGAGGGCGGCGTCCCATGCCTCGCGGTAGGCGGCGCGGGACGCGAGCGGGGCGCTCTGCGACCCGGCGAGGGCGGTCGCGCGGGAGAAGTCGGACCGGTCCAGGAAGTCGGCGGCGGACGTCTCGGCGTCCAGCGGCACGACGGGTCCCCGCACGCGGACCTGCCGACCGTGCTCGCGCCAGAAGAACGTCAGGGCGGCGTTCGGGTTCTGCGCGAGCGCGACGCCCTTGGGGGAGTCGGCCCGCGTCGCGAAGACCCACCCGTCGCCGTCGACGTCCTTGAGGATGAGGGTCCGTGCGTCCACGCGGCCGCTCGCGTCGGCGGTGGAGAGGGTGGCGGCGTGCGGGGCGGGCAGCCCGGCGTCGATCGCGTCGTCGAGCCAGCGGACGAAGAGCGTGCCCGGGTCGTCGGGTGCGGCGTCGACCTCGAGACCGGGGAGGTCGGGGCCGAAGACGGGCAGGGCGCGCAGGCGCTCGCGCAGGGACGGGCGGTCGGCGTCGGTCATGCGTCCTCCGAGGTGGTCGGGAGCGGGTCGAGCAGGGCGACGAAGCCCCGCGCGGCGGCGGACATCGCGTCCGGGTCGTCGAGGGCGCGCGCGAGGACGTACCCGCCCTGCACGACGGCGACGGCGGCGTGCGCGCGGTCGCGCGCCGCGTCGTCGGGCAGCCCGCCCTCGACGAGGACGGCGGCGGCCAGGTCGACGAGCCCGCGGAAGTAGGCGCGCACCTCCGCGGCGAGCGCGGCGTCGTCCATGACCGCCTGGTCGCTCACGAGGCGCCCGACCTTGCAGCCGGCGAGCGCAGGCCGCGGGCGTTCGAGATAGCGGACGAGGCGCTCGACGGCGGAGCCCTGCGCGCCCAGGTCGCGGCGCGCGGCATCGAGGCCCGCGGTCGTCGTGGCGTGCACGGCCGCGGCGGCGAGGTCGTGCTTCGTGGGGAAGTGGTGGTAGAGGCTGCCCTGCCCGACGCCGCTCGCGGCGAGGACCTGGCGCGGGCTCGTCGCGCCGACGCCCTGCGCCCAGAACAGCTCCTGCGCGGCGGCGACGAGGCGGTCCCGGTTCGAGCCGGGCGCCTCCGCGCGTGGCTCGGGTCGCGTGTCGGACGGCATGGTCCGCAGCCTAGCGGGCGACCATACCTACCGCTAGGTATGTCGCGGACGAGTCTCGGGGGCCGACGTGGTGCGACCTGCGCCTGGGGGAGAGCGACGTTCTCGCCCCACCGGTCTTGTGGACCGCCACCAACGCGTCGTCGGGCTCCCCGGTCGGCGGAACGCGACGCTGGAGAGACCGTGCACGGGCGCGCGCGTCACGCGTCGCCACGATCGACCCATGGACCACGACCTCGCCGCGTTGCTCGACGACCTCGTCTCCGCCACGACGCGCGAGGAGGCGCCCTCCGCGGACAGCCTCCTCGCCGTCCTCGCGACCGACGACGACGACCTCCTGGACGTCGTCGCCGCGGCGGCCCGGGTCCGACGCCGGTGGTTCGGCCGGCGCGTGAAGCTCGCCTACCTCGTCAACCTCAAGTCCGGGCTGTGCCCCGAGGACTGCACCTACTGCTCCCAGCGCCTCGGGTCCGCGGCGGAGATCCTGCGGTACACGTGGCTCCGTGCGCCCGAGGCGCTCGGAGCGGCGCGCGCGGGGATCGACGCCGGGGCGTCGCGCGTGTGCCTCGTGGCGAGCGGGCGCGGCCCCACGGAGCGCGACGTGACCCGCGTCTGCGGGGTCGTGGCCCGGATCGTCGAGGAGCACCCCGGCGTCGAGGTCTGCGCGTGCCTCGGGCTGCTGTCCGACGGCCAGGCCGAGCGCCTGCGCGACGCAGGTGCCTACGCCTACAACCACAACCTCAACGCGTCGGAGGACGCCTACCCCGAGATCTGCACGACCCACGGCCACAGGGACCGCGTCGCGACCGTCCAGCGCGTCCAGGGCGCCGGGCTGTCGGCCTGCTCGGGGCTCATCGCGGGGGCGGGGGAGACCCCCGAGCAGCTCGTCGACGTGCTCCTGGAGCTGCGGGCGCTCGAACCGGACTCCGTCCCGGTCAACTTCCTCGTGCCCTTCGAGGGGACCCCGCTCGCGGGCCGGCACGAGCTCACGCCGCAACGGTGCCTGCGGATCCTCGCCGCCGCGCGGTTCGCGCTGCCCCGGGCCGAGCTGCGCCTGGGCGCCGGGCGGGAGCTCCATCTGCGAGCACTCCAGCCGCTCGCCCTGCACGTGGCCAGCTCGCTCTTCCTCGGCGACTACCTCACGGCGGAGGGGCAGGACGCCGCCGCGGACCTCGCGATGATCGCCGATGCCGGCCTCGAGGTCGAGGAGGTGCCCGGGCCCGCCGGGCGGACGGCGTCGTCGCGCGTCGTTCCGCGCCGCCGCGGGGCGGGGACGGACGTCGCTCCCAACGCCTGATCGCCGCGACCGTCGTAGCGTGAGGGCGTGAGGGTGCAGCAGCGGGTGCTGGTGGTCGCGGTCCTCGCGTCGTTCGTGTCGTTCCTGGACGGCTCGGTGGTCAACGTCGCGCTGCCCGCGATCTCCGCCGAGCTCACCACCGGGCCCGTCACGGGTCTCGCGCTGCAGCAGTGGGTCGTCGACGCCTACATGATCACGCTCGGCGCGCTCATCCTCCTGGCGGGGTCGCTGTCGGACGTCCACGGGCGCCGCCGAATCATGGCGATCGGGCTCGTCGGGTTCGCCGTGACGTCGGTCGCGTGCGCGCTCGCGCCCGACGGCCTCGTCCTCGTCGTCGCGCGCGGCCTCCAGGGCGTCGCGGGCGCCCTGCTCGTGCCCAGCTCGCTCGCCATGATCATCTCCACGTTCGACGGCGAGCGGCAGGCCCGCGCGATCGGCTCCTGGACCGCGTGGACCAGCACCGCGTCGCTCGTCGGGCCGCTGCTCGGCGGCGTCCTCATCGACGCGATCTCGTGGCGCTGGGTCTTCTGGATCAACGTGCTCCCCGTCGCCGTCACGCTGTGGCTGCTGCGCGGCGTCCCCCGGTCCGCGGCGGAGGAGCCGGACGCCGCGGCGGGCCCGGGCGGACGACGGCGCATCGACACGCTCGGGGCGACGCTCGCCGCCGTCGGGCTCGCGGGGACGGTGTTCGCGCTCATCGAGCAGGGACGCTTCGGGTGGTCGAGCCCGGTGGTGTGGGGACCGTTCGCCGTCGGGGTCGTGTGCCTCGCCGCGTTCGTGGGGTGGGAGCGCCGCGCCCCGGACCCGATGCTGCCGCCGCGCCTGTTCCGGGTGCGCAACTTCGCGTGGGGCAACCTCGCGACCGCGGCGATCTACGGCGCGCTGTACTTCGGCGGGTTCGTCGTCACGCTCTTCCTCCAGCAGGTCGGCGGGTACAGCGCGACCGCCGCCGGGCTCGCCCAGCTCCCCGTCACGCTCGTGCTCCTCGCCCTGTCGACGCGGTTCGGGGCGCTCGCGGGCCGCTACGGCCCGCGCCTGTTCATGACGCTCGGCCCGATCGTCGGCGGGGCCGGCTACCTGCTCCTGCTCACGACGACCGACGACGCCGTGTACGTCACCCAGGTCCTGCCGGGCCTCGTGCTCTTCGGCCTGGGCCTCGCGATGACGGTCGCGCCGCTGACGTCGGCGATCCTCGGCTCGATCCCGGCGGCCGACGCCGGCATCGGCTCCGCGGTGAACAACGCGGTGTCGCGCGTCGCGGGGCTCGTCGTCATCGCGTTCGCGGGGGTGATCGTCGGCGGCGTGCTCGACCTCGACGGCTTCCACCGCTCGCTCCTCGTCACGGCGGGCCTGCTCGTCCTCGGCGGCGTGCTCAGCTGGGTCGGCATCCGCAACGACCGTGTGCGCGCCACCGGCGCCGGAGGGGCCCAGAGCGGCTGAGGCGGAGTGCCGGCTCGAGGTCCCGCGCCCGCCGTGCCGACGGCTAGCGCACCGTCTGCAGGTCGTGGGTCGAGGTGTTGAGGCGGCGTGCGCCGTCGGGCACGTCCGGCGGGAACGCGACGACGATGTCCTCGATCCGGACGCCGAAGCGGCCGGGCAGGTACACGCCCGGCTCGACGGAGAAGCACATGCCGGCCTCGATCGGGCGGTCCTCGCCCTCCACCATGTACGGCGGCTCGTGCGTCGTCGTGCCGATGCCGTGGCCGGTGCGGTGCACGAACTGCTCGCCGTAGCCCGCGTCGACGATGACGGCGCGCGCGGCGCGGTCGACGTCCTGGCACGTCGCGCCCGGGCGCACCGCGTCGACCCCGGCCTGCTGCGCGCGCCGGACGACGTCGTAGACCTCGCGCTGCTGGCCCGCGAGGGCGTCGTCCGTGCCGCCCGCGACCAGCACCGTCCGCGAGGTGTCCGACCCGTACCCGTCGCGCAGCCCGCCGAAGTCGAGCACGACGAGGTCGCCGGGCTCGATGACGCGGTCGCCCGCGTCGTGGTGCGGGTCGGCGCCGTTCGGGCCGGAGCACACGAGCGTGAAGTCGACCTGCTCGTGCCCGTGCTCGCGCAGGAACCGGTCGAGGTCGGCCGCGACGTCCCGCTCGCGCCGGCCCGCGAACGCGACGCCCAGGACGTCCGCGAACGCGGCGTCGGCGGCCGCACCCGCGGCGGCGAGGCGCTCCACCTCCGCGGCGTCCTTGACGGCCCGCAGCGTCGGGACGGCGTCGGAGAACGCGGTGAGGCGGACGCCGGGAAGCGCGCGCTGGAGCCCGAGCACGTGCAGCGCCCACGTGGCGTCCGAGACGGCGTAGGTGCCGTCCGCGGCGAGGAGTCGCGCCGCGGCGTCGTGCTCGTCGTCGCCGTCGCGCCACGTCACGACGTCGAGGCCGTCCGCCCCGGGGGCGGAGGCCAGGTCGCCCCGCTCCAGCAGCGGCCCGACGACGGACGCGCCGCCGGTCGTCCCGGTCCCCTCGGCGGGGATCGTGAGCAGCGTCAGCCGCTCCGTCTCCGGTGGCGCGTACCCGGTGAAGTACGCGAGGTCGGGGCCGGGCGAGACGAGCAGCCCCGTGAGACCGGCCTCGCGCGCGTGCGCGGCGGCGCGCTCGCGACGCACGGCGTAGACCTCGGGACCGAACGCGGCCCCCGGACGTGCGGCATCGGTGCTCGACATGAGCCCAGCGTGGCACCGCTCGACGCCGAGATCGACCCGAGCGGCCCGGCGTCGGTCCTCCGCGGGTCCGCTCGGGCGGCCGGGTCCGTCCCGGTCGTCGCGGGTTGGGCGGTCCGGCTCGGGTCCGGGAGTGGCAGGCTGCTCGCATGACCGACGTGCGCAACCTCCTCGCCGCCCTCGACACGTTCGACGGGCACTGGCAGCCGCACCGCGTGGCGAGCCTCAACGACGCCGACGTCAAGGTGGTGAAGGTGCTGGGCGAGTTCGTCTGGCACACCCACCCCGAGACCGACGAGCTGTTCCTCGTGCTCGACGGCGAGCTGACGATCGACCTGCGCGACGGCGGCGTCGAGCGCGCTGTCGTGCTGGGCCCGCACGACCTGTTCGTGGTGCCGCGGGGCGTCGAGCACCGGCCGCGTGCCGCCGTCGAGACCTCCGCGGTGCTCGTCGAGCGGCAGGGGACGGTCAACACGGGCGACGCGGGCGGCGACCTCACGTCGCCGCTGCGGGAGCTGCCGGGCGAACCGCCCACCGCCTGACGGCCCGCCCGACCGGCCCGGACGTGCCGGACCGGCCCGCGGCGGGTCGATCGGGCGCCGCCGGGGCCGGTCTCGGAGGGTCAGACCCGCACGACGACCTTGCCGCGCACGTGCCCGGACTGGCTCGCGCGGTGCGCGTCGGCGGCGTCGGCGAGGTCGAAGACCTCCGCGACCTCCGGGCGCAGCAGGCCCTCGTCGCCGAGCCGAGCGAGCTCGGCGAGGTCGGCCGCGTCGGGGCGCACCCACACGTAGTGCCCGCCCAGCTCGTCGCGTGCCCGCGCGTCCGTGATCGAGGCGACCGTGCCGCCGTCGCGCAGCACCTGCGGGACCGAGTCGAGCGCGTCGCCGCCCACGTAGTCGAGGACCACGTCCACGCCCTCCGGCGCGAGCGCCCGGACCCGCTCCGCGAGCCCGTCGCCGTACGTCACCGGCTCCGCGCCGAGCGAGCGCAGGAAGTCGTGGTTGCGCTCCGACGCCGTCCCGAGGACGCGCGCCCCGAGCGCCTTCGCGATCTGGACGGCGAACGACCCGACGCCGCCGGCGGCGGCGTGCACGAGCACCGTCTGGCCCGCGGCGAGCCCGGTGCGTCGGATGGTCTGGTACGCCGTCAGCCCCGCGAGGGGCACCGCCGCCGCCTCCTCGAACGACCACGCCGCCGGCTTGCGCGCGAGCGTCCGGACGGGCGCCGCGACGAGCTCGGCGAACGTGCCGCCCGAGACCTCGCCGCCCACGACGTCCTTGCGCACGTACCCGTACACCTCGTCGCCGACCTGGAGCTCGGGGGTGTCCAGGCCCACGCGCTCGACCACGCCCGCGACGTCCCAGCCCGGGACGACAGGGAACGCGACATCCATGATCTGGTCGAGGTACCCCTCGCGGACCTTCCAGTCCACCGGGTTCACGCTCGCGGCGCGCACGCGCACGAGGACGGAGTCGGGGCCGACCTTGGGGGTCGGGAGGTCGGTCGTCTCGAGGACGTCGGGGCCGCCGTAGCGGGAGTAGGTGATGGCTCGCATACGGGCGGCAACCCCGCGGGCGCCCGACGGATTCCCGCGGTGCGGTCAGCCCTCGAACGCGGTGGGGTCCATGTGAAGGACCTCCCACTGGTGCCCGTCGAGGTCGGCGAAGCTCCGCGAGTACATGAAGCCGCCCTCCTCCTGGGGGTCCTTGACCGCCGTCGCACCGGCGGCGAACGCGGCGTCGGCGAGCCGGTCGACCTCGGCGCGGGAGCCGACGCTCAGGGCGTTGATGACCTCGGTCGTGGCGGTCGCGTCGGCGATCGCCTTGTTCGTGAACCGCTGCGCGAACTCCGCGGTGAGGAGCATCACGTAGATCGTGTCGCTGAGCACGATCGAGGACGCGTTCTCGTCCGTGAACTGCTCGTTCACCGTGTACCCCAGCGCGGTGTAGAACGCCTTGGCGGCGTCGAGGTCCTGGACGGGCAGGTTGACGAAGATCTGGGTGCTCATGGGGTCCTCCGGTGTCGCGGGCGCCTGGCCCGAGGGGTGTCGCGGGATAGACGCACCCGAGCCCGGAAACTCATCGACGCGGGAGGCCAGAGGGTCTGTCGCCCGGCGCCCGGGAACGGTAGCGTCCGACGGAGGGCTCCGCGCACGGTTCTCGAAGGACAGGTCGGCGGGGTGCCGGCCGGGGGGACGCGACGTGGCGTCCCCGCTCTTCTCCACCGCCACCGAGCCCGAGAGGAACCCGCCATGACCGACACCGACCGCACCGAGCACCCTGCCGAGAACCTCGCCGAGGCGTCTGCCGCCGCGCCTCCTGCCCGGCGCCCCGACACCGTCGTGCTCGTGCACGGCCTCTGGATGACCCCCCGGAGCTGGGAGGGGTGGGTCACGCACTACGAGCAGCAGGGACTCACCGTCCTGGCGCCCGGCTACCCCGGTTTCGAGATCGAGGTCGAGGGGCTCCGGGAGAACCCGCAGCTCATCGCCGACCTCACCGTCCCGGAGACCCTGGACCACCTGGCCTCCGTCATCGAGGCGCTCGACACGCCGCCGATCATCATGGGCCACTCGTTCGGGGGCACCCTCACCCAGCTCCTGCTCGCGCGGGGTCTCGGCGCCGCGGGCGTCGTGATCGACTCGGCGCCCACCGAGGGCGTGCGCGTCACCCCGGTGTCCCAGGCGCGCTCCCTCTTCCCGGCGCTGCGCAACCCCGCGAACCGGCACCGCGCCGTCGGCTTCACGCCCGAGGAGTTCCACTACGCGTTCACGAACACGCTCAGCGAGGAGGCGTCGCGCGCGGTCTGGGAGCGGTACGCGATCCCCGCCCCCGGCCACTGGGTGTGGGAGTACGGCCTCGTCGCCAACTTCAAGCCCGGGCACCAGGACACGTGGGTCGACTACTCGGCGGACCGGGCGCCCCTGCTCTTCGTCGCGGGGGAGCAGGACCACATCATGCCGCCGGCCGTGAACCGTTCGAACGCCAAGCACTGGGAGGCCTCGCCCGCGCTCACGGAGTACTACGAGTTCGCGGGCCGCGACCACTGGACGTGCGCGGCGCCCGGGTGGGAGGCGGTCGCGGACCACGCGCTCGACTGGGCCCTGGCGCACGCGAGGGCGCCGCGCGCCTGACGGCTCGGGGCCCGCGACGTCAGACGAGCACGTCGCCGTCGCGGGCCACGACCCGGCCGCCCGCGACGACGAGCGCGCGGCGCGGGGCGCGCACGACGGCGTCGGGCACGTTTTCCGCGTCGACGAGCACCACGTCCGCGGGCGCGCCGACGACGAGGTCGTGGACGTCGCGGCCGACGAAGCGTGCGGCGTCGGACGTCGCGACGCGCGCCGCGGTGACGAGCTCCTCGTCGTACCGGAAGCGCGAGAGGCGGGCGAGCTGGGTCGTCAGCGCGAGGAGGTCGCCCGTCCCGTACGGGGACCACAGGTCGCGGATGCCGTCCGTGCCGAGCCCGACGGCGACGCCCGCCGCACGCAGCGCGTGCACGGGCAAGGGAGCGGCGCCGATCGGCGCGACCGTGGTCATGGTGATACCGGCCTCGCCCATCGCGGCGACGAGCTCCGCCTGGCGCGACGCCGGGACGTCGCCGACCGCGAAGCCGTGCGCCACGTTGACCTTCCCCTGGAGGCCGGCGCGCAGGGTGCGGTCGATCATGAGCTCGACCTGGAACGCGCCGAGGTCCCCGCCGTCGTGGAGGTGCACGTCGATCCCGACGCCGCGGCGCTCGGCGATCGCGAACAGCCCGTCGAGCTGGCCGACGGGGTCGCGGTCGATCGACGCCGGGTCGAGGCCGCCGACGTGCTCGGCGCCCGCGGCGGCGGCCGCGTCGAGCAGGTCGAGCACCCCGGGGCGGCGCAGCACGCCGTCCTGCGGGAACGCGACGATCTCGGCGTGCACGGCGCCGTCCAGCGCGGCGAGCGCCTCGCGCACGACCTCGATGCCGCGCAGCCCCAGGCCGAGGTCGACGTCGACGTGGGTGCGGATCGCCGTCGTGCCGTGCCGCACGAACTCGCGCAGCACCGTGAGCGTCACGTCGACGCCCGGGATGCCGAGCTCGTCGCGGTGCGCGCGCTCGTGCGCGATGCGGCCCTGCGTCGTCGCCTCGCCGCCGTAGCTCACCCAGGGCCGGCCCCACCAGCTCTTGTCGACGTGCGCGTGGGCGTTGACGAGGCCCGGGAGCGCGAGCAGGCCGCGGCCGTCGACCACGCCGGCCTCCGGCGCCGTGCCGGCTGCCGGGTCGTGCGGCGTCACCGCGGCGATGCGGCCGTCCGCGACGTGCAGGTCGACCGGCTCGCCGCCCCAGGGGCGGACGTCGCGCAGGACGGTGACGGTCTCGGGGGTGCGGGCGGTGGTCATGCGGCGGGTCCTTCCGGCAGCGGGACGACCACCTGGGGCCGTCCGGGGATCTGGATCTCGTACGTGTCGAGCGTGCCGAGGTCGACGACGGTCGCGCCGTCCCACGCCTCGGCCTGCGTGTACCCGCCGACGAGCACGGCGCTCGGGCGCCCCGTCGCGGGGTCGGTCCACGTCGTCACGGTCTCGTGGCGGCGCGTGAGCGAGGTGACCTGCTCCGCGCCGGTCGCCGGGTCGAGCACCGTCACGTTCGGCCCGCCCGTGGCGTTGCCGAACGGGCCGTTGCCCACGACGACGACGCGGCCGTCGGGCGCGCGGGCGACGCCGTGCTGGTGGCTGTCCGCCGCCGAGGCGACGGTCGTCGTCGTGCCGGTGGCCGGGTCGAGGCGGACCAGCACGCGGCCCTGGTAGGGCAGCAGGAGCGAGCCGTCGTCGTCGAGCACCGCGTAGTGCGGCTTCTCGAACGACGCGAGGCCGCCGTCCGTGCCGAACGGCGCGACCTCGATCCGCCGGGCCTCGAACGTCGTGGTGTCGACGACGTGCACGGAGAACGTGTCGTGGTCGACGGTGTAGACCTCGCCGCCGTCGGCGGCGACGAGCACGTCGAACGGTCGCAGCCCCACGGGGGTGCTCGCGACGACCTCGCGCGACGCGACGTCGATCGTCTCGAGCGTCGACGAGTCGCCGCGGTGGACGGCGACGTGGACGCGGGCGCCGTCGGGCGAGACGGCGATGCCCATGCCGCCGCGGCGGTACTCGCCGAACGCGACGCGCGCGGGCGCGTCCCGGTAGGGGAGGAGGTCGACCCGCTCGCGCGTCGCGAGGTCCACGACGGCGACGCCCTGGGCCGTCGAGACGTAGGCGCGCATCGTCGGGGCGTGCACGGCGACGCCCCACGGCGCGGCCCCGACCTCGATGCGGTCGACGACGGCGCTGCCCTCCCGGATCGTCGGGTCGACGACCGCGAGCCCGTCGGACTCCGCCTCGGTCGCGAGCAGGAACCGCGGGGTCTCGACGGCGGGCACGGCGTCGGGCGCTGGGGGCGTCGGCCCGTCCCCGGGCGTCGTCGCCGGAGCCTGCGGCGTGGCGGCCGGGCTCGGCGGCGCAGCGGGCGCGGCGTCGTCGCCCGCCCCGCCGGGCGTGCACGCGGCGAGGACGGCGACACCGAGCGCCGCGGCCCACGCCACCACGCGGCGCGGCCGACGGTTCCCGGGCCGGTCGGTGCGGCGCGAGAGGGGAGGGGCAGCCATGGCCAAATGGTATACCAATCGTGCGAGCGCGCCGCGGGCGCGATGCGGCGACCGACCGAGGACCGCGGCCGGGTCAGCCCTCGAACGTCGCGGGCGCCTCCAGCACGACGTCGTCCGGTGACTTGTCCCGGCGCCATCCCTTCCACACGGGGTGGCGCAGCTTGCCGAACGGGACGTCGTCCCCGTCGCCCTCCCCGGCGCCCGTCCACTCGGCGTAGACGACCTCCGCGACCCGCCGCGGCGACACCCAGTGCGCGTCGCGCGCGTCCTCGCGCGGCACGCCCACCGCGGGCGGCGTCGTGCGACCGATCCGGTCGAGCTCGGCGACCAGGTCACGCCGCTCGGCGTCCGTGAAGCCCGACCCGACCCGGCCCACGTAGACGAGGCGGCCGTCGTCGGGCACGGCGAGCAGCAGGGACCCGACGAGGTGCGTCCGCTCGCCGTGGCCCGGCCGCCACCCGACCACGACGACCTCCTGCGACTGCGCGTGCTTGAGCTTCAGCCACAGCGCCGAGCGGCGGCCCGACGAGTACGCCCCGTCGCGCCGCTTCGCGACCACGCCCTCGAGCCCCAGCCGCCTCGACGTCTCCATCGCGGCCTCCAGGTCCCCGTCGAACACGGGCGGCACGTGCACCGGGGCGACGGCGTCGCGCAGCACGTCCTCCAGCACCTCGCGCCGCTCGTCGTACGGGCGCTTCGCGAGCGACCGCCCGCCGGTCTCCAGGACGTCGAACACCATGAGGTCGACCGTGACCCGCCGTCGCGCCGCGGCGACGTCCCCCGGCTTGGCGATGTTCGCGCGCTGCTGGAGACGCCGGAAGCTCGGCCGCCCCCGCGCGTCGAGCGCGACGATCTCCCCGTCCAGCACCACCGGCAGCGCCTCCGCCGGGACCTGCTCCGCGAGCGCCTGCAGCTCCGGGTACGTCACCGACATGTCCTTGCCCGAGCGGCTCACGAGCCGCACGCGCCCCTCGGCCACGTGCGCGAGCGTCCGGAACCCGTCCCACTTCATCTCGAACGCCCACGCGTCGCCGTCGTGCAGGTCGCCCGCCGACGCGGGCGACGCGAGCATCGGCCGCCAGTCCGTCCGAGCCGGCCGCGGCTCCGGCGTGTCGTCGTGGTCGGGCGAGGACGCGCCCCGAGCCGACCGCGAAGCCGGGGGTGGGGAGGAGGTGCCGGGTCGTGGCGGGTCTGGCGGGAGCGGCGAGGGACGAGCCGCGGATGGTAGACCCGGCGCCTCCTCCCCACCCCCGGCGCCCCGACCCCGCGCGCTCTCGCCCGGACGGCTCGGCCTCGGCGCCATGAGGTGGATCAGCCAGTTGTCCTCGTCGCGGCCGTCGCGGCCGCCCGTGTGGATGAGCGCGAGGCGGCGCGTGCCGTGCTGCTCGCCGTGGAGCGTGACGATGACCTCCTCGCCGTCGCGCCACTTCTCGAGCTCGTACGTGCCGGCGTCCCAGATGGTCACCTCGCCGGCGCCGTACTCGCCCTTCGGGATCGTGCCCTCGAACGAGCCGTAGGCGAGCGGGTGGTCCTCGGTCTGGACGGCGAGGTGGTTCTTCTTCGGGTCGGTCGGCTCGCCGCGCGGGAGCGCCCAGCTCACGAGGACGCCGTCGTGCTCCAGCCGGAAGTCCCAGTGCAGGCGGCGGGCGTGGTGCTCCTGGATGACGAAGCTGTTGCCCGCGCTCGGCGGCGGCGCCTCGTCCGGGACGGGCTCGGGCGTGCGCCCGGCGTCGCGCATGGAGCGGTACCGGTGCAGGCGGTCGGGCCGCTCGTCGTCCGGCCCGCCGTCCGCGGTCCCGCTGCCCGACGCCGCACCCCCCTTGCGCTCGAACGTCGCCATGCGCGCGGGCGTGGGCTCGAGCGCGGAGAGGTGTCCCTGCGTGAGCGCGGCGAGCGGGTCGCCCAGGGTGCGCACGCGCTCGACGACCTCGTCGAGGTCCAGGTGGCGCAGGTCCGGGTCGTCGAGCTCCTCCCAGGTGCGGGGCGCGGCGACGGTGGGGTGCTCTCGCCCGCGCAGCGAGTAGGGCGCGATCGTCGTCTTGTTGCCGTTGTTCTGGCTCCAGTCCACGAGCACCTTGCCGCCGCGCAGCGACTTCTTCATGTCGCTCACGACGAGGTCGGGGTGCTCGGCCTCCAGGTAGCGGGCGAGCTCGTGCGCGACGGCGGAGACGGCCGCCGCGTCCTGCTTGCCGTCGAGCGCGGCGTACAGGTGGATGCCCTTGGACCCGCTCGTCACGGGCAGGGGTTCGAGGCCCATGCCCTGGAGGATCTGCCGCGCCTGGCGTGCGACCTCCGCGCACTCGGCCAGCCCGGCCCCCGGGCCGGGGTCGAGGTCGAGGACGAGGCGGTCGGGGTCGAGGTGCGCCCCGGTGCGGCCGAACTGCCACTGCGGCACGTGGAGCTCGAGCGACGCCGTCTGGCCGAGCCACGTGAGGGTCGCGAGGTCGTTCACCAGCACGTAGTCGTTGGCGCTGCTCTTGTGCTGGATGCGCCGCGTGCGCACCCAGGACGGGACGCCCTGGCCCGCGTTCTTCTGGAAGAACACCTGGCCGTCGACGCCGTCGGGCCACCGCTTGCGCGTCGCGGGCCGGTTGGCGCAGTGGGGGAGCATGACGTCGGCGACGGCCGCGAGGTACGCGAGGACGTCGGCCTTCGTCGTGCCGGTGGCGGGGTAGAGGACCTTGTCCAGGTTGGTGAGCCGCAGGCGGTGACCACCGACGTTCACCGTCTCGCCCGCCCGGCTGGATGTGGTGGCCATGGGCCCATCGTGGCGCGGGCCCGACGGCGTCGCCCGCCGTGGCGGGAACTTCTCGGCGCCCTCGACCGTGGACACTGGGTGGGGCTGTCCGACCGGCCGGGGAGCCCGCCCGGGGTCGATGCCGGACCGAGAGGATCACCGTGACGCACCTGACGACCGACGACGTACCGCTCCCCGCGGAGATCGGTCCCCGCGTCCGCGAGTTCCGTCGCCTGATGATGAACTACAAGTTCGGCATCGACGAGGTGATGACGAAGATCACCGTGCTCCGCGACGAGTTCCGGCACGTGCACGACGACAACCCGATCGAGCACCTGGGCTCGCGCCTGAAGTCGCTCGAGTCGATCGTCGCGAAGGCGCGGCGCAAGGGGATCCCGCTCACCCCGGAGGGCGTGCGGGAGAACATGTTCGACGTCGCGGGCGTCCGGGTCACGTGCGCGTTCGTCTCCGACATCTACCGCGTGCGCGACCTGCTCGTGGGCCAGCGCGACCTCACGGTCCTGGAGGAGCGCGACTACATCGCGCACCCGAAGGGCAACGGCTACAAGAGCCTGCACCTCATCGTCCAGGTGCCGGTGTTCCTCTCCGACCGGGTCGAGGACGTCGTCGTCGAGATCCAGCTCCGCACGATCGCCATGGACTTCTGGGCGAGCCTGGAGCACAAGATCTACTACAAGTACCAGCGGGACGTGCCTCAGCACCTGACGGACGCGCTCAAGCTCGCGGCGGACGTCGCCGCGACCCTCGACACGACGATGGAGCGCATCCACGACGAGGTCCGCAGCCTCGACGGCGTGCCGGAGCCGGTCGAGAACACCGACGAGCTCGCCACGCCGCGCGAGGTGATGGAGAGCTTCATGCGGACGGCGCAGGTCGCCGACGAGGCGTTCCACGAACGCCGCCACGACGGCTGAGGCGACGCTCCCGCGCGGGCCGCGCGACGACGTCGGGCCGCTCAGACCAGCGTCTCGACGCCGATCCGCACCCGGTCGCCGACGTCGACGCCCTCGGCGCGGCGGACCGCGGCCTTGATCGGCACGACGAACGTCTTGCGCTGCGCGTCGGGGAACACCGACGTGGACCAGCGCTGCGCCCCGAGCGTCACCTCGACCTTGACCGAGCCGAACCCCGCGGGCGGCAGCGGCAGCTCCGCGATCTCGTCGCTCACGTCCTCCGGGAGCGCGGCGAACACCCAGCTGTCGGTGCGCGCCTCCCACCGCCACAGCTCGGCCTCGAACTCGAACCTCGTCCCCGCCACCCGTCCATGGTGCCGCGGGCCACCCACACGCGGTGCCGACGTCGCGCCGTATCCCTCGCGGGCGGGCGCCGGTGACGCCACCATGGACGGATGAGGGCCATCTGGAAGGGCGCCATCACGTTCGGCCTCGTCAACGTGCCGGTCAAGGTGTACTCCGCGACGGAGGACCACGACGTGCCGCTGCACCAGGTCCACGACAAGGACGGCGGCCGCATCCGCTACCGGCGCGTGTGCGAGATCGACGGCGAGGTCGTGCCGTACGAGCACATCGACAAGGCGTACGACGACGGCGAGCGCACCGTCGTGCTGACGAGCGAGGACTTCGCCGCGCTCCCCGCCGAGCGCAGCCGCGAGATCGAGGTCGTGGAGTTCGTGCCGAGCGAGCAGATCGACCCGCTCCTGCTCGACCGCAGCTACTACCTGGAGCCCGACTCGAAGTCCAACAAGGCGTACGTGCTCATGCGGCGCACGCTCGAGGAGACCGACCGGACGGCGATCGTGAAGTTCGCGCTCCGCCAGCGCACGCGGCTCGCGGCGCTGCGCGTGCGGGACGACGTGCTCGTGCTCCAGACGCTGCTGTGGGCCGACGAGGTGCGCGAGGCCGCGTTCCCCTCGCTCGACGACGAGGCGAGGGTGACCGACAAGGAGCTCGCCATGTCGGCGCAGCTCGTCGCGAGCTTCGAGGCGGACTTCACGCCGGAGGATTACGAGGACGACTACCAGGCGCAGCTCCGCCAGCTCATCGAGGCCAAGCTCGAGCAGGGCGACGCGCTCGACACCGCCGAGACCTTCGGCGAGCAGCCGGAGGAGAGCGAGGGCGCGGAGGTCATCGACCTCATGGAGGCGCTGCGCAAGTCGGTCGCGTCGTCCAAGAGCTCGCGCGCGAGCGGGGGGAAGGCCTCAGGTTCAGGCTCAGGTTCACGGTCCGGGTCGGGCTCCGGGTCGACCCGGAAGTCCGGTTCCGGCCGCGCGAGCTCGTCGTCGGGCAAGGGGTCGAGCGGTTCCCGGTCGACGAGCGCGAGCAAGAGCTCGGGCACGAAGGAGAAGGCGGCGTCGAAGCCGGCCGCGAAGAAGAGCACGAGCCGCGCCGCCTCCACGAAGGAGAAGTCCACCACCTCGAAGACGACCCGGAAGAAGGCGTCCGCCTAGCACCGGGCGGCGGGCGGGCGCGCACCGCGCGATCCCGGGCGGGTGCGATGAGTTCCGCGCCCGGCGCCCGTCGGAACGGGTGGGCGGTCGACCGGCCGCCCGCGAGGCCCTGCGAAGGAGACGACGATGCGTGCGATCGTGCCGAGCCTGTGGTTCGACGGCAACCTCGAGGAGGCCATCACGTTCTACTCGAGCGTCTTCCCCGACGCGAAGGTGGGCGACGTGTTCCGCCAGCCCGACGGCACCGCCGTGTCGGCGGACTTCGAGCTCGCCGGCCAGCGGTTCGACGCCATCAACGGCGGTCCGCAGTTCCCCTTCACCGAGGCGGTGTCGTTCGTCGTCGAGTGCGAGTCCCAGGACGAGGTCGACGAGTACTGGGCGGCGCTCACCGACGGTGGCCAGGAGTCGCAGTGCGGCTGGCTCAAGGACCGGTTCGGGCTGTCGTGGCAGGTCGTGCCGCTCGAGTTCCTCGCGATGCTGCAGGACCCCGACCCGGCGCGCGTGCAGCGTGTCGTGGACGTGATGATGACGCAGTCCAAGCTCGACCTGGTGCCGTTGCGCGCCGCCTACGAGGGCTGAGCCGGCGCGGAGAGGCCGAACCCGCCAGGTCCAGGCGGTGACGTGCCTGTACCCGAGCGCCTGCTCGCGCGGGACCGACGAGCATCTCGGCGAGGGCGAGGAAGTGACGGACGATCCCGTGCTGTCCGTGCTCGAGGACGAGCGACGTCGCCTCGGTGTGGTGCACGCCGGAAGGGTTGGACGCAGCGATCACGACGTTCGCGTCGGCGACGATCACTCGTCCCAGCCCGCCCGGACGTCGTCGAGGTAGTCGGCCGCCGCGTAGTGCTCCGAGACCGTCGTGAGCGCCGCCACCGCCCGGCGATGCTCGGCCTCGGCGACGTCGTCCTCGTGCTCGAGGGTTGGGCGTCGGGGCTCCGAGGTGCTCGTCGGCACGGTCAGGATCTCTGGCGTCGCGCCGCTCCGTCCGGGCGTCGCAGCGCGACGAGCTCGCCGATGAGGCCGAGGAGGTCGTCCACGTCGTCGCCGGGGCGGGGGCCGCGGAAGGCGAGGTCCTCGTCCGCCGTGCCGTCGCCGTCGTCCCCCTCGTCACCGCCCGTGACGCGGCCGAGCACGTCGCTGCTCAGCGCGGCGTGCGCGTAGAGGCCGTCGCTGAGCAGGACGATCGCGTGGGCGACGACGGGGTCGCCGACCTCGTCGAGCACGGCGCGGGTCCACGCGTCGTGCGCGCCGTCGAGCGCAGCACGGGCGCGCGGGTACGACCCCTGCGCGAGCCGGGACACGGCGAGGTAGACGAGCTCGAACTCCGTGTCGACGAGCGTCGAGGTGCGGATGAGGTAGTCGACGGCCCCCGCAGGGGCGGCGCGCATGGCCTCCACGTCGGCGGCGGTGAGCTCCCGGAGGTGCTCGGTGAGGCCGTCGGCGAGCGCGTCCTTGGAGCCGAAGTGGTAGAGCAGTCCGCCCTTGGACACCCCGGCGCGCTCGGCGACCGCCTCGAGCGTGGCGGCGCGCTCGCCCTGCTCGACGAGCAGGGACGCGAACGCCCGCAGGACCTTGGCGCGAGCAGCGGGGGGCGGCGGCATGGCACCGAGGGTAGTCGGCCCGTGCGGACCCGCAGGCCGGTGAACCGCGAGCCCGCGGCCGGTGCGGGGGCGCCGGTCGGGGGGAGGCGGCGCGGTGCGCAGCGTCACAGGCGCGGGTGGGATGACGGTGGCCTGTCCCGTCGTTACTATACCGTCTGGACGGTCTGGAAGTTCGGCGCCACCGCGTCGCCCCGGCCGCCCGGAAGACGTGGAAGGACCCCTCGCCGTGACGACCCCCGTGACGACGACCCCGACCGGGACCACCGCCCAGCACGAGCCCGCGACGCGTGGACCCGCGCGCGGCGCCGCCGGCCGCTGGTTCGCGCTCGCCGTGCTCATGCTCCCGGTGCTGCTCGTGTCGGTCGACAACACCGTGCTCAGCTTCGCGCTGCCCCAGATCTCCGAGTCGCTGCGCCCCACCGGGACGCAGCTGCTGTGGATCATCGACATCTACCCGCTCGTGCTCGCCGGTCTGCTCGTGCCGATGGGCTCGTTCGCCGACCGCGTCGGCCGCCGTCGGCTGCTCCTCACCGGTGCGGTGGGCTTCGCCGCCGTCTCCGTGGTCGCGGCCTACGCGCCCAGCGCCGGAGCGCTCGTCGCGTCGCGCGCCGCGCTCGGCTTCTTCGGCGCCATGCTCATGCCGTCGACGCTCTCGATCCTGCGCAACGTCTTCACCGACCGCGAGGAGCGCCGGCTCGCCATCGCCGTCTGGGCCGCCGGGTTCGCGGCCGGGTCCGCGCTCGGGCCGATCGTCGGCGGCTTCCTCCTCGAGCACTTCTGGTGGGGCTCGGTCTTCCTCCTCGCCGTCCCGGTGCTCGTGCTGCTGCTCGCGCTCGCGCCGTTCTTCGTGCCCGAGTCGCGCGACCCCGCGCCGGGCCGGATCGACGTCCTGTCGATCGTGCTCGTCATGGCGACCATGACCCCGGTCGTCTACGGCATCAAGACCTTCGCGAAGTCCGGCCCGAGCGTGGTCGCGCTCGCGAGCGTCGCCGTCGGGCTCGCCGCGGGCGTGCTGTTCGTGCGCCGTCAGCTCCACCGGTCCAACCCCATGATCGACGTGCGCCTCTTCACGCGCGGTGCCTTCAGCGGCGCGGTGCTCGTCAACCTGCTGTCCGTGTTCTCGCTCGTCGGCTTCCTGTTCTTCGTGTCGCAGGACGTCCAGCTCGTGCTCGGGCTCGGCCCGATGCAGGCCGGCGTCGCGCTCCTGCCGGGGCTGGTCGTCATGATCGTCGCCGGGCTCGGCGTCGTCCGGGTGGTGCGGCGCGTGCGCCCGGCGCACGTCGTCGCCGTCGCGCTGCTGTTCTCCGCGACGGGCTACGCGATCGTCGCCGCGGGCGCCGGGCAGAGCACGCTCGCGCTGCTCATGGTCGCGTTCGTCGTGCTCTCGCTCGGCGTGGGCGCGGCCGAGACCGTGTCGAACGACCTCATCGTGTCGTCCGTCCCCGCCGCGAAGGCGGGTGCCGCGTCCGCGATCTCCGAGACCGCGTACGAGGTGGGCGCCGTGCTCGGCACGGCGGTGCTGGGGAGCATCCTCACGGCGTCGTACCACGCGAACGTCGTCGTCCCGCAGGGAGTCCCCGCGGCCGACGCCGTCGCCGCGGCCGAGACGCTCGGCGGCGCGACCCAGGTCGCCTCGACCCTGCCCGCCGGGCAGGCGCAGGCGCTGCTCGACTCCGCGCACGCCGCGTTCGGCAGCGGCGTCGGCACGACGTCGCTCATCGGCGTGGTGCTCATGCTCGTCGCCGCGGGCGTGGCGCTCGTCACGCTGCGGGGCGCGAAGTCCTGACGGCGCGCCGCCTCGCGCGCCCCGCCGCACCCTCGCGGCGGGGCGCGCGGCGCTCGCGGTTGGCGACGAGAGCCGCGATCCGGGAGGCTGGGCGGTGATGAGCCGTCCGCACCGCACCCCGCCCCGCTGGGTCCGCTGGACCCTCGGCATCCTGCTCGCCCTCGTGCCGTGCGTCGTGTGGGGGGTCACGACGGCGACGGCCGAGCGCAGCCTCGGCCCGCACGAGGCGCTGTACGAGGTCACGACGAACGGCCTCGTCACCGTCGACCTCGGCCCGCTCGGGACGATCCAGATCGACTCGCCGCTGCCGCTCGGCCTGGGCGCCGACGTCACGGTCGAGGAGATCCCTGCCGACCTCACGGCCGTCGGGCAGGCGGACACGCTGGAGGGCCTGTCCCAGGACCTCGAGGACTATCTCCGCTTCTTCGGCGGCCCGCAGGAGACGATCGGCTCCGTCGCGCGCGCCCTCGTCGTCGACGCGCTGCGCCGCACGGGGTTCGCGATCCTCGTCGTGGCGGCCGTCGGTGCGGGTCTCTACCTCCTGCTCGGCCCGCCGCGCCGGCGCGAGCTCAGCGAGCGGGTCGCGCCGCGCACGTACGAGATCACGGCGGGCGTCGTGCTCGTCTCGCTCGTCGGGGCGTCGCTCGTCGCGAGCGACCCGGGCACGACGGCCGGGCCGTCCCAGCGCGCGTCCGCCGTGTTCGACGGGACCCCCCTCGAGGGCGCGCGCATCACCGGCCGGCTCGCGGGCGTCGTCGACACCTACGGCGCGATGCTCATCGACCTCTACCGCGAGAACGAGGACTTCTACGCGCGCGCGGACGCCCACCTCGTCGCGGCCTGGGACCGGCGCGACCGGATCCAGCGCCTCACCGCGCCGCGTCCCGCCGCGGCGGGCACGTCCGACGACCGAGCCTCCGACGAGCCGTCCGACGGCGCGTCCTCCGACGCGACGGGCGACGCCCCGGACGCGACGGAGGGGACGACGTCGGGCACGGACGACGGGACCGACGCGGGAGCCGACGAGCCCGGCGCGCCCGACGACGGCTCCGACAGCGAGACCGACACCGAGGCGGGCGACGAGCCGACGCCGCGGCCCGCCCCCGCGGCGGAGGAGGACCTCGTCACGCTCCTCGTGGTGAGCGACCTGCACTGCAACACCGGCATGGCCCCGCTCATCCGGACCGCGGTGGAGCGGTCGGGGGCGTCGGTCGTCCTCAACGCCGGCGACACCACGATGAACGGCACGGCCGTCGAGTCGTTCTGCGTCGACTCGTTCGCCTCCGCGGTGCCGAAGGGCGTGACGATGGTCGTCGCCGACGGCAACCACGACAGCGTCGAGACCTCGGCGCAGGAGCGCGCGAACGGCCAGACCGTCCTGGACGGCAAGGTCGTCGAGGTCGAGGGGATCCGCATCCTCGGCGACCGCGACCCGCTCGAGACGCGGCTCGGGCTCGGCAGCCAGCCGCCCCGCGAGGAGACGCCGGAGGAGTACGCGGCCCGGCTGACCGAGGTCGCGTGCGCCGAGCAGGCGGACGGCGACCCGATCGACCTCCTCCTCATCCACACGCCCCGCATGGGGAACGAGGCGATCGACTCCGGCTGCGTCCCGAACCAGGTCTCCGGGCACATGCACACCCGGTCCGGTCCGGAGCGGACGGGCGGGGGCGTCCGGTACGTGAGCGGGAGCACCGCGGGCGCGGTCAAGGACCAGCTCCGCATCGGCCCGCTCAAGGGCACCGCGGAGATGACGGTGCTGCGCTTCGACCCCGACCGGCGGCGCATCGTCGACTGGCAGCTCGTGCAGATCGGGACGGACGAGTCCGCGAAGGTCTGGCCGCGGATCGCGTGGCCCACGCCGTCCGGCGAGCCGGTCGTCGAGGAGGCCGGCACCGAGGTCGGCACCGAGGGCGACGTGCCCGACGGCGACGCGCCCGCCGACGCCCCGGCCGGGGGTGAACCCGCGGGCGAGGGCTGAGCCGCTGCGCGTCGGTGCTCGCCGCGCGCTGCGCGGCACGGCAGGATGGGGCGTATGAGCAGGTCGACGCGCTGGATCGTCGTGTCGGTGGTCCTCGCGCTCGTCGTGGTGCTCCTCGCCCCGTTCGTGTACTCGGAGGTGCAGGAGGGCCGCACCCCGCCCCCGCTGGGTCTGCAGTCGCCGGGGGAGGAGGCGGCGTCCGCGGCCCCGGCCGCGCCCGGGCCCTTCGACGTGGACGGCGAGTGGGTCGTCGCGCCGGGCTCCGAGGCGGGCTTCCGCGCGGACGTCCTCGACGTCCCGGCGGACGAGGCGGTGCTCCTCGGCACCACACCGGACGTCACCGGCACGCTGCGCGTCGCGGACGGCGAGCTGCAGACCGCGACGGTGACCGTCGCGACGACCGCGCTCCGGACCGGGTCGTCCGTGGCGGACCGCCAGCTCCAGCAGGCGCTCGAGACGGACCTGTACCCGACCACGCTCTTCTCGCTCACGTCGCCGCTCGACGTGAGCGAGCTCACGGCCACCGACGAGACGGTCCGGCTCCAGGCCGCGGGGGCGCTGACGATCCGCGACGAGACCCAGGCCGTGACGGTCGCGCTCGACGTGCAGCGGTCGGGACAGGGGGTGCTCGCGACCGGGGCGATCGGCGTGCGCTTCTCCGACTTCGGCATCGCGGTGCCGCCCGACGCGCCCGTGCAGGTGCGCGACGACGGGACGGTCGAGGTGCGGCTCGAGCTCGTCCGGTCCGCGACCCCCTGAGCCCCCGCCGGACGCCGTGACCTAGGGTGGTCGGGTGGACCACCCGACCGACCTGACGCCCGTCGCCCAGGACTACCTCAAGGTCGTCTGGGCCGCTCAGGAGTGGGCGGACGAGCGCGTGACGACGAAGCTCCTCGCCGAGCGCATCGGCGTCGGGGCCTCGACCGTCTCCGAGACGGTCCGGCGGCTCAGCGCCCAGGGTCTGCTCGAGCACGCGCCGTACGGCGCGATCACGCTCACCGAGCGCGGCCGCAGCCTCGCGCTCGCGATGGTGCGCCGCCACCGGCTCCTCGAGACGTACCTCGTGTCCGAGCTCGGCTACGGGTGGGACGAGGTCCACGACGAGGCGGAGGTGCTCGAGCACGCGGTCTCCGACCTGCTCATCGAGCGCATCGACGCGCGCCTCGGGCACCCCACGCGCGACCCGCACGGCGACCCGATCCCCGGCGCCGACGGGACCGTCGTCCGCCCGCCCGCGGTCCCGCTCGCGGAGCTCGTCGTCGGCGACCGCGGCACGGTGGTGCGGATCTCCGACGCCGACCCCGACGTGCTGCGCTACCTCGCCGAGATCGGCGTCGGCCTCGACACGGGCGTCGAGGTCCGCGAGCGCCGCGAGTACGCGGGCATCCTCTCGGTCGTCTGGTCGCCGCCGGCGGAGGGCGTCGAGCCGGTGCCGGAAGGCCGCCCGGCGGCGCCCGCCCAGCTCGGTCTGCGCGCGGCGGACCACGTGTGGGTCGTGCGCGCCGAGCCCGTCTCCGCCTAGACTGGTCGCCTGCCCTTCTTCTCGTCGCCGATGTCGCCGACCGGGCTCGAATCGATTCGACAACTCCGCTCCGAGCCGCTCGCCCGACCATCCCGACCGACGCACGAGGACACCCATGACCGACGCCACCCCGTCCGCACCGCCGTCGGACGCCCCTGAGCCGCGCGACGCCGGCCGCTTGCGCGACGCCGGCCGCCTGCGCGGCGCCGGGCCCGCGCTGCTCGCGCTCGCGATGGGCGGCTTCACCATCGGGACGACCGAGTTCGCGACCATGGGGCTCCTGTCCGACATCGCGACCGACCTCGGCACGTCCATCCCGACCGCCGGCCACGCGATCACGGCCTACGCCGTCGGGGTCGTCGTCGGTGCGCCGCTGCTCACCGTCGCCGCGGCACGCGTGCCGCGCAAGACGCTCCTCCTCGCGCTCATGGCGTTCTACACGCTCGGGAACCTCTTCTCCGCCACGGCGGGGAGCATCGAGACCCTCGTCGCCGGGCGCTTCCTCGCCGGGCTGCCGCACGGCGCGTTCTTCGGCGTCGGGGCGGCGGTGGGCGCGGCCGTCGCGGGTCCTGGCCGCCGGGGCCGCGCCGTCGCGACGATGATGGCGGGCCTGACGATCGCGAACGTCGTCGGTGTCCCTCTCTCCACGTTCGCCGGGCAGCAGCTCGGCTGGCGGGCCGCGTTCGTCGTGGTCGGGGCGCTCGGGCTCGTGACGCTCCTGGCGCTGTGGCGGCTGATCCCCGCCGGGGCGGGCGACGAGGACACGAGCGTGCGGCGCGAGCTCGGCGCCCTGCGCAACGGCCCGCTGTGGACGGGGTTCGTCGGCGCCGCGATCGGGTTCGGCGGCATGTTCGCCGTGTACTCCTACGTCGAGCCGACCGTCACGCGCGTCACCGGGCTCGCGTCCGGCGCGGTGCCGCTCGTGCTCGCGATCTTCGGCGTCGGCATGACGGTCGGGACGGTGCTCGGCGGCCGGCTCGCCGACCGCTCGGTGATGCGCACCGTGTACCTCGGGTTCGTGTCGACCGGGGCGATGCTCGCCCTCTTCGCGCTCACCGGGCAGCACCCCGTCCCGGCCGTGCTGTCGCTGTTCCTCCTCGGCGTCACGTCGCAGATCCTCGGCCTGTCGCTCCAGACGCGGCTCATGGACCTGTCGCCGTCGGCGCCGTCGCTCGGTGCGGCGCTGTGCCACTCCGCGCTCAACGTCGGCAACGCCAACGGGGCGTTCCTCGGCGGGCTCGTCATCGCCGCCGGCTGGGGCTACCTCGCGCCCGCCTGGACGGGCGTCGTGCTCACCGTGGCCGGCCTCACCATCATCCTCGTCGCCGGTCGCCGCCCCGCGGGCGTCGTGGTCGCCACGCTGCCCGACGACGCGCACGCGCCGTCGGCGGCCGTCGCGCCGCCGCGGTAGCCCCCCGACCGACCGAGGTGGCCCCCGTGCGGTGGTCCGGTGTCTCCCAGCCAGGTCCCAGCGGGGCGCGGTAGGTTGTGCCGTGCGCGCACCGCCGTGCGCGCCGTCACGTCCGGCGGGAGCCGGTGACCCACGAGGAGCGTCCCCGTGAGCAAGAGCGCCACCGCCGGTGCGAACGTGTCCGCCGAGCCCGACGACGAGCTGCTGCCAGCGTCCGGCCCCCGCCCGATCAGGCCGCGCACGATGGGCTGGCTGCTCGTCGTGCTGGGCGCGATCGGCCTCGCCGGCTCGGCGGCGCTCGCGATCGAGAAGTACCTCAAGCTCGCCGACCCGGGTCACGTCGCCTCGTGCAGCGTCAACGCCCTGCTCGACTGCGGCGACGCGATGGACTCGTGGCAGGGCGCGCTCCTGGGCTTCCCCAACCCATTGCTCGGGATCGCGGCGTTCCCCGTGGTGATCACCACGGGCGTGGTCCTGCTGGCGGGCACCCGCCTGCCGCGCTGGTACTGGCTCGCACTCCTCGGCGGGACGACGCTCGGCATGGGCCTGATCGTCTTCCTCATGTGGACGACGATGTACGCGATCTCCGCGATGTGTCCCTACTGCATGGTCGTGTGGTTCGCCATGATCCCGCTGTTCTGGTACCAGGTGGTCCACGCCGTGCAGGAGGGCTACCTGCCCGCGGGCGAGGGCGTGCGCCGCACCCTCGTCCGCAACCGGAACCTGTTCCTGGCGATCGCCTACGTCGCGCTCGTCGCGTGGATCGTGCTGGTCAAGGGCCCGATCATCGTCTCGCTGTTCTGACCGGCGCCGCCGCGCCGGTGGTGCCGTGTCGCGTCAGCGCCAGGCCGGCTGGTCCGGCGCGGCGTCCTGCGGGTAGCCGTGGCCGCCCGGCTGCGGGGGAGCGGACGGCCCACCCTGGGCCTGGTGGGCGGACTGCGCCGTCGCGCCGGGCTGGCCCGCGGCGAGCGGGCTGACGACGACGGCCGTGCCGTACGCGCACACCTCCGAGAACGACGCCGCGATCTCGCCGGTGTCGAAGCGCATCCCGACGACGGCGTTGGCCCCGCGGCGCTGCGCCTCCTGCACCATGCGGTGCATGACCTCCTGGCGCGACTCGTAGACGAGCTGCGTGTACTCCTTGACCTCCCCGCCCCCGATCGAGCGGAAGGACGCGACGAAGTTCGCCCCGAGGTTGGCGCTGCGCACGGTCATGCCCATGACCTCGCCGAGCACCGCGTCGATGCGGTAGCCGGGCACGTCGTTGGTCGTCACGATGATCACGCCGCACATCCTCGCACGGGGCGGACGGCCGCCGTCGGGCCGTGCGACGGCCGGTAAACTCGGCCGGGTGACCACGCCTGACACGACCTCGATCCCGCACGCCCCGGACGCCCCCGCCGCGGGCGGCCCCGCCCACCGCTACACGCCGGCGCTCGCGGAGCAGATCGAGCTCAAGTGGCAGGAGCTCTGGGAGCAGCGCGGCACGTTCTGGGCCGCGAACCCCACGGGCGACCTGACGGACGGCGAGGGCGACGGCCCCCGGGGCGCGAGCCCGTACTTCATCATGGACATGTTCCCGTACCCGTCGGGCGCGGGCCTGCACGTGGGGCACCCCCTCGGGTACATCGCGACGGACGTCGTGGGCCGGTTCCGGCGCATGCGCGGCGAGAACGTGCTGCACGCCCTCGGCTACGACGCGTTCGGCCTGCCCGCCGAGCAGTACGCGGTGCAGACGGGTCAGCACCCGCGCGTGACCACCGAGGCGAACATCGCCAACATGCGCCGGCAGCTGCGCCGCCTCGGGCTCGCGCACGACTCGCGCCGCACGTTCGCGACGATCGACCCCGAGTACGTGCGCTGGACGCAGTGGATCTTCCTGCAGATCTTCGACTCCTGGTACGACCCCGAGGCCCTGCGCCCCGACGGTGGTCGTGGCCGCGCGCGCCGCATCGCCGAGCTCGAGGCCGAGCTCGCGTCCGGTGCCCGGCCGGTGCCGGGCGGCGTCGAGGGCGTCGAGGAGGGGGCCGACTGGGCGACCCTCACGCCCCAGCAGCGCCGCGCCGTCGTCGACGCGCAGCGCCTCGCGTACGTGGACGAGTCGCCCGTGAACTGGGCCCCCGGCCTGGGCACGGTCCTCGCGAACGAGGAGGTCACCGCCGACGGCCGCTCGGAGCGCGGGAACTTCCCCGTGTTCCAGCGCAGCCTGCGCCAGTGGAAGATGCGCATCACCGCGTACGCCGACCGCCTCGCGGACGACCTGGACCTCATCGACTGGCCCGAGAAGGTCACGGCGATGCAGCGCAACTGGATCGGTCGCAGCGAGGGCGCGCTCGTGCGGTTCGCCGTGCTCGGCACGCCCGACGGGGCGAACGACGCCGCGGCGGAGTCCGGCGCGGAGGTCGAGGTCTTCACGACGCGCCCGGACACGCTGTTCGGCGCGACGTTCATGGTCGTCTCGCCCGAGCACCCGCTGCTCGACGAGGTCCCGGCGCACTGGCCGGACGGCACGTCGAGCGCGTGGACGGGCGGGCACCGCTCGCCGGTCGAGGCCGTCGCGGCGTACCGCCGCGAGGCCGCCGCGAAGACCGCTGTCGAGCGCCAGGCCGACGCCGGCAAGAAGACGGGCGTGTTCACGGGGCACCTCGCGGTGAACCCCGTGAACGGCCAGGCGATCCCGGTCTTCACCGCCGACTACGTGCTCATGGGCTACGGCACGGGCGCGATCATGGCCGTCCCCGGCGGCGACGAGCGCGACTTCGCGTTCGCCGAGGCGTTCGGGCTGCCGGTCGTGCGCACGGTCGAGCCCGCGGACGGGCTGCCGGAGGACTTCACGGGCCCGTACACGGGCGACGGCGTGGTCGTCGGCTCGGCGAACGACGAGATCTCGCTCGACGGGCTCGACGTGCCCGAGGCGAAGCGCCGCATCACCGAGTGGCTCGTGGGCAAGGGCATCGGCGAGGGCACGACGACGTACCGCCTGCGCGACTGGCTGTTCAGCCGCCAGCGCTACTGGGGCGAGCCGTTCCCCATCGTCTGGGACGAGAACGACCAGCCCGTCGCGATCCCCGACGCGCTCCTGCCCGTCGACCTGCCGGACGTCCCCGACTACGCGCCCCGCACGTTCGACGCGGACGACGCCGACTCGTCGCCCGAGGCGCCCCTGGGCCGCAACGACGAGTGGGTCAACGTCACGCTCGACCTCGGCGACGGGCCGAAGCAGTACCGCCGCGACACGAACACGATGCCCAACTGGGCCGGGTCGTGCTGGTACTACCTGCGCTACCTCGACCCGCAGTGGGACGGCGGCGACCAGGACACGGTCGTCGACCCCGAGCTCGAGCGCTACTGGATGGGCCCGGAGCACAACCCGAGCGCGGGCCGCGCCGGGGGCGTGGACCTGTACGTCGGCGGTGTCGAGCACGCCGTGCTGCACCTGCTCTACGCGCGGTTCTGGCACAAGGTCCTCTACGACCTGGGCCACGTGTCGAGCGTCGAGCCGTTCCACAAGCTCTTCAACCAGGGCTACGTCCAGGCGTACGCCTTCACCGACGCGCGCGGCCAGTACGTCCCCGCCACCGAGGTCACGGAGGAGCCCGCGCCCGACGGCTCGGGCGAGGTCGTGTACCGCTGGAACGGCGAGGTCGTGCAGCGCGAGTACGGGAAGATGGGCAAGTCGCTCAAGAACGTCGTCACGCCCGACGAGATGTACGCCGAGTACGGCGCCGACACGTTCCGCGTGTACGAGATGTCGATGGGCCCGCTGGACCTGTCGCGCCCGTGGGAGACGCGCGCCGTCGTCGGGTCGCAGCGGTTCCTGCAGCGCCTGTGGCGCAACGTCGTCTCCGAGGAGACGGGCGAGGTGACGGTCGTCGACGAGCCGGCGTCGCCCGAGACGCTGCGCGCCGTGCACCGGGCGATCGCCGACGTCCGCGTCGAGATGGAGCACATGCGCCCCAACACGGCCATCGCGAAGCTCATCACGCTGAACAACCACCTCACGGCGCTCGGCCGCGTGCCGCGCGAGGCCGTCGAGCCGCTCGTGCTCATGACCGCGCCCGTCGCGCCGCACATCGCGGAGGAGCTGTGGGAGCGCCTGGGCCACGAGCGCTCGCTCGCGCACGAGCCCTTCCCGACGGCGGACGAGCGCTACCTCGTCGAGGACACCGTGACGTGCATCGTGCAGGTCAAGGGCAAGGTCCGCGGCCGGCTCGAGGTGCCGCCGTCGATCTCGGAGGAGGACCTCACGGCCGCCGCGCTCGCCGAGCCGAACGTCGTGCGCGCGATCGACGGCGCCGAGGTCCGCAAGGTGATCGTCCGCGCCCCGAAGCTGGTCAACATCGTCGTCTGACGACCCGACTCGCTGAGTGCATGAAATCGTCGCGTGCCGGGCGCTCGGACGCGACGATTTCATGCACTCACGGGTAGCCCGGTGCCAGACGGCGTCGTCGCGCCTCGCGGACCCGGCGCACCAGGCGCTCGGGGAAGCGGAGCACGTCGTCGGCCGTCGCCGTGACGATGATCCAGCCGGCATCCTCGAGCCGCTGGCGCCGCTCGACTTCCCGTCGCCACGTCGCGGGGTCGGTCCGGTGCACGTCGCCGTCGTACTCGATCGCGATGCGCAGCCGCGGGTAGGAGAGGTCGGGGAGAGCGAGGAAGCGGCCGGCGTCGTCGCGTGCCGGGACGTTCACGTGCGGGCACGGCAGACCGGCCTGGACCAGGAGGAGCCGGGTGCGCGTCTCCATGCTGGAGTCCGTCCCCGGCCGGACGAGGTCGATCGCCTCACGGCACCGCGCGATGCCGCGCATCTTGAACGTCGCGTCCGTCAGTCTCCGGAGCTCTCGGACGGTCGTCGCTGGGGCGTCCCGCCGCGTCATCGCGTCCGCGAGCACGACGACGTCGTCCGGCGGCAGGGTGTGCGCGAGGTGGAGCCAGGTCTGGGCCGCGGACGTGACGAGGAGCCCGTGGGCGGTGGTCAGGGTCAGGGCGGACTGACCGCAGTAGTGCGCGACGACGTTCGACCGCTGGGGGCGTTGCCGTCGCTGCGGCGCGACGACGTGGACGCGGTCGTCGTCGGTCAGGCGCCAGGGAACCTCGACACCGAGCAGACGCAGCGCGGTGACGTGGCTGAACGCGGTGCCTGCCGGGAGGACGCGGGCCGCGGCGGTGCAGAGGTCGACGACGGACCTGAGGCTCCCGCGCGGGACGCGCACCCCGGCGAACGGAGCCTCGAACGAAGGGCTGCGCAGCGACGCCGGTGTCATGCCGAACGTCTGCGCCGTGCGCGTGCGGAAGGGGCCGGACGGGCTGGGGACGGTCACCATGCGCACCGAGCATGCCCGCGCCGCCACGGAGAGGAAACCGGCGCGCGCGAAGCTGTGGACAGCCCCGCCGTGAGTGCATGAAACAGTCGCGCTGAACCGGTTGCGGCGCGACTGTTTCATGCACTCAGCGGGAGGGGTGGGGGGTCAGCGGCGGCGGGTGCCGAAGATGGTGCGGGTGAGCTCGCGCCCGAGCTGGGTGCCCGCCGAGCGGAGGAACGAGTCGAGCGGGCTCGACGACCGCGACCGGGAGGACCCGGACGAGCGCGAGGGCCCCGTCGCGGCCTCGCGCTCGAGCTTCGCCCGCATCTTCTCCAGCTCGGCCTGCTCCTTCTTCGCCGCACGCTCGGCCTCCTGGGCGGCCTGCTTCGCCGCCTTCTCCTGCGCGGCCGCCTCGGCCTCGGCCGCGTCGGCGGCGGCGCGTGCCGCCGCCTGCTCCTGGACGCGCACCTGGAGGAGCTCGAACGCGGACTCGGCGTCGACGGCGGTGCCGTACCGGGCCGTCGCGGGCGACGCCGCCACGATGCCGTCGAGCACGGACGCCGGGGCGGGGTCCATCGACGACTGCGGCGCACGGACCCGTGTCCACGCCACCGGGGCGGGCGCGCCCTTCTCGGTGAGCACCGTGACGACGGCCTCGCCCGTCCCGAGCGACTGCAGCAGCCGTTCGAGGTCGTACGGCGACGTGGGGTAGGTGCGCACCGCCGCTCGCAGGGCCGCGGCGTCGTCCGGCGTGAAAGCGCGCAACGCGTGCTGGACGCGGTTCCCGAGCTGCGCGAGCACGTCGGCGGGGACGTCCTTCGGGCTCTGCGTCACGAAGAACACGCCGACGCCCTTGGACCGCACGAGGCGCACCGTCTGCACGACCTGCTGGAGGAACTCCTTCGACGCGCCGGTGAACAGCAGGTGCGCCTCGTCGAAGAAGAACACGAGCCGCGGCTTCTCGACGTCGCCCACCTCGGGCAGCTCCTGGAAGAGGTCGGCGAGCAGCCACATGAGGAAGGTCGAGAACAGCGCCGGACGGTCCTGCACCGCGGGGAGCTCGAGCGCCGAGACGACGCCCCGCCCGTCGGGCGTCGTGCGCAGCAGCTCCGACGTCGCGAACGCCGGCTCGCCGAAGAACACGTCCGCGCCCTGCGCCTGGAGCGCGACGATCTCGCGCAGGATCACGCCGGCCGTCGCGCCCGACACGCCGCCGATGCCCCGGAGCTCGGCCTTGCCCTCGTCGGACGTCAGGTACGCGATGGTGGCCTGGAGGTCCTTGAGGTCCAGCAGCGCGAGGCCCTGCGCGTCGGCCCAGTGGAAGATGAGCCCGAGGCTCGACTCCTGCGTCTCGTTGAGGCCGAGCACCTTGGCGAGCAGGAGCGGGCCGAAGTCCGCGACCGTCGTCCGGATCGGCACCCCGGTGCCGAGGCCGCCGAGCGAGTACACCTCGACGGGGTACGCCGTCGGGCTCCAGTCCTGGCCGATCGACGCCGAGCGCTCCACGATCTTGGCGGACGACGTCCCCGCGACGGCGAGCCCCGACAGGTCGCCCTTGACGTCGGCGAGGAACACCGGGACGCCCGCCGCCGACAGGCCCTCCGCCATGCCCTGGAGCGTCTTCGTCTTGCCGGTGCCCGTCGCGCCTGCCACGAGCCCGTGCCGGTTGAGCATCGAGAGCGCGAACCCCACCTGGACGTCGGCGCGCGGGGCCGGGTCGCCGCCCTCCCTACCCTCCAGCAGCGCGCCGAGCGGGAGCGTGCCGCCGGCGTACGCGTAGCCCGCCGCCACCTCGTCGGCGTACGCGTCCCCGGGGGACGACGCGTCCGGGGCGGGGTCGCTCGGCTCCGGCAGGGGCGGTGCGTCGGTCGCCGCCGTGTCGGCCGGGGAGGCCTCGCCCGACGGAACCCCGGCGGCCGCCTCGGCGGCTTCGAGCGCCGCCCGGGCCGCCGCGGCACGCGCCTCGGCTGCTTCTGCGGCGGCCTGCGCGGCGGCGGCGCGCAGGGCGGCGAGCTCGGACGGGGACGGTGGGGCGTCGTCGGCCATGCTCGGATCGTAGGGTCGGGGCAGCGGGGGCGCAGCCGGGCCGGGATGCGCAGGGCGGCGAGCACGCCGTAAGGTGGCGCGGCCATGACCGACCACCGCGTGCACGTCGTCACCGACTCCACGGCCTCCCTGCCCGCCGGGCCCGACGAGCGGCTGCGCGCCGTCCCCCTGCACGTGATCGTCGACGACGAGTCGCACCTGGAGGGCGTCGGCCTCACCGCCGAGGACGTCGCGGCGCACCTCCAGGCGGGCCACCGGGTGACCACCTCGCAGCCGACGCCGCGCGCGTTCGGCGAGGCGTACGCCGCGGCGGCCGCGGCCGGCGCACGCGAGATCGTCTCCGTCCACCTCTCGGGGCAGCTGTCGGGGACGGTGCACGCGGCGGCGCTCGCAGCCGCAGACGCCCCCGTCCCCGTGCGGGTCGTGGACTCGCGGACCGTCGCGATGGGGCTCGGCTTCGCCGCGCGCGAGGCGGCGGCGGCCGCAGCGGCCGGGGCGGGGCCGGACGTCGTCGCGCGGCGGGCGATCGAGGTCGCCGACGCGAGCCGTGCCGTCTTCCTCGTCGACTCGCTCGACCACCTGCGCCGCGGCGGCCGTCTCAGCGCGGCCTCGGCCGCGCTCGGGACGGTGCTCGGTGTCCGCCCGCTGCTGGCGGTGCGTGACGGCAGGATCGACGTCGTGCAGAAGGTCCGGACCCGGTCCGCCGCCGTCGAGCGGCTCACGACGGTCGCCGTGGAGTCCGCGGGTCGCCGCGCGCGGCCCGCGCTCGCGGTCCACCACGTCGGGGACGACGAGGGCGCCGACCGGCTCGCGGTGGCGCTCACCGAGCGCACCGGCCTGGACGTCGTCGTGACGCCGGTGAGCGCAGTGCTCGGGGCGCACGTCGGCCCGGGCGTGCTCGCCGTCGTGGTCGCGGACCTCGCCGACCGCGGCTCCGGGGTGGGAGACCTCTCGGCGATGATCTGATGTCCCGACGCCGGGGGCCTCCGATGCGTGGCCGTGCACAGCCGCGCACCTCGTCGTGTCCTCCACAGGTCGGGCAGCGGCGTCGGCAGGGCGCGCCGGCCGCGCCCTAGCGTCCACGGCGTGAGCACACCTCGGCACGAGCCCCGCCAGCACGCCCGCCCCGGCCGCGACCTCGGGAGGGACGGCGCCGTCGTCCGGCAACGCCTGAGGGCGGTCGCCGGGTCCGGGCGGCCTGCCCTCGCGTGGCACCCGGCGACCGCCGCGCTGCCTCGGGTCGACCCGCCGGAGACGAGCCCGGGGCGAGGCGAGCGGTGGTCGTGGGAGCCGCGCGAGGCGGTGGACGCCCCTGCGCCGGACATCCCTGCGCCGGACGTCGTCCCGTCCTGGCACCGGCGTCCCGGAGCGTCGAGCGACCCCGGGTCGTCGTCCGGCGCCGACGGCTGGCTGCCGTCGCGGCCGGAGCCGGAGGAGCGTGCGCCGTCCGTGCCGTCCGTGCCGTCTCTGCCGTCCCCGCCGTCCGGGGTGCCGGAGGCTGGCGAGGCCGTCGGTCCCGCCGCCGCCCGGGAGACGGCGCGGTCCGACGACGAGGCGCCCGACGCCACCGTGGACGGAGAGGCGGACGGCGAGGTGGCTCGCCTGCGACGGCGCGCGGCGCAGACGGCCGCGAGCGCGTACACGGCCGCGCACGGGCACCCGACGGCCCACTCCGGGTTCGGCGACCTCGCCGAGGAGGGCGGCAGGCGGTGGGCGCTGCGGCCGCGGACCGCGGTCACCGCGCTCGTCGTGGTGCTGTTCGTCGCGGTCGGCGTCGCCGTGCTGCGGGCGCCGGCCGGGGGCGTCGAGCCCGTGGCGCGCGTGGACGCCCCCGCCGCGGCCGCGGCGGCCGGTGACGGCGCCCCGGCCGGTTCGGACGCGCCGCCCGCCGCGGCGGGTGGTGCCGCCGCCGACGGCGAGGCGGAGGCCGCTCCCGGTCCTGGCGCAGCAGCGGCGGGGACGCCGGACGGGGTCGTCGTGCACGTCGTCGGGCAGGTGGCGGCGCCGGGCCTCGTCACCGTCGCGACGGACGCCCGCGTCGCCGACGCGCTCGACGCGGCCGGGGGAGCGACCCCCGACGCCGACCTCGCCGCGCTCAACCTCGCGCGCACCGTGACCGACGGCGAGCAGATCCACGTCCCCCGCCCCGGGGAGGCGGTCGCCGCACCACCGCCCGCCTCCCCGGGGGCAGCCGCCACCGGTGGCGGGGGCGCGGGTGGAGCGGTCGTCGACCTCAACGCCGCCGACGCCGCCGCCCTCGATACGCTGCCCGGCATCGGCCCCGTGCTCGCCGAGCGCATCGTCGCGTGGCGCGACGAGAACGGGCCGTTCACCGCGGTCGACGAGCTCGGCGAGGTCAGCGGCATCGGCCCTGCCGTGCTCGAGGACGTGCGCGACCTCGTGCGCGTGTGACCGACCTCCGGCTCGTCCCCGCGGCGCTCGCGGCGTGGGCCACCGCGTTCGTCGCCGTCGGTGCGTCGGCAGCGGACACGTTGCACGCGGCGCGTGCCACGGCCGTCGCGCTGTGCTGCGTGCTCGTCGCCGGCCTCGTCGCCCTGCGTCGCGGGGCGACCTTCCCCGGGCCCGACGCGGGCCTCGGCGGGGGCGTCGTGACCGTGCCCTCCGGCCCGGCGACCGGAGCGGGCCCCTGTCGGTCGGGCGGACCGCGGCTCGGCGCACCCGTCCGGCCACGGGCCGGTCGGACGGTCGGGCCGCGGGCCGGGTCGTTGGTCGGCGTGCGCGTGCTCGGGCAGGTGGCGCTCGTCCTCGCGTGCGTGGCCGCCGTCCTCCTCTCGGGCGGGGTCCAGCTCGCCGCGCGGGCTCCGCTCGCCTCGCTGGCCGACGAGCGCGCGACGGCGGCCCTCACCGGGACGGTGCGCTCCGCCGTCGAGCCGCGGACCGACCCGTGGTCGGGGTCGGCCGACCGGCACGAGGTGCGGGTGGCGGTCGACCAGGTCACCGCACGCGGCGCGACCGTCCCGGCGGCGGGGCCCGTCGTCGTGTCGGGGCGCGGCAACGGGTGGACCGACCTCGCGTACGGGGCGGCCGTCGTGGTCACCGGCCGGCTCGACGTGCAGGGGGACCGGACCTTCCTGCGCACGGACGGCGCGCCACGCGTCGTCGACGACCCAGGGCGGTTCCTCCAGGGCGCGCACGCCATGCGGCAGAGCCTGCTCGACGTGACGGACGGGCTCAGCCCGCAGGCTCGCGGGCTCGTGCCGGGGGTGGCCGTGGGAGACACCTCGCGGCTGGACCCCGAGCTCGACGAGGCGATGCGCACCACGTCGGTAGCAGACCATGAAAGGCCTCATCTGGTGTACATACCTAGCACCGCTAGATATGGTGGTCAACGTCGGGATAATCCGACACAACCACAGGAGGAACCACCATGGCTACCAAGCCCGCCCGCAAGATCGAGACCGTCGTCGAGTTCAACAAGGTCGCCGTTCCGGCCAAGGCCGTCACGCCCAACCCGTTCCAGCACGTCATCGACTACCTCAACTCACACGTCGACGACGCGGACGGAGCGGTCGAGTTCAACCACGACCGACCGGGGTACGCCCTCGGGAAGATCCGCTCCGGCAGCGCCGAGGGCGTCTCGTTCCGCGCCAAGATCGACGGCCGCACCCTGACCGTGTGGGCTCAGACCCGCCGCCCCCGTGTCGCCAAGGCGGCGAAGTGATGGCGACGTTCACCGTGACCCTGCCGCTCCTCACGGACGCTGCGCAGTCGTTCGCGGAGGACATCGGCGTCGACCGCTTCGGGGTCGTCGTCGCCTCGTGGACTAAGGGTGCCTCGTCGCTCCTCGCCGAGGTCGACGCCTCATCACAGGAGGACGCCGACGCCTGGGCCGCCTACGTCTCTCGCGGAGACCGAGTGCACCAGTGACCCTTTAAGACGCAGAAGGACCCCGGCGCGGGTATCGCCGGGGTCCTTCTTGTCGCGGGACTCTACGCGTCGGACTCCGGCGCGAAGTAGTTGCCGAGGAACCAGCCGTCGACTCGGTCGAGCCGCACACGCCACGGACCCGCCTTCAAGTTGGCGGCGTTCCCGTCACTAGGAACGACAACCGCTTCCTTGAAGTGGATGTACTGCACGGCGGGACTGATCAGGCCCTTCGCTTCTCGCTCAGCCCGCTTCTCGTCCATCGCTTCGAACCGAGTCTGCCGAAGCGACTCGAGGCCGTCCGTGATCGCGTCGAGCGCACCGCCGTTGCGCATCGTGGACACGAGTTCCTCATGCCAGTTCCCGTAAGAGACCACCAAGCCCGAGATGATCGTTCCGCCCACCGTGACGGTGAGGCCAAAAGAACCTTCGCTTGCTCTGCCGTCACGCCCGAGCATGATCACCAGCAGCGTCTCAAGCTCCCTGTCGATGCCCTTGAAGGACTTGAAGATCTTGCGATTCTGCTTGTCCTTCTCCTTCTGGCTCAACTGCTCTGTCATGCTCGATCGCTCCGTTCATCCCTGGACGCGACTGCCGGGTCCAAGTCGATCGTGCCAGAACGAACCCACACTCCGGGGGTGAATGATCGCACTCGCCCGGCGCCACCATGCCCGAAGTTGCTCACGCGGGGCGAGAGTTCACGAGCCGGGTGGGTAGGTTCGATTCGAGCCAGGGTGCCTGGACTGTACGAGGTGTCTGCCACACTTGCACTCGTGGACACCTTTGGGGACCGGGTGACGGTCTACGTGAACGACAAGACCGGGACACCGTGGGAGGTAGCCGAGTTCCTCCTCGAGCGGATCATGCGCGGACTGCGAGAGCTCCCCGGCACGATCGAGGTGAGTGCATCGGCAAGCGCAGGCGGCACCTCACTCGACCGGCCCACCCCTCGAGAGGCCGCCGATGCTCTGCTCGCCCACGACGTCACCCCGACGGCTTCTCGTGTGTCCATCGTCAACCGCAACTCGGAAGTGACGGGATCCTGGCTTCCCGTCGTCGAGGTGAGCGTTAGCGCAAACTCTGACCTGCGTGGCGGGCATGTAGACCGATTCCTGGTCAGCGCGAACGTCGAGTCGCGGACGAAGATCGTCGCTGACGGGCTGCTCGCGCGAGTGAATGCCGCGTTGGAGGCTCTCCAGAAGAACGGTGTGACCGTTGAGACCGTCGAAGAGGCGGCCCGCCGTGCTGCGATCGAAGCCAGAATCGGCAAGCACACGGTCACAGAGGCGACCATCGTTGCGCCCGTTGCGGCAACGTCTAGCGCCCAGCCCGTTGCAAAGACAGAGCCTGGCTGGTGGAAGCGGACCTGGCGCGAGCATGCTGCGGCTCTCGTCATTGGGCTAGTCGTGACTATCGCCGGGACAATCGCCGCGGCTTATGCACTCGTGCAGTTCGGACTCGGTTCGGGGGGAGGAAATTGAGCCCTGAAGTCTGGGGAATTCTTGGCGTGGTTGTGGGCGGCATCCTAGGAGGATTTGCGCAAGTAATCGCGGCCCTCCTTCAGCACTCAACGGAGCGGAGGCGGGAAGCCGAGAGGATTCGACGCGAGGCCTACCGTATTTTCTTGGTCCGTATAGACGAGATGACCCAAGCAATCGTTGCAGTCGGTGCAACGGTTGAGAGGCAGCAGGCTGGCCGAGAGGCTCTGATTCCGCCGGAGCGAATCGCTGAGACCATGACAGCCACGATTGCCAAGTTCTCGGACGCAAGCTTGGGTGTTGACCTCTATGGATCAGGGGCGGTGAGGGCATCGGCGAAGACCATGTCGAAGCTCTTGCGCAGTGTCCAGATGAGCGATCTTGGCCTCAAAGATGGATGGTTTGAATCTCTCGAGAGCGTCCTCGAGCCTCTAGCTGGTCTTAGGGAAGAGTTGATTGCGGCAATGCGAGTGGAGTTGCACGTGGCAAGTTAGCGCCGCCACCACCTGATCGCCTGCCACAGAAACCAGCCCGCGACGAAGCCGCCGAGCAGGAACATCGTCCAGGCGACGATCACGTCAGGGAGCAGCAACGAAGGAGAGACCAGCCAGCGAGAGCCAGGCAACGTTTCCGGTGCCCTGCCATGCCGCGGCGGTGAGCCACCCGGCCCGGATCTCGCCGTTCGGCATGACGTCGACGCGGCAGTCCTGCCAGCCCGCGCCGTCGCCCGACCATCCCTTCAGGATGATGATGATCTGGCGCGAAGGGCGGTAGCCGAGGGGCAGCGTGAGGAGCGTCTGCTGTGCGGTCGTGGCGGCGATGGTGCCTCCCGTGCGGCCGACCATTCCAGAGATTCCCACGAGCCCAGACGCGGAGCGTGTGGCTGCAACTCCGAGGAACGTCGTTCCGCCGCCGTACGGACCCCAGCCTGAGGAGTAGACGGGCGCGACGGGTGCGGGGTTGTTGAGCGCGGCCACGTCGAGGTCGACGGCCTCCGCGAGAGTCTGAATGTAGAACGGGACGTCGTTTGCGTCCGCGAGTGTGGGGTACGTGTAACCCCGGTTGCCTGTTGTTCCAGCCATTTTCTTCTAGTTCCTTATTACGCGGGAGGGACTGCTGATACGTACTCGGGCTGCCGGGTGTGAATCGACATCGACCCCTGGGGAAGGTTGAACGTGACGCGGGACACGATGGGCCGCTCGGCGTTTCCCGTGGGGAGGCGGACCGTGATCCCGTCGCCGGGGCGTAGCCAATAGCGAGCGGCCGAGTCTTCAACGTGCAGTCGGCGGCCGCGCGAGAGCGTGCGGTAGAGGATCCCGAGTGCCTGCCCGTAGGCCTCGCCGGCAGAGCCGCGACGCTCAACTTCGTGCACGAGCCCTACGCGGCCTACCGTCGTGGTCCCGTATGGGCCGTCGACCTGCTCCGCGATGCCCCGAACGGTTTGATCGGTGCCGTCGTCGTCTCGCCAACTGAAGATGACGACGATGTAGTTTGCGAAGCCCTCGCGGTCTATCGCAGCCTCAGAGGCCGTGATCGTTCCCGATCGGCCCGTGGCGAGTGTGGCCTTGGACGCTCCGGAATGAACGGCTTGGGGCCGGACGAAGAACCCCGTAAGCCCGTCGTGGTAAGCCTCGGCGGACGCGTTATCGATGAGTGAGCGCAACGCGTCCCACGTGCCGCCGTACTCGACGCGGAGCTCCTCCACGAGAGTTCCCATGAGTCCACTCGCGAGGACGTTGACCGGCTGTGAGTGGCCCTGAGACATCAACTGGTAGACGGCGCGTGTCTTGGAGGTGCCGACGGGGAAGTACGACGCCGCCACCTGGTCCATGACGATCCGCTCGTCCGACTGCGCCACAAGGGTGATGTCGTTCTGTGGGCGACGCACGACCCGCTCCGTCAGCACGAGGTCACAGAGCGGCGCAATCTCGGTCTTGCGGTCCGCGTAGCGGTATCCCACCTCGACCCGCAGACGCGTGCCCTTCCGCGGGTCCAGCAGGTCAAGGAAGGCCTGATCCTCAACGAGACCGACCGCGCCGTTGAACGTGAAGCGAGGTGTGGCGTCCTCGTCGATCGTCACGGTGGCCGTCACAAGGTCGAGCACGACGCCGTCGTTGACCGGGTTCTGGCCGGGTCGGTAGACGGTGATCTTGTGGACGTGCTGGACGGAGTCACGGAGGAACATCTCCGCGTCTGAACGGTATGGATCAGTGAGAGCCACAGGTCAGACCTCCTCGGGACCGTTGAGCAGGTCCGCGAAGACGGAGAACTCCGTGAACGAGTCGAAGAACGTCTCGTTGCGCTCAGCGCTCGCGGCAAAGTTCCACGCCGCGTCACCCTCGAGGGGCGAGGTCGGAGTGGCGACCTCGCGGAACGTGACATCCACGTACCAGCGGCGCGGGGTCGTCTGAGTGTCATATGGAGCGCTAGAGACGTTTACGGAGCGGAAGTACATGTCCAACCCGGCGTTGTCGGTCGAGCGCCACAGCATTGACCGACCGCGGCCGAACGCGGCGATTGCGTCCTTCGCGGCTTCGTAGGACGGGAACCAGACCCGCATGGAGCCGTCACGTAGTCGCTGTACGCCCTCTGACACGACGGGGTCAGCGCGCCCGATGACGTCGTGAAACACCGCCGACGTAGCGTTGGTAGCGGTGTAGGTCTCGACCAGTTCGGCGTTGAACCGTAGCTGAGGTGTGGCGGCGTCGATGAAGACGTTGCCTGCGGTGTCCAGTCGGGTGCTGGTGGTCACGATCTCTCGCGAACCTGCCGCTCCGACACGCTCGCTGACGACGGTGTACGCGACGAGGCCCTGCAACGCAGGCTCGTAGTCGGTCGCATCGAGCGCGCCATTCACGAGGTCCGCGCCACGGACGAGGCGTACCTGGCGCACGCCGTTGCTGTCCGTCCGTGAGAGCGTGGTGATGGTGTAGTCGGCGGCTGACAGGTCGTCCGTCTGCATGCGCTCAACGAGCAGTGTCCGCACGTAGTAACGAGCGTTGTAGCTGGAAGGTCCTTCCACGACGAACGGCTGGCGGTTGGACACGCGCATCGTTACCGAGGTCCCGGGCGCCACGAACGACAGCCGGACCACGGTGGGCGCGTTGCTCACGACCTCTTGAGCCGCGAGGACCGTTGTCCCGGTCAGGATCTCTACGAAGAGACCCGTGGTCGACTTCAGTGCGAAGACGGACACCTCGGTCGTCACGGTGTAGGTGCGTCCGGCTGTTGTGTTGATCGTTCGCTGCGCAGCGAGCGCCTTCGCTGCGATCGTGCCGGTGACGTCCGTGTTGTACCAAGTCGCGTACAGGCCGGTGGACGCCGACGCCCACTGCATCACCTCGTTCCAGAACGGCGGAGCCTCGAGCAACATCCACGCGTTCTCATCGCCCGACGCGAACTCGGGGCCGGTCATGACCCTCTGGTCGAGCAGTCGTGTGATCTTGTAGCTGTACAGCCCCGAGGAGTACCCGGGGAGCATGTCGAATAGAAGGACTAGGCCACCGGACGGGACCACGCCCTCCCACACGAAACGACGGGTGTCGTACGGGCCCGTCTCGCGGGTCTGCTTCATCACCGCGCCGTTGATCTTCCAGCCGCCGGTTGTTCCTGTTGCCCAGAGTTCGAACAGCACGCGTTGCCCAGGGGTAGCCGCTGTGAACGTCTTGGATGCCGAGCCCTGCACGTAGGTATCCACTGCGGTGACGACGAACTTGCTGGGGTCACTCCACGTCGCCTTCTGCGCGAGGTTCGACGCCTCGTCGCCACGAGCCCACTCGGCTGCGATGTTCGTGCCGCTGCTGTCGTCTCGAGTGACGCGCAGGTCCACTGATGCGGAGCCGACGCGCGGAGTGGCGGTGATCGTTGTAGCCATCTCAGACCCTCGTGCTCACGTACGGGCGGACCTGGACATACGGGGAGACGACGTTCTGCGCCGCCGCGTTGACAGCGCTTTGCATCTCGTCGCGCGAGACCCAGACGCCCACCTTGACCGAGCCGCCCTTAATGTTGTTAATCTCGCTCTGGGTCAGTTCGACGGAGCCGCCGTCTGTGACGTCGATGACCTTGCCGTTCGGCATCGCCTTGAGGGTCCGGGTGGCGCCATCGACGGTGACTGTGAACTCCTGCGCCTTTCCCGTGCCCATGGCGAGTGCCTGTGCGTTAGAGACGATGGCCGCATTCGTAGCCTCGGTGGCCTCGCGATAGGCATCAGTAGCCAACTTCGCCGCGTCGATTCCGGAGCGCTCAGAGTCAAAGTCATTGGTGATGTCCTGTACAGCGTCACCTAGTTTGCGGCTCTCCTGTTCGTAGACCGTCAGCGAAATGGTGCCGTTCTCGTACTCGGCCTTGAGTTCCTCTTGGCGCTGTGTCTGAGCGGCGAGCACGTCACTCATCGCGGCTTCGTCACCTGCGCGCGCCCGAATGACCGTCGAGAGGTCGGTGTTGAGTTCCTTCGCCATCTTTGTCGAGAAGTTCAGCTTGTCCTGGTTCTCGGTGAGATCACGGATGTTCTCGCCGATCCGAATTGCCTCTGCCGCGGCCGCGCCTTGCTCGATGATGTTGTCGAACATCGCGGAGATGTCCTCCTGGACGGCCTCCTTCTGAGCGGTGATCTGCCCCCACAGCGCGGATGCGATGAGGCCACCGGCGACCATCGCGCCACCGGCCGGACCGCCCACCTCCGCACCGATCTCGACCAGGCCGTCGCTGATGGACGTAACGAGCGTGTCCATGTCCATGGAGCCGTCCGAGAGCGCGCCGCTGATCTGGCCGAGGATCTCCGACCCCGTCTCGCGCGCAGACGCCTGAATCTCCGCCTTGAAGTTCGCGTCGAAGATGTCGTTCGCCGAGAGCGACGAGTCGTCAAACGAGCGCTTGATGTCGTCCGCCGCATCGCGGATGTCATCGCTCAGACTGCGAGCGGTGTCGCCCGTGTCCTTGAGCGCGCGCTGCATCTTCTCGATCTCGGACGGGCCCTCGCGACCGATCCGCTGCGCGGCGTCGATCAGGTCGTTACGGGCGCCGGCCTCACGGAGTGCGTCCTCGACCTTCTGAGCGGCGGCTTCCCAGTCGCCGCCCATCGCGTCTGCCTCGCGCTTGACCTCGCGACGGAGTGACGAGAACTCTTGCTTCGTCGCACGAGTGTCCGTGTCAACAACGATGCCTAGGCGTAGGTCCTTTGCCACGGGTCACTTTCCTTCCAGGGTCTCGTGGAGCGTGCGGGCGACGGTCTGGGCGTAGGCGCTCATCAGGCGACGCACTGCCTCTGAGCCGTACTTGAACACGACTCGTCCACGGCGGTCGCGTCGCGGTAGCTGCGCCTGCGTGTTGCGGGTGACGCGGTGCGTCCGGCTCTTGGGAGAGCGACGCGTGTACGTCTCCTTGGTGTTGTTGCCGTCACCGAACTCCACGGCGTAGGCCGGCACCGGGATGCGCGGGCTGGTGGCCGCTCGGAGGGTCGTGGAGCGCGCGGAGGATCGGACCGCAGTGCCTGCCAGGGCAGCGCGGTCCATGCGCGTACGCGCCGCCTGGAGCACCTTCGGTTGGGTCCAGACGCTGGCCGCGATGGAGGGCACGTGTCGGCTGAGCGCGGACCGGATCTCCGCGTCGACGCCCTCCATCTTGGCCGCGCGCTGGTAGAACTGATCCCAGTCGCGAAGCCGTAGCTTCGACGTCATCAGACCAACTCTGGACGTCCGTTGACACCGAGCGAGACGGAAGCAGACGCAACCGCTCCGAACGCTCCGCCGATCGCGCCCGGCGTGACGATGAGGGTCGCCTCGATCGTCGGCAACTTGGACGACACAGGCTTGAACGTCACCTCAATCTCCTCGCCCTCGTGCTCGTGTAGGAAGCGGGAAAGCGAGTCCGTCGTCTCCCAGTCCTGGGCGTAGTCGAGCGTGCAGACCCAGGTCGCTGTCGCGACGTCGGTGAACGAGTTCGAGCCAAGCCCGTTCCAGGTCACGGTCGATGCGGTCGGCGTGAACGTGACGCCCGAGAGGTGCTTCTTGTAGTCGGACGACGCGCCACCGGAAAGACTGGTGATGAACGTGACGTCCTTGAGTGTGTACGGCTGTACTTCGATTACAGGCATTATGCCGATTCCTTCTGTGCAAGCATTGTGATGTTGATGGAGTAGCCGTGCTTCTTGTCGGCGTACACAACGCGTGTGGCCCGAGCGGCACGTACGTCGTTGATGCGATCCAGCGCGTTGAGCGCGTCAGCAATGTGGCCGTCTAGCGCGTCCTCGCTTCGGCGGTAATCCTCATACGGGACGACGAGCACAATGACCATGTCGACCTCGTATGCCCCGAATGCAAGGTCGTCGATATTGCCGCCCCAGCGAATCTCCATGTCAGGAGCAACAAAGATCGTCGCATCCGTGATTGCCGCGTAGTTCTCGGGGGCGTAGTCAAGTACGGTCAGGTCCGTGTTCTCGCGGAGGTACGCGGTCATCGTTGTGCGGGCGCTCACGAGCGGGCTCCGAAGTGGACCGAGCCGGGCGACTTCGGGCGGAGCAACTGCTTGACGCTCCAGTCCATCGGGAAGACCGTGACGGTGAACCCGTCCGGGCCGAGACCGTTGTTGTCCCCAGCCTCAGCGGCTCGCCAAAGCGCCCGCGCCTGCTTGATCTGTGCGAGGCGGTGGCGCGAGTACGCCACCGCGGCGACCGAGTATCCCGAGTACGCGATGCACTGGTCGTAGGCGGCGAGCAGGTACTCACCGAGTTCGTCGTCGTCAACAGGAGCATCGGGCCACTGGGCACGCGCTTCCTCGAACGTGACCCACCCGATGAGTACCGGCTCGTCCACGGTCAGGCTCCGGTGACCTTGACGAGGCCCTTGCCGGCCGCGATGATCGCCCACTTGCCGTAGAGGCCGACCTCGATGCCACCGCGAGCGACGTCCAGCGCCTCAACGCGAACCGGCGCACCGGCGTACTCGAAGAGGGTCAGCGCCTCGCGCGAGCCGACGATGACGGAGCCGTTGAGGCTCGGCGTGTTCGCCGGGACGACCTTGAACCCAGCGAAGTTCGCAGCGTCGAAGCCAACGGACACGGACAGGTACTCGAGCACCTGGTCCTTCTTGCTGAAGAGCAGTTCCTCGTAGAGGTCCTGGCCGACGATCGCGAAGTCCGGGGTGAGGCTCGCCTCGTCGTTGATGAGGTTGAGGATTCCCTTGGCCATGAGGACAGACGCCTTGGCGACACCCGTGACAGGAGCGACACCCGTGACGGCGGTCGACTCCGCCGAGATACGCGCGATGACCTTGTTGTCGATCTTGCGTGCGTAGTCGTTCGTGGCCTGGCGAAGTGCGGCCTCGATGAAGCCCGCGTTGCCGCTGTCCGCGAGGTCACGGTCGAAGACCCAACCTCCAGCCAACTTCGCCGGGTTCGCGGTCACGAGTTCGGTGCCAACGTCCGAGGTCGGGACCTCGTTCGGGAAGCCGCTCCAGTCGTTGACCGAGAGCTTGTCCGTGAAGCGCCAGCCGTAGACGACGCCGGACGTTCCCGGCGTGAAGGTGGCGTGGTTGACGAGCGGCGCGTAGCGCTGCGTGTAGGTCTTGCCCGACCACAGTTCACCGAGGAACTGCGGGACGGCGACGTTGTCGAGGATGCCGCCGTCGTGGCCGTTGCCTGCCGGGATGTCGGTCAGCGCGGCGTTAAGGACCTGCTGGGCCTTGCCCGAGGCGATCAGGCTCGAAGCCTGGTGAAGAGAAATTTCCTTGCCGGTGTTGGCGTTCTTCGCGGACGCCACCAGGTCGGCGGGAGCGGTGACGTTGTCGGTCACGTGACTCTCACTTTCTGTGTTGGTTGTGTCGTCGGCGGGCGCCTCGGACGCGGTTACTGAGGGGGCCTCCGGGGCCGTAGGGGTTACCGACGCGGAGCGATCGGCGTCGGGGTCACCCACGGGCGCGGAGGGGTCTGGGAGTTCGCCGCAGTCGGACGCGGCGAGGGCGTACACGGACGCGGACGGGAACGCGGGGCGGACGACGGCTCCGGCTCCGGTGAGGTCTCCGGCGAGGAGGTGTCCGTCGCGGATCACCGGGCGCTCGACCTCGACCGAGAGGCAGGCGCGCAGTCCCTCGCGAACCTCTTCGAGGAGGTCGTTGCCCGCGGTCGTTGCGGCGATGCGGAAGGTGGCGTGGAGCCCGTCCTCGCGCGCCTCGATCGACGTTGCGCGACCGACCGGACGCAGCCCGTCGTGCTCGATGTTGAGGACGACCTTGGACACGTCCTCAGGGACGGTGACGCTCGATGCGGAGGCGGTGACGAGCCCTGCGCTCGTTGCGCCCGGCTCGTTGAAGGGGAGAAGCAGTCCGGTGATAGAGCGCTCTCCGGACGATGCGACGAGGCTAGATGAATAGATGGTCAGCACGAGTCAGTCCTCCAGAGCCGCAGGCTCGGGCGGCGTTGTCGCGAGGTATGAGAGGTCGAAGACGACGTAGGTTCCGCGCGGGACAACGTCGTCCATGGAGAGGCGGTTGACGATCGGGTCCGCCCAGAAGTTAAAGGTCGTGTCGAGGAACCACGAGCGCTGGTTGTTGAGGTTCGCGTACGTGAGGTTTGCGCTCGAACCGGTCGAGACAGCGGCGTCGATCAACGCGGACGGAATGCCCATGTGCTGTGCGATGTTGACGGCTACGGAGTTCTGGACCTCGACGAAGTAGTCCGACTCGACGTTGTTGTGCTCTCGAATCTCGATGCCTGCCGGTGTAACGACGATCGAGCCGTTGGAGTCGCGGAGGGCGGCGGCGTAGTTGTCGCGGACCTGGGCGACCTCGTCGGAGTCCAGTTGTGAGTCGTCGGTGACGTGAATCTCTGTCTGGGCGGCTGGAGTGCGGAGGCGCTGGTCCCGGATCGTCTCGACGTTGAGAGCGGCGCGGAGCGTGCGCTGGGCGACGGCGAGGATTCCGCCCGGGATGGGGCCCGGGATGAGGATGCCGTCAGCTACAACCTGGTTGCCGACGACCACGCGGCCCTGACCGTCGAAGTGCCAGTCCTCGCGGGGGCAGCGGCTCGCCTGAATGATCTGACCGTCCGCGCCGCGCTCGACGAACCAGAACGCCCACCCGGTGAAGATCAGATCGTCAAGAGTGAGTGCGAGGCGCATCTGTGGGCTGATCGCGCCGTTGGTGCGGGTCAGCCAGAGCGGGGTCTCGATCATCTGCTCGCCACCGGCCTTGTAGGCGCGGAGCGGGGTGCGGCTGATCTGGCCGGTGATGAGGTTGCGCCCCGCTGCTACGGACGGGATGCCGAGAGCCTGGTTCTTGTCCATCGGGAGGCCGACTAGGAAGTCCGGCATAGAGATGGTGGCGAGAGAGTGAGGGCGAGTCGTCGCGTAGTACTGCGCCGATCCAGGCGCTACACCGGCCGGTACATAGACGGAACCCCGTAGGCTATTTGCGTCACTGATTCGGCGGGTGAATAGACCCAACTACATTCGCTCCGATAGTTATGCTGAGCCCTCGGGCAGGAGGATTGGAGAACTCCCGCCCGAGGGTGTCATGACAGCACCTGAAATAGATATCTCTATCTTATCGGGATTTCTCGAAGCAATGCATAAGAACCGTCACGCGTTGTCGAGGATGATCGGCTTTTGTCTCGGGTTCTGCTCCAACTCCCAGACGGCGAGCGCGGCCGCGCGGATGGGGGAGATGTCACCGTCCGAGCGGTGCCAGTTGAGGTAGCGGCCCTTGCCCTCCGGGTCTGAGCGCCACTGCGCGCCCATCACCGCGTTCGTCAGGCCGACGTTCGACTTCGGGTAGCGGAGGGATCGGGAGTCGACGGCCTTGACGATGTTGTCCTGTCCGGCCATGACCGCGCGAGAGTCGTGCGCGACGACGCGGTTTGCAACCTTCTTCTGTCGCTTGAGGACTTCGGTCGGCTGCGTCATGGCCGACTTCGCGAGGCCGTCGTAGACGACACGCGCCTTCGGGAAGCGGACGAGGAGGTCGTAGAGGAACTTCGGCGTCCAGTCCGTGTTGGCACGCTGGGCGAGCAGTTCCACCCGGAGCTGGTCCCCGTCTCGCCACGCTGCGACGACGGACGAGGACTTGGACTCCGGCTGTGCGTCGAAGGCGAGCACGAACTCGTTCGGCTTCTCCGAGAACTCGGCAGCGCACTCGTTCCACGCCGCGATGTCGAACGCTCCCGAGAACGCGCCGCGCGGCCAGACACCCAGGTACTCCTGTGCCCAGGTGGCGTCGTCCAAGCCGGCACGGCGAGCCCGCATCTTGTCCAGCGTCGTCAGGGTGCCGATGCCGGGCAGGACGCGCTGCCACATCTCTTCGTCGGCCAGGTCGATGTCTGCGATGTCGTCTCCGGCCGTGTACATGCTCGTGGCGTGTCCCGGTTGTTCCGAGAGGCCTGCCTGGAGCGCGTCCCAGAACCATCCGGCGCGGCTGTCGCCGGGTGTCCCGGCGAGGATGACCTGTCCGTCCGCGACGGTGTCGAGGATCGGCATGATGCCCTGCTTCAGGTTGGCACCCTGCTCAGGATCGAAGGACTGGGCCTCGTCGATAAACGCCACGCGCGCCTCGTCACCGCGATACGAGTCCTCGTGAGGCGCGACGGACCACATGCGCGAGCCGTTCGCGAAGTCCATGTCCACGATCGCGCCGCGACGGATCTTCGGGCCGCCCGCATCCTCGGGGTAGAAGCGGTCCAGGCGCCGGGCGTGGCTCATAAAGCGGTCCCGGGACTTCGAGCCCGTCTGGGCCGTGATCACGATGTACGTGTCGTCCTCGAGGTCCATCAACCCGAGCATCCACGCCCAGACTGCCTCGGTCTTGCCGTTGCGTCGGCCCCAACAGATCGAAGTCGTCTCAATTCCGCGGTCAAGCAGGTCGCCCAGGGCGATTTGATGTGCGTGGAGGGTGATGCCTAGCATCTCTGCTCCGCGCAAGCTGTACTTACTCATATGTTCAATCACTTACCGAAAGAGAATTGTGACGGGCAAGGAACGAGGACTCTCGTGAGTCTTAAAAGGACGTTCGTGTGCGTGCATCACCACGTGCGGATGCCGTCCGACTGATCGCGACGCGCACGCATTCGAGACTGTGCGAGTGCCTGACCTGCCGACTCGTTGCATCGACCGTGCGCGGGCCACGTGTTGTTGACGTCGTTCGACGCTCCGCCCATCGCGCGAGGCACGACGTGGTCGACGTGCCACCGCATGGCGGTCGTGACCGGGCGCCCGCACTTCGAGCAGGGGAGCGGGCCGGCCGTGAGCCTCGCCGTCCAGTACGCCCTCAGCTTCCCGACGTTGTAGCGCGTCGGGTCCTTCGCGCTCACCACAGCCGTCCTCGGTCGCAGGTCTTGCAGAACACGGAGCCGTCCGTCCTCGGTCGTCCGCAGGTCGGGTTCGCGCAGGGCAGCGAGTCGAAGTCGCCGGTGTCCCTCTCGCGCCCGCTCTTCTTGCCTCCGCCTGTTCCACCGCGCTCGGGCTGGTCGTGTCCTGAGGAGGAACCTCGACGTCTTGGCGCTACCGTGTGCCCATGACGCGCAACGGTCGGCTCATCGTCCGGGTTTCGGGCTACGGCCTGGTCGTCCTCGGACTGCTCATGGTCTTGGTCCCGTCCTCGATGTGCGGCTCGATCGCCTTCAACGACTGCGCGTCGAACACTCCGTTCGACGAGACGGGCTTCGACTTCTTCGGGCACGGACTGCAGACGTTCCTGCTCTTCGCCTTCGTGGTCGCGGGCGGAGTCGCGGTCGTCCTCTCCCACTTGCTGCCGGAGCGCCGCTGACCCGTTCATCGTCCCGACTCCAGCGAGTCCGCGATCCGCTCAAGCGCCGTTGCCTGTCGCTCCGCGATGTCCGCGAGACGTTCGATCGCGGTGTACACCGAGTCGATGTCCGCCTCGTAGTAGACCTGCTTGCCCTCTGTGTCCGTGTAGTACGCCATGCTCTTCGCCCGTTCTCGTCCGGCCAGCCTCGTGCTGGTCCGGTTGGCGTCTCTGCGTCTCTCGTCGGGGCGTCTGACCCCTCGTCGTTCTCGTTGGAATTCCAACCCTCGAGTTTGGTCCGGTTGGTCCGGGGTAAACCCCGGAGACCAAGGACCAAACCCTCGATCTGGGTTTGGGGTTTGGTCTCTGCTTGGTCCCAGACCAAGGCGGACCAAGCTCAGACGCGCGCGTACCTCGTCTGTGAGCCCGTGCCGGTCTTGGTGATCTGCAACTCCTCCTGCATCCACGTGAGGACCTGGGGGAGGCGACTCTTGCGCTCGATGCCGGTCTCGTCGGAGATCGCGCGTGCGCTCACGTGTCCGGCGTCGATCGCGTCCAGGACGGCGCGCTGCTCATCGTCGGACGGCTGTCCGGCGAGGTGCGCCGCAAGCGCGGCTTTCACCTGTCCGATACTTCGGATCGCGGCACCCTCCGAGCCGGACATTTGGTACGACTCGAAGTTGTCGTCGGTCTCCGGCTGAGGCGCGCCCTTGATCTTCGCCTTCGACCAGAGCGCGGTCTTCTCATGGCCCTTGCCGACCGGGACGACTTGGACCTGGACGTCCGTCTTCGCGCGCTGACCGGATGCGCCGCGTGCGTGGTCACCCGTGTGCCCGGAGTGGTGGACCACGACCGCAAGGTGACGCGCCTTGTCGGCGTCGGCCTTGATCTGGCGGAGGAGCGTGACCATCGCGGCGTTGTCGTTCTCGTTGATGCCCGGCGCGAGATCGATCTGTGTGTCGTAGACGATCATCGCTGGCATGAAGCCTCGCGCGTGGATCTCACCGAGGAGTCTATGGACGCTGTCCGCGGGGCTGGGGGTGTACGCGTCACGACCCGTTCCCCATGCCATTTCCAGCACGTCACCCTGGCCGCCGTCGAGGAGCCAGAAATGCTCCTGGACCACGGCGGCATCGGCTTCCGGGTGGGCGAGCAACCAGGCGTGGACCTGGATGCGGAACGTCGCACCACCCTCGTTCGCGACGTAGACCACGTGCTGTGGCCCCGCGACGTTCAGATCGTGCCCGAGCCACATGTCCAGGCCAGCCGCGACCGACAGCGCCAGGTCGAGGACGTAGAGCGTCTTGCCGGAGTACGGCGGTCCGTAGACCTGCGCGAGGCCGGTCCGGTGTATGCGACCCGGCACGAGCCAGTCGACCTGCGGAGGATTCGCCATCCAGTCGATCGGGCGGAGACGGTTCGGGAACTTCTCCCAGTACTCGTACTCCTCGCGCTCTGCCGCGGTCAGGGACTCGAGCCAGATCTCGTGCTGAATCGCGTCGTCGAGCTCCTCGACGGTGACGTCTTGCGCGGCGGCAAGCGCCATCAGCGTCTCCCAGTCGATCGGGTCTGGAGCCCACGGGTCGTTGAACGGCGTCGAAGTCGCCGCGACCGGGGGCACCGGTGGAGTACTTGCGCTCACGCCTCGCCTCTCATCCGCTCGGAGTCCGCGCCTGCTAGGCGGACTGCCCTTCTCTGCTCCCACGCCTCGCGCGCGACGAAGCCCCACAGCAACCCGGCGCCCGTCCACAGCGCGCAGGTCGCGACGATCCAAAGCACGGTCATCGCGCGGTCTCCGGGTGGTCGCGGAGATACGCCTCAAGCTCTGCCTCGACGGCCGCGAGTTCCTGCTCCTTCTGCGCGCGCTCTCGCGCGTGGCGGACGGCCATGCTCTTCAAACCGTTGCGGCGCTTCCCGATGCTCTGCTTAAGCACGGTGTGGCGCGGCAGTTCGAAATACGCTCCCACTTCTTCACCTTCTTGTTAACCACACCCTCCCTGGGTGATGAAATAACCGTAAACCGTTCGAGACCGTGTCAAGCATTCGTGGCTGGCTGATCCGGCGCGATGCCGTTGCGAATGCTGGCCTCGCGGGCTGCGCGAACTCGTCAAAAACTCTCCAGCAACGACCGAGAGCGGCCCCGGGAGGGCCGCCCTCGACCGATTCCGCCTACGCGGTCGCGTCGTCCGCGAGCGCCTTGTAGAAGGTCTCGCGGTCGGTCATGTCGCGGTGAGTCTCCGGAAGAGCGATCAGCAAGTCGGTCGGCCCATCGATCAGGAACCCCTTGATCGTGTCGCGGTGCATCCCCACCTGGTGATCAGTGCTGTGCCCCTCCACGGCGCGGTAGGCCTCAACCCACTCCTTGTGCGCCTCGTTCAGCTTCGCGATGCGGCGCTTGAGGCGGCGGTCCGCCTTCACGAACCGTCGCAGGACCTTGTCCGCGCTCGGCGGGGTGTTCTCGGTGTCGGTCACTCGATCTCCTGGTGTCGTGCCGAGGGCGTGTTCCCTCGCACTCAACAACCTTGCCTCCGGAAGGCTCGTCGCTACCGAACCCACGCCGCGGGAATACCCGGACAAACTGGATGTCGGGGCAGGTCACAGTCGCGTTTCCGCAGGTAGTGCATGCCGCCGAACACGGTGTAGGAAGGTGAAGACGACCTCGATCATCTGCGTCTAGACGACGTTCTCCACCCGGACCGGCGCCAGATCCGCCTCTCCGAGGGCGATCTCGAGCCCCGACTCCGTGGGCTCGTCCGTCGCGTTCCAGACCGCCTGGACCTCGGCCGCCCGTCTGAAGACGACGGTCTCAGGCCGGAACTTCTGGTTCGGCTTGATCGGGAGGAGCGTGATCCGGTCCCAGACGGAGCGCAGCACCTCCTGCCGACGTGCGAGCGGCAACTCGTTGAAGCGGCGGATCGCCTCCGAGCGCGCGGTCTCGTCCTCCCAGGAGAAGCCCCAGATCCCGTCCAGGAGGTCGGAGCGCGTCCGCTCGTGCAGACCGGCGTCGACGGCGTCGATGCGCTCCTGGAGGCCCTGGGTGGCCACGATCAGCTGCGAGAGGGTGATCTGTCCCTGGCCGTGTGCCGCCGCGAGGTTGTCCATCTCGACGCCGAGCCGGATGCGCTCTGCCCGGAGTCCTCTCACCTGCTCGGGGTCGCTCTGGCGGGCAATCGACTCTCCGGCTCCATGTGCGAGCGTCCACAGCGTGGCGAGGACGACGTGCTCCTCGACCTCCGCCGCCTTCCGTGTGCAGTGCGGTTTCGCGCGGCACTTGTACGCGCGGTTCCCGTGGGAGTTCACCGAGACGACCGTCGAACCGTCGTCGCAGATCCCGCACCACGCGAGAGTGGAGAGCAGATAGGTCAAGCGTCGCGGACCGCCGTGAGTGCGGCCGGGGGAGTTGAGTACCGCCACCGCGTCACGCCAGGTCCCCTCATCGACGAGCGGAGTCCAGTTGCCGCGTCCGACCTCCTCGCCGTTGTGCGTCCGGATGCCCGCGTTCCGCGCCGCGCAGAGGATCTTCTTGAAGTGGCTCGCGCCCTTGCGATGCTCCGGTGGCCAGCCTCGGAGGATCGCCGCGAGGGTCTCGCCTTGCAGGACCCGCTGGTACGCGTCACGGAGCAGGTCGGCTTCCTCCTCACGAGGTGTCCCGTCACGCTCGTACCCGAACGGGCGGTTGCTCCACCACGGCTTGCCCTCGGCGGCGTGCTGGGTGAAGAAGCGTCGCATCCTCTCTTTGGAGATCTCGGACTCGCTAGTGGCGACTTCGCCGAGGATGCCCGCGACGAGTCGCCCCTGCGCGGTGGACATGTCCACGTCGGTGCCCTTGATGAGCGAGACCCGGAGCTCACGCTCCTGTCCGAGTTCCATGAGCCGGTACTGGTCCTTGCGGTTGCGCAGTAGGCGGTCCCACCTATCCGCGACGACTACCTGAACACGGCGCTCGTCTACGAGACGGAGTAGTCGCTCGAAGCCTGGGCGCGGCTGCCCCTTGGTCGCGCTCGTGTCGTTGTCCTCCACGACCTCGACGACCTTCCAGCCCTTGATCTCGGCCATCTTCTCGGCGTCCTCGCGTTGACGCTTGACGGCCTTCCGCCCGTCTCGATCGTCGTCCGCGAGGTCGTCGCGACTGATGCGCACGTACACCGCCGCGTCCACGGCTGCCTCCTCTCCTCGGGCGCCGGCCTGCGCCCCTGGCGCCACCGTATCGGGATGAGGCCCTTCAAGACACCTCACCTCGCTGACGCACGTCACGGCCGTGTCCGGCGGCCACTTCGTCATCGTCGTCGCGTGCGTCGCGGCGCTGTGCGTCGTGCTGCGCGCGCCGCGAGCCGTCCGCGTCGTCGTCACGGGCGCGGCGATGGTCGGGTTCGTCGCGCTGGTCCACCCGGAGCCGAGCGTGCTGCGGGCGGCGGCGATGGGGGTGGTCGGCGTGCTCGGCATCGCGCTCGGGCGACCGTCCCGCGCGGTGGCGGCGCTCGGGGCCGCGGTGGTCGTGCTCCTGGTCGTCGACCCGTGGCTGGCGCGGTCGTACGGCTTCGTCCTCTCCGTCGCCGCGACGGCCGGGCTGGCCCTGCTCACGGAGCCGATCGCCCGCCGGCTGGCACCGTGGTGCGGACGGACCGCTGCGCACGTCCTCGCCGTCCCGGTGGCAGCGCAGGCGGCGTGCGCCCCGATCGTCGTCCTGCTCGACCCGAGCGTGAGCACGTGGTCCGTCCCAGCGAACCTCGTGGCTGCACCGGCGCTGGGTCCCGCGACGGTGCTCGGCGTCCTCGCGACGCTCGTCGCGCCCTGGTGGCCCGGCGCCGCGACCGCGCTCGCCTGGACGGCGGGGCTGTTCACAGGCTGGATCGCGGGCGTCGCCCAGGTCTTCGCGGCCGCGCCCGGTGCGCGGGTGCCCTGGCCGGGAGGTGTCGGAGGAGCCGCGCTGCTCGCCGCGCTGACTGCCGTCGGGCTCGCCGTGGTCCTCCGCTCGCGCGCACTGCAGGACGCGGGGGAGCGCCGCACGCTGCGTCGCGCGACGTCGCCGTCCCTGCGGGCGCGCCTCGCCGGGGAGTGGCGTCGCGCCACCCGGCCGTCACGCCCCGACGCCGGGCCGTTCGGACGGACCGTCGGCGCGCACCCCGCCCTCGCTCTGCGGGGGAGAGCCCGGTCTCGTGCGCGCGTCGCGGCCGTCGTCGCGCTCGTCGCGGTGCCCGTCCTGCTCGTCGTGGTGCTCCGGCCGCTCGGTGTGACCGCGGGGCCGGTCCCCGCGGACTGGGCGGTCGTGGCGTGCGACGTCGGGCAGGGCGACGCGCTCGTCGTGCGCTCGGGCCCGCGCGCCGCGGTGGTCGTCGACGCCGGCCCCGCGGGCCCCGCGGCGGGGTCGTGCCTGGACGACCTCGGGGTCGAGCGGGTCGACCTGCTCGTCCTCAGCCACTTCCACGCGGACCACGTCGGCGGCCTGGAGGCGGTGCTCCGCGGCCGGGAGGTCGAGCGCGCGCTCGTGAGCCCCACGGCGGAGCCCGCGGGGCAGGCCGAGCGCGTGCTCGGTGACCTCGCGGACGCAGGCGTCCCGGTACAGGTCGCGCGGCCCGGGGAGACAGGCGCGGCGGGCTCAGTCGGCGCTGCGGGCGCTGGGGGCACCGCGGGCGTTGCGGGTGCCGGGGGATCCGGCGAGAGTGTCGGCGACGGCGCCTCGTGGGAGGTGCTGCAGGCCGGACCGGGTGACGCGAACGACGCGAGCGTGGCGCTCCTCGTCCGGGTGGCGGGACTGGACGTCGTCGCGCTGGGCGACCTGGAGGACGCGGGGCAGGCGGCGCTCGCGCGGACCCTGGGCGAGCGGGGCACGGGACCGGTCGACGTCGTCAAGGTCGCGCACCACGGCTCGGCCACCCAGTCCGACCGGCTCGCGCAGGTCCTGGCACCGACGGTGGCGCTCGTCAGCTCGGGCGAGAACACCTACGGCCACCCCACCGACCGGGCGCTCGACCTCTACCGCGGGGTGGGCGCGACGGTGCTCCGGACCGACGCGTGCGGCACCGTGGCGCTCGTCGTGCGCGACGACGTCCTCTCCGCCGCGGGGTGCGGGTGACCGCGCCCGAGCGCGCCCCCGCCCGGGCACCCGGGCGGCCGACCATCCTGTGCCCCGGTGCCAGGGCGCCCGCGACGCCCGGGTGTCGTCGGTGCGGCGTCGCCGGAACTCCTGCGAGAGTCGCGGACCGCAGCCTCGGGGCGCGTCGGCCGGCACCGCCGGTGGGCGGCTCGTGGCAGGCTTGGGCCATGCCCGCGCCGACCCGCACCGCCCGTCCGTCCGCCGGCCCGTCCCTCGCGTGGGACGACGTCCGGCTCGCGCCCGTGGTGCTCGTCCAGGGGCCCGAGTCGCTCCTCGCGGAGCGTGCCGTCGACGCGATCGTCGACCTGGCGCGCGAGCGCGACCCCGAGGTCGAGAAGGTGACGATCGAGGCCGCGACGTACCAGGCCGGGATGCTCACGGTGGCGGCGAGCCCGTCGCTGTTCGGCGAGGCGAAGGTGGTCGTCGTCGAGGGCGCCGAGTCCGCGACGGACGCGCTCGTCGCCGACGTCGTGGACTACGTGCCGGTCGCCGACCCGGCGACGACGGTCGTCGTCGTGCACGGGGGCGGCGTGCGCGGCAAGCGCATGCTCGACGCGATCAAGGGCAGCGGCGCCCCGGTCGTCGCGGTCGAGGCGATCAAGAAGGACTCCGACAAGGTGGCGTTCGTCAACGCCGAGTTCCGCAGGGCGCGTCGACGCATCGACGCGTCGGGCGTGCGGGCTCTCGTCGAGGCACTCGGCAACGACCTGCGGGAGCTGGCGGCCGCCTGCAGCCAGCTCGTCACGGACACCGACGGCACCGTGAGCGAGGCCGTGGTGGACCGGTACTACGGCGGCCGGGTCGAGGCGACCGGGTTCCGGGTCGCGGACGCCGCGGTCGCCGGGAACGCGGGGGAGGCCGTGGCGCTCCTGCGGCACGCGCTCGCGACGGGCGCAGACCCGGTGCCGCTCGTCGCGGCCCTGGCGATGAAGCTCCGCGCCCTCGCGAAGGTCGGCGCGATGCGTGGCCGTGGCGGGGTGGCGGCCAAGGACCTGGGGCTCGCGCCCTGGCAGGTCGACCGCGCGCGCCGCGAGCTCGCGGGCTGGACCCCGGAGGGGCTCGCGACCGCGATCAGTGCCGTCGCGCAGGCCGACGCCGAGGTCAAGGGCGCGGGGCGTGACCCGGTGTTCGCCGTCGAGCGGGCCGTGCTGACGATCGCGCGGGCCCACGGCCGCTGACCAGGCAGCCGCCCGCCCGGGCCCCGGGCTCGGGGTCCGGGCTCGGCACGGCGTCGACGGCGGCGGGCTCCGCCCGGGCACCCGGCCCGGCGCGGCGCCGACGGCCAAGACCGGTCGCCCGACACCGGACGCACGAGGGGCGCCGACCCGTGCGGGTCGGCGCCCCTCGTGGGAAGCCTGTGCGAGCGTCGCGACGATCAGCGTGTCACGACACCGCGGGCGAACCGTGCGCTCAGAGAGCGTTGACGGACTTCGCGATGGCCGACTTGCGGTTCGCGGCCTGGTTCGCGTGGATGACGCCCTTCGAGACGGCCTTGTCGAGCTTGCGCGACGCCGCCTGGAGCGCGGTGGTCGCCGCCTCCTTGTCGCCCGCGGCGACGGCCTCGCGCACGCGGCGCACGTACGTCTTGAGCTCGGACTTGACTGCCTTGTTGCGCAGACGAGCCTTCTCGTTCGTGCGGATGCGCTTGATCTGGGACTTGATGTTGGCCACGTGTGGACTTTCTGGTTCTGTTCGCCGGAGCGAGCGGATAGGTCGTAGAGGGCGACTCCAGCTCCGGGACTGGGGTGGGGAACCCGTGGAGAGGTGCTGGAGCTGTGCCCGCCGACCTGGGCGGACACGCAGCCATCAAGACTACCAGCGGTCCGGTCGTGACCCTAATCGTCGCGCGCGGCCGGAGTGCGACCTCGCCCGAGGCGTCGAGGCCGGCGCGAGGAGCCGGGACCACCGCCTCAGCGGTGCCGCGAGATCCCCTCGACCACGCGGTCGAAGACGTCGCGCCCGACGACGGCACCCTCGCGGCGCACCGCGGCCGGGTCGACGCGCACCACGCGGTCCAGCCGGACCTCGCTGTCGCGTCCCTTCGCGTCCCACGGGCCCGACCCGATGTCGAGCCAGTACCGCCCCCAGCGCGCCTCGTCCCGGGCGTCGCGCGAGTGGTCCTTGCTCGTGAGCATCACGCCGAGGAGCCACGCGCCGTCCGACCCGACGAGCAGCACGGGCCGGTCCTTGCCCTGCGAGTGGTCCTCCTCGAACGGGACCCACGTCCAGACGATCTCGCCGGGGTCCGGGTCGCCGTCGGGCCGCGGGGCGTACTGTGCCCGCACCGCACCCTCGAAGTCGCCCGGGTACGCCCCGGCGGCGGCGCCCCGACCGCCCGTCGTCCCGGCCGGGACCGGTCGCCCGCCCGCCGCGGGGCGGGGTCGAGGACCGGGTGCAGCACCGGGACGCGGGCCGGGCCGCGGCGACGGCGTGCGGTCGGCGGGGCCGCGGCCCGACGGCGTCCGCTCGCGCCCCGGGGCCCGCGTCGCCGCGGTGCCCTGGCGCGCGCCGCCCTGCCCCGCGCCCTGCGAGCGCGTGAGCCCGGAGACGACGGCGCGCGCCGCGTCGGTCAGAAGTCCCAGCCATCGGTTGCGTGCCACGCGCGCACCCTACCGGGCGGACGCGCGTCCGCCCGGCTGCCAGAACGGTGCACGTCACCCGGCCAGGACGGCGTCCACCTCGCGCAGGAAGTCGTCGAGGTCGCCGGGGTCGCGCGACGTGACGAGCGTGTACCCCTCGTCGTCGCGCACGACGGACCGGTCGACCCAGGCGCCGCCCGCGTTGAGCACGTCCGTCTCGAGCGACGCGTAGCTCGTGAGGGTCTTGCCCTCGACGGCGGCCGCCTCGACGAGCGCCCACGGGCCGTGGCAGATCGCCGCGACCGGCTTTCCGGCGGCGGTGAACGCGCGCACGAGGCTGACGGCGTCGTCCTGGAGGCGCAGCGCGTCGGCGTTGATCGTCCCGCCCGGCACGAGCAGCAGGTCGTACCCGGCGGGGTCGGCGTCGGCGAGCGTGAGGTTCGGGGTCACGGTGCGGCCGGGGTCCTTGTCCCCCACGAGGGTCTGCACGTCGTCGGCGGACGTGGCCGCGACGTCGACCTCCACCCCCTCGCCGCGCAGGTGCTCGAGCGGGACCACGAGCTCGTCCTGCTCGACGCCGTAGTTGGTCACGATCGCGAGCACGCGGCGACCGCCGGTGTGGTCGGAGGTGCGGTGCTCGGTGTCCTGGGCCATGAGCGTTCCTCTCGTCGCCGGTCGGCCCGGTGCGGCCGGCCGGTCCTCCACGCTAGGTCGGCTCGCGGTGCCCCGCAGGGCGGGCGGGTGCCCGACGCCGGACGTGGGACAATGGTCGTTCCCGCCCGCCCGAGAGCGACCGTCGGCGCGCCGCCCCCGAGCGCGCGGCCCCGACCCGCACGCCACTCCCAGGAGCGCACCCGCGTTGTCCCCGATCCCCAGTGCCCAGCTGAGCACCCGCATCCAGCCCGCGGCCACGCCGCCCGAGCTGATCCGGAACTTCTGCATCATCGCGCACATCGACCACGGCAAGTCGACCCTGGCCGACCGCATGCTGCAGCTCACCGGTGTCGTCGAGCCGCGCGCCATGCGTGCGCAGTACCTCGACCGCATGGACATCGAGCGCGAGCGCGGCATCACGATCAAGTCGCAGGCGGTCCGCATGCCGTGGGCCGTCGTGGCGGACGGCGTGGAGACGCCGCACGCGCTCAACATGATCGACACCCCGGGGCACGTCGACTTCACGTACGAGGTCTCGCGGTCGCTCGCGGCGTGCGAGGGGGCGGTGCTGCTCGTCGACGCGGCGCAGGGCATCGAGGCGCAGACCCTCGCGAACCTGTACCTCGCGATGGAGAACGAGCTCGAGATCATCCCCGTGCTCAACAAGATCGACCTCCCGGCGGCCCAGCCCGAGAAGTACGCGGAGGAGCTCGCGAACCTCGTGGGCGGCGACCCGGACGACGTGCTCAAGGTCTCCGGCAAGACGGGCGCCGGCGTCGAGGCGCTGCTCGACCGCATCGTCGAGCGCGTGCCCGCGCCGGTCGGCGACGCCGACGCCCCCGCGCGCGCCATGATCTTCGACTCGGTCTACGACACCTACCGCGGCGTCGTGACGTACGTGCGCGTCGTCGACGGCAACCTCAACCCGCGCGAGCGCATCGTCATGATGTCGACGCGCGCGACGCACGAGCTGCTCGAGATCGGCGTCATCTCGCCGGAGCCGATCGTCACGAAGGGCCTCGGCGTCGGCGAGGTCGGCTACCTCATCACGGGCGTGAAGGACGTGCGCCAGTCGAAGGTCGGCGACACGGTGACGAACGCGGCCAAGCCCGCCGCGGACGCGCTCGGCGGCTACTCGGACCCGAAGCCCATGGTCTTCTCGGGCCTGTACCCGATCGACGGGACCGACTACCCGGTCCTGCGCGACGCGCTCGACAAGCTCAAGCTCAACGACGCCGCGCTCAACTACGAGCCGGAGACGTCGGTCGCGCTCGGATTCGGCTTCCGCGTCGGGTTCCTCGGCCTGCTGCACCTGGAGATCGTGCGCGAGCGCCTCGAGCGCGAGTTCGACCTCGACCTCATCTCGACCGCGCCGAACGTCGTCTACGACGTGACGCTCGAGGACGGGACGCTCGTCAACGTGACGAACCCGTCGGAGTTCCCGGGCGGCAAGATCAAGCAGGTCAGCGAGCCGGTCGTGCGCGCGACGATCCTCGCGCCGAGCGAGTTCGTGGGCACCGTGATGGGGCTGTGCAACGACCGCCGCGGCCAGATGCTCGGCATGGACTACCTGTCCGAGGACCGCGTCGAGCTGCGCTTCACGCTCCCGCTCGCCGAGATCGTGTTCGACTTCTTCGACCAGCTCAAGTCCCGCACGCGCGGCTACGCCTCGCTCGACTACGAGCCGTCGGGGGACCAGGTCGCCGACCTCGTCAAGGTCGACATCCTGCTCCAGGGCGAGCAGGTGGACGCGTTCAGCGCGATCGTGCACAAGGACAAGGCGTACGACTACGGCGTCATGATGACGGCGAAGCTCAAGGAGATCATCCCGCGCCAGCAGTTCGAGGTGCCGATCCAGGCGGCCGTCGGCGCGCGCGTCATCGCGCGCGAGACGGTGCGCGCCATGCGCAAGGACGTCCTCGCGAAGTGCTACGGCGGTGACATCAGCCGCAAGCGCAAGCTGCTCGAGAAGCAGAAGGAGGGCAAGAAGCGCATGAAGAACATCGGGTCCGTCGAGGTCCCGAAGGACGCCTTCATCGCCGCGCTCTCCTCCGACGCCGCGGGCGGCAAGGACGCCAAGGACAAGTCGAAGAAGTGAGCCCGGCGCTGCCCGAGGGCTTGCCGGTCCCGCCCGACGGCTCGCTGCCCTCCTGGGTCGCGAGCGGCGCGGGCGGCACCGTGCCCGCGACCCGCGGGTTCGGGGTCTACCTGCACGTCCCGTTCTGCTCGGTGCGGTGCGGGTACTGCGACTTCAACACGTACACGGCGTCCGAGCTCGGCGGGGGCGCGAGCCAGGCCTCGTACGCGAGCACGGCGCTGCGCGAGATCGACCTCGCCGCGCGCGTGCTGCACGACGCCAGGCTGCCCGAGCGGCCCGTGTCGACCGTCTTCGTCGGCGGCGGCACGCCCACGCTCCTGCCTGCCGGGGACCTCGTCCGCCTGCTCGGTGGCGTGCGCGACGCGTGGGGGCTCGCCCCCGACGCCGAGGTGACGACGGAGGCGAACCCGGACTCGGTGACGCCCGAGTCGCTCGCCGAGCTCGCGGCCGCCGGGTTCACGCGCGTGTCGTTCGGCATGCAGTCCGCCGTGCCGCACGTGCTCGCGACGCTCGAGCGCACGCACGACCCGCGCCGCATCCCGGACGTCGTGCGCTGGGCGCGCGACGCCGGCCTCCAGGTCTCGCTCGACCTCATCTACGGCACGCCGGGGGAGAGCCTCGACGACTGGCGAGCGAGCCTCGAGGCTGCGCTCGCGACCGGCGTCGACCACGTGTCCGCGTACGCGCTCGTCGTGGAGGCGGGGACGAAGATGGCCGCCCAGGTGCGGCGCGGGGAGGTCGCGCTCCCGAGCGAGGACGACCAGGCCACGAAGTACGAGCTCGCCGACGAGCTGCTCACGGCGGCCGGCCTCACCTGGTACGAGGTGAGCAACTGGGCCCGTACCGACGCCGACCGCTGCCGCCACAACCTCGCGTACTGGCGCGGCGACGACTGGTGGGGGATCGGGCCCGGTGCGCACTCCTACGTCGCGGCGACCGGCGCCGCGCCTGCAGGGGCGTCGCCCGAGGACGCCCGCGTCGGCGTGCGGTGGTGGAACGTCAAGCACCCGCGCCGGTACGCGGCGCTGCTCGAGGCGGGCACGAGCCCCGCGGCGGGGCGCGAGCTCCTCACGCGCACGGAGGGCCGGCTCGAGCAGGCGATGCTCGGCGTGCGGCTGCGCGAGGGTCTCGACCTCGCGGTCCTCTCCCCGGCGGGACGCCACGCCGTCGCCGGGCTCGTCGCGAACGGGCTGCTCGACGGCCGCGCAGCGGTCGCCGGTCGTGCCGTGCTCACCCTGCGGGGGCGGCTGCTCGCGGACACGGTCGTCCGGACGATCACGGACGAGTGACGTCGGCCCGGGTCCACCGCGACCCGGGCGCGCCCCGCGGGGACGAGGCCCCTCGGCGGCACCATCCTGCCCGCCGCCGTGCGACGGCCGCGGTGCTCGCCGCGCGGTCCGGGCCGGGAACCGCCAAGGTGGACCCAGCACGTCGACGGAGCGTGCAGCCCGCAGCACGTGACGACGAGGAACGAGGTGCACGATGACCGACCCCACGAACCCGGGCGGCGAGCCGCCCCGCGACGACGAGCACACCCCCGCCGACGGCGCGGGCGGCCCGCGACCGGACGCCACGCCACCGTCCGGTCCCGGACCCGACCGGCCCGACGCCGCCCCGTCCGGCGGCGACGTCCCGCCCGCCTCGCCGTACGGCCCGGGCGGGGGAGCGCCGCACGACCCGGCCGCACCGCCGTCGGGCCCGCCCGCGTACGGGGCACCGGGTGCCTACGGCGCGCCGACCGGTGCGCCGGACGGCGCGGCCGGGGGACCGGCGACGCCCCCGCCGGGCGCGTACCCGCCCCCGTCCGGTGCGTACCCGCCGCCCGCCGGCGGATACCCGCCCCCCGCCGGGGGGTACCCGCCGCCGCCCGGGTCGTACCCGGGCGCCGCCGGAGGGTACGGGGGCCAGCCCGGCTACTCGGGCCCGGCGTTCGGCGTCGGCGACGCGATCTCCTACGGGTGGCGCCGCGTCACGTCGAACCTGGGGCCGTGGATCCTCGTCGCGCTGATCTTCCTCGCCGTCAACATCGCGTGGAGCTGGATCACGGGCGGGTTCGACCAGTTCCAGGACCAGTTCGACTACTCGGACACGAACTTCGCGGCCCTCGGCGGCCTCACCTTCACGAGCGTGCTGCTCGGGATCGTCGGCACCGCCATCGGCTACCTCATCACCGCGTTCTTCACGCGCGGCGCGCTCGACGAGGTGGACGGGCGTCGACCCGACGTCGCCGCGTTCTTCCGCATCGGCAACGTGCTCAACGTGCTGCTCGCCGCCCTCATCGTCGGCGTCCTGTCCGGCATCGGGCTCGTCCTGTGCGTCCTGCCCGGGCTCGCGATGCTGCTGTTCTCGGCGTTCGTGTACTACGTCGCGCTCGACCAGGGCGTCGACGCGATCACGGCGATCCGCACGAGCTTCTCGCTCGTCGCGAAGAACTTCGGGCAGGTGTTCCTGCTCCTGCTCGCCCTCGTCGGGATCAACATCCTCGGCGCGATCCCGTGCGGTCTCGGGCTCTTCGTGACGATCCCGCTGAGCTACGTCGCCGTCGGCTACGCCTACCGCCGTCTCACGGGCGGCGTGCCGGCCGCCTGAGACCCGGCCGACGCTGTCGCCGCGCCCCGGTACCGCCCGTCGGTACCGGGGCGCGGTGCGTCTCGCGCGCGGTACCTCACGCGCGGGGTGCGTCCCGCGCGCCCGCGACCGGTCAGGGCGCGGTGACGAAGTCGATGAGCTCCTCGACGCGCCCGAGCAGCGACGGCTCCAGGTCGGCGTACGTGCGCACCGTGCCGAGGATGCGCTGCCACGCGCGGCCGACGTCCTCCGCGCTCTCCGCCGGCCAGCCGAGCTCGCGCAGGATCCCGCGCTTCCACTCGGTGCCGCGCTCGATCACGGGCCACCGCTCGAGGCCGATCCGGGCCGGCTTCACCGCCTGCCAGACGTCGACGTACGGGTGCCCGAGCACGAGCACCGTGCCCGCGGGCGAGCGCCGCAGCGCCTCGTCGGCGATCCGCCGCTCCTTGCTGCCGGGCACGAGGTGGTCCACGAGCACGCCCACGCGCCGCTGCGGCGTCGGGCCGAAGTCGGCGAGCGCCGCCGCGAGGTCGTCGACGCCGTGCAGCGGCTCGACGACGACCCCCTCCACGCGCAGGTCGTCGCCCCACACCTTCTCGACGAGCTCGGCGTCGTGCTTGCCCTCGACCCAGATGCGGCTCCCGCGCGCGACGCGCGCCCGCTGCCCGACGACGGCCCGCGAGCCCGAGGCCGTGCGCGTCGGCGCGGCGGGGGCGCGGGAGGTGACGGGCGGGGTGAGCTCGACGGGCGCGCCGTCCACCCAGAAGCCCGGACCGAGCGGGAACGTGCGGGTCCGGCCCGCGCGGTCCTCGAGCACGACGACGTGCATGCCGCCCGACTTCTCGACCCGGACGACGGCCCCGACCCACCCGGTCTGCACCTCCTCGACGACGAGGCCGCGCTCCGCGGGCTGCGGGCGCGACACGGGCCGCGCGCGGTGGTGGGTGGGGGCGGGCGTGCCGCCGAGGACGTCGGAGCCGTAGCGGTCGAAGGACACGGCGTCACCCTAGGCCAGCGTCCGCCGCTCACCACCGAGATCGCCCCGTGCGTCGCGGGATCGGCCTCCCGCGGGGAGGTCCCGGGCGCCCGGCCCGGCCGCGCACGGCGGCTCCCGGCGCGCGCGCCCCCGGGGCGGGGTGGTACCACGGACCGATGAGCCAGCAGCGCGCGGAGCCGGACCCGAACCGCTGGCGCGTGCTGCCGGTCTGCCTCGCGGTGGGCTTCATCACGACTCTCGACGTGTCGATCGTCAACGTGGCCCTGCCGTCGATCGAGTCGTCGCTCGACGCGGGCCCGACCCAGCTCCAGCTCGTCGTCGCCGGCTACACGCTCGCGTTCGGGCTCGCGCTGGTGCCCGCCGGGCGCCTGGGCGACGCAGGCGCACGACGCCCGCTCTTCATCGCGGGCCTCCTGGGCTTCGCGCTCATGAGCCTCGCGTCCGGGCTCGCGCCGACCGACACGTGGCTCGGCGTCGCGCGCCTGCTCCAGGGCGTGAGCGCGGGCGTCCTCAACCCGCAGGTCGTCGGCCTCATCCAGCAGCAGTTCCGCGGGTACGAGCGCGGGCGCGCGTTCGGCATGTTCGGCGCGACCATCGGCGTCTCGACGGCGCTCGGGCCCCTGCTGGGCGGGCTCATCATCGCCGCGGCGGGCCCGGAGACGGGGTGGCGGTGGGTGTTCCTCGTGAACATCCCCGTCGTCGCCGTGCTCCTGCCCTTCGCGTGGCGCCTCGTGCCCGGGCCACCGCGCACCGGCTCGGGCGCGGCGCGCGGGCCGCGCCGGCTCGACCTCGTCGGGCTGGGTCTGCTCGGCGCCGCGACCCTCGGCGTGATGATGCCGTTCGTCACGACGACGGGCCGCGGCGACGACGCGTCGCGCTGGTGGTGGCTCGTGCCGGCCGCGGCCGCCGTGGTGGCCGCCGTCGGGTGGGAGCGGCGCTACCAGCGGCGCACGGGCGAGGCCGTGCTCGACCCCCAGGTCGTGGGGCTCGGGTCCTTCCGCAACGGCGCGCTGCTCGGCCTCGCGTACTTCGCCGGGTTCACGGGCATCTTCCTCGTCGTCACGCTCTACCTCCAGGACGAGCTGGGGTACACGCCGCTCCAGGCGGGGCTCGTCGGCACGCCGTTCGCGGTCGCGTCGGGCGTGTCCGCGTGGTTCTCGGGCCGCTGGGTCGCGCGCTGGGGCCGCGAGCTCGTCGTGGGCGGCGTCGTGCTCGTGCTCGTCGGGGTGGTCGCGGCGGAGGTCGTCGTGCGCACGCTCGGGGACGACCCGGGCGCCGTCGGCCCGGCGCTCGCGGTCGCGCTGCTCGTCGCGGGCGCGGGCAGCGGCACGGTCATCGCGCCGAACCAGACGCTCACGCTGTCCGAGGTGCCGGTGAGCCGGGCCGGGGTGGCGGGCAGCATGCTGCAGCTCGGTCAGCGCATCGGGTCGGCCGTCGGGATCTCCGTGGTCCTGTCCGTCTACTACGGCGGGCTCGCGAGCGGCGACTCGGCCGCGGACGCGACCGGGCGCGCGCTCCTGGTGACGATCGGCCTCGTCGCGGTCGCGCTCGTCGTCGGCCTCCTCGACCTGCGTTCGCGACGAGCGGAGGACCGCCGGACGGGCCGCGCGGACGCGTAGGATTGGCACTCGGAGGTCGGGAGTGCCGACGCCCGCACGCCCGCCCGGGCGGCGACGGTGCGGCACGCGGGAGGTGGACGTGAGCGAGGAGCGCCGGCTCGAGGTGCTGCGGGCCATCGTCGAGGACTACGTCCTCACGCGCGAGCCCGTGGGGTCGCGCGTGCTCACCGAGCGCCACAGCCTCGGCGTCTCGCCCGCCACGATCCGCAACGACATGGCGGCTCTCGAAGACGCCGGGTACATCGCGCAGCCGCACACGTCCGCGGGCCGGATCCCGACGGACAAGGGCTACCGGCTCTTCGTGGACCGCCTCTCGGGCGTCAAGCCGCTGTCCGCGCCGGAGAAGCGCGCCATCGAGACCTTCCTGTCCGAGGGCGTGGACCTCGACGACGTCATCGCGCGCGCCGGGCGCCTTCTCGCCCAGCTCACCGGCCAGGTCGCCGTCGTGCAGTACCCCTCGCTGAGCCGGTCGGGCCTGCGCCACCTCGAGCTCGTGCCCGTCGGCGAGTCGCGCCTCCTGGTCGTCATCATCACGGACACGGGCCGCGTCGAGCAGCGCACGCTCGAGGTCGCGAGCCTGCCGGACGAGGGGACCCTCGTCGAGGTGCGCGCACGGCTCAACGCCGCGGCCGCGGGCAAGCGCCTCACGGACCTCGCGCCCGGTCTCGCCGCCGTGACCGAGAGCTTCCACCCCGACGACGCCCCGCTCGTCCGCGCGGTGGGCGACCTCGTCGCCCAGACGCTCGCGGAGGAGAGCGAGGAGCGCCTCGTCCTCGCGGGCACGGCCAACCTCGCGCGCGCGGGCATGCGGTTCGAGCACGCGCTGCGCCCCGTCCTCGAGGCGCTCGAGGAGCAGGTCGTCCTGCTCGGGCTGCTCACCGAGATGGCCGCCGAGTCGGGCGTGAGCGTCCGGATCGGTCGCGAGACCCAGCTCGAGGGCCTCGCGGAGACCTCCGTCGTGACGACCGGTTACGGTAACGACGGTGACACGGTCGCGCTCGTCGGCTCGATCGGGCCGACCCGCATGGACTACCCCGGCACCATCGCGGCGGTGCGCGCGGTCGCGCGCTACCTGTCACGGGTGCTCGGCACGTGAGCCCCGCGGTCTCCCCGCCCGCGGCGGGCCCGCTCGACGACCACCCCCGACCCCTCCCGACCGGCCGCGCGCCGGCCTCACGACCCGCACCAGCAGAGAGTGACGTGTGAGCGACTACTACGAGATCCTCGGCGTGGCCCGTGACGCCAGCCAGGACCAGATCAAGAAGGCGTACCGCAAGCTCGCGCGCGAGCTGCACCCGGACGTCGCGGGCGAGGAGGCGGGCGACCGCTTCAAGGACGTCGCGCGCGCCTACGAGGTGCTGTCCAACCCGGAGAAGCGCCAGCAGTACGACCTCGGCGTCGACCCCAGCGCCCCCGGCGGCGGGGGCGGCGGCCCCATGGGCGGCGGGTTCGGCTTCCAGGACATCTTCGAGACGTTCTTCGGCGGCGCCCAGGCGCAGCAGGGGCCGATCCCGCGCGCCCGCCGCGGCCAGGACGCGCTCGTGCGGCTCGACATCGACCTCTCCGAGGCGACGTTCGGCGCGCAGCGCGAGCTCCAGGTCGACACGGCGGTCGTGTGCGGCACGTGCGGCGGCACCTGCTGCCGCCCGGGCACCTCGCCCCGCACGTGCGAGGTGTGCCACGGCCGCGGCACGGTCCAGCGCGTCGCGCGCTCGTTCCTCGGCCAGGTCATGACGAGCGCGCCGTGCGCCGCGTGCCAGGGCTTCGGCACCGTCGTCCCGGAGCCGTGCGCGGAGTGCTCGGGCGAGGGCCGCGTGCGCAGCCGCCGCAGCATCACGGTCAACGTCCCGGCGGGCGTCGACACGGGGACGCGCATCAAGCTCACCGCGCAGGGCGAGGTCGGCCCGGCCGGCGGCCCCGCGGGCGACCTGTACGTCGAGATCCGCGAGCGCAACCACGACACGTTCGTGCGCCGCGGCGACGACCTGCACTGCACCCTCCAGGTGCCCATGACGGCGGCCGCCCTCGGCACCGTGCTCGAGCTGGAGACGCTCGACGGGCTCCAGGAGATCGACCTGCGCCCCGGCACGCAGCCGAACCAGATCGTCACGCTGAAGAACCTCGGCGTCGGGCACCTGCACGGCAGCGGGCGCGGCGACCTCAACGTCCACATCGAGGTCCAGGTGCCGACGGCCCTCGACCCCGAGCAGGAGCAGCTCCTGCGCTCGCTCGCCGCGCTGCGCGGCGAGGAGCGGCCCGAGCCCCGGCTCGCCGCCGCGCACCCGGGCGTGTTCTCGCGCCTGCGCGACAAGCTCTCCGGCCGCTGAGCGGGGCGCGGGCATGAGTGCTCCGGTGTTCCTCGCCGAGACGGGGACCGACGGCGTCGCGCCCGGCGACCGCTACGTGCTCGACGGCGCGGAGGGCCGGCACGCGGGCGTCGTGCAGCGGCGCGGCGCAGGGGAGCGCGTCGACGTCGTCGACGGCGACGGGCTCCGGCTGCGGTGCGTCGTCGAGCACGCCGAGTCGGGCCGCGTGACGCTCCTCGTGCAGGAGGTGGACCGCGAGCCGGCGCCGGACGTCGTCGTGACGCTCGTCCAGGCGCTCGCCAAGGGTGACCGCGACGAGATGGCGATCGAGGCGGCGACGGAGATCGGCGTCGACGTGGTCGTGCCGTGGCAGGCGGAGCGCTCCGTCGTCGTGTGGCGCGGCGAGCGCGCGGCGAAGTCCCGCGCGCGGTGGCTCGCGACCGTCCGCACGGCGACCAAGCAGGCCCGGCGGGCGCGACTGCCCCGCGTCGAGGTCGCGCTCGACTCGCGCGGCCTCGCGGCGCGGGTCGTCGACGTCGTCGCGGCGGGCGGTCGGGCGATCGTCCTGCACGAGGAGGCGACGACGCCGCTCGCCGACGTCGGGCTGCCCGCCGGTCCGGCCACGGACGGCGCGGCGGCGCCCGAGGTGCTCGTCGTCGTCGGCCCGGAGGGCGGGATCTCCGACCGGGAGCTCGCCGACCTCACGGCGGCCGGCGCGGTCGCGGCGCGGCTCGGGCCCCACGTGCTGCGCACGTCGACCGCCGGCCCGGTGGCCGTGGCGCTGCTCGCGGAGCGGCTCGGCCGCTGGGGCGTGGCCGGGACGCGTGGTCTAGCCTCGGGGTCATGACGAGCACCGACCTGCGCACCGACCCGGACTGCCTCTTCTGCCGCATCGTCGCGGGGGAGGTGCCGGCCGACGTCGTGGCGACCAGCGAGCGCTCGATCGCGTTCCGCGACATCGACCCGCAGGCGCCCGTGCACGTGCTCGTGGTGCCGCGCGACCACCACGGCGACATCGCCCAGCTCGCGGCGGCGGACCCGGAGCTGCTGGGCGACGTCGTCGCGCTGGCGGACGAGGTGGCGGGCGACCTGGCCGACGGCCAGTTCCGGCTCATCTTCAACTCGGGGCCGCGCGCCGGCCAGAGCGTGTTCCACGTGCACGGCCACGTCATCGCAGGCGCCGAGCTCGGTTGGTCGCCCGCCTGAGCCCTGCGCGAAAGCGCGTGTGACGCCCGGCCGCGCTCGGTACGATGGAAGCGATCTGCGGGGCGGTGGCCGTCCCGGACCCACTGCCCGACCGAAGGAGCGCAGCGGCGCAAGCCGGCTCATGACCTCTCTGTCCCGAGAACCCGACCCCTCGTCGCACCGGGTCGAGCACCGCATCGTCATCCCGAACCACGTGCCGATGGTGGCGCTCCTCGGTAGCCGCGACTCCGTGCTCCGGGCCGTCGAGGAGGGGTTCCCCGCCGTCGACGTGCACGTGCGGGGCAACGAGATCGCGGTCGCCGGCCCTCCGGGGGAGGTCGCGCTCGCCGCGCGCCTGCTCGACGAGCTCGTCGAGGTCGTCGAGGCAGGCACGCAGCTCACGGCCGACGTCGTCACGCGGTCCATCGCGATGCTCACCGCCGCGACGGCGTCGCGCCCGGCCGAGGTGCTGACGCTCAACATCCTGTCGAGCCGCGGCCGCACGATCCGGCCCAAGACCGTGGGGCAGAAGCGCTACGTCGAGGCGATCGACGCGAACACGATCACGTTCGGGATCGGCCCCGCGGGCACGGGCAAGACGTACCTCGCGATGGCGAAGGCCGTGCAGGCGCTGCAGTCGAAGCAGGTCAACCGCATCATCCTCACGCGCCCGGCCGTCGAGGCGGGGGAGCGGCTCGGGTTCCTGCCCGGCTCGTTGACGGAGAAGATCGACCCGTACCTGCGCCCGCTGTACGACGCGCTGCACGACATGATCGACCCGGACTCGATCCCCAAGCTCATCGAGGCCGGGACGATCGAGGTCGCCCCGCTCGCGTTCATGCGCGGGCGCAGCCTCAACGACTCGTTCATCATCCTCGACGAGGCGCAGAACACGACCACCGAGCAGATGAAGATGTTCCTCACGCGCCTCGGCTTCGGGTCGCGCATGGTCATCACGGGCGACGCGACGCAGGTCGACCTGCCGGGCGGCACCCAGTCCGGCCTGCGCGTCATCGAGGACGTCCTCACCGGCGTGGACGACGTCGAGTTCTGCCGGCTCACGTCGTCCGACGTGGTGCGGCACCGGCTGGTGAGCGACATCATCGACGCGTACGCGCGGTGGGACCTGGCGAGCGGCGGCGGCTCGGGGAGCACCGGGTCGCGCCGCCGCGACGACGACCGCCGCGGACGCCCCGCGGCACGAGAACGACGGACGAGGGACGACGCGTGAGCATCGAGGTCAACAACGAGACCGAGGCCGAGGTCGACGAGGCCGAGTTCGCGGCGCTGGCACGGTACGTGCTCGACGCGATGCGGGTGCACCCGCAGAGCGAGCTGTCGATCCTCTTCGTCGACACGGACGTCATGAGCGAGCTGCACGTGCGCTGGATGGACGAGCCCGGCCCGACGGACGTGCTGTCGTTCCCCATGGACGAGCTGCGGCCCGGGCGCGACGGCGAGGTCGCCGGCCCCGGCCAGCTCGGCGACGTCGTGCTGTGCCCGGAGGTCGCCGCCCAGCAGGCGGTGACGGCGGGCCACTCGACCGCGGAGGAGATGCTGCTGCTCACGACGCACGGCATCCTGCACCTGCTCGGCTACGACCACGCCGAGCCGGAGGAGGAGAAGGAGATGTTCGCGCTGCAGCGCAAGCTGCTCCTGACCTTCCTCGCGGGCCGGTGAGCGGCGAACCCGTCGCGCTCCTGGCGGCCCTGACCGTCCTGACGGTCGTGCTCGCGGCCGCGCTGAGCGCGGGCGAGGCGGCGGTCCTGCGCGTGACGCGGGCGGCCGTCACGGAGGCCGCCCTGGGCGACGACCCGGCCGTGCCCGCCCGCCCGGAGGGGCGTCGGGCGCTGGCGCTGCTCGCGGACCCGGCGGCGACCGTGCGCTCCGTCGGCTTCGTGCGCGTCGTCGCCGAGGTCGCGGCGGTCACGTGCCTCACGCTGCTCGTCGCGGCGTGGCTGGAACCGTGGTGGCAGGTCCTGCTCGTCGCGCTCGCGGTGAGCGTCGTCGTCGGGCTCCTCGTCGTGCGCGTGAGCCCGCGGTCCCTCGGCCGCCGCCACGCGGTGCGCGTCCTGCTGAGCCTGTCGCGCCTGCTCACGGTCGTCGTCGGGGCCACGCGCTGGCTCACGCGGCTCGCCCCGGCGCCCGACGAGGGAGCCCACCAGCGCGAGCTCCAGGACATGGTGGACCGCGTCAACGAGTCCGAGGTCATCGAGGAGGAGGAGCGCGAGCTCATCCGCTCCGTCTTCGAGCTCGGCAGCACCCTCACGCGCGAGGTCATGGTGCCCCGCACCGACATGGTGACGACGGCGCGCGACACGCCCCTGCGCAAGACCCTCTCGCTCTTCCTGCGCTCCGGCTTCTCCCGCATCCCGGTCACGGGCACGTCCGCGGACGACCTCGTGGGCGTCGCCTACTTCAAGGACGTCGTGCGCGTCCTGCAGGGCGGTCCCGGGACCGACGCGCGGCCCGTGGGCGAGGTCGCGCGCCCCGCGATCTTCGTACCCGAGTCCAAGCCCGTGGACGACCTGCTGCGCGAGATGCAGGCGTCGTCCTCGCACATCGCCATGGTCGTCGACGAGTACGGCGGCGTCGCGGGACTGGTGACGATCGAGGACGCGCTCGAGGAGATCGTGGGCGAGCTCACGGACGAGCACGACCGGCCGGAGCCCGAGGTCGAGGACCTGGGCGACGGCGTCCTGCGCGTGCCCGCCCGCCTCGGCGTCGACGAGCTCGGCGAGCTCTTCGGCCTCGGCCTGGACGACGACGACGTGGACACCGTGGGCGGCCTGCTCGCCAAGGCGCTCGGCAAGGTCCCGCTGCCCGGCTCCGTGGCCGAGGTCCACGGGCTGCGCCTCGAGGCCGACCGCGTCCAGGGCCGCCGCAAGCAGCTCGCGACCGTCCTCGTCTCCACGGCGACCTCGCCCGACGCTCCGGTCCCCGCGCCGGACGAGCCCGACCCCGCGGCCGACACCCGTCAGCCCCTCCCCACCGTGAAGGACACCCCGTGAGCACGACCACCCCCGAGCACCGCTCCGGCTTCGCCTGCCTCGTCGGGCGGCCCAACGCGGGCAAGTCGACCCTGACGAACGCGCTGGTCGGCCAGAAGGTGGCGATCACCTCCGGGCGCCCCCAGACGACGCGCCACACGATCCGCGGGATCGTGCACCGCCCCGACGCGCAGCTCGTCCTCGTCGACACCCCGGGGCTGCACCGCCCCCGCACACTGCTCGGCGAGCGTCTCAACGACCTCGTGCGCGAGACGCTCACCGAGGTCGACGTCATCGCGTTCTGCCTGCCCGCCGACCAGAAGATCGGCCCGGGCGACCGCTTCATCGCGAACGAGCTCGCGGAGCTCATGCGCGGGCGCCGCGGCACGCCCGTGGTCGCGGTCGTCACGAAGGCCGACCTCGTGGACCGCGGCACCCTCGCCGCGCACCTGCTCGCGGTCGACCGGCTGGGGGAGACGGCGGGCGGCTGGGCCGACATCGTGCCCGTCTCGGCCCAGGACGGCTACCAGGTCGACGTGCTCACCGACGTCCTCGTCTCCCACCTGCCCGAGGGCCCCGAGCTGTACCCGGGCGGCGAGCTCACGGACGAGCCGGAGGCCGTCATGGTCGCCGAGCTCGTGCGCGAGGCGGCGCTCGAGGGCGTGCGCGACGAGCTCCCGCACTCGCTCGCGGTCCAGGTCGAGGAGATCGTGCCCCGCGAGGGCAGCGGCGACGAGGCCACGGGCCGGCCGCCGCTGCTCGACGTGCGCGTCAACCTCTTCGTCGAGCGCGACTCGCAGAAGGCGATCGTCATCGGCCGCGGCGGCTCACGGCTGCGCGAGGTCGGGACGCGCGCGCGGCACGGCATCGAGGCGCTGCTCGGGGCGAGGGTCTACCTCGACCTGCACGTGAAGGTCGCCAAGGACTGGCAGCGCGACCCCAAGCAGCTCCACCGGCTCGGCTTCTGACCCGGGGGGACGTCCCCCGTGCCGTCGTCGGGACGGCACCAGGGACCGGCCGGCGGCCCGCGACGTACGATTCCTCGGTGATCTTCCGGACCGCCGCGACGACGGCAGCCCTCGCGATCGTCCTCGCGATCGTCGGAGCGGTCACCGGGCCGCAGTGGGACCCGGTGCCCGTGACCGAGCACCTCGTCCCCGAGACGCCAGACACGACCGTCGGCGGGCAGCCGCCGGGCGGGGCCGCCCCGGTCGGCACCTACGACGTGCGCGAGACCGACGTGACGGTCCGGCTCGACGGCGCGACCGTCGGGGGCGTGCTGCGCGAGCCCGTCGACGCGGGCGACGACCTCCCGGGCATGGTGTTCGTGCACGGGGCAGGGACCGGCCTGGCGTCGGAGGCGTTCGTGGACGTCGCGACCGACCTCGCGAGCGCGGGCGTCGTGACCCTCGTCCCGGACAAGCGCCTGGACACCTACACGACGCGCCACCGTGACTACGAGGCGATGGCGCGCGACTACGCGCACTCCGTGGACCTCCTGCGGGCGCGTCCCGGCGTCGACCCGGAGCGCGTGGGGCTGTACGGGGAGTCCGAGGGCACGTGGATCGTGCCCGTGATGGCGGCGGACGACCCGACCATCGCGTTCACCGTCCTCGTGTCCGCGCCCGTCGTGCCGCCGCGCCAGCAGGCCGCGTTCGCGGTCGACAGCTACCTGCGCAACACCGACGTGCCCCACGGGGTGTTCCGGGCGATCCCGCGCGCCGTCGGGATGGCGATCCCCGGCGGCGGCTTCGAGTACGCGGACTTCGACGTGGAGCCGTTCCTCGAGCGGCTCACCCAGCCGGTGCTCGTCGTGTACGGCACCGCGGACCCGTCGATGCCCGTCGAGCAGGGGGCGCGGCAGATCCTCGACGCCACGGGCCCGTCGTCGCAGGTGCCGGGCGGGGCCGACGTCACCGTGCGGTACTACGCGGACGCGAACCACGGGATCAAGATCGACGACGTGCTCGTGCCCGACTTCCCGCGCGACGTGAGCGCGTGGGTGACCTCCCTGCCCGCGAGCGCGACCGCGCTGCCGCAGGTCGCGGGAGCCGAGCCCACGCAGCAGTACCTCGCCGGGCCGGTCCCGTCGCCGCGCTGGCTGGGCAACGGCGACCTGTTCGTCGCCCTCGTCCTCGCCGCCGTCGGGCTGCTCGTGCTCGGCCCGCTCGTTGGCCTCGTCGGGGGCCTCGTGCGCCGGCTGCGACGGGTCGCGGGCCGGCCCGGAGCGCCCGCCGGTCTCGCGCCCGGCTTCCGCGTGCCGCTGGTGGGGCTCGGGGTCGGCGCGTTCGCGACGACGGTCGCGCTCGTCGTCTACCTCGTGGCCACCGCGCGGCTCGCGCTCGACTACGAGAAGGACGCGTGGGTCGTGCAGGGCGGCTGGATCGGGGTGCGGCTCGTCGGGCTCGCGACGCTCGTCGCGGGCGCCCTGCTGGTCAACCGGGCCGCCGAGGTCCGCTCCGCGCGCCGTGCGCACGACGAGCGCCGGGGCACCGACGAGGTGGTCGCCGCGGACGAGGGCGGGAGCGTGCTGCAGGTCGCGCGGGGCGTGACCCCCCGCGTCATGCTGTGGTGCGTGGTCGCGGGGTCCACCGTCCTGCTCGTCATCCTCGCGTACTGGGGCGTCTACCAGCTCGGCATCTGACCGTGCCGGTGCGCCGTCGTCCGGGCGCGGCGGTCCCGCCGCTCGCCCGGCGCGGCCCGACGGGCGTGCGTATCGTGGACGGGTGAGGCGCCGTCGGCTCGCGCAGGACCGGGCGGCTCGTGCCGGGCACGTCACCCACGAGCCGACGACGGAGGGTGCCGGGACGGCTGTCGGCGGCCTCGAGCTCCTGCCGCCCGAGCTGCGGTCCGACGACCGGTTCGACGCCGCCCTCGACGCCGCGCTCGCGGGTCCTGCCGAGGCGCCCGTCCGCCGTCCGCCCGACGGGCCGCGACCCCGGGACGAGGACGGTCCGCCCGCCACGCGGAGCGGGCACCACGACCGAGCGGCCCGCGACGTGCTGCCCCTGTCGCGCCCGCAGGACGAGCGCCCGCCCACGGCCCCCGACATGCCCGGCCCCGCGCGGTCCGGCGCGCCCCGGCCGTCCGGGTCCGCCGGGGGCGGCGAGTCCCCGCAGGTGCGTGCGCCCGGGCGCCGCTGGTTCCTGCACCCCGTCCCGTGGGTGGTGCTCGCGGTCGCCGTCGCGTTCGCCGGCTCCGTCGCCTTCACCGCGTCGATGGAGGACGCGCGGCCCGTCGACGTCACCGCGCTCGCCGGGGGGCTGCGGCCGCTCGAGGACCCGCCCGAGCCGCGCTGGTCGGTCCCCGTCGAGCCCGGCACCGAGGTCGTCCCCGCGGTCGGCGCCGTCGTGACCGTCGACGGGTCGCTCACGGCGTACTCCGTCGCGGACGGCTCGGTCCTCTGGCGGTCCGAGCGTCTCGGCGACCGCGCCACGTGCCTGCCGGCCTCGGGCGAGCCCGCGCGCGAGGTGGTGGTGTGCGCGGTGCCGACGGGGTGGCGCGAGCAGGCGGCCCGGCTCACCACCGTGCGCGCGACGACCGGGGAGGTCGTGGGGGAGCGCACGGCCGCGACGGCGGGGCGGCTGTCCGTCGTGCCGGTCGGCGCGACGGACGTCGTGCGGGCGTGGTGGCGCGGCGACGAGGTCGCGGTGGTGCGCGAGGACGCTGCGACCGGCGAGGTGCGGTGGGAGCGCACGCTCGCGCACGACGGCCTCGGGAGCGGCGGCGACGTCGTGCTCGACGTGCGCCGCGGCGTCGTCGACGTCCTCGCGCCGGGCGTCGCGGCGGCGCTCACGGAGGACGGTCTCTCGCTCGTCGAGGACGACGTGTGGACCATCGTCCGGCTCCAGGACGGGCGCTACGTCGGCAACGAGTACGGCCGCGGCAGCGCCACGGTGTTCACCGCCGCGGGCGAGCCCGCGTTCCGGATCTCCGGCCGCGTGCTCGAGGCGCCCCTGTCGGACGGGTCCGCGCCGGGCGTCATCGTCACGAACACCTTCGGCAGCATCGTGGGCGTGGACGCCGCGACCGGCTCGGAGCTGTGGTCGTTGCCGGGCACGGGCATGCGCGCCGTCGCGCGGGTCGACGGCCGCGTCGTCGTCCAGACGGACTCGGCCTACCGCAGCGTCGACGCCCGCACGGGCGAGGAGGCGTGGGCCGTCACGCTCGAGGACGGCGGCCCCGGGCCGGTGCTCACCGACGGCCGGTCGCTGTTCGTCACGGAGCGGCAGCGCCGCCAGCCAGGGCTCGTGTCGATCGCGCTCGACGACGGGGCGGTCGAGTGGCGCTGGACGCTGCCCGAGGGCACCTACGACGTGCTCGCGGTCGAGGGCCGGCTCTTCCTCCTCGGGACCGGCGGGCTGACGGCCGTGTCCTGAGCGGCGTCTCAGCGATCCTTGAAGTAGCGGAACAGCGAGCGCTCGCGGGTTCCGAGGACGCCGAGCAGCGCGCCGAGGAGCGCGCCTCCCGCGCCCACGGCGACCACGCGCAACCCCGTCCACCACGCCTCCGCTCCGGGGTCGGGGTTGCCCCACCGGGAGATCCAGAGCAGGCATGCGCCGGCGATCAGCGCACCGGCGAGCGTCCAGGCGAGGACCTCCAGGAGCACCTGCCAGGCGAGCGCGGGCCGGGGGACCCGCGCGTGCAGCGCGGCCGCCAGCTCGAGCCGCCGCGCGCGGACCGAGGCCGCTCCGAGCACGAACCCTGTGAGCAGCGCTGCGACCGGCGCGTGACGTGTCAGCCGGTGCGCCAGCAGGTCGAGCGCGTCGTGCCCCGCGCCCAGCCGGGTGTTCAGCTGGCCCAGCGTGGCCTCGGTGGGGTCCGTCCCCGGGAGGAGGGCCATCGGGAGCAGCGCGCTCGACCCGGCGTCGACGGGCCAGACCTCGGCCCAGCAGACGTCGAACGTCCCTGCCGGGGGGACCGGCGTCAGCACGGCGTAGGCGAGCGCGCGATCGCGCCCGTCGTCGGGGTAGGCATAGATGCCGGCCACCGTCGCGTCGCCCGACGACGTGGCGAGCCGGTCTCCCGCCACCACGCCGAGGGTCTCGGCGAGCCCTGCGGACAGCCAGACGCCGCTCGTGCGCGCGGGCGTCGTCGTCCCGGTGAGCACGTCGAGCAGACCCGGAGTCACGTCGAAGACGCTGAGCCGCGAGGAGGGCAGGCTGAGCGCCCGCAGAGGCTCGCCGGCGCGGTAGGCCCCGGCGGTGATGCCGGGGACGTCGCCGATGGCCTCGCACCGACCACCGTCCACGCGTTCCGGCGCAGCGAGCGTCGCGATCGCTGCCCCCGACGCCCGGAAGTCGGCGGCACCGCGCAGCACGTCGACGACGGCACGGGTGTCGAGCGCAGCGAGGGTCCCCACCAGGAGGACGAACGCCACGGCAAGCAGGAGGGCGCGGGTGGTGCCCGAGCGGAGATTGCGTGCGGCCTCGGACGCGACCGACCGGGGCCGCATCACGAGGTCCTCGTCGCTCGGGCCCGGGTGAGGTCGACGACGCGGGTGCACGCGTCGCGCGTTCGAGGGTCGTGGGTGGCGACCACGACGATCGAGTGCTGCTGCGCCACTCCGGCGAGGACGGCGTTCACCGTGCCGGCGGTGCGCAGGTCGAGCTGGGCCGTCGGCTCGTCGACGAGCAGCAGGTCCGGGGCGAGCGCGACCGCGCGCGCGAGCATCAGCCGTTGTGCCTCTCCGCCTGACAACGCGCGGAACGGACGGTCCGCGGTGGCGGAAAGCCCGAAACGATCGAGGATGGCGCTCGCTCGCAGCTCGGCCTCGCGGCGCCGCAGCCCCCGTGCGAGAAGGGGCAGGACGACGTGGTCCAGGGCGGAGCGCCGCGGCACGCCGTGGGGGTTCTGGAAGACCCACCCGACGTGTTCTATCCCCTCCCGCTCCACCGTGCCCGCGGACGGCGTCACCCAGCCGGCCAGGATGCTGAGCAGGGTCGACTTGCCCGAGCCCGACGGTCCGACCAGCGCGACCACCTCGCCCGGGTCCAGGTCCAGGTCCAGGCCGGAGAACAGGTCGCCGGTACCGGCGAACGCGTGGGCGAGACCCCGCGCACGGACTGCTCGGGTCACCGGCAGTCCCGGCTGCCGGTCGGCGGCGTGAGCGCGACGCGGGCAGGGGTGCTCCCGTCGTCGAACGTGACGAAGGTCTGGCCGAGCGAAGAGGCCACGACGGTCACCGGGCGCGGTCTCCCGTCGGCCACGACGCAGGCCGTGCCGCCCGAGAGGCCGTACAGGGCCCCGGGCGCCACCGTGGAGACCTGGAGCGGCTGCGCCAGCACGTAGTCGAGGGTCATCGGCTCCGTGGCTCCCTCGCTCTGCGAGAAGCGGAACGCCGCGTCGTCGTGGACGGCGTCGAGGAACGACCTGTCCCGGACCACGCCGTCGTCTCCGACCGCGGCCGTGGTCTGGGACCCGGCGAGCCGCACGACGCGGTCGCCCGGCGTCGCGTCCTGCGGCACGGCGTCGATGCGCACGGACTCGAGGACGCCCGCGACGGTCGCCAGCCCGGTGCCGGCGAACGGCTGGCCGACCTGTGCCTCGCACGTCGTGACGGTCACCGAGGGCGCCGGCAGCCACAGGACGGAGGCGACCGCGAGCGCTCCGGGCGGCCGCGCAAGACCGAGCACGTCTCTCTGCAGCGCGGACACGGAGGCCTTCGTCGCCGCGCCGTACTCGCCGTCCGGCTCGACGTCGAAGCCGAGCCGGGCCAGCTCGCGCTGGAGGCTCGCCACGTCGTCGCCCCTCGAGTCCGGCGCGAGGTCCCGCCACAGCGGGACGTCGGTGGCCAGCGCGAGGACGGGGCGGTCGTCGATCGTCGCAGGCGAGCTGCCTGACGCGATCGTCGCACCCGGCGCGCACGCGCTGCGTCGCAGCCGCCCCGAGTCGCCGAGCGTCAGCGTCGTGCTCGGGGTGAGCTGCGGGGTGACCGGGACCTGACGGGCGTCGTCGAACTCCTGCGTCACGACGGCGACGGACGCTTCAGCCGTGGCAGGGCCCCGCAGCGAGGCGGGGGTGCGCTCGGGGACGACGAGGACCCCGGCGATCGCCCCGCCCGTGACGAGCACCAGCGCCGTCAGGGTGGACGTGGCCCACGCGGTCCTGCGCGGGGGAGCGAGAGCGGCTCGCTTCACGGCACCCTCGTCTCCTGTTCGCGCTCCTCGACGGCTATGACACGCACGTCCCGACCTCAGGCGGAGGGACGTAGGACTCGTCGTCGACGAGCTCCTGCAGCTCCTGGTCCGTGAGGTCATGGATCTCGTCGACCCCGGCCGACTCCAGGCACTCGCGCCACAGCTCCAGCAAGGACCTGCCCTCGGGGTTGCTCCGCATCTCGTGGTAGTACAGGCCGATGTCCCAGATCGTCCCGTCCGCGCACGCGTCGGCGATCGTAGGAATCTGGTCCAGCGCGGCCTCGGGGTCTGCCGAGGCGCTACGGAAGGCGTCCTGGGACTCCTGCGTCGCGCCGTAGGAGAACCCGTCGCCGTCGCCGAAGTCCGCCTCCAGGCCGCGGTCAGACATGCAGCGCGCGTAGGCGTCCCGCGCCTCGGCGAGCTCTGCGTCGGTGATCTCGTAGTCGGCGAGCACCTGCCGCTCCAGCGCGCTGACGTCGTCGGCGAGGAGCGCGTCGATCTCCGTGCGCCACCGGTCGGCCACGTCCGGCGCCGGGTCCGCGCCGGAGGAGCACCCCGCCAGTGCCAGCGCGAGGCCCGCTACGGCGACACCGAGGTGCTGCCTGGTCCGTGGACCTTCGAGCGTCCTCGCAGCCTGCCGACCGGTCCGGACGGTCGTTCCTGGGCGCCGGAGCATCGACGTGCGCACTGCTCTACACCGTCTGCTCGTAGAAGCCGAGCTCCGCGCTCCCGGACATGATGGACCCGCCCGTCCTGCCGGAGGCGTACGTGGTGCCGCTCGGTACGTAGACGGTCACGTTGCTCGTCGAGACCTGTCGGTTCGTCCAGTACGCGGTGCCGCCGGCGGACCGGTACTGCACCCGGGCGGAGACGCGGTAGCAGCTGCTGTTCTGCGCGGTCGCGCCACCGCTCGGCTTGAGCGCCTTGTACTGGCACGTCGCGGTGCTCGCCCGCACGGTGATCGTGCCGGTCGCCGCAGTCGCCGTCGGAGGGAGGGCCACCAGGCCCCCCAGCACCAGGACGCCTGCGGCCCCGATGCTCGCCCACGACTTCCTCAGACTCTTCTGCAGCACCATGTCTGCCCCCCCGGGGATGTGGTCGCCTTCGTCGGCGGCCATGGAGTCCTCATCCAAGTGTCCTGGACCGCGTTTCGCAGGGGTGCTCACATAATGGGACGGCGGGTCGGTCGCGCTCGTGGCCCCTCCTCGGCGGGCGGCCTGATCCGCCCCGGGAGGACGGCGCCGCGCGTGGGCGCTTGAGCCGCACGTGATGAACCGGTAGAAACGGTCGGGGCCCCTCGGCCCGGCGTGCGTGCGACCGGCACCGCGCGACAGCGTAGGGAGTGCACGATGACCAACCAGACAGAGCCGGCCGAGGACCCGCAGCCCGGTGCTGCGGGCACCGGGCCGACCCGGGCGCCCCAGGGCGTCACGGCGGGTGACGGGGACTCCACGGCCGAGCGCGCACCGGACGGTGCGACGGGCTCGGCAGGGTCGGACCCGGACGCGGCGGGAGCCGCGGACACGGGCACGGAGAAGGACACGGGCTCCGCGCGCGAGACCGGCGGGGCCTCGACGGCGACCGCCACCGCGTCGCCCTTCGCCGGGATCCCGGTGAGCGACTACGTGCGCGACGGCGTCGGCGCGCTGCTGCTCCTCGTCTCCCTCGCGCTGCCGTGGGACGTGTCGAGCCGCGCGTCGGACAAGATCGAGGTCGTCCTGCTGACGATCCTCTCGCTGCTGACGCTCGCGCTGCCGTACCTCGCGCGCACGGGCGTGCTCCCGACGACCTGGACCGTGCACACCACGCGCACGGTCCGTCTGCTGGCCAACGCGCCGTACGTGCTGCTCGTGCTCGTCTACCTCGTGGTCGACGTCGTGGGCGGCGGCGACCTCGCCGACGGGTGGGGCGGGGTCGGCTCCGCCGCCGCGCTCGGCCTCGCGGGCGCGCTCCTCGCGGCGCAGCCGCGCGAGAGCGAGCTCGGGCCGCAGGACCAGGACCGCGCGGTCACCGACCGGTGGCTCCAGGCGCTCCTCGCGCTCGCGGCGCTCCTCGCCCTCACCGTGCTGCTCACGGTGATCCTCACCGCCACCGGGACGCGCCTCGGCGGCGCCCTGTTCGTGCTGCTGGTGATCGTGGCCGCGGTGTTCGTCCTCGCGCTCGCCGGGCTGCCGACGTACGGCACGTGGCGCCGGTCCGAGGCCGCGCGCCTCACGCTCGTCGGGCTGGGCGTCATGCTCGCCGTCGGTTTCGTCCTCGGCTCGGGCAACAACGGGCTCGTGACGATCGAGAGCACGCACGGCGGCCGGTTCGGGCTCGTGCTCGTCCCGGCGCTCGCGGCCGTCGCCGCGGCGCCCGCCGTGCACCGCGCGATGGCTGCCGCGGACCCGGTGACCACCTGGGTGCGCGTGGCCGTCAACGCCCTCGACCTCGTGCTCGTCGTCGCGGGCTACGTCGCCGTGAGCGCCGTGCTCACCCTGGCCGACGGCGCACGCGGCGTCCCGGTCGTCCTCGCCGTGATCGTCGGTGTCCTCGCGTCCGCCGTCGCGTTCGTCGCGCGCCGCTCGCTCGCTCGCGACGCCGCCACCGGGCGCCCGCTCGCACTCGGTGGCGCCGGCGTCGTGGCGCTGCTCGGCATCGTGCTGCTCGTCGTGACGTCGAACCGCGTCGTGCTCGGCGGCGGCGTGGAGCACGTGCTGCTCGCCTTCGGCCTCCCGCTGCTCGTCGTCGGGGCGCTCACCGTCCCGCGCGAGGTCCGTGCGTACTTCGCCGAGCACCGCCCCGTGCCCGCGGCCACCGGGGCGGAGGCGGCACGCGCCTACGTGTGGGAGCCGCCCGCGCCGAAGCCCCCCAAGCCGGCCCGGCCCGCGCCTGCCCCGGCGGGCCCGCCGACCGGCGCGCACCCGACGACCGGGCACTCGGGTGCCTACCCGGGCACGGGCGCCTACCCGGCCACGGGACCGACGGGCGCCTACCCGGCCACCGGACCGACGGGCGCCTACCCGCCGGCCGGGCACACGGGTCCCGTCCCGACGCAGCAGGCGGCGGACCGGCGGTTCGCCGCCGGGTCCGACGCGACCGAGGTGCTCCCGGTCCAGCCGGCGGAGCCGGAGCGCAGCGGGTACGCCGCGCGTCCCGGCCTCACGCCCGACGAGGGCCCGTCGACGGCGGTCCTGCCCGCCTACCAGGAGGAGCAGCCGGGCACCGGCCCGCAGCCGACCGCCCAGCAGCCCGGCCAGGGGTACCCCCAGCAGGGATACGGCCAGCAGCAGGGCTACGCGTCCTCCGGGCCGGGGCAGCAGAGCTACGCGCCGCAGGGGTACGACCCGCAGGGCTACGGCCAGCAGGGGTACGCCCAGCAGCCCGCGGCGCAGCAGCCGTCGTACGCCCCGCCGGCCCAGCCGGCGGGCTTCACCGCGGCCCAGGCGCTCGACCCGGGCACGCCGCTCGAGGTCCTGGCGCAGATCGTCCAGGACGCGCCGCACCTGCGGCCCCAGGTCGCGGCGAACCCGTCGACGTACCCGGCGCTGCTCGAGTGGCTCGGCAACCTCGGTGACCCTGCGGTCGACGCGGCGCTGCGCGCGCGACGCGGCTGACGCACCCCGGCGCCCGGTCGGCCCTCCGCGCGAGGGCCGGCCGGGCGCACCCACGCCGTGCCCGAGGAGCGGACGTCCCGGGCGCGCGGACGGCGGAGGAGTACAGTGGCGTCGTGCACCTGATGCGGCAGCTCCTCCTTCGTTGCCGCGGCGAGGCCCTGTAGCCGGTTCCTCGTCGCGGTGGTTGGTGTGCCGGCTGACACCGATCAGGACGACCCCGAAGGACCGACGATGAACGCCTCCGCCCCCACCTCGACGCCCACCGCCGCGGACCCGAACCCGCAGCAGCCGTCGGGCATGCCGATCCACAAGTACCTGCCGTTCCACCGGCAGATCGACGTCTCCCTGCCCGACCGCACGTGGCCGGACAAGCGCATCGAGACCGCGCCCCGCTGGTGCGCCGTCGACCTGCGCGACGGGAACCAGGCCCTCATCGAGCCCATGAACGCGGAGCGCAAGCTGCGCATGTTCGAGCTGCTCGTCGCGATGGGCTACAAGGAGATCGAGGTCGGCTTCCCCTCGGCCTCGCAGACCGACTTCGACTTCGTGCGGATGCTCATCGAGGAGGACCGCATCCCGGACGACGTCGTCATCCAGGTCCTCACGCAGTCCCGCGAGCACCTCATCGCCCGCACGTACGAGGCGATCAAGGGCGCGAAGCAGGCGATCGTGCACCTCTACAACTCGACGTCCGTCCTGCAGCGCGAGGTCGTGTTCCGCTCGGACGAGGACGGCATCATCGCGATCGCCGTCGACGGCGCGCGGCTGTGCAAGAAGTTCGAGGAGACCGTCCCGGAGACGACGGTCTACTACGAGTACTCGCCCGAGTCGTACACCGGCACGGAGCTCGAGTTCGCGGCCCGCATCTGCAACGAGGTGCTGGAGGTCTTCGAGCCCCGCCCCGACCGCAAGGTCATCATCAACCTGCCCGCCACGGTCGAGATGGCGACACCGAACGTCTACGCCGACTCGATCGAGTGGATGAACCGGCACCTGCACCACCGCGAGAACGTCGTGCTGTCGCTGCACCCGCACAACGACCGCGGCACGGCGGTCGCGGCCGCCGAGCTCGGCTACCAGGCGGGCGCGGACCGCATCGAGGGCTGCCTGTTCGGCAACGGCGAGCGCACCGGCAACGTCTGCCTCGTCACGCTGGGCATGAACCTGTTCAGCCAGGGCGTGGACCCGCAGATCGACTTCTCCGACATCGACCACGTGCGCCGCACGGTGGAGTACTGCAACCAGCTCGGCGTCCCCGAGCGGCACCCCTACGCGGGCGACCTGGTCTTCACGGCGTTCTCCGGCTCGCACCAGGACGCCATCAAGAAGGGCTTCGACGCGATGGCCGTCCGTGCGGAGGCGGAGGGTGCCACGGTGGACGACATCACGTGGGCCGTCCCGTACCTGCCGATCGACCCCAAGGACGTCGGCCGCTCGTACGAGGCCGTGATCCGCGTCAACTCGCAGTCCGGCAAGGGCGGCATCTCCTACCTGCTGAAGTCGGAGCGCCACCTCGACCTGCCGCGCCGTCTGCAGATCGAGTTCTCGCAGTCCGTGCAGCAGCACACCGACGCGCACGGCACGGAGGTCACCGGCGAGGACATCTGGCGCCTCTTCTCGGACGAGTACCTGCCCGTCGAGCCCGGCTCCGGCCTGGAGCCGTGGGGCCGGCTCAAGCTGCGCTCCACGCGCGCGTCGTCGAGCGAGGACGGCCCCGACACCCTGAGCGTCGACGTCCTCGACCGCGGCGAGGAGCTGACGCTCGAGGGCACGGGCAACGGCCCGGTGGCGGCGTTCGTCGACGCGATCGCGCAGGTGGGGGTCGACGTCCGCGTCCTGGACTACGCGGAGCACGCGCTCTCGGAGGGCGGGGACGCCACGGCCGCGGCGTACGTGGAGTGCCAGGTGGGCGACGACGTCCTGTGGGGCGTGGGGATCGACCCGTCGATCACGACCGCCTCGCTCAAGGCCATCGTGTCCGCCGTGAACCGTGCGGAGCGTGCCCAGGGCTGACCGCCCTCCCGCCGATCTCGCCGACGGCCCGGACGACCTCGTCGTCCGGGCCGTCGGCGTTTTGTCGACACCATGTTGGTAAGATGCCGACGCACTGTCGACAAAATTGGAAGGCTTCTCATGTTCCTCGCGTTGCGCGAGCTCGTCTTCGCGCGCACCCGCTTCCTGCTCATGGGCGGTGTCGTCGCGCTGGTCGCGGTCCTCGTCGTCCTCCTCTCCGGGCTGTCCGCCGGCCTCGTCAACGACGGCGTCTCCGGCCTCAAGCGCACGCCCGTCACCGACTTCGCCTTCGCCGAGGGCGCCGGGACGGACGCCGCGTTCACGCGCTCCGTCATCGAGACGGACCAGGTCGGCACCATGGCCGAGCAGCCGGGCGTGCTCGAGGCCGCCCCGTACGGCCTGCTCCTGGCGAACGCGCACCAGGAGGACGGCTCGCCCGTCGACCTCACCCTCGTGGGCGTCGAGCCCGGATCGTTCGTGGCCCCGGCCGCGATGGCGGAGGGCGACGCCGTCGGGGCGGCGGACGGCATCGTCGTCTCGGCGACCGCCGCCGAGGACGGCCTCGCCGTCGGCGACACCGTTGCCCTCGCGCGCCCGGAGCGCACGCTCACGGTCGTGGGCGTCCTCGAGGACCAGCACACGTTCGGCCACGTCGACATCGCCTACCTCCCGCTCGGCACGTGGCAGGAGCTCCTCGCCGGGGCCGAGCAGCCGGGAGCCGACGTGCCGGACGTCGCGACCGCCGTCGCGCTGCGCACCGATCCCGGGTCGTTCGACCGCGAGGCTGCCGACGCGGCGTCGGGCACGGTGACGCGCACGCTCACCGAGTCCTTCGACGCCTCGCCCGGGTACACGGCCGAGACCGCGACCCTCCTGCTCATCCAGGTGTTCCTCTACGCCATCTCGGCGCTCGTGGTCGGGGCGTTCTTCACCGTGTGGGTCATCCAGCGCCGGCACGAGATCGCCGTGATGCGCGCCATGGGGGCACGGCGCCGCTTCCTGCTCGCCGACTCCCTCGGCCAGGCCGCCGTGCTCCTGCTCGCCTCGATCGGCGTGGGCTTCGCCCTCGGTGTCGCGGCGGGCGCGGGCCTCGGCGCGTCGCCGATGCCGTTCGCGCTCCAGGCCCCCGACCTCGTGCTGGCCGGCGTCCTGCTCTTCGTCCTCGGCATGGCCGGAGCGGCCGTCGCCGTCGCGCGCGTCACCTCCGTCGACCCCCTGACCGCCCTGGGAGGGCAGCGATGAGCACCACCACCCCCGCCACGCCCGTGCTCGAGATCGACCGGGTCACCGTCCGCCACGGCGACGGCGACACCACGGTCGTCGCGCTCGACGAGGTCAGCCTGAGCGTCGCCGCGGGCGAGCTCGTCGGTGTCGTCGGGCCCTCGGGCTCCGGCAAGTCGAGCCTGCTCGCCGTCGCCGGTGCGCTCACGGCGCCGGACTCCGGGACCGTCCGTCTCGAAGGGGTCGACCTCGGCGCGACGAACGACCGCGAGCGGGCCCGGCTGCGGCGCGAGCGCATCGGCTTCGTCTTCCAGTCCGGCAACCTCCTCCCGGCGCTCACGAGCGTCGACCAGCTCCGGCTCGCGCTGCGGGTCGCCGGGATCGACGAGCGCGACCCCCGTGCCCGCGACCCCCGCGAGCTGCTGGGCTCGGTGTCCATGAGCCACCGTGCCGACCGGCGCCCGGACCAGCTCTCGGGCGGCGAGCGGCAGCGCGTGGGGATCGCCCGCGCGCTCGTCGCGAGCCCCGCGCTGCTCCTCGTCGACGAGCCGACGGCGGCGCTCGACCGGGCCCGCAGCCACGAGGTCGTGAGCCTGCTGGCCCGCGAGGTCGAGGCATACGGCGCCGCGGCGCTCATGGTCACGCACGACCACGACGTGCTCGAGCACTGCCACCGGGTCGTCGAGATGGTCGACGGGCGGCTCGGGCTGCCCGCGGTGGCCGGCTGACGTCGGCGGGCGGCTCCGGGAGGCCGCCCGACCGCCCCCGGTCGGGCATGATGGTCCGGCCGGGGGCCGTCGCGCTCCCGGGGGAGCGCTTCGCAGAGCGCTCCGGGAAGGAGGACCCTCGTGCCCAAGATCGCCGCCCCGACGGTGGCCGAGCACCGCGCGGCGCAGCTCCGGACCCTGCTCGACGCCGCGCGCGACCTCATCCGCGAGGACGGCAGCGGGCTCACGCTCGCGGCGGTCGCGGCGCGGGCCGGGCTCGCCCGGTCGAGCGTCTACCAGTACTTCCGGTCGCGGGAGGAGCTGCTCGACGCGGTCGTCGCCGACGTCGTGCCGCGGTGGTCCGCGCGCATCACCGCCGCGGTGGCCACCGCGGCGTCGCCAGAGGACGCGATCGTCGCCTACGCGCGCGAGAACCTGCTCCTCGTGGCCGAGGGCGAGCACGCCGTCGTCGCCGCGCTGCGCGCCGAGGCGGGCCGCGAGGCGCTCGCCCATCAGAGCGCCGCGATGCACGCGACGATCCTCGTGCCGCTCGTCGAGGCCCTGGAGCAGCTCGGCGTCCCGGACGCCGCGCGCTCCGCGGAGCTCGTCAACGCCGTGGTGCTCGCCGCGGCCCGCCAGGTCGAGTCCGGCGAGGACGCGGGCACGACGCTCGCCCGGGTCCGCGCGGTCCTCGGGTGCCTCGCGCCCGCGTGACCGCCGTCGGCGGGTGGTGCGCGCCGTGTCGGCGGCGTGACGGACAATAGGGGCGTGGTGCTGTACCGAGACGACGCGATCGTGCTGCGCGCCCAGAAGCTGGGCGAGGCGGACCGCATCGTCACCCTCCTGACGCGCGAGCACGGGAAGGTGCGCGCCGTCGGCAAGGGCGTGCGCCGCACGTCGTCCCGGTTCGGCGCGCGGCTCGAGCCGTTCATGCTCGTGGACGTCCAGCTCTACGCGGGCCGGTCGCTGGACACGGTGACGCAGGCGGAGACGATCGGCCCGTACGCGCGCCGGATCTGCGAGGACTACGGCCTGTACACGGCGGGTGCCGCGATGCTCGAGACCGCGGAGCGCCTCGTCGCCGACGAGCGCGAGCCCGCCGTGCAGCAGTACTGGCTGCTCGCGGGCGCGCTGCGGGCGCTCTCGGAGCACGCGCACGCGCCGGGGCTCGTGCTCGACTCCTACCTCCTGCGCGCGCTCGCCGTCGCGGGCTGGGCGCCGTCGTTCGTCGACTGCGCGCGGTGCGGCGAGCCGGGCCCGCACCACGCGTTCGCCGTCGCGCAGGGCGGGGCCGTGTGCTCGCGCTGCCGCCCGCCGGGCTCGACGGCGCCCGCGCCCCAGACCTTCGCCCTGCTCGCCGCGCTGCTCGCGGGGGAGTGGGACGCGGCCGACGCGTCGGACGCCCGGCACCGCAAGGAAGCGAGCGGCCTCGTGGCCGCGTACAGCCAATACCACCTGGAGAGAACGTTGCGATCACTGCGCATGGTGGAGCGGGACGCCCCCGCCCCGCACGTCCCCGCCGTCCCGCACGCCGACGAGGCCGCCGCCTCCGCGGACCCGCGCGCCGGTGCCGGGGCGGACGCCTGATGGCGCGGCGCACGTACCAGCCGCCGTTCCCGCACCCCAGCGGTGCGCGGCCCCCGGCGATCCCGGCGCAGTTCGTGCCGAACCACGTGGCGGTCGTCATGGACGGCAACGGCCGCTGGGCCAACGCGCGCGGGCTGCCGCGCACCGCGGGCCACGAGGCCGGCGAGGCGGCGCTGCTCGACGTCGTCGCGGGCGCCATCGAGATCGGCGTCAAGCACGTGTCGGCGTACGCGTTCTCGACCGAGAACTGGAAGCGCTCGCCCGACGAGGTCCGCTTCCTCATGGGCTTCAACCGCGACGTGATCCGGCGTCGCCGCGACGAGATGGACTCGTGGGGCGTGCGCGTGCGGTGGGCGGGGCGTCGTCCGCGGCTCTGGGCGTCCGTGATCAAGGAGCTCGAGGTCGCGGAGGAGCAGACGAAGCAGAACGACGTCTGCACGCTCACGATGTGCGTCAACTACGGGGGGCGCGCCGAGATCGCCGACGCCGCGGCCGCCATCGCGCGCGAGGTCGCCGCCGGGCGGATCGACCCGCGCAAGGTCACGGAGCGGACGGTCCAGCAGCACCTCGACGAGCCCGACCTGCCGGACGTGGACCTGTTCCTGCGCAGCTCGGGCGAGCAGCGCACGTCGAACTTCATGCTGTGGCAGGCCGCGTACGCGGAGCTCGTGTTCCTCCCGGAGCCCTGGCCCGACGTGGACCGCCGCTCGCTGTGGCGCGCCGTCGAGGAGTACGCGCGCCGCGACCGCCGCTACGGCGGTGCGGTCGACGCGGTGGGCGGGACGGCGGGCGGCCCGGCCTGACGTCGCGCGCGGAGCAGCGCGTGCCTTGTCGCCGGGACGCCGTGGGAGGCGGCCGGTAGCGTGCGCGGCATGACTCTGAGCATCGGCATGGTGACCGTCGACTCCACCGACCCGCGGCCGCTCGCCCAGTGGTGGGCGCGCCGCCTCGGCGGGCGGCTCGTCGACGAGGCGGACGGGTGGTTCCTCGAGGTCGTGCCCGCCGAGGGGGTGACGGCTCCGGTCCTCGGGTTCCAGCGCGTCGAGGACCCGACGCCCGGCAAGAACCGGCTGCACCTCGACCTCGGCACGTCCGACCGCGAGGCGGACGTCGCGGCGCTCGTGGCGGACGGCGCGACGCTCGTCGGGGAGCACACCATCCCCGGGTACCGCTGGGCGGTGCTGGCCGACCCGCAGGGCAACCAGTTCTGCGTCGGCGCGCCCGAGGCGCCGACGAGCGTCGGTTGAGGCGCGCGGTCGTCCCGTCGGGCGTCCCGTCGGGTCGGCCCGTCAGCGAGCCAGCGCGTCGAGCCGGGCGGCGAGCTCGGCCGGGCGGCTGAGCGCCACGAGGTGGCCGCCCGGCATCGTCTCGACCTCGGCACCGAGCCGCTCGCGCGCGACGGCGCGTTGGAACGGCGGCGGGAAGAGGCGGTCGTCGTCGCCCTGCAGCACGACCGTGGGCACGGCCGGCCAGGCGCGGGCGGGCCACGGCTCGGCGAAGGACCGCTCGGACGGCTGCCGGTCGCTGCGCTGCACGACGACCGCGACCGGGTCCGGCACGTCGTGGAAGAAGTCGTCCACGGGGTCGAACGGGCCCAGGCCCGTGGCGGCACGACGCGCGGCATGGTCCGTCGCCCGCCACCAGTCGCCCCCGCTCTCGCCCGGTCGCGGGATCATCGGGTTGAGCAGCACGAGCAGGCGGACCGCCTCGCGCTCGCACACGAGCGGCCCGACGTACGCGCCCATGGACTGGGCGACCACCACGAGGTCGTCCCGCTCGGCGGGGGCCGTCGCCCGGCGCAGCGTCGTCACCGCGACGTCGGTGAGGTCCGCCCAGTCGTGGCCCTCGTCGTGCTGGGGGAGGTCGACGGCGACCGGCCGGTGGCCGAGCCGGTCGAGCTCCGGGACGAGCAGGTCCCAGTACGCGGGGTCGCCGCCGGCGCCGGGAAGCAGGAGGAACGTCGTCATGGAGGTTCGGACGGTCCGGGACGCGTCATCTCATCGGTCGGTGTGCGGCGCGTCCTCGTCGCGAGGGAGCGTCGCCTGCCCGTCCAGCGCGGGGACGTCCCCGGCGGGCGCGCCGGTCGGCACGACCGCGGCGTCGGCGCCCGCCCGGGCGGCCCGACGGCGGGCCATGAGGACCACCGCCACGACGACCACGACGACGATCGCGACGAGCACCGCGACGCCCGTCGGCGAGCCCGTCGCGGCGGCGAACGCGGCGGTCCACACCGCCCACCCGACGGTCGCGTAGATCGTCGCGTGCACCGCGCACCCGAGGATCATGGCCGCGAGGTAGCGCCCGAACGGCATGCGCACGACGCCCGCGGCGGCGTTGATCACGGTCTTCGTCCCGGTCGCGAGGAACGACGCGGGCACCGCGAGCACGCCCCACCGCCGCACGGTCTCGATCCCGCGTGCGGCCGACCGTCCGGACAGCCAGGCGTGGACGCGCGCGACCCACGGCTTGACGGGGCGTGTGCGGTCGAGCGTCCACGTCGTGACGAGGCGCGCGATCCAGTAGGTCGCCTGCGTCCGCACGAACGCGATCGCGAAGAAGAAGGCGAAGAGCGCGGCGAACGGGGCGCCGTCCAGCGCGTCGGGCACCGCTCAGTCCTGGACGGCGGTGGCCCGCGCGCAGCCCGCGCACGTGCCGAACAGCTCGATGGTGTGCTGGATGTCGACGAACCCGTGCGAGGTGCCGACCTGGTTGGCCCAGGCCTCGACCGTCGGGCCGTCGATCTCGACGGTCCGCCCGCACGCCCGGCACACGAGGTGGTGGTGGTGCTCGCGGCGCTCGCACCGGCGGTAGAGGTTCTCGCCCTCCTCGGTGCGCAGCACGTCCACGTCGCCGCCGTCCGCGAGGCTCTGCAGCGTGCGGTAGACGGTGGCGAGCCCCACGTTGTCGCCGCGCGTGCGCAGGATCTCGTGGAGCTGCTGGGCGCTGCGGAAGTCCTCCAGGTCCTCCAGCGCGTCCGAGACGGCGGCGCGCTGGCGGGTCATGCGCTGCACGGGTCACCTCCGGTGGTGCGGTGGGTCGACCCCGAGGGTACGAGGTCGAGCTCGACGTCGTCGGGGATGTCCGGGTGCGGGTCCCGCGCGACGCGCGGCCGCCGTCGGACCCACAGGGGTCGCAGCGCGGCGACGACGAGGTACGTCGCGATCGCGAGGACGACGATCGTCGCACCCGGCGAGACGTTGTTCCAGTACGTGAAGGACAGCCCGACGACGCACACGACCACCCCGACGACCGACGCGACGAGCATCGTGCGGCGGAACGAGCGCGTGACGAGCTGGGCGACCGCGACGGGCACGATCATGAGGGCGCTGACGAGCAGCAGCCCGACGACCCGCATCGACACGGTCACGGTGAGCGCGGCGACGACGGCGACCGCGATGTTCAGCGTGCGCACGGGCAGGCCGGACGCGCGCGCGAACTCCTCGTCGTGGCTCACCGAGAACAGCGCGGCCCGCAGGCCGACACCGACGAGCAGGATCACCGCGCTGAGGACGACCGTGAGGACGAGGTCCGACGACGTCACCGTCGAGATCGAGCCGAACAGGTACTGCATGAGGCTGCCGGACGAGCCGCCCGCGAGGCCGATGAGCAGGACGCCGCCCGCGATGCCGCCGTAGAACAGGAGCGCGAGCGCGAGGTCACCGCTCGTGCGGCCCCGCTCGCGCACGAGCTCGATCGCGACCGCGCCGAGCACCGCCGCGACGACCGCGCCGGGGATCGCGAGCGCGTCGTTCGGCACGACGCCCATCGCGGCGCCGACGAGCCACCCGAGCGCGACGCCCGTGAGCGCGACGTGCCCGATGCCGTCGCCGAGCAGCGAGAGCTTGCGCTGCACGAGGTACGTGCCGACGACGGGGGCGCTGACGCCGACGAGCAGCGCCGCGAGGAGGGCGCGCTGCATGAGCGGGTCGGTGAGCAGCAGGGAGATCTCGGAGAACAGGGTGGTCATGAGGCCGTCCTGGGTGCGTGGCCTGCGGAGAGGTCGGGGTTCAGGGTGTCGGTGAGGCCCGTCTCCGGGCCCGCGGGACGGTTGTCGCCGTCGACGGGCTCGTGCGGGTGCAGGTGCTGGTGCGTCGCGCCCGCGTGCGTGGACGACGCGCGGGGCGGGGCGCCGTCGTGCACGACGCGCCCGTGGCGCAGGACGACCGCGCGCTCGACGAGCGGGGCGAGCGCCCCGAGCTCGTGGAGCACCACGAGGACCGTGAGGCCGTCGCCCACGAGGCGCGTCATCGTCGCGGCGAACGCCTCCTGGCTCGGCTTGTCGACGCCCGCGACGGGCTCGTCGAGCACGAGCAGGTCGGGCCGGCGGACGAGGGCGCGCGCGATGAGCACGCGCTGCTGCTGCCCGCCCGAGAGCTCGGCCGTCGAGTCGTCGGCGCGGTCCGCGAGGCCCACGAGCTCGAGCGCCTCGACCGTGCGGTCGCGCCACCCGCGCGGGAGCCGGAGACGGCCGCCGCCGAGGAGCCCGGACGCGACGACCTCCGACGCGGTGGACGGCATGCCCGAGGGCGCGCTCACGCGTTGCGGCACGTAGCCGAGCCGCCGCCACGGCAGCCGCGGGCCGAGCGGCGCGCCGAACAGGTCGACGGAGCCGCGGGAGAGCGGCACGATCCCGACGAGCGCACGGACCAGCGTCGACTTGCCCGAGCCGTTCGCGCCGAGGAGCGAGACGACCTCGCCCGCGCGGACCGAGAGGTCGATGCCGCGCAGGATCTCGCTCCCGCCGAGGGTCACGTGGACGTCGCGCGCGGCGATCAGCTCGGGTGCGTCCGTCATGCGCACGCGAGGCCGGACGTGAGCGCCTCGAGGTTGGACTCCATGACCTCACGGTAGTCCGTCGCGCCCTCCGCGAGGCTCTCGAGCGGGTCGAGCAGAGCGGTCCGGACGCCGAGGTCGTCGGCGAGCGTCTGGGTCACCTTGGGGCTGACGAGCGTCTCGAAGAAGAGCGTGGTCACGCCGTTCTCCCGGACGACCTCGCCGACCTCGCGCAGGCGCGCGGGCGAGGGTTCCGCCTCGGGGTCGATCCCGGAGATCCCGACCTGGTGCAGGTCGTAGCGCTCGGCGAGGTAGCCGAAGGCCTCGTGCGAGGTGACGAGCGTCGCGCCCGCGCACGGGGCGAGCGCCTCGGCGAACTCGGCGTCCAGGTCGTCGAGGTCCGCGGTGAGGGCGGCGGCACCGGCCGCGTAGTCGTCGGCGTGGTCGGGGTCGATCGCGGAGAGCTCGTCGGCGACGGCGTCGCCCACGGCGGCCAGGCGTGTCGGGTCGAGCCAGAAGTGCGGGTCCGTGGGGCCGTGGTCGTGACCGTCGCCGGACTCGTCCGCGTGCTCGGCGTGCTCCTCCGCGGTCTCGTCGGCGTGCTCGCCCTCGCCGCCGGGGTGCTCCTCGAGCCCGGCCGACGCCGCGGCGTCGACCACGTGCTCGGGGGCGCGCTGCTCGATCCCCTCGTCGACCGCGGGCTGGAACCCCGAGAGGTAGACGACGAGGTCGGCGTCGCCGATCGAGCGGACCTGCGCGGGCGCGAGCTCGAGGTCGTGCGGCTCGGCCGCGGGCGGCGTGAGGTTCGCGACGTCGACGTGCTCCCCGCCGACCTGCTCGACGACGTACTGGAGCGGGTAGAACGACGCGAGCACCTGGAGCCGGCCGTCGTCGCCGCCTCCTCCTCCCGAGCCGCCGTCCCCGGGGGAGCACGCCGCGACGAGCGCGGCCGTGGCGAGGGCGGCGGTGGTGGCGAGGGCGCGACGGCGCCGGGAGGGGGAGCGGTGCATGACCACCAGTCTCCGCCTTCTTGAGAATGAATGTCAAAACCGTTCCCGGTGAGCCGGGTCACGGCCGGGTACGCTGGTCGGTCGGCGCCCGTGCGGGCGTCGCCCACCCGTCCAGCCCCCACGAGCCACGTGCGGGGCCGTGAGCACCAGGAGTGATGTCCGTGGCCGCAGCGCCCTCGCCCACCGCCCGTCTCGACGCCGTCGTCTCCCTCGCCAAGCGGCGCGGGTTCGTCTTCCCCTCGGGCGAGATCTACGGCGGCACCCGCTCCGCGTGGGACTACGGGCCCCTGGGCACCGAGCTCAAGGAGAACATCAAGAAGCAGTGGTGGCGCGCGATGGTCACGAGCCGCGACGACGTCGTGGGCCTCGACTCGTCCGTGATCCTGCCGCGCCAGGTGTGGGTCGCGTCGGGCCACGTGGGCGTCTTCACCGACCCGCTGACGGAGTGCCTGCACTGCCACAAGCGGTTCCGCGAGGACCAGATGATCGAGGAGTTCGAGGAGAAGAAGGGCCGCGCGCCCGAGGGCGGCCTCGCCGAGATCGTCTGCCCGAACTGCGGCACGCGCGGGCAGTGGACCGAGCCGCGCGACTTCAACATGATGCTCAAGACGTACCTCGGCCCCGTCGAGGACGAGTCGGGCCTGCACTACCTGCGCCCCGAGACGGCGCAGGGCATCTTCGTGAACTTCGCCAACGTCATGGGAGCGAGCCGCAAGAAGCCGCCGTTCGGCATCGGCCAGATCGGCAAGTCGTTCCGCAACGAGATCACGCCCGGCAACTTCATCTTCCGCACGCGCGAGTTCGAGCAGATGGAGATGGAGTTCTTCGTCGAGCCCGGCACGGACGCCGAGTGGCACCAGTACTGGATCGACACGCGCACCGACTGGTACGTGGACCTCGGCATCCAGCGCGACAACCTGCGCCTGTACGAGCACCCGCAGGAGAAGCTCTCGCACTACTCGACCCGCACGGTCGACATCGAGTACCGCTTCGGCTTCTCCGGCTCGGAGTGGGGCGAGCTCGAGGGCATCGCGAACCGCACCGACTTCGACCTCAAGACGCACGCCGAGCACTCGGGCAAGGACCTGTCGTACTTCGACCAGACGAAGAACGAGCGCTGGGTGCCCTACGTCATCGAGCCGGCCGCGGGTCTCACGCGCTCGCTCATGGCGTTCCTCGTCGAGGCGTACACCGAGGACGAGGCGCCGAACGCGAAGGGCGGCGTGGACACGCGCACGGTCCTGCGCCTCGACCACCGCCTCGCGCCGGTCAAGGCCGCCGTGCTCCCGCTGAGCCGCAACGAGCAGCTCTCGCCCAAGGCGAAGGACCTCGCGACGGAGCTCCGCAAGTACTGGAACGTCGACTTCGACGACGCCGGCGCCATCGGCCGCCGGTACCGCCGCCAGGACGAGATCGGCACGCCGTTCTGCATCACGGTCGACTTCGACACGCTCGACGACCAGGCCGTGACGATCCGCCACCGCGACTCGATGAGCCAGGAGCGCGTCGCGCTCGACAAGGTCACCGAGTACCTCGCCGGGCACCTGCTCGGCGCCTGATGCGTCACCGGCCCGGCGCACCGGCGCCGGGCACGCAGGAGGGGCGGGACCGTGCGGTCCCGCCCCTCCTGTCGCGTCTCGTCGGGACGCGTCGCCCCCAGCGGCCTCGCGCTAGCGGGCCGCCCCCTTAGCCCTGTTGAGCAGGCCGATCACCAGGCTCACGACGAGCACGATGATGCCGATCCAGATGAGGATCTTCGCGGCCTCGATGGCGACGCCGAGGATGAGGAGCACGGCGCCGACGATGACCAGGATGAGCCAGAGAGGCATGTCGTCCCTTTCGTCCGTGTCCGGCCTGGATTGCCGGACCTCCTCAACACTGCCACGACCGTACGCTGCTCGCTCGTCGAAACGGGCTCGTCGTGCAGCGGGAGCCGGGTGGGACAATGGGGCGCGTGACTGCACCCGCTCCTGCCCTCAGCACGACGACCGACCGCTCCGACCCGGGGACCGGTCCGCTCGTGGCGCCGCTGCGGATCGGCCCGATCGTCGTCCGGACGCCGGTGGTCCTCGCCCCGATGGCGGGCGTCACGAACCGCGCGTTCCGCACGCTGTGCCGCGAGGCCGGCGCGTCCGGCGGCGACGACCCCGGCCTCTACGTCGCCGAGATGGTCACGAGCCGCGCGCTCGTCGAGCGCAACCCCGAGGCGCTGCGCATCGTGACGTTCGGCGCGGACGAGACGCCGCGGTCCGCGCAGGTGTACGGCGTGGACCCCGCGACCGTCCGCGAGGCCGTGCGCATCATCGTCGCCGAGGACCGCGCCGACCACGTCGACCTGAACTTCGGCTGCCCGGTGCCCAAGGTCACGCGCAAGGGCGGGGGAGCGGCGCTGCCCTGGAAGCGCGACCTGTTCACCGCGATCGTGCAGGGCGCGGTCGAGGCCGCCCGCCCGTACGGGGTCCCCGTCACCGTGAAGATGCGCAAGGGCATCGACGACGACCACCTCACCTACCTCGAGGCCGGCCGCATCGCGGAGGGCCTGGGCGTCGCCGCCGTCGCGCTGCACGCGCGCACCGCCGCCGAGCACTACTCCGGCACGGCTGACTGGTCCGCGATCGCGCGTCTCAAGGAGGCCGTCACGAGCGTGCCGGTGCTCGGCAACGGCGACATCTGGTCGGCCGAGGACGCCGTGCGCATGGTGCGCGAGACCGGGTGCGACGGCGTCGTCGTCGGGCGCGGCTGCCAGGGCCGGCCGTGGCTGTTCGCCGACCTCGCCGCGGCGTTCGCGGGCCGCCCGGAGCGCATGCGCCCCGGGCTGCGCGAGGTGGCGGGCACGATCTACCGCCACGGCGAGCTCATGATCGAGTACTTCGACGGCGACGAGGGCAAGGGCATGCGCGACCTGCGCAAGCACATGGCGTGGTACCTCAAGGGCTACGCGGTGGGCGGCGACGCGCGCCGCGCGCTCGCGATGGTCTCGACGCTCGCCGAGCTGCGCGCGCTGCTCGACGACCTCGACCAGGACGCCCCGTACCCCGGCGAGGCCGCCGAGGGCCAGCGCGGCCGGGCCGGGTCGCCCAAGACGCCGCACCTGCCGTACGGCTGGCTCGACTCGCGCGAGCTCGACGCCGAGCACGAGGAGCGCCTGCGCGAGGCCGAGCTGAGCGTCTCCGGCGGCTGAGCGCCGCCTCCTCCGCAGGCTGGGCGCCGCTCCCTCGCCGGCTACCCGAGCGCGGCCCTGCACCGGCGGGACGCAAAGAACGACGGCCGGGACCCCCGCGGGGTCCCGGCCGTCGTGCACATGCAGCGGCGTCGGTCAGTGCGCGCGCAGCCAGACGGTCGTGTCCGACGGGACGCGGACCTGCGGGTCCGCGGAGCGGTCGGTCACGACCGGGCCGGAGGCCACGAGGACCTCCGTGCCGTGCGGCAGCACGACGGGCTCGGCGCCCAGGTTGGCGAGCACGACGACGTCGCGGTTGCGGAAGGCGACGACGTCCGCCGAGCCGGCGAACTCCTCGACCCACGCGAGCGTGCCCGCGCCCAGGCGCTCCGCGCGACGCGTGGCGAGGGCCGTGCGGTACGTCTCGTAGGTCGAGCCCTCGACACCGCGCTGCACGTCCGCGGCGTAGCGGCCGTACGACTCCGGCTGGGGGAGCCAGGTCTTGCCGGACGGCCCGAACCCGAAGCCCTCGGCGTCGGCGCGCCAGGGGAGGGGGATGCGGCAGCCGTCGCGGCCCGCCTCGGCGCCCTGGGTGCGGAAGAACGCCGGGTCCTCACGGACGTCGTCGGGCAGGGCGGTGTGCTCGGGGAGGCCGAGCTCCTCGCCCTGGTAGAGGTACGACGACCCGGGCAGGCCGAGCATGAGCAGCGACGCGGCGCGCGCACGGCGCAGGCCGAGCTCCTCGTCGGGCTGCGGGTCGTGGGCGAAGATGCCGTTGGGGCGCAGGCCCGGGTCGGCCAGGCCGAGGCGCGACGCGTGGCGCACGACGTCGTGGTTCGACAGCACCCACGTCGTGGGCGCGCCGACCTCGTCGTTCGCGTGCAGCGACGCCGCGATCACGGTGCGCAGCGGCGCGGCCGACCAGCCGGTGGTGAGGAACGAGAAGTTGAACGCCTGGTGCATCTCGTCCGGGCGCACGTAGCGCGCGAGGCGCGAGAGCGGCTCGACCCACGCCTCGGCGACGAGCGCACGGTCGCCGTCGTACTCGGCGAGGACGCGGTGCCACGCGCGGTAGATCTCGTGGACGCCGTCCTGGTCGAACATCGGGCCGGAGTTCCCGGCGCCCGTCGAGCCGTCCTCGGGGGCGCCCGGGTCGGTGCCCTCCTCGCCGTCGGCGGCCTCGGTGCCCTCGACCATCGAGACGGTGCCGTCCCAGTCGGGCAGGCCGTCGGCCTTGATCATGCCGTGCGCGACATCGACGCGGAACCCGTCCACGCCCTTGTCGAGCCAGAAGCGCAGGACCTGCTCGAACTCCTCGCGGACCTCCGGGTTGTCCCACGCGAGGTCGGGCTGGGTCGAGTCGAAGAGGTGCAGGTACCACTGCCCGGGCGTCTCGCCCTCGGTGCCGGTCACGGGGCGGGCGTTCGCGCCGGCCGTGACGCGGGTCCACGCGGGGCCACCGAAGATGGACTGCCAGTTGTTCGGGGGCAGCTCGCCGTGCTCGCCCTCGCCCTCGCGGAAGATGTACCGCGCGCGCTCCGGCGAGCCCTCGGGCGACGCGAGCGCCGCCTGGAACCAGGCGTGCTGGTCCGACGTGTGGTTCGGGACGAGGTCGACGACGATCCGGATGCCGCGCGCGTGCGCCTGGGCGAGGAGCTCGTCGAAGTCCGCGAGCGTGCCGAACAGCGGGTCCACGTCGCGGTAGTCCGCGACGTCGTAGCCCGCGTCCTTCTGGGGCGAGCGGTAGAACGGGCTCAGCCAGACGGCGTCGACCCCGAGCTCGGCGAGGTGGTCGAGCTTCGAGGTGATGCCGGGCAGGTCGCCGACGCCGTCGCCGTCACCGTCCGCGAAGGAGCGCGGGTACACCTGGTAGATGACGGCGTCGCGCCACCACTCGGGGGCCTCGCCCGGCCCGGTGTGCACGAGCGCCCCCGTGCTGAAGGGCGCCGGGGCGGTGGCCAGCCCGGTGCTGGTCGCGGCGGCGGTCGGCGTCGAATCGATACGAGTCATCGAGCTGTCGGTCCTCACGTACGTGGTGCTGGGGTTTTCAGGGGATCTTCCGGTGGTGGTCACTCGGCTGGCGGAGCGGGGTGTCGCCGACCCTCCGTCGAGTGTAAGCGCTTGCGGTGCGGTGCCGACGAGGGGTCGGCGGACGCCCGCAGCGAGGTGCGTGGACTTCCCGGCGCCGGTCTCAGGCGGTCGGCGAGCCCGCCGCGGCGACCGTGCTCGCGTCCGTCGCGGACGCCGCGCGGGCCGGGGCGGCCCCGGTCGAGTCGCGGACGATGAGCTCCGGCTGGAAGAGGAGCTCGGTCCGCGGTGCCCGCTCGCCCGCGATCTCCGTGAGGAGCGCGCTCACGGCGGCGTGCGCCATGGCGCTCACGGGCTGGCGCACCGTGGTGAGCGGCGGGTCGGTGAAGGCGATGAGGGGCGAGTCGTCGTAGCCGAGCACCGAGACGTCCTGCGGCACGCGCAGCCCGCGCGAGCGCGCCGCACGGATGGCGCCGAGCGCCATGAGGTCGGAGCCGCAGACGATCGCGGTGTGGCCCGAGTCGATGAGCTCGCCGCCCGCGGCCTGGCCGCCCTCGACGGTGTAGAGCGTCACGACGACGTGCTGGGCCGCCTCCGCCTCGTCGGCGACGAGACCGTGCCGCACGAGCGACTCGGCGAAGCTCGCGAGCTTGCGCTGCGCGGGGACGAAGCGGTCGGGCCCGATCGCGAGGCCGACGCTGCGGTGCCCGAGCGAGACGAGGTGCCGCACCGAGAGCTCGACGCTCGCGACGTCGTCGGGCGAGACGAACGGGGCGTCGATGCCCTCGGCGAAGCCGTTGACCAGGACGATCGGGATCCCCCTGCTGCGCAGCCGCTCGTAGCGCTCGTGGCTCGCCTGGGTGTCCGCGTGCAGGCCGGAGACGAAGACGATGCCGTCGACCGCGTGGTCCATGAGCATGTCGACGTAGTCGTCCTCCGTGGTCCCGCCCGGCGACTGCGTGCACAGCAGCGGCGTGTACCCGTGCTCGGACAGGAGCGACTCGATCGTCTGGGCGAACGCGGGGAAGACGGGGTTCGTCAGCTCCGGGACGACGAGGCCGACGAGGCCGGCGGAGCGGGTGCGCAGCGTCGACGGTCGCTCGTAGCCCAGCACGTCGAGCGCGGCGAGCACCGCCTGGCGGGTCTCGCTCGCGACGCCGGGCTTGCCGTTGAGGACGCGCGAGACCGTCGCCGTGGAGACGCCTGCCTGGGCGGCGAGATCACTGAGACGGGTACGCACATGGGGCAGCGTAGGGGACACCGGACCTCCTCGTCCTGGTCGTCCGGTCGGCGAGCCGCGATCCCCTGTGCGGAGGCGCGCGGACCCGTCGGCCGGAGGAGGCGGGTGGGCGCCGGTCGACGCCCTGCAAAGCGTTGCATGAAAGTTACCGCAACGACTTGCACCTGTGCCACCTCCCGCTCTACCGTCGTGCCCATCAGGGTCCGGCGCCGGTGCCAACGCCGGAGCGGGCCGCCCATCACGACACGCTTGGAGTGACCACTGATGCGACGGAGCATCCTTCTTGCCGCCGCGCTGACCACGACGCTGGCGCTGACCGCCTGCTCGTCCGGCGGCTCGGGCGACGAGACCACCGACGAGCCGAGCGCCGAGGGTTCGTCCGCCGGTGGCTCGCTGACCGTCTGGGTCGACGAGACCCGTCAGGACGCCGTGACCGCGGCGGCCGAGTCGTTCGAGACCGAGACGGGCACGACGGTCGACGTCGTGCTGAAGAACTTCGAGGACATCCGGGCGGACTTCCTCGCCCAGGTCCCGACGGGCGAGGGCCCTGACATCACCGTCGGCGCCCACGACTGGCTGGGCGAGCTCACCACGAACGGCGTCGTGGCGCCGCTCGAGCTGGGCGACAAGGCGGCCGAGTTCGAGGACGTCTCCATCGAGGCGTTCACGCAGGACGGCCAGGTCTACGGCCTGCCCTACGCGATCGAGAACATCGCCCTCATCCGCAACACGGCGCTCGCGCCGACCGCCCCCGCCACGTGGGACGAGGCCGTGGCCGCTGGCCAGGCCGCCGGGACGCAGTTCCCGATCCTGGTCCAGTCGGACGGCGACAAGGGTGACCCGTACACCCACTACCCGTTCCAGACGTCGTTCGGCGCCCCCGTCTTCGCGCAGAACGAGGACGGCAGCTACTCGTCCGAGCTCGCGATGGGCGGCCCCGAGGGCCAGGCGTTCGCGCAGTGGCTCGGCGCCCAGGGTGCCGCCGGCGTGCTCAGCCAGGACACGACCTACGACATCGCCGTCGAGGCGTTCAAGAACGGTCAGTCGCCGTTCATCGTCGGCGGTCCGTGGATGATCGACTCGTTCGAGGGCCTCGACCTGTCGATCGACCCGATCCCCACCGCGGGCGGCCAGCCCGCGCAGCCGTTCGTCGGCGTCCAGGGCTTCTACCTGAGCGCGGAGAGCGACAACGCGATCGTCGCGAACGACTTCCTCGTGAACTTCCTGTCCACCGAGGAGGCGCAGCTCGCGCTGTACGAGGCGGGCAACCGTCCGCCGGCGCTGACCGCCGCCGCCGACACCGCCGCCGCGGACGACCCGATCGTCGCGGGCTTCCGCGCCGTGGGTGCCGAGGCCGTGCCGATGCCGTCGATCCCCGAGATGGCTTCCGTGTGGAGCTTCTGGGGCGTCACCGAGGCGGCGATCGTCGCCGGTGCCGACCCGGTCTCGAGCTGGGACAAGATGATCGCCGACATCCAGGGCGCGATCGACTCCTGATCCGGGTGCAGCCCGCCGTCGCGGTGCGCAGGGCTCCTGCGCACCGCGACGGCGCGTCCCGACCTCCGGCCCCGGAACGGGCCGCGACGCAGCACGACGACACTCCAGAAGACGCAGCACCCCGCGCGTCCGACGACCTCGGAGGCACCACGATGTCCGCCCCTCAGACCACGGCCGGCGACGAGCGCGTCGGCACCTCCGGAGCCGACGGCCCGCCGCCGCGCGGCGAGCGCCGCCTGCGGCCGCGCGACGCCTCGCACGCGCGCGACTACGGGCCCGGGTTCTTCGTCAAGCTCGCCCTCATGGCGGTCGTGGACGCGCTCGGCGTGTACGTGGTCTGGTCGGCGTGGACGGCCGGCTCGTACGGCATCCTCGCCGCGACGCTCGCGCTGCTCGTCGCGGCGAACTGGGTGTACTTCTCGAAGCGGTCCCTGCCGCTGAAGTACATCCTGCCCGGCCTGATCTTCCTGCTCGTCTACCAGATCTTCGTCGTCGGGTACACGGGCTACGTGGCGTTCACCAACTACGGGACGGGCCACAACTCGACGAAGGAGCAGGCGGTCTCCGCGCTGCTCATCCAGAACGAGCGCCGGGTCGAGGGCTCGGCGTCGTCCGCGCTGACCGTCGTGGAGGACGGCGACGCGCTCGGGTTCGCGGTCGTCACCGACGACGGCGAGGTCGAGGCCGGCACGGCCGACCGGCCGCTGTCCGTCGTCGACGGCGCGACCGTCGAGGACGGCCGCGCGACCGAGGTTCCCGGGTACACGGTCGTGCCGCGCGACCAGGTGCTGCAGCGCCAGGCCGAGGTGACCGAGCTGCGCGTCCCCGTCTCGGACGACCCCGAGGACGGCTCGATCCGCACCACCGACGCCCGTACCGGCTACGTGTACACGTCCGCCCTCGAGTGGGACGCGGCGGCGGACACGATGACCGACACCACGACGGGCACGGTCTACACACCGAACGACGAGGGCCAGTTCCAGGCGCCCGACGGCTCGACCCTCGCGGTCGGGTGGCGCGTCCCGGTCGGGTTCGACAACTTCGTCACCGCGTTCTCGGACGCCCGCTACGCCCAGCCGTTCGTCAAGATCCTGGTGTGGACGTTCGTGTTCGCGATCGGCTCGGTCGCCACGACGTTCCTGCTCGGCCTGTTCCTCGCGATCGTCTTCAACGACACCCGGATGCGCGGTCGCAAGGTCTACCGGACGCTCATGATCCTGCCGTACGCGATCCCGGGCTTCCTCGCGGCGCTGCTGTGGTCCGGGCTGCTCAACACGCGGTTCGGGTTCATCAACGAGGTGATCCTGGGCGGCGCGCACATCCCGTGGCTCACCGACCCCTGGCTGGCGAAGCTGTCCGTGCTCGGCGTGAACCTGTGGCTGGGCTTCCCCTACATGTTCCTCATCTGCACGGGCGCCCTGCAGTCCCTGCCGTCCGACGTCATGGAGGCCGCGAAGATCGACGGCGCGGGCCGCTGGACCACGTGGCGCGCGATCACGCTGCCGCTCCTGCTCATCTCGACCGCGCCGCTGCTCATCTCGTCGTTCGCCTTCAACTTCAACAACTTCACCCTGATCTACATGCTCACCGGGGGCGGGCCACGCTTCGCCGACGCGTCGGTGCCGCTCGGCCACACGGACATCCTCATCTCGATGGTGTACTCGATCTCCGGCGTCGACGGCTCGGCGCAGAAGGACTTCGGGCTCGCGAGCGCCCTGTCGATCGTCATCTTCGTCATCGTGGGGACGATCTCGGCCATCGCCTTCCGCAGCACGCGCAAGTTCGAGGAGATCAGCTGACATGGCGACCACCCAGGCACCCCCCGTCGTCGGCGGCACCGCCGTCCCGGCGTCCCGGAACCGCATGCGCCCGGGGCGCTGGTTCTCCGAGCTGGGCTGGCGGCACGTCGTCGGCGTGATCGCCGTCGTCTACGCCGCGTTCCCGCTCGTGTACGTCCTGTCGGCGTCGCTGTCGGAGAACGGGACGCTCACCGGCTCCAACTCGCTGTTCTCCGACGTCAGCACCGCGAACTACGCCCAGCTCGGCACCACGATGTTCTGGACGTGGATGGGCAACACGCTCGTCATCGCGGTCGCGACGTCGGTCGGCACCGTGCTCATGGGCGCGGCGGCGGCGTACGCGTTCTCGCGGTTCCGCTTCAGCGGCCGGCGCGCCGGCCTCACGTCCCTGCTGATCATCCAGATGTTCCCGCAGATGCTCGCGTTCGTCGCGATCTTCCTGCTGCTCATCTCGCTCGGGAACGTCGTGCCGGTCCTCGGCCTCAACAGCAAGATCGCGCTCGTCGCGGTGTATCTCGGCGGCGCCCTGGGCGTGAACACGTTCCTCATGTACGGGTTCTTCAACACCGTGCCGCGCGAGCTCGACGAGGCCGCGAAGATCGACGGCGCGACCCACACGCAGATCTACTGGACGATCATCCTGCGCCTCGTCGCGCCGATCCTCGCCGTCGTCGCGCTGCTGTCGTTCATCAGCACGTTCGGCGAGTTCATCATCGCGCGCATCGTGCTGTCGTCCGAGAGCAACTGGACCCTCGCCGTCGGGCTGTACGGGTGGGTGTCGTCGCTCAAGGAGGCCAACTGGGGCCTCTTCACGGCCGGTGCCGTCATCTCGGCGCTGCCCGTGCTCGCCCTGTTCCTCTACCTGCAGAAGTACATCGTGGGCGGCCTCACGGCCGGCTCCGTGAAGGGCTGACCGCGTGCACGACGTCGCCACCACCGTCCCGCACCACGACGGCTCGGCGCTGTACGTCCCCGAGGGCGTCCCCGCCCTCGGGGACACGGTCACCGTCCGCGTGCGCGTGCCCCGCTCGGCCGGCGTGCGCGACGTGTGGCTGCGCACCGTGCGCGACGGCGAGCCGCGCCTCGCCCCGGCGCGCCTCGACCGCTCGGACGAGCACGAGGACTGGTACGTCGCCGAGGTCCTCGTGCACAACCCGGTGACCGGCTACCGGTTCTTCCTCGACGAGGGCGAGCGCGGCTACCGCTGGCTCAACGGCCGGGGGGTGTGGGACCGCGACGTGCCCGACGCCGCGGACTTCCGCCTCACCGTCCACGAGGGCGCACCCGCGTGGATGCGCGACGGCGTCGTGTACCAGGTCTTCCCGGACCGGTTCGCGCGCTCGGCCGCGGCCGACGGGCGTCCGCTCCCCGAGTGGGCCGTCCCCGCGGCCTGGGACGAGGAGCCGCACGGCGCGGGGCCCGACGTCGGCACGCAGTACTACGGGGGCGACCTCGCCGGGGTCGAGGAGCGGCTCGACCACCTCGTGGCGCTCGGCGTCACGACGCTCTACACGACGCCCGTCTTCCCGGGGCGCTCCAACCACCGCTACGACGCGAGCACGTTCGACCACGTCGACCCGCTGCTCGGCGGCGACGCGGCGTACGCGTCGCTGATCCGCGCCGCGCACGCGCGCGGGCTGCGCGTCATGGGCGACCTCACGACGAACCACACGGGCGCCGGGCACGAGTGGTTCGCGCGGGCGCTCGCGGACCCGGGCGCGCCGGAGCGTGACTTCTACTACTGGACCGACGTCGAGCCTGGGTACGTGGGGTGGCTCGAGCACGCGTCGTTGCCGAAGCTGTCGTACGGCTCGGCCGAGCTCGGGGCGCGCATGATCGACGGGCCCGGGTCCGTCGTCGGGCGCTACCTGCGCGAGCCGTTCGGTCTCGACGGGTGGCGCATCGACGTCGCCAACATGACGGGGCGCTTCGGCGCCGAGGACCGCACGCTCGACGTCGCGCGGCGCCTGCGCACGACGATGCGGGGCGTGAACCCGGAGGCCGCCCTCGTCGCCGAGCACTTCCACGACGCCTCCGGTGACCTCGCGGGCGACGGCTGGCACGCGAACATGAACTACTCGGCGTTCACGCGCCCGGCGTGGACCTGGCTGTCTCCCGCGCACTCGCCCGTGCCCTACCTCGGGCTGCCCGTGCGCACGCCGCGCCGGGCCGGGCCGGCGGTCGTGGAGACGATGCGCGAGTTCGACGCCGTGCTGCCGTGGCGCGTGACCGCGTCGCAGTGGAACATGCTCGGGTCGCACGACACCCCGCGGCTGCGCTCGATCGTCGGCTCGCGCGAGATGGTCGAGGTCGCGGCGACGCTCCTGCTCACCTACCCGGGCACGCCAGTCATCTTCGCGGGGGACGAGGTGGGGCTCACGGGCCTCAACGGGGAGCACGCGCGCGCGACCATGCCGTGGGACGACGCGAACCCGGGCCAGGGGCGCTGGGACGGCGCGACGTTCGACCTGTACCGGGCGCTGATCGCGGTGCGCCGCGGCTCGGACGCGCTGCGCCACGGCGGCCTGCGCTGGGTGCACGTCGCCGACGACGCGCTCGTCTACCTCCGGGAGACGCCCGAGGAGCGCGTGCTCGTCGCGCTCGCGCGCGCGCCGTGGGGCGGCGTCACGCTGCACCCCGCGCTCGTGGGACGCGGGGAGCCCGAACGGCTGCACGGCGCGCTGACCCTGACGACGTACGACGGCGGCGCCCGGCTCGCGGGCGACGGCCCGGCCGTCGGGGTGTGGCGCCTGCCCTAGACATCACACCTAGCCGAACAGGTGCGCGACCGCGCGCACCGCGTCGTCGTACTGCGCGCGGTCGAACGTGAACGGCCCGAGCGCGGAGTAGTCCCACTCGGGGCGGAACGGCTGCGTGAGGTCGCGCCACGTGACGGTGGTGGCGTCGGCTGCCACGGCCACCTCGAACGGCCAGCAGCCCGCCTCGTGGCAGTCGCACGCGAGCACCCACGCCCGCCCGCCCGCGGGCACGCGTCCCCGCCCGTACCACTGGTGCGCGGCGTCGCCGTAGCGGAAGGACGCGGGGACCAGCCCGCCGTACGCGCCCGCGGGGGAGTACCCGCGCGCCGACTCGAACCGTCCGACGACGTCCACGAGCGACCGACCGTCCACGTACGGGACGACCTCGACCAGGCCGTCGACGGTGACGGCCCGCAGCTCGAGCGCACGCGCTGCACCCATACGCCGGAGGGTACGCCCGCGGCGGCCCGCCCGCCGTCCGCCGGGTGCCGACCGGCGTCGTTACGCTGGGGCCCGTGCAGACGTTCGAGCAGCAGGCGTTCGACCCCGCGGTCGTGGGGACCGGCCCGCGCCCGGCGCGCGGCGAGGAGGGCACGGCGTCGTACTCCGACGCCGACACCGAGCGGTGGTTCGTCGAGTCCGCGAAGTCCCGGGCCCGCACGCCGTTCGAGCGTGACCGCGCGCGCATCGTGCACTCGTCCGCCCTGCGCCGCCTCGGCGCCAAGACGCAGGTGCTCGGGCCGGGCAGCGACGACTTCGTCCGCACCCGGCTCACGCACACGCTCGAGGTCGCGCAGGTGGGCCGCGAGATCGGCAAGGCGCTCGGCTGCGACCCGGACATCGTCGACACCGCGTGCCTCGCGCACGACCTCGGGCACCCGCCGTTCGGGCACAACGGCGAGCGGGCGCTCGTGGACCTCGCGGTCGACGTCGGCGGGTTCGAGGGCAACGCGCAGACGCTGCGCCTCCTCACGCGGCTCGAGCCCAAGGTCGTGGAGGACGGCCGGTCGTACGGGCTCAACCTCACGCGCGCCAGCCTCGACGCGAGCGTGAAGTACCCGTGGGGCGCGGGTGAGGCGCCGCTGCGCGCGGACGGTCGGCCCACCCACAAGTTCGGCGTCTACGAGGACGACCGCCCGGTGTTCGACTGGCTGCGCGCCGGGGCGCCCGCGCAGGTGAAGTGCCTCGAGGCGCAGGTCATGGACCTCGCGGACGACGTGTCGTACTCGGTGCACGACGTCGAGGACGCCGTCGTCGGCGGGCGCATCGAGCTCGCCGTGCTCGACGACCCCGACGAGCGCGCGCGCGTCGTGCGCGCCGTCCACTCCTGGTACGGCACCGCGTACGACGAGGCGGCGCTCGACGCCGCGATCACCCGGCTCCAGGGCACCGGGCACCTGGTCACCGGGTTCGACGGGTCGCGCCGCGCGCTCGCCGCGCTCAAGGACGCCACGAGCCAGCTCATCGGCCGGTTCACCGGTGCGGCCCAGGACGCGACGCGCGCGCTGTTCGGGGACGGCCCGCTCACGCGGTACGCGGCGCGGCTCGTCGTGCCGGACGAGACGGTCGCCGAGATCCTCGTGCTCAAGGGCGTCGCGGTCGCGTACGTCATGGCGCCGCGCGAGCAGGAGCCGCTCTACCAGCGCCAGCGCGAGGTGATCGCCGACCTGGTGCACGTCCTGGGCGACCGCGCGCCCGTCGCGCTCGAGCCGTCGTTCGCGGCGGACTGGGAGGCGGCGCCCGACGACGCCGCCCGCCTGCGCGTGGTGATCGACCAGGTCGCGTCGCTCACCGACGTCTCCGCGATGCAGCTCCACGCGCGGCTCGTGCGCCCGCCCGCCTGACCGACGGGCGCACGGGCCGGGTCAGCCGCGCTCGGCGACCCACGCGTCGCTCGCGCGCTGCACGTCCTCGGCCGTCACCGACTCCGCGACGGTCGCGAAGTACCAGCGGTGCCCGAACGGGTCGCGCACCGCCGCCTGGCGGAACCCCTCGAACCAGTCCGACGGCTCCGCGAGGCTCGACGCGCCGGCCGCGAGCGCCCGCGCGTACGCGGCGTCGGCGTCCTCGACCGGGACGGTGAACGACGCGTGCGTCGGGGCGCCGGGCTCCGGCGCGACCGAGTCCGGCGGGAACGCCTCCGCGACGGTGAACGTGCTGGTCCCCGCCGGGGAGACGAGCCGCAGGTCGGAGTGGATGACGGCGTCGCCCGCCGCGATCGTGTCGACTACCTCGGCGCCGAGCGCGGCCTCGTAGAACGCGATGGCCTCGCGCGCGCCGCTCACCGTGACGTTGGGGTGCAGTGCCGACATCTCCATGGTGTCCTCCTCCTCGTGGTTCCTCGCCCACCCGGGGCGGGCCGTCCCCTCATGCTCGTGTCGGCGGGCCGTGCCAGTCTTGGAGGAATGCGACAGGTGTTCGAACCCGCCGGTAGCGGTGCCGCCCCCGTCGGGCGTCGGCGCCCGACGACGTCCGTCCGCGGCCTCGTCGATCCGGCTGCCGCGCGCCGCGGCTTCGAGCTCGTGCGCGTCGAGCCCGCCCCCGACCTGGCGGACCTCGTGGAGCGGCACTGGGTCGTGCGGTGGGACCTGCCGCCCGGCACGGAGTTCACCCAGGTCCTCGTCCCCCACCCGGTGGCGAACGTCGTGGCCGAGGAGTCGGGGTACGTCGCGCACGGGATCCCGCCCGGCCTGTTCGAGCGCACCCTGACCGGGTCGGGCGCCGTCGTCGGCACCAAGCTCCGGCCGGGCGCCTTCCGGGTGCTGCTCGGACACCCGGACGCCGTGCGTCCGGGCGTGCAGGTCCCGGCCGCGGCGCTGCTCGGCCCGACGGCGGAGCGCACCGGCGCCGCCGCGCTCGCCCTCGCGGTCGCGGGCCGCGACGAGGAGGCCGCGCGGACGGTCGAGCCCCTGCTGCGTGCCCGGGCCCAGCGGGTCCGCACACCCCGCGCGACGCGCGACCTCGACCGGGTCGCGCGGGCGTTCGCCGCGCTCGTCGGCGGCGAGCTCGGGCCGGGGGCGGGCGTGGGAGACCTCGCGGACGTGGTCGGCACGTCCGCGCGCTCGCTCCAGCGGCTGTTCGCCGCGTCCGTCGGCGTGAGCCCCAAGTGGGTGCTCCAGCGGCACCGCGTGCACCTCGCCGCGGACCTCCTGGCGGCGGACCCGGGCCAGGACCTCGCGGCGCTCGCGACCGCCGTCGGGTACTACGACCAGGCCCACCTCGGGGCGGACTTCGCGCGCGCGGCGGGCGTCACCCCGGGCGCGTACGCGCGCCGCTGCGCGGCGTCGCGCGCGGCCCTCGTGGGGGCGGCGGCGGGGACCGGCGCCGGGGTGACGGACGCCGCCGCCGGGGCACCCGCCGGGCCGGCCCGGGGCGCATAGACTCGCCTCGTGGCAGGCCTGATTCGACGCGAGGACGTGGAAGCCGTCCGCGACCGCGCGCGGATCGACGAGATCGTCTCCGCGCACGTCACGCTCAAGACCGCAGGCGTCGGCTCGCTCAAGGGCCTGTGCCCGTTCCACGACGAGCGCTCGCCGTCGTTCCACGTGCGCCCCGGCGTCGGGCGCTGGCACTGCTTCGGCTGCGGCGAGGGCGGCGACGTCATCTCGTTCGTGCAGAAGATCGACGGCCTGACCTTCGTCGAGGCCGTCGAGTACCTCGCGGACCGCATCGGCATCCAGCTCCGCTATGAGGACTCCGGCGGCCCGCAGCGCCCCCGCGAGGAGCCCGGCCGTCGCCAGCGGCTGCTCGAGGCGCACCGTGTCGCCGCCCAGTACTTCTCCGAGCAGCTCTTCGCCCCGGGCGCCCAGGCCGCGCGCGCGTTCCTCGCCGAGCGCAGCTTCGAGCGGGCCGACGCCGAGCACTTCGGCGTCGGGTACGCGCCGACCGGCTGGGACAACCTCCAGCGCCACCTCCAGGGCCGCGGCTTCACGCAGGCGGAGCTGGTCGCCTCCGGCCTCATGAGCCAGGGGCAGCGCGGCATCTACGACCGGTTCCGCGGCCGGCTCATGTGGCCGATCCGCGACGTGACGGGCGAGATCATCGGGTTCGGCGCGCGCCGCCTCTACGACGAGGACCAGGGCCCCAAGTACCTCAACACGCCCGAGACCACGCTCTACAAGAAGTCGCACGTGCTCTACGGCATCGACCTCGCCAAGCGCGAGATCGCGAAGCAGAAGCGCGTCGTCGTCGTCGAGGGGTACACGGACGTCATGGCCGCGCACCTGTCCGGCGTGACGACCGCCGTCGCGACGTGCGGCACCGCGTTCGGCTCGGACCACGCGCGCATCGTGCGGCGCCTCCTCGGCGACACGACCGCGGGCGGCGGCATGCAGCTCGCGTCGGGCGCGTCCGTCGGGGGAGAGGTCGTCTTCACGTTCGACGGCGACGCCGCGGGCCAGAAGGCCGCCGTGCGGGCGTTCGGCGAGGACCAGCGCTTCTACGCCCAGACGTTCGTGGCGGTCGAGCCGAGCGGCATGGACCCCTGCGAGCTGCGCATGGCGCGCGGGCCGGACGCGGTGCGCGCGCTCGTCGACGGCCGCCAGCCGCTCTTCGAGTTCGTCATCCGCACGACGCTCGCCTCGTTCGACCTCGACACGGCCGAGGGGCGCGTCGGCGCCCTGCGCGCGGCCGCTCCCGTCGTCGCCGGCATCCGCGACACCGCGCTGCGGCCCGAGTACGCGCGCATGCTCGCCGGCTGGATCGGCACCGACGCGGAGCGCGTCCGGCGCGAGGTCGCCGCGGCCGCCAAGCGCGGCAGCGCGCCCGGGCCCGTGCGGACCGCCCGGCCCGACGACGCCCGCCCCGGTGCCGAGGTCCGGGCGCCCGAGCCCGAGGTCCCCGCGCTGCCCCCGCCCGACCCGCGCGACCCCGTCGCGCGCCGGGAGCGTCTCGCGCTCGCCGCCGTCCTCCAGTACCCCCAGCACGTGCCGCCGATGTTCGACGACCTCGGCGAGGACGCGTTCGCCGTCCCGGCCTGGCGTGCCGTGCACGCCGCGATCCGCGCCGCGGGCGGCGTGCGCGAGGGCAGGTCGCTCGGCGCCGGGCACTGGGTCGAGGCGGTCGTCGAGCAGGCCGCCGAGCCCGTGCGCGGCCTCGTGACCGAGCTCGCCGTCGCGCCCCTGCCCGAGGACCGGGAGAACGTCGTCGGCGGCTACGTCGCGGGCGTCGTGCGCGGCCTCGTCGATCTGGGCCTCACGCGCCGCGTCGCCGACGCGAAGAGCCGGCTCCAGCGGCTCGACCCGTCGGTCGACCTCGCCGCGTACCAGGAGGCGTTCGCCGCGCTCCTCGCCGTCGAGGCCGAGCGCCGCACGCTGCGCGAGGGCGAGATCGCCTGACCCCCACCGCTCGACCGGCGAGGGCCGCGGCGCAGCCGATGCCGGGTGCGGCTCAGAGCCCGCCCGGGTGCGGCGAGAGCCAGTCGGTATGGCGCTCCCGCAGGGTGTCGCGTTCGGCCTCGGTCGGGAGCAGGACGTCGGCGCCCCCGTCGTACGGGCAGTAGAGCCACGAGAGGTCGTGCGCGCCGATGACGATGTGGCACTGGTCGTCCGCTGCCCCGAGCAGGAGCGCGTCGATCTCCTGCGGGGACCGATCCGACACCGCCCAGAAGTACTGAGGGGCGTCGTCGCCGTCCGGGGTGCTGCTCCGCCAGGGCCACGCTCCGGGCAGACGGCGCTTCGTCCAGCCCGCAGCCAGGTCCCGCCAGTCCCAGTCGACACCGACGACGTACACGCCGTGGAAGGCGCGGGAGTCGGCAGAGCCGAGCAGCTCGTGCAGGATCGTGCGGTGCCGCCGCACGATCTCCTCGTCGTCGGTCGCGTTCTCGGCGCATCGCTTCGACTCGGGGAGACTGTGGAACCGGACCCACCTGTCGGGGTGCTCGACTCGCAGCACGTGCGCGAGCGGCTCGACACCGGGCCACCTGCGCTCCCAGAGCTCGGTGAGGCGCGTCGCCCGCGCACTGACCTCTCCGTGCGCGAACGCACCGTGGCGCCCTTGCAGGCGCCGCCAGCGGCTCCTCGCGGCACCACGCGCTTCCACGGCCTTGGACTTGAGCCCGGCGCGGAGCGAGTCGAGCGCTGACGGCAGATGCATGGACGTGAGCGTAACGATCCTCAACCGGCCACCACCGCGAAGGTTCGCCGCCCCCGGTCCGCCGACCGGACAGCGACCCGACCTCCGGAGACACGGACACGAGCGTGCGGACGGGTGCGGTGAGTGTGTCTGGGTCGCTCGAGGAAAAGGAGAACCCCCACCCGGGGATCCGGATGGGGGCGATGGCTCCCGCGGTAGGACTTGAACCTACGACCGTCCGATTAACAGTCGGATGCTCTGCCAGCTGAGCTACGCGGGATCGACCATGGCCGTCGGGGTTTGCACCGCAGCGACCGGGGAAAACTCTAGCAGGCTCAGAGGGGTAGTCCGGACGCCGACCGGACCCGACCCTCGGCCGCGTCGACCCGTGCCTCGACCTCCGGGTCCGTCAGGTCCAGCCCGGGGTCGGCGACGACCTGCGAGAAGAGCTCGCCGTCTGCGTCCCGCCGCACGGCGACGCGCGCGGTGAGCCCTGCGGCGAACGTCACGGTCTCCGAGAGCACGACCGACGACTGCACGCGCTCGCGCAGCGTCTGCGCGAGCGACGTACGGCGCGGGTCGGCGAGGCGCAGGGCCAGGGGAGGAGCGCCGTCGACCCACGAGACGGTGATCGTCGCGCTCTCCGGGTCGTACCCCGCCCGGTCGACGTCCGACCAGAGGTGCCGGACGACGGTCGTCCCGCTGGCGTCGCTCGTGAGGAGCCCGGCCCGCGTCGCGACGGCCCACGACCCGTCGGCGAGCTCCGCCGACGCGAGGACACGATCGGTGGCCGGGAGGTCGAGCGCACGACGGACAGGGTCGGGCAGCGCGGGACGGCGGAACCAGGACACGTCCCCACCGTAGCGGCTCTCCGACCGCCTGCCGCACGGGCGGTATGCTCGCCCGCGCGCCCCGTTAGCTCAGCTGGTCAGAGCAGGAGACTCATAATCTCTCGGTCGCGGGTTCAAGTCCTGCACGGGGCACCCTTCCGCGTCGCGCGTGCGGCGCGAGCGTCCGCGCGGTGTCATGGCCTCATGACGGTGCGGACCAAGCGCGTGTACGAGCCGGCCGAGGAACAGGACGGGTTCCGCGTGCTCGTCGACCGCCTGTGGCCGCGCGGCGTGAGCAAGGAGGCGGCGCACGTCGACCTGTGGCTCCGGGACGTGGCGCCGTCGACGGACCTGCGGCGCTGGTTCCACCACGAGGAGCGGTTGTTCGACGAGTTCGCCGAGCGGTACCGCGCCGAGCTCGACGCCCGCGGCGACGTGGTCGCGGAGCTGCGGGACGTCGTCGGGCAGCACCCCGTGGTGACGCTGGTGTACGGGGCGAGGGACGAGCAGCACAACCAGGCGGTGGTGCTGCGCGACTACCTCGCGGCGAGCGCCTCGTCCTGAGCGCCCCGGGACGCGGCGGCCCGGGTCGGGCGGTCGAGGTCGCGTCGCAGGTCGCGGTCGAGGGCGTGGCGCAGCCGGGGCCCGAGCGGCCGTTCGACGGCGCGGTGGATCACCCAGGCGAGGGCGAGGCACACCGCGACTGCCACCGCGAGGGTCGCGGCGCGCGAGAGGTACGGGTGCACGGACTCGATGACCCATCGCCCCCAGGACGAGTGCACGAGGTAGAGCGGGTACGTGAGGGCGCCGAGCGCGGTGAGCCAGCCCTCGGAGACGCGAGCGAGCGGGGTGAGGGTCGCGACGGCGACGAGCGCGAAGCACACGACGATCGCGACCCACCACGCGGTGGGGGAGACGACGACATCGGTGCTGTTCTCGATGCGGCCGGACTGGATCTGCCCGGAGAGCGCCGCCCCGAGGAGCACGTTCAGCGCGAGCGCGAGCCAGAGGGCGGGGGAGCGGCGCTCGCGGGTCAGCAGGTAGAGCACCATGCCGCCCGCGAAGAGCGGGGCGTCGGGGGCGACGAGCACCGTCGCGGCCAGCTCGGAGCCGGTCTGGGTCGTGATCGCGCCGGCGACGGGCCACAGCACGACGAACGCGAGGACCCGCGCCCGGGTGAGGCCGACGGCGACGAGCACGCCGACGAGGACGTAGAACCGCAGCTCGGACCAGAGCGTCCAGTAGACGGCCTCGAGGTCGGGGATCCCGAACGCGCGCTGGACCATGGTGAGGTTGGCCGCCGCCTGTGGCAGGTCGACGTCGCGCCGGCCGGGGACGACGAGCACCAGCAGGACCACCGTGAGCAGCACCGAGGCCCAGTACGCGGGGAAGAGCCGCCCGGCGCGCGACGCGACGAAGCCGCGCACGTCGCGGCCCCACGCCGTCATGAGGATGACGAAGCCGCTGACGACGAAGAAGAGCTGGACCCCGAAGGACCCGTAGGCGGTGACCGCCTGGGCGTCGGGGAGCGAGGCGCTCGTGCGCGCGCCCCACGCGTGGTGGTTGACGGCGACGAAGTGGTAGACGAGCACCGCAGCTGCTGCCACGAACCGGAGTCCGTCGAGCACGGCGAGGCGAGGGTTCTGCGGGGGCATCCGCGGCACGTTACCGAATCGTGACCAACGCCGCCTGGCAACGCCGTCCGGCGTGCGCGGAGTGCGCAGTTCTGGCACCGTGTGCGGGCCGGAGAACCCGGCGGCGCGGTGGGGGCGGCGTCCCGACGACCGAGGAGGTCCTGTGGCACCGAGCTTGAGCTCGACCGGCAAGGCGGCATCACGCGGCGCACGCGGCAGCAAGACCCTGGAGCTCCTGGCCCGCGGGGGCTACGCGGTGAGCGGCCTGCTCCACCTCGTCGTCGGCGTCCTCGCCGTGCAGGTGGCGACGGGCTCGGCCTCGAGCGAGCAGGCCGACCAGACCGGTGCGCTCACGGCCATCGCGCAGACGCCGGGCGGCACCGCGCTGCTGTGGTTCGCCGTCGTGGCGTTCGCGGCGCTCGCCCTGTGGCAGGTCACCGTCGCGCTGAGCGGCGCGGCCGAGACGTCCGACCGGCTCAAGGCCGCGGGCAAGGCCGTCCTCTACCTGGCGCTCGGGGTGATCGCCCTCCAGGTCGTGACCGGGTCCGCAGGCGGCTCCGGCCAGGAGGAGAGCATGACCGCGACCCTCATGGAGAAGCCCGGCGGCGTGCTGCTGGTCGGCGCGGTCGGGGTGGGCATCGTCGCCGGCGGCGTCTACCACGTCGTCAAGGGGTGGCGGAAGAAGTTCCTCGAGGACCTCCAGGGCGGGACCAGCGGGCACCTGGGCCGCGCCGTGGTGACGCTCGGGCGGGTGGGGTATATCGCCAAGGGCGTCGCGCTCGGCGTGCTGGGCGTGCTGTTCGTCGTGGCCGCCGTCCAGCACGACCCGCAGCAGGCGGGCGGTCTCGACAGCGCGTTCGCCACGCTCGCGACGCAGCCGTTCGGGGTCGCGCTCCTCGTCGCCGTCGGGCTGGGCTTCGCGGCCTACGGGCTCTACTCGTTCGCGCGGGCGCGGTACGCGCGGATGTGACGCGCGCCCTGGTGCGGGGCTGGGGACGACGGCCGGACGCCGTCGTGCGCATGGAAGAATGGTGACCATGGCGATGAGAGAGATCCGGACCATCCCGGACCCCGTGCTCCGCACCCCCTGCGACGAGATCACCACCATCGACGACCGGGTGCGCTCTCTCGTCGCCGACCTCGTCGAGACGGTCGACCACGAGGGGCGCGCGGGGCTCGCCGCCAACCAGATCGGCGTCAACCTCCGGGCGTTCTCGTGGAACATCGACGACGAGATCGGGTACGTGCTCAACCCGCGCATCGTCGAGCTGTCTGACGACTACCAGGACGGCGACGAGGGCTGCCTCTCCGTCCCCGACCTCTGGTACCCGACGCGCCGCGCCTGGTACGCGCGCGTGGTCGGCACCGACCTCGACGGCAACGAGGTCGTGGTCGAGGGGACCGAGCTCATGGCCCGGTGCCTCCAGCACGAGTGCGACCACCTCGACGGCATGCTCTACCTGGACCGGCTCGACCGCTCCGTGCGCAAGAAGGCGATGCGCGAGCTGCGCGAGCACCTCTGACACGGGTGTGCCCGGTCGGTCCCGGGCACGCCCGCCCGATCTCTCGCGCGCACGCGGGATGTCGTGCAAGATGAGCACGAGACACGCCGCGACATCGGTGCTAGCGCTGTGGACCCGCCCTGGGTGAGGACGTTGGGGAAGACGAAACCTCGACCTAGGGAGGCAGACATGGCCGGTGCCATCACCCGCGGTGTTCTTTACGTGCACTCAGCACCGCGTGCTCTGTGCCCGCACATGGAGTGGGCCGCGGGCAACGTCCTCGGCGTGCGCGTGTCGCTCGACTGGACCGAGCAGCCCGCCGCGCGCGGCCTCTACCGGGCCGAGTACTCGTGGCAGGGGCCGCAGGGGACGGGCGCCAGGCTGGCCTCCGCGCTGCGCGGATGGTCCCACCTGCGGTACGAGGTGACCGAGGAGCCCAGCCACGGGGTCGACGGCGGTCGCTGGTCCCACACGCCCGACCTCGGCATCTTCTACGCCCAGACGGACGTGCACGGGAACATCGTCGTGCCCGAGGACCGGATCCGTGCCGCGCTCGAGCAGGTGAGCGAGCCCTGGGCGATGCGCGACGCCCTCCACCTCGCGCTCGGCAAGGCCTGGGACGACGAGCTCGAGCCGTTCCGCTACGCCGGAGCGGGCGCTCCGGTGCGCTGGCTGCACCGCGTCGGCTGACCCTCAACAACGCCGCTCCGCCGAGACGGCTCACGCGCGCTCGTCCGCGAGGACCACGAAGGGCGCCTCCCCGAGATCGGGGAGGCGCCCTTCGCGTCGTCGTGGCGTGCGGTCAGACGCTGGCCACGGCGAGGGCGACGTTGTGGCCCCCGAAGCCGAACGAGTTGTTGATCGCGACGACGTCGCCGCTCGGCAGCGGCGCGGGCGTGTCGCGCACGAGCGGCACCTGGAGCTCCGGGTCGGGGTTCGTCACGTTGATCGTCGGGGGGGCGAGGCGCTCCGCGACGGCCTTGATCGTGAAGATCGACTCGAGCGCGCCGGCGCCGCCGAGGAGGTGTCCGGTCATCGACTTGGTGGCCGAGAGCAGCACGTGGTCGGCGTCGTCGCCCAGGAGCGAGCGGATGGAGCGGGTCTCGGTGAGGTCGCCCACCTTGGTCGAGGTCGCGTGCGCGTTGACGTGCACGACGTCCCGCCCGGTGACACCGGCCTCCTCGAGCGCACGGCGCATCGCCGCGACCTGGCCCCGGCCCTCCGGGTCGGGAGAGGTGATGTGGTAGGCGTCGGAGGACAGCCCGACGCCGGCGAGCCGCGCGTAGACGCGGGCGCCGCGGGCCGCGGCGTGCTCGGCGCTCTCGAGGACGACGACGCCCGAGCCCTCGCCGATGACGAAGCCGTCGCGGTCGACGTCGTACGGGCGCGACGCGCCCTGGGGGTCGTCGTTGCGCAGCGAGAGCGTGCGCGAGGCGGCGAAGGCCGCCATCGGCATGGGGTGGATCGTGGCCTCGGTGCCGCCGGCGACGACGACGTCCGCGCGGCCCGCGCGGATCATGTCGACGCCGTAGCCGATCGCCTCGGCGCCGGACGCGCACGCGGAGACGAGTGCGTGGGCGCCCGCCCGGGCACCCAGCTCGAGCGAGACGTACGCGGTGGGGGAGTTTGGCATGAGCATGGGCACGGTCATGGGCAGCATGCGGCGCGCGCCGCGCTCCCGCAGCGTGTCCCAGCCGTCGAGCGTGGTCCAGATGCCGCCGATGCCGGACGACACGACCGTGCCGAGCCGGTCGCCGTCGACCTCGGGGCTGCCCGCGTCCGCCCACGCCTCGCGCGCGGCGATGATCGCGTACTGCGTGGAGGGGTCCATGCGCTTGATCTCGGGGCGCGCGAGGACCTCGGCCGGGTCGACCTTGATCGTCGCGGCGAACGTCACCGGGATCTCGTAGCGCTCCGCCCAGTCGTTCTCGAGCGTGCGCGCGCCGGACTCGCCGGCCAGTGCCGCGGCCCAGGTGGAGGGCACGTCGCCGCCGAGCGGCGTGGTGGCGCCGAGGCCGGTGACGACGACTTCAGTAGCGGCAGACATGGTGCTCCTCGGGGGTTGCGGCGGGGGCGGGAGGACGGGCGGGCCGGCGTGGGTGACGCCGGCCCGCCCGCAGGCCTGCGAGGCAGGCGGGGCGTGCTCAGGCCTGGGCGCCCGTGATGAAGGACACGGCGTCGCCGACCGTCGTGAGGTTCTTGACCTCGTCGTCCGGGATGCGGACCCCGAACTTGTCCTCGGCGTGGGTGACGATCGTCATCATCGACAGCGAGTCGATGTCGAGGTCGTCGGTGAAGGACTTCTCGAGCGCGACGGCGTCGGTCGGCAGACCCGTCTCCTCGGCGACGATCTCCGCGAGGCCGGCGAGGACTTCCTGCTCGGTGTAGGCCATGGTTTCTCCTTGTCGTGGGGCCGGCGGCGACCGGTCCCGGTGGCGGTGCCCGGTGGGTGTGCCGGGCGGTACTTCGTCAGACGGTGCGCGCGACGGACGGGTCCGCCGACGGCGTGGGTCCTCCCCGCGGGGAGGGCGGCCGTCCGTCCAGGGTGATTCTCCCCTACGGCAGCACGACCACCTGCGCCGCGTAGACGAGCCCGGCGCCGAACCCGATCTGGAGGGCGAGGTCGCCGGAGCGGACCTGCCCCTCGTCGAGCAGGCGCCGGGTCGCGAGGGGGATCGAGGCGGCCGACGTGTTGCCGGTCTCCGCGATGTCCCGGGCGACCGCGACGGATGCGGGGAGCTCGAGCTGCTTGATCATCTGGTCGATGATCCGCATGTTCGCCTGGTGCGGCACGAACGCGCCGATGTCGGCCGGGGCGACCCCGGCCTCGGCCATCGCCTTGGCGGCGACGGGGGCCATCTGGAACGCGGCCCACTTGAACACGCTCTGACCGTCCTGGCGCAGCGTGGGCCACCCGAGCGAGGGGTCCTCGCGCAGGTCCGACCACGCGTGCGTCTGGCGGATCGCCTCCGCCTTGCCGCCGTCGGAGCCCCACACCGTCGGGCCGATGCCCGGGGCGTCGGACGGCCCGACGATCGCGGCGCCGGCGCCGTCGCCCAGGAGGAACGAGATCGAGCGGTCGGTCGGGTCGATGAAGTCGCTCATCTTCTCCGCGCCGACCACGAGCACGTGCGTCGCGATGCCGGCGCGCACGAGGGCGTCGGCCTGCGCGATGGCGTAGGCGTAGCCCGCGCACGCGGCGGAGACGTCGAACGCGGCGGCGGGCGTCGCGCCGAGGCGCTCCGCGAGCACCGCCGCGGCGGCGGGGGTCTGGTGGAAGTACGTGACCGTGGAGACGATCACCGCGTCGACGTCGGCGCCCTGGAGGCCCGCCCGGGCGAGCGCGTCGCGCGCCGCGGCCTCGGAGAGGTCGAGGACGTCGACGTCGGCGCCCGCACGACGACGCGTGACGATCCCGGTGCGCTGCCGGATCCACTCGTCGGAGGAGTCGATCGGCCCGGCGATGTCGTCGTTCGTGACGACGTTCTCGCCGCGCACCCCGCCGATCGCGAGGATGCGCGAGTGCGCCGGACCGGTGGCCTGGCGCAGGGTCGCGCCGCTCACGCGTCGACGCCCGGGGCCGCGCCTGCCGCCACCGAGTGCCGGGCGACGAGGTCGCGGGCGGCCTCGACGTCGTCGGGCGACTTCACGGCCACGGCCTCGACGCCCTTGAGCGAGCGGCGGGCGAGACCCGTGAGGACGCCTCCGGGCGCGAGCTCGAGCAGCGCGGTGACGCCGAGCTCCGCGAGGGTCTCCTGGCACAGGTCCCAGCGCACGGGCGCCGCGATCTGCGCGGTGAGGCGGCGGACCACGTCGCGGGCCTTGCCGTACGTGCTGCCCTCGATGTCGATGGTCCCGTAGGACTCGCCGTCCGCGTTGGAGAGGAACGGCAGGCGTGGGTCGGCGACGTCCCACGACGCGGCGACCGGCTCGAACTCCTCGAGCGCCGGCTGCATGAAGGGCGTGTGGAAGGCGCCCGCGACCTGGAGCGGGATGACGCGCGCCTTCGCCGGCGGGTTCTCCGCGAGCGCGGCGAGGTGGTCGAGGGCCCCGGCGGCGACGACCTGCCCACCGCCGTTGACGTTCGCGGGCCACAGGTGGGCCGCCTCGATCGCGGCGAGGACCTCCTCGGGATCGCCCCCGACGACGGCGCTCATGCCGGTCGGCGTCGCGGCGGCGGCCGCGGCCATGGCGCGGGCGCGGTGCGCGACGAGCCCGACGGCGCCGGTGTCCGTCAGCGCCCCCGCGACGGCCGCGGCGGCGAGCTCGCCGACCGAGTGCCCGGCCGTCACGTCGACGACGTCGGCGGTGTCGCGCCCGTCGAGGATCACGCGGAGCGCGACGAGCGACGACGCGACGATGAGCGGCTGCGCGACGGCCGTGTCACGGATCGTGTCGGCGTCCGACTCCGTCCCGTGCGCGCGCAGGTCGAGGCCCGCGGCCTCGCCGAACGCGGAGACCTGGTCGGCGACGCCGGGCAGCTCGAGCCAGGGGGCGAGCATTCCGGGGGACTGGGAGCCCTGTCCAGGGCACAAGACGGCGAGCACCCGTCAACTGTGCCAACGCGAGGGCCGTGCGCCACGTCACGACCCGCACCAACCTTGCGGAGAGTGGTTGTGCCGAACCTACAAGGCGCCGCAGGCGCGGAGCCGGGGGGACGCCGGGCGCGCCCGGCCCCTCAGCGGACCGTCGAGAGCTGCCCGAGCGCGAGCGCGACCTGCAGCACGAACGACTCGCGGGCGTCGAGCGGGTCCCACCCGGTGATCTCCGAGACCTTGCGCAGGCGGTAGCGCACGGTGTTGGGGTGGACGTACAGGGACCGGGCCGCCGCCTCGAGCGACCGGCCCGTGCCGAGGTAGGCGGACAGCGTCTCGAGCACCGAGCCCGTCGCCTCGGCGAGCGGGCGGTACGCCTGGGCGACGAGCGTGCGTCGCGCCGTGGTGTCGCCGGTGAGGACGCGCTCCGGGAGCAGGTCGTCGGCGAGCACCGGGCGCGGGGCCTGCGGCCAGGCGGGCGCGGCCCGCAGCCCCGCGAGCGCGGCCTGCGCCGAGCGCGCGGCCTCCTCCAGCCCGGGGACCGTCGGCCCGATGACGACCGGGCCGGGGCCGAAGCGGGGCAGGAGCGACGCCGCGGCGGCCTGGAGGTCGCCCTCGCCGCCGAGCACGAGCACGAGCCGGTCGCCGTGGATGCCCACGAGCGCGTCACCCGCCGCGCGGCGCGTCGCGCGGCGCAGCTCCGCCGTGCGGACCTCGTCGAGCGTCGCGGCGATCGTGCCGGCCATGACGAGGGTCGAGCCGTGGCCGCCCCAGCCGAGCGCCGAGACGCGCGACCGCAGGGAGTCGTCGCCGTCGCCGCGGATGAGCGCGTCCACGACCAGGGCCTCCAGGCGCGCGTCCCACGCGCCGCGGACCTCCGCGGCGCGGGCGTAGACCTCGGCCGCGGAGAACGCCACCTCCCGGGAGTAGCGCAGCACGGCCTCGCGCAGGTCGCGCTCGCCGCCCGGTGCCGCGAGCTGGTCGGAGTACGCCTCGACGACCTCGACGACGATGCGGACGAGCTGGAGCGTGTTCTGGAGCGAGATCGAGCGCGTGAGCTCGGGCGGGGCCGCGGCGAAGATGTCGCTCACGCCGTGCGGCGGTGCCTGCGGGTCCGCGTACCACGTGACGAACGCCGTGATGCCGGACTGCGCGACGAGACCCACGTAGGAGCGGTCCTCGGCCGGGAGCTCGCGGTACCAGCGGATCTCGTCGTCGAGGCGGCGCAGCGCGGCGGACATGAGCAGGCCGCTGCCGTCGCGCAGGCGCTGGAGGTTGTCCGCGTTGCCGGCCGGGCTCGTCGGGGTCGGCGCGGTCGCCGGGGTCCTGGGGGTGGCCGTCACGCGCCGAGCATACGGCCGGGGTTGTGGACAGTCCACAAAGCGCGCGTCCCGGCGTCGGCCGGGTCGCCGGGGGACCGGGTCGCTGGGTGAGCACCCGGACGACCCGCTAGGGTCGGGGAATGGCACTCATGCCCCGACTTCGACAGCTCATGCGTCGGCCGACGTCCGCGTCGACCGTCGGCACGCGCCGCCCACGGTCCGGGGAGAAGCGTGGCGACACGGTCCACGAGGACGCGCTGCGGGCGATGCTCGTCGACGACCCGAACGACGAGCGGGCCTTCCGCGCGCTCGCGGAGCTGGTCCGTCGTCGCGCCGCGGAGGGACCGTCCACGGACGACCCGCTCGCCGCCCCGGCGGACGAGACGGAGAAGCAGCGCGCCGCCGACCTCGCGGTCTGGGCTCTCGCCGAGGAGCTCGCCGGGCACCCCCGCGGGTGGTACCCGCTCGTGGAGCTCGGCCGCCTCTCCCTCGACGACGACCCGGAGGCGGCCCAGCGCCGCTTCGCGACGGCCGCGGAGCGTGACCCCTCGGGGCACGCGCTCGCGCAGTCGATGGAGGTCCTGCGCACGGCGGGCCTGCCGGTCGAGGCGCTGGGTCTCGGCGTCGGCCACTGGCGCGCCCGCGAGCACGAGGCCGAGGTCGGGCGCCAGCTCGTCCTCGCCGCCATCGAGGCCGACCGGCCCCTCGACGCCCGCCACCACCTCGAGTCGCTCGTCGAGTACGGCGACCCCCGAGGCGTCGCGCCGCTGCGCGCGGACCTCGAGCGCGCCGTCGCGCAGGCCGAGCAGCACCGCGCCGGGACCTGACCCGCGGCGCCCGGCACCTTCCGGAGACGACGACGGCCGGCCACCCCGCGGGGTGACCGGCCGTCGTCGTCTCCGGCGGTGGCCGTCAGGCCTCGCCGCCCGCGTTGCCGGACGTGCCGGCGGTGACGTCCATCAGGCGGTACTTCTCGATCGCGCGCGCCGACGCGTCCGCGGGGACCTTGCCCTGCTTGGCGAGCGCCTGGAGCGTGCGCACGACGACGGACGGGCCGTCGATCTTGAAGTGCCGGCGGGCCGCAGCGCGCGTGTCCGAGAACCCGAAGCCGTCGGCGCCGAGCACCTCGTAGTCGCCCGGGACCCACTTGCGGATCTGGTCGGGGACCAGGTGGTCGTAGTCGCTCGTCGCGACGAACGGCCCCTCGGCACCGGAGAGCTTCTCCGTGACGAACGGGACGCGCGCGGGCGCGGCCGGGTCGAGGAACGCGGCCTGGTCGGCGGCGAGCGCGTCGCGCCGCAGCTCGTTCCAGCTCGTCACGCTCCACACGTCCGCCGCGACGCCCCAGTCCTCCCGCAGGAGCTGCTGCGCCTCGAGCGCCCACGGCACGCCGACGCCCGACGCGAGGATCTGGGCGCGCGGCCCGTCGCCCTCGCCCACGGAGATGCGGTGGATGCCCTTGAGGATGCCCTCGACGTCTACGTCCTCCGGCTCGGCCGGCTGGACCATCGGCTCGTTGTACACCGTGAGGTAGTACATGACGTTCTGGTCGCGGCCGTCCGCGCCCACGCCGTGCTCGCCGGGACCGAACATGCGCTCGATGCCGTCGCGCACGATGTGCCGGATCTCGTAGCCGAACGCCGGGTCGTACTGGACGATCGCGGTGTTCGTGCCCGCGAGGAGCGGCGAGTGGCCGTCGGCGTGCTGCAGGCCCTCGCCCGTGAGCGTGGTGCGGCCCGCGGTCGCGCCGATGATGAAGCCGCGCGTGAGCTGGTCGCCCGCCGCCCAGAACTGGTCGCCGGTGCGCTGGAAGCCGAACATCGAGTAGAAGATGTAGAACGGCACCATGATCTCGCCCTGCGTGGCGTAGGACGTGCCGACCGACTGGAAGGCGGCCGCGGAGCCCGCCTCGTTGATGCCGGTGTGCATGATCTGCCCGGCCTCGGACTCCTTGTAGCTCAGCATGAGCTCACGGTCCACGGCGAGGTAGTGCTGGCCCTGGGTGTTGAAGATCTTCGCCGACGGGAAGATCGAGTCCAGGCCGAACGTGCGGGCCTCGTCGGGGATGATCGGCACGACGCGCTTGCCGAACTCCTTGTCCTTGATGAGGTCCTTGAGCAGGCGGACGAACGCCATCGTCGTGGCGATCTCCTGCTGGCCCGAGCCCTTCTTGAGGATCTCGTAGGACTTGTCGCCGGGCAGGGTGATCGGCTTCGGCGACGAGCGGCGCTCGGGCACGAACCCGCCGAGCTGCTGGCGACGGTTCAGCAGGTACTGGATCTCCGGTGCGTCGGGGCCCGGGTGGAAGTACGGGGGCTCGTACGGGTTGGCGTCCAGCTCCTCGTCCGTGATCGGGATGCGCAGGGAGTCGCGCAGCGCCTTGAGGTCGGCCAGGCCGACCTTCTTCATCTGGTGCGTCGCGTTGCGGCCCGCGAACGACGGCCCGAGCGCGTAGCCCTTGACCGTGTGCGCGAGGATCACGGTCGGCTGGCCCGTGTGGGCGCGCGCCGCCGCGTAGGCCGCGTAGATCTTGCGGTAGTCGTGGCCGCCGCGCTTGAGGTTCCAGATGTCGTCGTCGGTCATGTTCTCGACGAGCGCCTTCGTCCGCGGGTCGCGGCCGAAGAAGTGCTCGCGGATGAACGCGCCGGACTCCGCACGGTACGTCTGGTAGTCGCCGTCGGGCGTGACGTTCATGAGGTTGACCAGGGCGCGGTCCTTGTCCGCGTTGAGCAGGACGTCCCACTCGCGGCCCCAGATGACCTTGATGACGTTCCAGCCCGCACCGCGGAACTGCGCCTCGAGCTCCTGGATGATCTTGCCGTTGCCGCGCACCGGGCCGTCGAGGCGCTGCAGGTTGCAGTTCACGACGAACGTCAGGTTGTCGAGCTGCTGCTGCGCCGCGAGCTGGAGCATGCCGCGCGACTCGGGCTCGTCCATCTCGCCGTCGCCGAGGAACGCCCACACGTCCTGCTGCTCCGTGTCGCGGATCCCGCGGTTGTGCAGGTACTTGTCCGTCCACGCCTGGTAGATCGCGCTCGCCGGGCCGAGACCCATGGAGACGGTCGGGTACTCCCAGAAGTCGGGCATGAGCCGCGGGTGCGGGTACGACGGCAGGCCGCCGCCCGGGTGCGACTTCTCCTGGCGGAAACCGTCGAGCTGGTCCGCGGAGAGGCGGCCCTCGAGGAAGGCGCGCGCGTACACGCCGGGGGAGGCATGGCCCTGGAAGTAGACCTGGTCGCCGCCGCCGGGGTGGTCCTTGCCGCGGAAGAAGTGGTTCAGGCCCACCTCGTACAGCGTCGCCACCGACGCGTAGGAGGAGATGTGGCCGCCGACGCCGATGCCGGGCCGCTGCGCCCGCGTCACCATGACGGCGGCGTTCCAGCGGATCCACGAGCGGTAGCGGCGCTCCAGCGCCTCGTCGCCGGGGAAGTAGGGCTCCTCGTGCACACCGATGGTGTTCACGTAGGGGGTGGTCAGCGAGGTCGGGACGGCGACGTTGCGCTCCCGGGCCCTCTTGAGCAGGTTCAGCAGGACGTAGCGGGCGCGCGGGCCCCCGCGGTCGTCGATCAGGCCGTCGAGGGCCTCGACCCACTCGCCGGTCTCGGCGGGGTCGAAGTCCGGAACCTGGCTGAGCAGACCGTTGATCAGCGGTCCGGTCTCGTCGTACGAAGCCACCAGCAACCTCATATCTCGTCGGATGCCGGGCACTCGGCCGCGCGGTACACGGCCGACACCCGTCTCGGGCCCACTCCGGGCACGCGGCCGCGGCCGCTGGTGGCGACCGCGCCTCTTCACGAGACCAGGGTGGTCTACCCATTGTGTTCACAACGCGCGCGTAAGTCACACCATCGGGTGGTCAAGAGGGCGTGATTTCGGCGACACGGGCCGGGCGGCGTGCGCGCCGCCGTCGGGCGGCCGCCCGGCGGTGCCCGGCCACGGCCGACGACCCGCGGGACGGCCGTCCGTAGGCGGTGCCTTGCCAAGCACCGCACCCTGCGGTGGGCTACCTTTGCCAGACACGGCAGGTCGTCGTGCGCGCGGGCGCCCGCCCGGGCGCGCGCGACGGCCCACCGCACGGACAGGACGAGGAAAGGAACGACACGACAGTGACCGACACCGTAGGGCCCAGCGGGGCGGACCGACTGGGGTTCGCGCCCGGCAACGTGGTCCAGGAGTTCGGCTGGGCGGACGACGTCGACGACGACCTGCGCGGTGAGCTCGAGGAGCTCGTCGGCGGCGAGCTCGTCGACGAGGACTACGACGACGTCACGGACGGCGTGGTCGTGTGGTTCCGCCAGGACGACGGCGACCTCACCGACCTGCTCGTGGACGTCCAGACCGTGCTCGACGACGGCGGCCTCATCTGGGTGCTCACCCCGAAGCCCGGCCGGCCGGGCCACGTGGGCCACAACGACATCCAGGAGGCCGCGACCACGGCCGGGCTGCACGCGACGAGCACGTTCGCCATCGCGCCCGACTGGTCCGCGACGAAGCTCGGGACCCGTGGCCGCGGTCGCTGACGACGCCGCGACGACCGGGCGCACCACGCCGCCCGGTCCGGGCGACCCGGCGCCCGACTTCACGCTGCCGGACACCCACGGCACGCCCGTCCACCTCGCGGACCTGCGGGGCGGGCCGGTGCTCCTCGTGTTCTACCCCTTCGCGTTCTCGGGGATCTGCACGGGCGAGCTGTGCGAGCTGCGCGACAACCTCGAGGAGTTCGAGGCGGCCGGCGTCACCCTGCTCGGCATCTCGTGCGACTCGGTGTTCGCGCAGAAGGCGTGGACCGCGCAGGAGGGCTTCGAGTTCGACCTGCTCTCCGACTTCTGGCCGCACGGAGACGTCGCGCGGGCCTACGGCGTCCTCGACGAGGACAACGGCCTCGCGCTGCGCGGCTCGTTCCTGCTCGACGCCGACGGGATCGTGCGGTGGTCGGTCGTGAACCCGCGCGGGCAGCGTCGTGACCTCGACGGTTACCGACGGGCGCTCGAACAGCTCTGAGCCCCGAGAGCCCGGCGGTCGTGGCCGGTGGCGGGGTCCCGACCCGGTAGGCTGTGCTCCGCCGTTCCAGGGCCTGTAGCTCAGCTGGTTAGAGCGCCACGCTTACACCGTGGATGTCGGGGGTTCGAGTCCCTCCGGGCCCACCACCCAGAGCCGTACCTCCCCGTCTCGGGGCGGACCCGAGCGCGATCGGATCGCGAGTGATCGCCGCTCTGCACGACGTCGTGTCGGCACGGTGGTCTTGAGGCGTCGGGTTCGCCCTGGCGGAGACCGCGGGTTCGGCGTGTGCGGGGATGGTCTCCCCGCCCCGGCGGGTACTGTCCCCGGCATGCGTGAAACAGAGGTCCACCAGGCGCTTCGCGCGTTCGTCGCAGAGCGCGAGTGGGGGCAGTTCCACACCGCGGAGAACCTGGCCAAGAGTATCTCGATCGAGGCGGCTGAGCTTCTTGAGTGCTTTCAGTGGAGCCCGGACTATGATCTCGAGGACGTAGAAGCCGAACTTGCGGACGTCCTGACGTACTGCCTGCTCCTCGCTGACAAGCTCGGCCTCGACGCCGGTCGGATCGTTCTCGACAAGCTCGAGACGACGAGGAAGAAGTACCCGGTCGAGAAGGCACGCGGCCGGAGCGCCAAGTATGACCAGGTTTGACGTCGAGCACGTTCCGTTTCGGATCGATGCGGTCAACGCCCGCCGCGGGGATCGTCGACTCACCAACTGGCCAGTCGTGTACGCGATCGACGGCGAGCGCGACATCTACGTCGGCGAGACCCTCAACGCTGTGGCCCGGATGCGGCAGCACCTCGATACCAGCGGCAAGGCTCATCTCCGGGGTATCCGCATCGTCGTCGACGACACGTTCAACAAGTCCGTCTGCCTCGATCTCGAGTCGCACCTGATCCGGTGGTTCTCGGGCGACGGTCGCTATCAAGTGCTGAACCGGAACTTCGGCATCGTCGACGCGGACTACTACGACCGGAGCAGATACCGAGAGACCTTCCGAGCCGTGTTCGAGGAGCTGCGAGCGGAGGGTCTTTTCACGCGCTCGATCAACCAGATCGAGAACAGCGACCTGTTCAAGCTCTCGCCGTTCAAGGCCCTCAACCCCGACCAGGCGATCGCCGTCGAGGACATCCTTGAAGGTCTGTTCGACGACCTACGCACCGGCCGTGAGAGCACGATCGTCGTCCGGGGTGACCCGGGCACCGGCAAGACCATCGTTGGCATCTACCTCATGAAGCTCCTCCGTGACATCGAGGCCGCTGACCTCGGCGAGGCGATGAACGCGGAGACGGTGTTCTCCGAGTTTTTCGCGGAGGGCTACCCCGAGCTGTTGAAGGACTTCAAGATCGGCCTCGTGGTGCCGCAGTTGTCGCTGCGCGCTTCGATCCAGGAGGTGTTCCGCAGGACGCCCGGTCTGCACAAGGACATGGTGCTCACGCCCTTCCAGGTCGGCGAGAGCGCGGAGACGTTCGACCTGCTCATAGTCGACGAGACGCATAGGCTCAGCCAGCGCGCAAGCCTCGCATCGGCGCGGCTGAACGGCAAGTTCCCGGCGATCAACCTTCAGCTCTTCGGCACAGACGACCTCACCCTGACCCAGTTGGACTGGATTCGAGAGAAGAGCAAGCACCAGGTCTTTCTGCTCGATACCGGTCAACGCGTTCGACCGGCCGACCTTCCGACCGACGTCCTCGACGCGTTGGTCGAGGAGTCGCGTGCGGCGCACCGCCTCTACCCGTTGTCCTCGCAGATGCGCGTCCTCGCTGGGCACGACTACGTCGCCTATGTCAGAGAGATCCTCGCCGGGCAGCGCCCTCAGCCACGGCGCTTCAGTGGATATGAGCTGCGGCTGTTCGACGACCTGGGCGAGATGCGCGACGCGATCCGGGATCGGGAGGCCGAGCACGGGCTTGCGCGCCTGGTGGCTGGCTACGCCTTCCCGTGGCGCAGCCGGGCCGACTGCTCCGCCCCCGACATCGACATCGACGGTGTACAGATGCCGTGGAATCGCACCACGTCGGACTGGATCAGCAGCCCGACGTCGATCGACGAGGTCGGCTCGATCCATACCGTCCAGGGTTACGACCTCAACTACGCCGGCGTGATCATCGGCGGTGACCTGCGCTACGACCCCGCACGTGAGCGCCTGTACTTCGACAGAAAGTCCTACTTCGACAAGAAGGGGAAGCAGGACAATCGGATGCGTGGAATCAGGTACGACGACGAGGACCTGCTGGCCTTCGTCGCGAATATCTACGCGGTGCTGCTGACACGAGGCATGCGCGGGACGTTCGTCTACGTCGTGGACCCGCAGCTGCGCGAGCATCTTCGCGCATACATGGAGTCCTAAGTCGGCGGTGGACGAACAGCGTCAGCATGGCGACGGGCGTGGATGCCCGTCTTCCTCTTACGTGCGGTCGGCGCAGCTGACCGCATCGGACGGATCCCTCTTCGTGGCTCGTCTGATGTGGTGGCGGTTCGGGGTGCCGTGCGGGTGCCTACGCGCCACCTGGGCGCCGACACTGTCACTACCCACCCCTAGCATCGGGCCCTCCAGCAGCGACGACGTGACGGTGAGGTAGAGGGTGCTCGAGAAGGTCAAGGGTCTGTTCCGGCGTGACGAGGGGCAGACGGGGGTCGACCGCCCGAGCGCTCGGCTCGTCGACGCCCTGAAGGTGCTCGCGGTCGCGTCGCCGGAGCTCGCGGACCGCGCTGTCGCGTACGTGCACCGGGGCGAGGGTCCTGAGGTGCTGCTCGAGCTGGAGGCGCTGCGGGGCGGCGACGTCGAGGCCCTCCTCGGCCGTCCCGGTCAGTCCGGGGTCTACTCGTGGACGACCCCCGCCCAGGACGACCTGCTCAAGGCCGCCGTGCCGGGGTGGACGTCGGCCAAGGCGGTCACCGCGCGCTCCAACCTCTACACGCTCTCGGACTCCGTCACCGTCCCGGAGCTCGTGCGCCTCGGCCGCGTCCTCAGCGCGGTCTCGTCCGAGGTGGACCGCGAGCGGGCGTCGGACCCGCGCTGGCTCACGACGCTCGTCAACGACATGTCGCGGCGCGCGAACGAACGCCGGCACGGCAAGAAGGGCAAGGGCGCGCCCGACCGCTGGACGCCGGACCTGCTCGTGGCCCTCGCGGTCGAGGGCGGCGTGCCGGAGGCGGACGCGCCGGCGGTGGTGCTGCGCGAGCTGTTCGAGCGGCCGGCGTCGGCAGGCTGGGCGTCGCGGCACCTGGGCCCGGCGCTGCTGGGCGACCCGGCGCGGGAGTTCGTCGTCGCGCACCTGGACGTCGCGACGCAGGTGCTGCCGGGGGTGAGCGCCGCGGGGCGCGGTGAGCTCGTGGCGCTCGTCGCGGCGGACCCGGCGGCGACCGAGACGCTCGCCCCGCTGCTCGCCGCGCTCGCCGCGGACACGAGCAAGGCGGTGCGCGAGGCGGCGGTCGCCGCGCTCGTCCCGCTCCCCGCGGCGCGGCAGCTCGAGCTCCTCGCCCCGCTGCTCACGTCGCTCCCGGCCTCGCGGCTCGGTGCCGTGGTGACGCGGCTCGCCCAGGTCGACGGCGGCCTGGCCGCTCTGGAGGAGACGGCCGAGCGGTCGACGGGCGCCCGGGCGACGTTGCTGCGCGATACCGTCGAGCGCGCTCGCGTCCTCGTCGCGGCACAGGGCGACGAGCCCGAGATCGAGGTACCGCCGTACGATCCGCTGCCTGACGTCGTGCTCGGCGAGGACGCCGTCCGCGCCGCGCGGGCGGCGATCGACACGGCGCTGGAGCGTGCCCGGGCGGAGCGTGCGGCGCACCCGGCGAAGGGGGGTGACGAGGGCTGGGCGCGGTGGCGTCGTCAGGCCGTCGAGGAGGACCTCAAGGAACTGCCCGGCATCTCGGACGACGACATCCGGGTGTTCACCGCGTTCCTCTCCGGCACGAGCACGCGGCGCCCCGACCGGGTGACGATGCGTCGGCTCTCGGCGCCCGCCGTCTTCGCCCGCCTCCCGGGCACCACGCTCCTGCACCGTCTGCGCCTGGTCGTCGCGGAACGCGGCCCGCGCGAGCACTTCGCGTGGTACCGCCTCCACGACGGGGACCTGCTCGACGTCGATCTCCGCGCCCTCGAGGCGGCGCTGCGCCAGGTGGGCCGTGAGGACGCGGACGGGCTGGTCGACGACCTCTACTTCTCGTCGTGGTGGGCGGCGGACACGGTCTCGCCCCGGAACGCGTGGCCGTACTACGCCGGGCGGCTCGACCGTCTCGCCGAGGCCCTCGACGACCGCGAGCGCACCTACGGCACGGCGAAGCCGGCGCGCGCGATCGCGCTGCTGGGGCAGTTCCCGCAGGTCCCGCGCCGCTTCCTGCCGCGCCTGTCCGAGCTCGCCCTCGGCGAGGGCCGCTCGTACCGCTCGGCCGCGCAGGAGGTCCTGCTGTCTCACCCGGGCGTGCGAGAGCTGGCCGAGCAAGGGCTCGGGAGCGGCAGAGCCGAGATCCGGCGCACGGCGGCCGAGTGGCTGGCGCGGCTCGGTGACGCCGGCGCGGTGCCCGCGCTGCGCGCCGCGCTGGGCAGGGAGCGCACCGAGGTGGTGCGCGCCACGCTCCTCACGGCGCTCGAGTCGCTCGGCGAGGACATCTCCGCCGACCTCGCGCCCGAGGCGCTGCTCGCGGAGGCGACCAAGGGCCTGCGCGCGAAGAAGCCCGTCAGCATGGCGTGGTTCGACCTCGACGCGCTGCCCGCGGCGCGCTGGGCGGCGGACGGCTCTCCGGTGGAGCCGACGGTCCTGCGCTGGTGGGTCGTGCTCGCGGTCAAGCTCAAGGACCCGAGCGGTGCCGGGCTGCTGGAGCGGTACCTGTCGCTGCTCCAGGAGGAGGACCGCGCCCGGCTCGGCAGCCACGTGCTCGCGGCGTGGGTCGCGCAGGACACGCGCAACCCCTCGCCGCAGGAGAGCGACGCGTACGCGACGGCCGGTGCCCAGCTGCGGTACGACCAGTACCAGGCGTGGGCCAAGCGCTCGCCCGAGCACTACTCGGTCGAGGCGTCCAAGTCGCTCGAGGACCACCACCGCGACCTGTACCGCGAGCACCAGGCCACGTACGTCGGCTCGGCGGTCAAGGACAAGGGTCTGCTCGCGCTGACCGTCGCGATGCCGGGCGCCGAGCTCGCCGCGACGTTCCAGCGCTACGCGAAGGCGCACGTCGGGCGTCGCGCGCAGACCGAGGCGCTCGTGCACGCGCTCGCGGCGAACGGGCAGCCGGCCGCGATCCAGGAGCTCCTCGCCGTCTCGCGACGGTTCCGTCAGGCGACGGTCCAGGAGACCGCGCAGCGCCTGGCGGCCGAGCTCGCGGAGCGGCGCGGCTGGACGGCGGACCAGCTCGCCGACCGCACCGTCCAGACCGCGGGGTTCGAGGACGACGGGCTGCTCCACCTCGACCTCGGCTCCCGGGAGTACGTCGGGCGCATCACCCCCGCCTTCACGCTCGAGCTCACGAGCGACGCCGGGAAGGTGGTCAAGGCGCTCCCGGCGCCCCGGGCGCAGGACGACCCCGAGCTCGTCGCGGCCGCCAAGAAGCAGCTCACCGCGAGTCGCAAGGAGCTCAAGGCCGTCGTCGCCCTGCAGACCCAGCGGCTCTACGAGGCGATGTGCGTGGGCCGCACATGGACGGCGTCGGAGTGGCAGGAGTACCTCCTCGGGCACCCCGTGATGTCGCGGCTCGTCGAGCGGCTCGTCTGGGTCGAGAACTCCGGGACGGAGGGTGCCCGCCCGTTCCGGCCCGACGGCGGCGCGCTCGTCGACGCCGACGACGAGGACGTGGAGCTCGGGGCGGAGTCCACGGTCGGGCTCGCGCACGCCGTCCTGCTCGGCCCGGAGGCGACGGCGGCCTGGACGGCGCACCTGGCGGACTACGAGGTCACCCCGATCTTCGCGCAGCTCGACGTCACGACGCCCGACGTCCCCGCGGGCGCGACCGCGATCGACGACCACAAGGGCTGGTTCTCCGACAGCTTCTCGATCCGCGGGCGCGCCACGAAGCGGGGATACTCCCGCTCGCAGGCCGAGGACGCCGGGTGGTTCAGCGCGTACACCAAGGCGTTCACGAGCGCGGGGATCGTCGTGCAGATCGAGTTCACGGGGTCGTTCGTCCCCGAGGAGAACATCCCGGCCGCGGTGACGGCGCTGACGTTCGAGCGGACCGGCCGCGGCTCCGGACGGGGGACCGCGCGGATCGCGGACCTGCCGCCCGTCCTCGTCGCGGAGGCGTACCGCGACTACGTGGCGGTGGCCGAGGCGGGGTCGTTCGACCCTGACTGGGAGCGGAAGAGCCAGTGGTGACCCGGCGGACGCTCCCGTGAGCGGCGGCGCCGCCCCGTGATCGTCGTCGCGACGCTCGCCTGGCTGCTCGTCGCCGTGCTCGCGCGCCGGTCGCCAGCGGTCCGGTCCGCCGTGAGCACGGCGACGTCGACGCTGCTCGCCCTCGCGGGGGTCGGGGCGGTCGTCGTCGTCGTGGCCGTCGCCGCGGACGACGGCGGGACCCGGGCGCTCGGCGCGCTCGCGAGCGTGCCCGCCGCGGCCGGCGCGGTCGCGGCGGGTACGTGGTGCGCGCGAGCGGTGGTCCGCCCCTGGACGGTGCGGCGGCGCGAGCGTGCTGCGGGCCGGGTCCCGTGGCAGGACCGCGTGCTCGCCGCCGCGGCGCGCACCGGGCCGCGCGTGCGGGGCGTGCGCGTCGCCGACGTCGCCGCCCGCTCGGCGTTCCGCGTCGCCGGGGTCCGCGTCACGGGCCTCGCCGCCGAGATGTCGTACTACGGCCTCATCTCGCTCATCCCGCTGACGACCGCGATCGGGTCGAGCCTCGGCTTCCTGCGCCCGCTCCTCGGCGACGACACCGTCGACTCGATCCGCTCGTCGATCGTCGGCGGGCTCACCACGGTGTTCGCCGAGCACGTGTCGACCTCGGTCGTCGCGCCGCTCGTCGACAGCCTCCTCGACGAGCAGCGCACCGGGTTCGCCGTCGGGTCGTTCCTCGTCGCGCTCTGGCTCGCGAGCCGCGTCTTCCGCGCCGCGGTCCGCGCCCTGGACGACGCGTACGGCGTCGAGCGGCGCCGCGGGGTCGTGGCGCAGTACGTCCTGGGGGTCGCGCTCGCCCTCGGCGCGATCGTCACGGCGGTGTCCGTCGTCGCGCTCGTCGTCGTCGGCCCGCTCCTGGGCGACGGCGCCGACCTGGCCGAGCGGCTCGGTCTCGACGCGGCCTTCCGGCAGACGTGGGACGTGCTGCGCTGGCCGACCGTCGTGCTCGTCTGCGGCGCGTACCTCACGCTGCTCTACCGCTACGCACCGAACGTCGACACGACGTGGCGGCGGTGCCTGCCGGGCGCGGCCGTCGGGACCGGCGGCGTCCTCCTCGTGTCCTGGGGGTTCGGTCTCTACGTCCGGCTCGCGGGACCGGCGGCGCCGGGCTCCGAGGCGGGGACGACGGCGGTCGTCCAGGCGGCCGGGCAGATGCTCGGCCTCGTCCTCGCCGGGGTCCTCTGGGGCTGGCTCACGAGCATCGTCGTGCTCGTGGGCGGCGTCGTGAACGCGGAGGCCGACCCGCACCGCGTGGTCCCGGCGGGACGCGCCACGGGCGCAGCCTGGGCCGGTGGGGAGAGCGCCCCCACGACGGGCACGGCCGCCGAACCCGTCGACGACCGCTCCCGCGGCACCGGCGCCGGCCGTGTGGGACGCGGCTCCTACGCTGACCTGCAGGACCACGGGCACGGTGCCCGCGACCGGACCGAGGAGGAGCCCGGGTGACGAGCACGACGACCGGTGACGAGCAGGCGCCCCCGGCGCTCGCCGAGCTGCGACCGCCGGCGGAGGTCCGGTACGCCGACGAGCTCGCGGTGCTCGCGCAGGCCGACGCCCGACGCGGGGCCGACGTCCCGCCGGGCTGGCGCCTGAGCCCGCGCGCGGTGCGGGCGTTCGTCGTGGGCGACCGGGAGCTGGGCGTGAGCCGCAAGTTCTTCGGCGACGACCCGCTCGTCGACCGCGCGGTCGTGTCGTTGCTCGGCCGGCAGGGCCTCATGCTCGTCGGTGAGCCCGGTACGGCCAAGTCCCTGCTGTCCGAGCTGCTCGCGGCGGCCGCGAGCGGCACGTCGACCCTCACGGTGCAGGGCACCGCGGGCACGAGCGAGGACCACGTGCGGTACTCGTGGAACTACGCGCTGCTCATCGCGGAGGGTCCCAGCGAGCGCTCGCTCGTCCCGTCGCCCGTCTACCGTGCGATGGAGAGCGGGCGCGTCGCGCGGTTCGAGGAGATCACGCGCTGTGCCCCGGAGATCCAGGACACGCTCGTCTCCGTGCTGTCCGAGAAGCAGCTCATGGTCCCCGAGCTCGGCGCCGACGCCCGCGTCGCGGCGCGGCCCGGGTTCAACGTGCTCGCCACGGCGAACCTGCGCGACCGCGGGGTCCACGAGATGTCGGCCGCGCTCAAGCGGCGCTTCAACTTCGAGACGGTCGCGCCGATCCGCGACCGCGCGTTCGAGATCGAGCTCGTCGAGACGCGCCTCACCGCCGAGCTCGGGCCCGTCGAGGACCGACCGGTGCTCGACCGTGACGTGCTCGAGGTGCTCGTCACCGTGTTCCAGGACCTGCGCACCGGCACGACGGCGAGCGGCGCACCGGTCAAGCGCCCCGAGACCGTGATGTCGACGGCGGAGGCGGTGAACGTCGCGATCGCGGCGTCGCTCGAGGCGCGCTACCTCGGCGACGGCACGGTCACGGCGGGGCAGGTCGCGCGCCAGGTGGGCGGCGTCGCGCTCAAGGGCGACGAGGAGGACGCCCGGCGGCTGCGGCACTACGTGGACAACGTCGTGCGGGAGCGCGCGCGGTCGGACGCGCGCTGGAAGGACTTCCTCACCGCGGCGGGCGACCTGTGGCGGTAGCCCGGCGCGCCGCGTGGGACGCCGCGCCGCCGCGGCTGCGACAGGCAGCCCACGACCTCGCGCTGCTGCGCGAGCGCGACGGCGTGCACCTCGTCGGGGTGCGCCACCACAGTCCCGCCTGCGCGGTCGCGGTGGCCGCGCTGGTCGCCGAGATCCGGCCGTCCGTCGTGCTCGTCGAGGGGCCCGAGGAGTACACGCGTCTCCTGCCCGCGCTGCTCGACGAGCGGACGGTCCCGCCCGTCGCGGTCCTCAGCCTCGCCGGCGACCTCGCGGACGCCGCGGGAGGCGGCGTGCGCGCCGCGGGCTTCTACCCGCTCGCGCGGTACTCGCCCGAGTGGGTCGCCGTGCGCGCGGGGCACGCGGCGGGCGCGGAGCTCGCGTTCGTCGACTCCCCGTGGGGGGAGCGGGCAGGAGAGGAGGACGACGAGCGGGGAGCCGCCGCGCGGACCGTCCTCGCGGAGCGCCACCTCGCGCACTCGCGCACGGTCGCCCGGCTCGCGGAGCGGCTCGGGTGCCGCGACCACGACGAGCTGTGGGACCACCTCTTCGAGGCGCGCGAGACGGCGCGCCTGCGCGACTGGCGCGAGCTCGTCGACGACGTGTTCGCGTGGGCCGCGCTCGCGCGGCTCGACTACGAGGACGAGGCGCTCGCCGCCGACGGCTCGCTCGACCGCGAGGCGCGCATGTCCGCGCGCGTCGCGGAGCACGCCGCGCGTGCGGACGGGCCGGTCGTCGTCGTGACGGGGGCGTTCCACACCCTCGCGCTCGTCGAGGCGCTCGTCGGGAGCGAGTACGGCACGGCGGTCGTGGCGCGGCGCCCCGCGGACGGGTACGGCGACCTCGCCGACGCTCCCGCGTGGCTCGTCCGCTACGACGACGAGCGGCTCGACGCCCTGCGGGGGTACGGCGCGGGCATGCCCGCGCCGGGCTACTACGACCGGCTCTGGGCCGCGCACCACGACCCGGCCGGGCCCGCTGCCGCCGCGGCCGGGGTGCTGGTCGACGTCGGGCGCGGGGCGTCGGAGCGCGGGGCACTCGTGAGCGTGGCGCAGTCCCAGGCCGCCGTCGAGCACGCGCACCGGCTCGCGGCCCTGCGGGAACGGCCCTGGCCGTGCCGCACCGACCTGCTCGACGCGATCACCTCGTGCTACGTGAAGGACCCGGACGACCTGGACGCCGCGGGCGACCGACCGCTCGGTCTCGCGGTCGCCGAGGTCTTCGCCGGGCGCGCGCTCGGCGACGTCGCCCCGGGCGGTGCGGCCCCGCCGCTCGTCGAGGAGGCGCGTGCCCGCGCCCGGGCGCTGCGCCTCGACGTGTCCGACGCCGTGCCGCGCACCGTGCGGCTCGACGCCCGCCGTCGTGCCGCGCACCGCGACCGGCGCCGGTTCCTCGCGCTGTGCGCGTTCCTCGAGCTGGGCTTCGCTCGCCGGGTCTCCGGCCCCGACCACGTCGCGGGCCGCGGGCTGGGCCTCGTGCTGGAGGAGTGGACGTACGCGTGGACGCCGCTCGTCGAGGCGCGCCTCGTCGAGCTCTCCCACCGCGGGGCGACGCTCGAGGCGGTCGCGGTCGCGCTGCTCGACGACGCGCGCGAGCGGGCGCGCGAGGAGCGCTCGAGCGACGCCGTCGCGCGCCTCGTCGCGCAGTGCGTCGTCGTCGGGCTCCCGGAGCGGCTGCCCCCGCTCGTCGCGCTCGTGCGCGCCACGCTCGACGTGGACCCGTCGCTCGCGTCCGTCGTCGCGGGCATGCGACGGCTCGTCGCGCTGTGGCGCGCGCGCGTGGAGCTGGAGCTGGGCGACCATGCGCAGGCCCTGCTCGACCTCGCGGAGCAGGGACTGGCCACGGCCGCGTACCTGGTCCCGGACCTCGCGGCGGCCGACGCGACGACGCACGACGACGCCCTGGCGAGCCTCGTCGCGCTGCGGTCCCTCGTGCGCGACGTGCGCGGCGCGGGCCGGGACGGACCGGGCTCGGCGGCCGCGACGGTGGGGCAGGCGCTCGCGCGCGTCCGGGAGGACGCCGACGCGTCCCCGGCGGTGCGCGGGGCGCTCACCGCGTTCGCCGCCGTCGACGACGAGCTCGACGACGAGCCCGGCGACCACGGGCTCGTCGAGCGGGTGCGCGCCCAGCTCGCACCCGGCGCGGACCCCGTGGCGGCGACGGCGTTCCTCGGCGGGGTCCTGCGCGCCGCCCCGGACCTGCTGCTCCACACGCCGGAGATGTTCGACGCCGTCGACGAGGGCTTGCGTGGTCTCGACGAGGACGCGTTCCGAGCGGTCCTGCCGGACCTACGGCGCGCGTTCACGTGGTTGCGGCCGACCGAGACGCACCGGCTCGCCGAGCGCGTCGCCGCGCGCACCGGGACGCGCGCGGACGCGCTGGACCGGCGCGTGCACGTCTCGGAGGACGACCTGCGGGCCGCGCTGGTGGTGGAGCGCGAGCTCGTCGCCGTGCTCGAGCGGGACGGGCTGGGCGCGTGGGCTCGCGGGAGCGCCTCGTGACGGCGGGCGGCGGTCTCGGCGTGGCCGGGCGGGCGGACGACCAGGAGGCCGCGCGGCGCTGGCGGCTCGTGCTGGGCCGGTACGCGGGCGACACGCTGCCCGTGGCGCCACCGGACCAGGCGCTGGACCGCACGCTCGGGCACCTCTACGACCGCGAGTACACCGCGCGCGGCCACCGGCACGGCACCGGGGGAGACCCCGGCGAGGGCCGGGGCCGCGGAGGTGGCCGCGGAGGGTCGGTCGTCGAAGGGCTCGACTGGCTGGGGTCGGCGCGCGAGCTGTTCCCGCGCGAGACGTTCGAGCGCATGCAGGTCGAGGCGGTCGGCCGGTACGGCATGACCGAGCTGCTCGCGGACCCGCAGGCGGTCGAGGCCGTCGAGCCGAGCACGGAGCTGGCGTCGGCGCTCCTGCGCGTGCGGGGCAGGCTCGGGCCGCAGGTCCAGGACGGGCTGCGACGGATCGTCGCGCGCGTCGTCGAGGACGTGGTGCGCCGCCTGCGCCCCCGCTTCGTGACGGCCGTCGACGGGCGCCGGGACCGGTCCCGCCGCTCGTTCGTGCGGTCGAGCCGCACGTTCGACGCCGCCGCGACGGTCCGCGCGAACCTCGGCCGCTGGGACCCGGAGCGCGGGCGCCTGCTCGTGACGGACCTGCGCTTCTCGGCGCGGCGGCGCCGGGCGCTGTCGTACGACGTCGTGCTGCTCGTCGACCAGTCGGGGTCCATGGCGGCCTCGGTGCTCTACAGCGCGGTGAGCGCGGGCATCCTCGCGGGGCTGCCGGGGATCACGGTCCGCCTCGTCCTGTTCGACACGGCGGTCGTCGACATGTCGCACCTCGCGCACGACCCGGTCACGGTGCTGCTCACCGCGCAGCTCGGCGGGGGGACCGACATCGCGCGCGCCGTGCGGTACGCGGAGCAGCACGTGCGCGACCCGCGGCGCACGGTCGTCGCGCTCGTCAGCGACTTCGAGGAGGGCGGCTCGGTGTCGCAGCTGGTGTCCGCGGTGGGGCGCCTGCACGCGTCGGGCGTCCGGCTGCTCGGGCTCGCGGCCCTCGACGGGCAGGCGAACCCCGCGTACGACCGCGGCGTCGCCCGCCGGCTCGCCGAGCAGGGCATGGAGATCGCGGCGCTCACGCCGGAGCGGTTCGCCGAGTGGCTCGGCGAGGTGCTCCCGTGAGCGGGGTCGGCGCCGGGCCCGGTGCATGGGCAGCGGTGTACGCGGGGTACGACGACGCCGCCCTCGCCACCATCGCGAGCCCGGGTCTCGTCCGGCGCGCCCGCAAGGACGTCGCGGCCGGGCGGGTCGAGCCGGTCGAGGCGCGCCCCGACGGCGTCGTGGTGTCCGTGGGCGGGGTGCGGGTCGAGCTCGACGCGCGCGGTCCCGCCGGGGCGCGGTGCGCGTGCCCGACGCCGGGCACGTGCCAGCACGTCGTGGCCGCGAGCCTGTGGGCGCGGGAGGCGGGTGCCGCACCCGCGGCGGCTCCCGCCGCGGCAGGTGACGGCGCGGCGCCGTCCGCCCCCGCCCCGGACCCGGTGGCGGAGATCCTCGCGCTCGACCCGCGCGTCGCGCACCGTGCCGCGGGCGCCGCCGTCGTGCGGGCGGTCGCCGAGACCGTGCCTGCTGAACCCGTGGAGGAGGCGGTCGGTGGGCCGCCGGCGGAGGTGGCGGTCGACGGCCCGCGCGCGGAGGTCTCGTGGCCCGGCGCGCCGCGCGTCACGTACGTCGCGGGGGCGGGGTTCCCGGGGATGCTCGTGACCCGCGAGGGGGCGGCGTGGAGCGACGCCGACGAGCGCCGGTGGCGGCTGGAGGCGCTCGTGCACGTGTGGCGTGCGCACGGCCGGCCGTGGCCCTGGCCCGAGCGGGCCGCCGCGACGCCGCGTGCCACGGGCGTCCCCGACGCCCGGGCGGTGGCCGACGAGGTCGTGCGCGCGGTCGAGCGGCTGCTCGACGTCGGGCTCTCGCACGTCGGCCGCGACGACCTGGAGGAGCTGCGCGGTGCGGGCGTGGTGGCGCGGCTCGGCCGGCGGCCCGCGGTCCAGCGTCTCGTCACGTCCGCGGTCGGGCGGCTCGAGGCGCTCGCGGACCGCCGCGACGCGGTCGACGAGACGGACTGCCTCCTCGCGCTGGCCGAGCTGTGGGCGTACGTGCAGGCGGAGCCCCCGCCCGACGCCGGCACGCCCGACGAGCGCCCGACCGACCTCGCGCGGGTCGTGCCGCTCGGTGCACGGTGGTGGGTCGCGGCGTCGGGCGCGCGGGGTGTGACCGTGCACCTGTGGGACGCGGACGCCGGGCGCGTGCGGTCGGTCACCACCGGCCGCCCGCCGGGCGCCGACCCGACCTTCCGGCGCTCGTGGGACCTCCCGCTCGTCTGGGGCCGCTCGGTCGAGGCGCTGTGCCGCGGCCCGTTCGCGCTCCGCGGCGCGACCGAGCGGGCGGACACGGGGCTGCGCGCGGGCGAGGGGCCCGCCGTCGAGCCGCTCGGGGCGCTCGACGCCGACGACCTCCGCGACGTCGCGGCCCGCACCGCGACGACCCCGCCGCGGGCCGAGGCCGGGTTCGGCCGGACACCCGCCGCCGTGCGGGTCGTCATGGTGCGCGAGGCAGGGGCGATCGGCCTCGACGAGGTCGCCCAGGAGCTCACCTGGACGCTGGTCGCGGCGGACGGCGCGGAGACGGTCGTGCGCGTCGACGCCGCGGACGAGGCGGCGTGCGACACCCTGCTCGGGGTCGCGGCGGGGAACCGGCGCGTGGTCGCCGTCGCCGTCGAGCGCGACCTCGCGTCGCGGAGCGACGAGGCCGTCGGGCTGTTCGTCGACCGCCCGGGCGAGGGCCTCGACGTCGTCGTCCCGACGCTGACGCCGGCGTACGACCACCGGGCGTGGTCGACCCCGTGGACCCGGCTCCGCGCCCGGGTCCGGTCGCTGCGCGGGCGCGCCGGCATGCACGCGCGGGAGGTGGTCGTGCCCACGCCCGTCGAGGAGGTGTGCGACACGCTGCTCGACACGGTCGTGGCGCTCGCCGCCACGGGGCGCCGGCACCTCACGCCCCACCAGGCGAGCGCGCTCGCGCGCGCCGCGCGCACCGCCGACGACCTCGGGGCGACGACGCTCGCCGCCACGGTCAGCCTCGTCGCGCACGAGCCCGACGCGGCCCGGCTCCTGCGGGCCGGCTTCGTCGCGTCCCGGGGTCGGACGCTCGCGCGCGCCGTGGCCGCCGCGCCCGACCCCGGGCCCCGAGCACGGGAGGTGAGCGCGTGAGCACCTACGCCGTCCACGTCGGCTCGCCGGGGCGGGCCCGGGTCGAGCACGTCGCGGACGGCCCGGCGGACCCGGTCCGCGAGACCTGGGACGACACGAACCGGTGGTACCCGCCCCTGCTCACGGCCGGGCGGCGCGTGGAGCGGTCGCACGACCTGCGCCTGTCCCACGTGCTGCTACGACGCTCGCGGCTCGTCGCGGGCACGCCGTTCGCGCGGCGCGACCCCGGGCCGTGGGACGCGCTCGCCGCGGTACCGGCCGGGCGCGACCCGTCCGCGCCGCGGCAGCCCGTCGGGCTCTTCGAGCTCGGTGCGCAGGACGGCCCGAGCGTGCGGCTCGACCCCGTCGCCGAGCTTCGCGACCAGCTCGTGACCGTCGCCGCCGCGGACGGGCCGGACGCCGCTGGGCGGCTGCGGCTCCTGCTGGCCGCTGAGTCCGCGGGCGCACTCGTCGCCGCCGAGATGCACCACGCGGGCGTGCCGTGGCGCGCCGACGTGCACGACGCGATCCTCAGCGGCGAGCTCGGGCCGCGGCCGCGGCCGGGCGAGCGGCCCGCGCGCATGGAGGAGCTCGTCGCGCGCATCCGTACGGCGCTCGACGCGCCGCCCACGCTCAACCCCGACTCCCACCCCGACCTGCTCAAGGCGCTGCAGTACGCGGGCGTCGGCGTGCGGTCCCTGCGCAAGGGAGAGCTCGAGCGCACGGACCACCCCGTCGTCGAGCCGCTGCTGGAGTACAAGAAGCTCGCGCGGCTCCTCACGGCGAACGGCTGGGCGTGGCTCGACACCTGGGTGCACGACGGCCGGTTCCGTACCGAGTACGTCGTGGGCGGGGTCGTCACGGGCCGGTGGGCGTCGAGCGGCGGGGGAGCGCTGCAGCTCCCGAAGCAGGTGCGGCGCGCCGTCGTCGCGGACCCGGGCTGGCGGCTCGTCGTGGCCGACGCCGCGCAGCTCGAGCCGCGCGTGCTCGCCGGGCTCGCGCACGACGAGCGCATGGCCGCCGCGGGTCGCGGCGGCGACATGTACGCGGGGATCGTCGCGTCGGGCGCCGTCGCGACCCGCGACCACGCGAAGGTGGGGATGCTCGGCGCGATGTACGGCGGCACGACCGGCGACAGCGCGCTCGTGCTCCCGCGGCTCGCGAAGGCGTTCCCCGACGCCATCGGCCTCGTGGAGCGCGCCGCCCAGGCGGGTGAGCGCGGGGAGATCGTCTCGACGCTCCTCGGCCGCAGCTCCCCGCGCCCCGGCGAGTCGTGGCACGCCGCGCAGGACGGGGCGTACGCGGTCGAGGAGGTCGGTGCCACGGAGGACGCCGCGTCCGGGGCCGACGCGCAGGCGCGGGCCCGGTCGTACACGCGGGCCTGGGGCCGGTTCACGCGCAACTTCGTCGTGCAGGGCACCGCCGCCGAGTGGGCGCTGTGCTGGCTCGCGTCGATCCGGCGGCGGCTGTGGGACCTGCCCCTCGCCGCGACCCCCGGGGCGGCGCCCGCCCCGTTCGCCGACCGGGCGCACCTCGTCTTCTTCCTGCACGACGAGGTCGTCGTGCACGCGCCGGCCGAGCTCGCCGAGACGGTCGCGCACGAGGTCCGCGCCGCGGCGGCCGAGGCGGGTCGCCTCCTGTTCGGCGACTTCCCGGTCGACTTCCCGCTCACGGTCGCGGTCGTCGACCACTACGCCGAGGCGAAGTGAGACGCGGCGGGCAGGACGCCCGGCGTCGTCACCGCCGCGGCTCCCCGCGGTACGTGCCGAAGGACCAGAGGTTCCCCTCGGGGTCCCGGAGCACGAGCTCGCGGCTCCCGTAGTCCGTGTCCCGCAGCGGCACGACGACGCGACCGCCGGTACCCGGCACGCGCTCGCGCAGCCGGGCGTCGAGCGCCTCGATCGCGGCGTCGTCGGGCACGACGGCGTACGTGCCGCACGTCCCCGGCTCGCGCGACCACTCCCGCTCGGGGGAGTGGCTGCCGAGCATGATCCCGCCGCCGTACGGCCAGTCGAGCTGGGCGTGCGCGACGTCGCGGTCGTCGCCCGCCATGACGGCCGTCGCGACGAACCCGACGACGTCGGTGAGGAACACGACGAGCGCGCGGGCGTCGCGCGCCTGGAGGGTGGGCCAGACCTGGGGGCTCGGCGTCCCGGTCGGCGTCCCGGCCGCGTCGGCGGCGGGTGCGTGGTCAGTGGTGTCCCGGGTGCTCTCGTGGATGCTCATGGTCCCAGGCTGGGCCGTCGGTGTGGCCCCCGGCTTGGATGTTCCCGACCTCCTCCCGGACCCACCCGGTCGGGGTCGTACCGGCGAACCGCCGGAAGTTGCGCACGAGGTGGGAGTGGTCGGCGTACCCGGCGCTCGCGGCGACGTCCGCGAGCGTGCGGGGCCCGCGGCCGAGGGCGAGGCGCTGCACCGCGCGACGGGCGGCGTCGAACCGCGCGAGCCCGCGCGCCGCGCGCGGCGAGACCCCGAGCTCCGCCCGGAACAGCGTCTCCAGGCGGCGCTCGCCCAGCGCCACGTGGCGGGCCACGTCCCGGACCCGGGCGCGCCCGTGCGTGCGCACGAGCACGCGCCACGCCTCCGCGATCTCGGGGCGCACGCCGTCGCGCCGGGCGACGGAGCCACCTGGCATGACGCCCCCGGGCTGCGTGAGCGCCGCCCGCACGACGTCGAACGCCGCGGGCCACGAGCCCGCCTCGGCCACCTGCTCGCGCAACCGCTCGGCGACGGGCCCGAGCACCGCGTCCGCGTCCTCGACGAGCCCGAGCTCGCCGGCCCGGACGCCGAGCAGCTCCCGGCACGCGAGGGGGTCGAGGGCGAGCTGCACGCCCGCCTGCTCGGGCGGCTGGTGGATGTACGCGGGCCGCGTGTGCAGCCCGCCGACGAGCGAGGCGTAGCCCACCGGGGCGTCGTCCGGCCCGACCGCCGTCGGCACGGCGCCCGCGGTGCTCACGACGAGCGTGAGCCACGGCGACGGCAGGCCGCGGTGGACGGACGGCGTGCCGTCCGTCGTCGCGGTCCGCAGGCGGTATCCGACCATCGACACGACGCCGGGCGGCAGCGCCCGCGGCAGGGCTCGCACGTACTCGTGCACGGCTCCAGGCTAGGCACTCACGTCGCGGGTCGCAGACCGCGCACCTGCGGGACGTCGGTGCCGGTGGCCGCGCGGCGCACGTGGGAGCGCGCGTGCTCGACGGCGTCGTCGAGCGTGTCGAACAGGTGGTTCTCGTGCCGGAGCTCGGCGAGCGCGCCGACGTTCGTGAGCAGCGCGCGGTGCCGGTCCTGGACGCCCTTGACGAGGACGGTCACCCCGCGCGCCTCGAGGCCCTCGATGAGCCCGCCGAGCGCCTTCGCCCCGGTCGCGTCGACCATGCGGAGCTGGGAGAGCCGCAGGACGACCACGGCGACGTCCTCGTGCGCCGAGGCGTCGGTCACCTCGGCGAGCACGCGGTCGGCGGCACCGAAGAACATGGACCCCTCGAGCCGGAAGAGCGCGACGTGCTCGTCGCCCGGCTCGGCGGGGCCGGGCAGCGGCTCGCGGTGGACCCCGGAGGCGCGGGCGACGGTCCGCAGCGCGAAGAACGCGGCGACGAGGATGCCGATCTCGACGGCCTGCACGAGGTCGAACGCGACGGTGACGACGGCAGTCACGGCGAAGGTCGCCGCGCTGGAGCGACCGGCCCCGACGACGGAGCGGATCGTGCGCCCGCCGATCATCCGGAAGCTCGTCACCATGAGGACGCCGGCGAGCGCGGCGAGCGGGATCCGCGAGACCGGGCCGGTGGCGAGGTACATGACCGCGAGGATCACGACCGCGTGCACGACGGCGGAGAGCCGCGTCCGGGCGCCGGAGCGCACGTTGACCGCGGTGCGGGCGATGGCCCCCGTGGCGGGCATGCCGCCGAAGAGGCCGCTGGCGACGGAGGCGGCGCCCTGGCCGACGAGCTCCCGGTCGGGCTGGTAGACGGAACCGCCGCCCGGCCCGGACTGGACCATGGTCGCTGCGACGCGCGCGGACAGCAGGGACTCGATCGCGGCGAGCGCGGCGATGGCGAGCGCGGCGCCGCCGAGGTCGCGCAGCGCGCCGGGCGTGACCGACGGCAGGACGGGCGCGGGCAGCGACGACGGCAGCGCACCGATGCGCGGGACGGGCGCGCCGAGCACCTCGACGAGGACGGTGGCGAGCACGACCGCGACGAGCGACGCGGGGATCCCCGCGTGGAGCCGGGGGAGCAGCACCATGGTCGCGGCGACGAGCGCGACGCAGCCGAGCGTCCACAGCACCGGGGCGGCGGGGACGTCGGTGACGGCGGCGCGCACGGCCTCCACGGCGGACACGAGGGTGTTGTGGCCGGGCGCGACCTCGACGCCGACCGCGGCCGGGACCTGCTGGAGGAAGATGATGCACGCGATCCCGAGCGTGAACCCCTCGACGACCGGCCACGGGATGTACGTGACGACGCGCCCGAGCCGGGCGAGCCCGGCGACGAGGACCACGAGCCCGGCGAGGACGGTGACGAGCGCGACGGAGCCCGGACCGTGCGCGACGACGACCGGCGCGAGCACGACCGCCATCGCCCCGGTCGGTCCGGACACCTGGTGGTTCGACCCGCCGAGGACCGCCGCGACGACGCCGGCGACGACGGCGGTGACGAGCCCGGCGGCGGCCCCGACGCCGGAGCTGACGCCGAACGCGAGCGCGAGCGGGAGCGCGACGACGCCCACGGTGACGCCGGCGAGGAGGTCGGCGCGCAGGGTCCGGGGGCGCAGGTCGTAGTCGGAGCGGCGGGGCAGCAGGTCGCGGACGGCGGCGAGGCGGTTCATGCCGAGGGGGACGACGCCGTGGTCGCGTCGAGCACCGCGCGCGCGGTCGCGCCGGGCAGGGCCGGGAGCCGCCGCGCGGCCTCGAGCTGGTCGGACGCGCCGGCGAGGTTCGACAGGAGGAACGCCCGCGCGACGACGAGCAGCTCGGCGACGAGCGGCTCGGCGAGGCGGTACTCGACGGCGTTCCCGCTGCGCGTCGAGGTGACGACGCCTGCCCGGCGCAGCACCGCGAGGTGCTGGGAGAGCTGGGACGCCTCGCACCCGGTGACGTCGAGCAGCACGGAGACGGGCGCGGTGTGGTCGGCGTCGGCGGCGAGGACCTCGAGCACCTGGATTCGCGTGGGGTGCGCGAGGCACCGGAAGAGCTCGGCCTTGATGCGGTAGAGGGGGGCGGTCTCGTCGGTGCCGGGGGCGCCGTCGTCGGGTCGGGGTGGGCGGGGCACGGGTCCTCCGGGCTGCGGGATGATGGCTTGCGCAATCCATCAAACCATGGCGAGCGGCGTCCGGCGGCCCGCCCGGGATAGCCTGCCGCCATGACCGCCGCGCCCGACCCGAGCACCGACACGCCTCCTGCGGACCCGGCGGCCGAGGGCGCGGGGCACCCGACGCTCGGCCGCGTCGTGCGGACGCTGGACGAGCTGTACCCGCCGTCGACGGCGGAGGACTGGGACGCCGTCGGCCTGGTCGCCGGGGACCCGGACGCGCCCGTGCGCAAGGTGCTGCTCGCCGTCGACCCCGTCGAGGAGGTCGCGGACGAGGCGCTGGCCTGGGGTGCCGACGTCCTCGTGACGCACCACCCCCTGTTCCTGCGGCCCGTGCACTCCGTCGCCGCGACGACCTTCAAGGGCTCGCTCGTGCACCGCCTCATCCGGGGCGGCTGCGCGCTGTACGTCGCGCACACCAACGCCGACGCCGCGCAGCGCGGGGTCGCGGACGCCCTCGCCGACGCGCTCGACCTCCTGCACCGCGTCCCCCTCGTGCCGCACCCCGCGCCGTCGCCGCACGAGGCGGCGCGCACCGGCACCGGCCGCGTGGGCCGGCTCGCGGAGCCGACGACGTTGCGCGCGTTCGCGCAGCGCGTCGCGCAGGTGCTGCCTCCGACGGTGCAGGGCGTCCGCGTGGCGGGCGACCTCGACGCGCGCGTCGAGTCGGTGGCGGTCGTGGGCGGGTCCGGCGACTCGCTGTTCGACGCCGTGCGCGCGAGCGGGGCCGACGTCTACCTCACCTCCGACCTGCGCCACCACCCCGTGTCCGAGCTGCGCGAGCGCGCGCGGCTCGACGGCGGCGAGGCGGGGACGCCGTTCCTCGTCGACGTGCCGCACTACGCCTCGGAGTGGCCGTGGCTCCGCTACGCTGCCGAGGACCTCGTGCGCGTCCTCGCGCGCTCCGGCGCGGCCGTGGAGACGCGGGTCAGCACGCTCGTCACCGACCCGTGGACGGCGCGGTTCCCGTCCGCACCCGCCGACCCCACAGCCGACGCCGGACCGCCCCACGCCACGGCGCAGGGCTGACGCCCGCCGCGCGTCGACCCCCACCCGTCCCCACCGACCCGCACGCCGGCCCCGTCCGGGGCCCACGAAAGGAACCACCCGTGGCCACTGCACCGCCCGCCGACCAGCTCCGCCTGCTCGACGTCCAGGAGCTCGACACGCGTGCCCAGCAGCTCGCGCACCAGCGCAAGAACCTGCCGGAGCACACGCGCATCGCCGAGCTCGACGCCCAGCTCGAGGACCTGCGCGGCAAGCTCGTGGAGTCGCGGACCGCGGTGAGCGACCTCCGGCGCGAGCTGACCAAGGCCGAGGGCGACGTCGAGCAGGTGCGGACGCGCGCCGCGCGTGACCAGTTCCGCCTGGACTCCGGCCAGGTCGGGGCGAAGGACGCTCAGGCGCTCGTCGCCGAGCTCGAGTCGCTCGCGCGAAGGCAGGGCGTCCTCGAGGAGGTCGAGCTCGACGTCATGGAGCGGCTCGAGGCGCACGAGGAGGCCCTCGCGAAGCTCGAGTCGGCGCACGCCGAGCTCGAGTCCGCCAAGGCCGAGGTCGTGGCCGCGCGCGACGCCCGGTACGCCGAGCTCGACGCCGAGGCCGCGCAGGTCGCGGGGCGGCGCACGGACGCCGTCGCCGGTCTCGACGCGGGCCTGCTCGCGCTCTACGAGCGCGTGCGCGACCAGAACGGCGGCCGCGGCGTCGTCGCGCTGCGCGGCCAGCACGTCGACGGGCTCAACGTCTCGCTGAGCCCGGCCGAGCTCGCGGCGATCACGTCGGCCGCGCCCGACCAGGTGGTGCGGCTCGAGGACTACGGCCACATCGTGGTGCGGCCGGAGGGCGCCGGCGCGTGAGCGGCACCAGCGGTCGGCAGCTCGTCGTCGAGGCCGACGGCGGCTCACGCGGCAACCCGGGGCCCGCGGGCTTCGGGGCGCTCGTGCGCGACGCCGCGACCGGCCAGGTGCTCGCCGAGCGGGCCGCGTACCTCGGGACGACGACGAACAACGTCGCCGAGTACTCGGGCCTCGTCGCCGGGCTGCGCGCCGCCGCGGAGATCGACCCGGACGCGCGCGTGACGGTCCGGATGGACTCGCGGCTCGTCGTCGAGCAGATGTCGGGGCGCTGGCAGATCAAGCACGACGACATGCGCCGCCTGGCGGCCGAGGCCGCGGCGGTGCTCCCCGCCGCGCAGGTCACGTACGAGTGGGTGCCGCGCGCGCAGAACGCGGCGGCCGACGCCCTGGCCAACGAGGCGATGGACACCCGCGGGACCGTCGTGCGCGACCTCGACCCCGCGGACCCGTCCTCGGGTGCAGCAGCCGACCCCGCGGCCGAGACCGCGCCCGTCCCCGTGGACGGGGCGACCCTCCCCGCCGTCCCCGAGGGCGCGGCGCTCGACACGCCCGCTCGGCCGTCGGGCGCCACCGTCCGGTTCGACGACGCGCCCGCGCTCACGGTCGTGCTCGTGCGCCACGGCCAGACGCCGCTCACCGTCGCGGGCGCGTTCAGCGGCTCGTCGGTCCCGGGGCCGTCGCTCACCGCGCGCGGCCGGACCCAGGCCGCGCAGGCCGCGGACCTGGTGTTCCGGATCGGTCGTCAGGCGTGGCCCGACCTGCCGCGCCCGTCGGCCGTCGTCTCCTCGCCCATGGTCCGGGCCCAGGAGACCGCGCGCGCCGTCGGCCGCCGCCTCGGGGTGCCCGTGACGACGGACGACCGGTTCGCCGAGGTGGACTTCGGCGCGTGGGAGGGGCTCACGGCCGCGGAGGTGGACGCCGGGTGGCCCGGCCTCCTGCCCGCCTGGTACACGACCGGGACGACGCCGGCCCCGCGCGGCGAGTCCGCCGCCGACGTCGGCGTGCGCGTCCGGCAGGGGCTGTGCGACCTCGTCGACACCATGCTGCCGGGTGCCGGACCCGCGGGCCGCACCGTCGTCGTCGTGGGCCACGCCGTCCAGGTGCGGGCCGCGATCGGGACGGCCGTGGACGCGCCGCCCGAGCAGTGGTCGCGCATCCGTGTCCCTCCGGCGTCGGTGAGCATCCTGCGGCTGTGGGCCGACGGCATGAGCGAGCTCACGGCCCAGGGCGTCCCGAGCGACCTCTGACCCGGCCGAGGTAGAGGCCTGGTAGCGCGAAGTAGAGGCATGGTCGTGACCAGGCCTCTACTTCGGCGGCCTCGGACGCGCGGTGCGGGCGACCTGGAGACCGGTCTCCACCCAGGCGTCGAGCTCGCGCGTGTCCGCCAGGCGCGGACCGTCGACGACGACCCACCCCGCCATCGTGCGGGTGCCCATCGTCATCGGCCGGGCGCCGCGCTCCAGGGCGGCGGTGCGTCCGCCCGTCCCGACCCGCACCATGAGGGCGTCGCCGGTGATCGCGACCGCCATGCGCCCGTCGACGAGGAACGCGAGCCCGCCGAACACCGTCCGCTCCTCGAACGGGGCGCGGGGCGCCAGCACCGCGCGGACGCGGTCGGCGAGGTCCTGGCTGACGGCCATGGGTCCACTGTGGACCCCTGCCCGTCCCGGCGCAGTGGCACGCGGCACCGGCCCGGGCCGACAACCGCGCCGGACCGCTCGCCCGGACCGCTCGCCTGGACCGCTCAGGCGATGACGAGCTCGAGCGTCCGCGGGCCGCTGCGCGTCGTGGCGTCGTGCAGGGTCGCCTCGATCAGCCGGTAGGTGAGGCCCGAGCCGACCTCGGTCCCGATCACCGTGCCGACGAGCTCGCGCGCGGCGTCCAGCAGCCCGGCCGCGGACGACGGCGCCGCCGCCTCCCGGCGCACGAGGTGCCCGGCGAGCACGCCGCGCGTGTGCTTGGCGTTGTGCGAGACGACGGTGCGCTTCCCGGCGTGCTCGCGCACGACCCGCACCGCGACCCACTCGGCCGCCGGCGGGCCGGACGTCCGCGGCTTCCACGCGCCCACGTACGTCGCGGACCGGCAGTCGACGACGACGTCGCCCGCGGCCCGCTCGTCGAGCACGGGGGCGAGGTGGGGTCGCCACGCCGTGGCGAGCTTCCCGACGCCCGGCAGGTCCACCGCCATGGAGAGCCGGTACGCCGGGACCCGGTCGGCAGGGGAGAGGGTGCCCCACAGCCCCGACACGACGCGCACGTCCTCGCGGGCCCGACGCGCGGGCTCCCCGCCCGCGGCGAGCGCCCCCGCGAGGTCCGCGGCGCCGTACAGCACGCCCGTGTACACGTCGGCCGCCGGACCGGCCGGGGCCGAGCGCAGCACGGTGTTGCGTCGCACCTCCTCGGCGAGCCCCGGCGTCGTGCCCAGGACCTCGTGGGCGTCCGGCCGGGCGCTCGCGGCGGCGAGCGCGTCGAGGACCGTCACGCGGTGCGCGGTGAGCGCGGGGGAGGTCAGGGTGTCGAGGTCGACGGGCGGGGCGCCGTCGGGCGCGGGGGTCTTGCCCTCGGACGGGGGGAGCAGCACGAGCACCGGGTCACTCTACGAGCGCGCGCGACGTCGCCGTCGCGGGTGACCGGGGCCGACGGCGTGGGGTGCGTCACGGCTACGCTCGCCCGATGGCCCAGGTGAAGATCTACGGACGGCGCAGCGTGTGGGGCGCGCGGCGGACGGAGTTGTCCGACGCGCTGCACGACGCGCTCGTGCGCGCGTGGCAGCTCCCGCCGGACAAGCGGTTCCACCGCTTCCTGCTCCTGGACGACGACGACCTGGTCGCCCCGCGCTCGGACGGGTACCTCGTCGTCGAGGTCGTCTGCTTCACGGGCCGCACGCGCGAGGCCAAGCGCGCGCTGGTCGCGGCGCTGTACGAGGACGTCGCGCCCGCCCTCGGCCTGACGGCGGACGACGTGGAGCTTGTGATCCTCGAGAGCCCGCGCGAGAACTGGGGCATCCGCGGCGTCAGCGGCGACGAGCTCGCGCTGTCGTACCGCGTCGACGTCTGACACGGTCGTCCGCTGCCGAGGGCGGCGGGGGACGGTCCGAGACCGGTGTGCGGCCGCTCAGCCTGCCTCGGCGACGACGGCCAGCACCGCGTCTCCGTACCGGGCGAGCTTGTTCTCGCCGACGCCGCTCACCAGCGCGAGCCGCTCGAGCGAGCCGGGCCGGGCGGTCGCGATCCCGCGGAGCGTCGCATCACCGAACACGATGTACGCGGGCACGCCCTGGGTCTTCGCCTCGCCCGCCCGCCAGGCGCGCAGCGCCTCGAAGAGCGGGACGTCGGCCTCGGCCAGCTCGGCGGCGGCCGCCTTCCGTCCCTTCGCCGCGCGTGCCGGACGCGCCGGCTCGTGCCGCATCCGGACTTCGCGGCGCCGGGCCAGGACCTCCCCGCTCGCCGCGGTGAGCACGAGCGTCCCGTGCGCGCCCTCGACGGTGAGCAGCCCCTGGGCGAGGAGCTGGCGCACCACGGCCCGCCACTCGTTCTCGGAGAGGTCGTCCCCGACCCCGAACACCGACAGCTCCTGGTGCCGGAACCGTCGGACCTTCTCCGTGTCCCGGCCGAGGAGGATGTCGACGACCTGCCCGACGCCGAAGCGCTGCCCGCGCTCGCGGTCCAGGCGGAACACCGTCGAGAGCACCTTCTGCGCGGCGACCGTCCCGTCCCAGGCCTCGGGCGGGGCGAGGCACGTGTCGCACGACCCGCAGGCCCCCGGGTGCTCCTGGCCGAAGTAGGCGAGGAGCTGGGCGCGGCGGCACTCCACGGTCTCGCAGAGGGCGAGCATCGCGTCCAGGTGCCGGCCCAGGTTGCGCCGGTGCGCGGCGTCGCCGTCGGACGTCTCGATGAGCTTGCGCTGCTGCACGACGTCGGCGAGGCCGTAGGCCAGCCAGGCGGTGGACGGCAGGCCGTCACGCCCCGCGCGTCCTGTCTCCTGGTAGTACCCCTCGACGGACTTGGGCAGGTCGAGGTGGGCGACGAACCGGACGTCGGGCTTGTCGATGCCCATGCCGAAGGCGATCGTCGCGACCATGACCAGGCCGTCCTCGCGCAGGAACCGGGACTGGTTCGCGGCGCGCACCGACGCGGTGAGCCCCGCGTGGTAGGGCAGCGCCTGGATCCCGTTCTCGACGAGCGTCGCGGCGGTCCTCTCGACCGACGCGCGCGAGAGGCAGTAGACGATCCCCGCCTCCCCGGCGTGCTCGGTGCGCAGCAGGTCGAGCAGCTGCTTCTCGGGCCGGTCCTTGGGCACGATCCGGTAGGTGATGTTGGGGCGGTCGAAGCTGGAGACGAAGTGCCGTGCGCCCTCCAGGTCGAGGCGCTGGGCGATCTCGGCCCGCGTCGCGGCCGTCGCCGTCGCGGTCAGCGCGATGCGCGGGACGGACGGCCAGCGCTGGTGCAGCACCGACAGCTCGAGGTAGTCCGGCCGGAAGTCGTGGCCCCACTGGGACACGCAGTGCGCCTCGTCGATCGCGAAGAGCGCGATCGGCGTCCTGTCGAGCAGGTCGAGGGTGGCGCGGCTGCGGAGCCCCTCCGGCGCCACGTAGAGCAGGTCGAGCTCACCCGCCACGAGCGCGCGCTCCACGGCGCGGCGGTCCTCCGAGGACAGCGTGGAGTTGAGGAACGCGGCGCGGACGCCGAGCGCCGCGAGGGCGTCCACCTGGTCCTGCATGAGGGCGATGAGCGGGGAGACCACGACGCCGGTCCCCGGACGGACCAGGGCGGGGACCTGGTAGCACAGCGACTTGCCCCCGCCGGTCGGCATGAGCACCAGGGCGTCGCCGCCGTTGACGACGGTGTCGATGACGGCCGCCTGCTCACCCCGGAACGCGTCGTACCCGAACACCCGCCGGAGCACGTCGAGCGCGGGATCGGTCGCAGTCGCTGTGGCCACCCGGGCACCCTACCGAGGAGTGCCGATACGACGGTCCCGGCGCGTCCGCGCCACCACCGAGGCGCCCGTCACGGGCGGCGGAGCTCGGCGGGCAGGTCGTCCCGGTGGCGGACGGCGAGGGACGTCACCGCGCGGGTCAGGCAGACGTACAGCCGTCGCAGCCCCGTGACCCGGTCCGGCTCGCCCCGGACGACGCCCTCCGGGTCGTCCAGCACGACGTGGTCGAACTCCAAGCCCTTCGCGAGCGACGCGGGCACCAGGTCGAGGCGCGCGTCGAACTCGACCGCGCCGTCGTCGTCCGACGCCTCGCCGACGACCGCGAAGGCGAGGCCCGCCGCGGCGAGCGCCGCGCGCGCGGCGTCCGTGCCGGCGTCGGGCACGATCAGCCCGACCGACCCCTCCCGGGCGAGCGCCGTGCGGACCAGGTCCACGACCGGCCTCGTGGTGAGGACGAGCTCGCCCCGCGCCCGGCGGACGGCGACCGGCGGGTCGAGGTCCGGCGCGATCGAGGGCAGCAGGCGGGCCGCGTACTCGATGACGTCGCCGGGGACGCGGAAGCCCGCGGTGAGCTGCTCCACGTGGCCGTCGGGCTTGCCGAGGTGCGTCAGCGCGTCGGTCCACGAGGAGACCCCCCACGGCGTCGTCGCTTGGGCCAGGTCGCCCAGCACCGTCAGCGAGCCGGTGCGCGCCCGGCGCCCGAGAGCGCGCAGCATCATCGGCGAGAGGTCCTGCGCCTCGTCCACCACGACGTGCGCGACCGACGCCCCGCGGGCCAGCAGGTCCGCGATCTCGTCGAGCAGGACGAGGTCGGCCAGCGTCCAGCGAGCCGTGCCCGGCGTCCGGGACGGTCGGGCCGGGCGCAGCAGCTCCTGCTCCGCCGCGGAGAGGACGCCGTCGGCGCTCGCGGCGAGGAACGCGGGGTCGACGAGGAGCCGGTGCAGCAGCGCCGTCGGCGTGACCTTCGGCCACACCGCGGCGGTGTAGTCCCGGACCGGGCGCGTGCGCGCGAGCGCGTCCCACGCCCGCTCGTCGAGCGCCTCGCCCGACTCCTCGATCTGCACGAGGATCCGGTGCGCGAGCGCGTGCCGCAGGTGGTCGCGACCGGCGTCGAAGCGCGGCCCCCGGCCGACCACCTGCGCCACGCACTCGCGTGCCTCGTACGCGGCGACGCGCCAGCGGCGCGCACCGCGCGGCAGCACGAGCGCCTCGGACGGATCGACGAGGTGCGACCACACGGCGCGTCGGAGCACCTCGGCCAGGCGCCCGTCGCCCTTGAGCCGGGCGACCTCCGCGGGCTCCGTGCCGCGCAGGCGGCCGTGCGCCGTGACGATCTCCTCGACGGTGGTCTGGGTCGCGTCGACCTCGCCGAGCGCGGGCAGCACGTCGCGGATGTACCGCAGGAAGCTCGCGTTGGGCCCGACGACGGTCATCCCGGCGCGGCTCACCCGCTCGCGGTGGGAGTACAGCAGGTACGCGGCGCGGTGCAGCCCGACGGCGGTCTTGCCGGTGCCGGGCGCGCCCTGCACGACGACGGTCCGGTCGAGCCCGCTGCGCACGATGACGTCCTGCTCGGGCTGGATGGTGGCGACGATGTCGCGCATCGGCCCGGTGCGGGGCCGCTCGATCTCGGCCTCGAGGATCGCGGAGAGCTCCGCACCGGGACCCGGGGCGGTGAGCGTCTCGTCCTCGAAGCCGGTGAGGGCACCACGCTGGAAGCCGTAGCGACGGCGGACGGCGACCCCCATCGGCTCCGTGCGGGTTGCGCGGTAGAAGGGCGTGCTCACCGGGGCGCGCCAGTCGACGACGAGCGGGTCGCCCTCGGGGTCCGAGACGTGGCGGCGGCCGATGTGGAAGACCTCGGCGGGCTCGTGGCCGGTGCCGTCGAGGTCGATGCGTCCGAAGAAGAGCGGGGCCTCGGGGTCGTCGGCGAGCTGGGCGAGCCGACGGGCGAGCGCCGCCTCGAGGTACTCGGCGCTGACCCGGTCTCCCGCGAGCGCGTCGAGCGACCCCGCCCGCTCGCGCATGCGGGCGAGCTGCCTGCGGGCGTCGGCGAGGAACTCCTGCTCCCGGGCGAGCTCGGCCGACGTGTCGGTGGCGGGTGCCGCGCTCGGGGCGTCGGGGGCGGACGGTTCGGCGGTGGCGGGCACGACAGACCTCCGGGAGCAGGCTTCGAGGGGGGCGGGCCATCTTACGGGCCATGACCCGCCGGCGGGCCGGTCGCTGGTCCGCCGAGCCGCCCGGGAGCGGTAGCCTTGCTGGCGCGGACGAGTCGGTCGGACGGTCGCGTCGGGAGGCCTCGTGCCTCCCGCCGAGGAACGTCCGGGCTCCGAAGGGCAAGGTGGTGGGTAACGCCCACCCGGGGTGACCCGCGGGACAGTGCCACAGAGAACAGACCGCCGCGTCGGGAAGGGCTCCGGCCCCGACCGGTGCGGTAAGGGTGAAACGGTGGTGTAAGAGACCACCAGCGGACCGGGTGACCGGTCCGGCTCGGTAAACCCCACCTGGAGCAAGGTCAGACAGACTGTGTCTGAGGGCTGCCCGCCCGATTCTCCACGGAGAAGCACAGTCGGGTAGACCGCTCGAGCCCTGCGGCGACGCAGGGCCTAGATGGATGACCGTCGCCCGCGCGAGGGTGACCTCGCGCGGGAACAGAACCCGGCGTACAGACCGGCTCGTCCGCATCTCACCACCCGACCTGGGGCGTCGCAGGAGGGCTCTCCTCGGTCTGCACGAGGACCACGAGACGGCTGGGGGTCTACTTCGGCGGGTCGGTCCCGCGTGTCGCGGTTCCGTACGGGCTCGTGAAGCTTCACGCGACGTGGGCCCAGGCGCGGACGGCGGCGCGGATCGTCTCCGACTCGTTCGCCAGACCCTCTCGCTCGGCGCGCTCCCGGAGCGCGGTCAGGGTCTGCTCGTCGAGGCGGACGGTGACGGGCTTGCCGGGGCCGTCGCCGGCCGTGGGGCGGCCACGGCGGCGCGTGCGGAGAGCGGGCAGGTCGTATCCGGCCTCGTCGGCCCATGCCCGGGTCTGCTCGTCGGGGACCGGCTTGCCGTGGATGGTGCGCTGCTCCTCGCTCACAGGAATGACGTACACGAAAATGTGTGCGGCGGTCAGTCCGTCGCGGGGGCGCCGGGCCGCGGCGCCCGCGGGGCGGCGGGACGGCGTGAGAGACGCGGTGCGGAGTTAGGCTGTCGTGCCGCACCCGCCGCGGAGCCGCCGGTCCGCCGGCGCGTCCGCCCGCCTCTCCCGGGACCACCGGGAGGACGGGCCCCGTCCTACTCGTGCCGAGGAGCACCATGTCGCACCACGACTCGCACACGCCTCCGCTCGCCTACGTCATCGCCGGTTCCGAGGCCACCGGCGGCGCCGGCATCCAGGCCGACCTGAAGACGTTCCAGGAGCTCGGTGCCTACGGCGTCGGCACGCTCACGTGCATCGTCTCGTTCGACCCGAAGAACGACTGGGGCCACCGCTTCGTCCCCGTGGACCCGCAGGTGATCGCCGACCAGTTCGAGGCGGCGACGGTCACGCACGAGCCCTCGGTCGTGAAGATCGGCATGCTCGGCACGCCCGCGACGATCGACGTCGTCGCCGAGTCGCTGCGCTCGCGCACGTGGGAGCACGTCGTGCTCGACCCGGTCCTCATCTGCAAGGGCCAGGAGCCCGGTGCCGCCCTCGACACCGACACGGCGCTGCGCGCGCAGGTCCTCCCGCTCGCGACCGTCGTCACGCCCAACCTCTTCGAGACGCGCACGCTCGCGGGCGTCGAGTCGATCGAGACGGTCGAGGAGCTGGTCGAGGCGGCGCGCAAGGTCCAGGCGCTCGGCCCGCGCGCCGTCGTCGCGAAGGGCGGCGTCGAGCTCCCCGGTCCCGACGCGGTCGACGTCCTGGTCGACGGCGACGAGGTGCACGTGCTGCGCACCCCGAAGATCGGCGAGGAGCGCGTGAGCGGGGCCGGCTGCACGTTCGCCGCCGCGATCACCGCGGAGCTCGCGAAGGGCGCCTCGGTGCTCGACGCCGCGCGCGTCGCCAAGGACGTCGTCACCGCCTCCATCGAGGACCGCGTGGCCTCGAACGCGCCGTTCGACGCGGTGCGGGTCGGCGCGCGCCGCTGACCTCCTGCGGTGCGCCCGGGCTGCGCCCCACGACCCCGGGCCGACCCGTGCTCGACCAGCGATCACCCCTCGGACGTCTCGACGTCCCCTGACGGTCAAGGAATACTCTCGTCACCGTGAACGACCTCTCCCCTTCGGAACTGTCCCCGTCCCCGGGTGCTGCCGACGGCCCCGACCGGGTCTCCGCCGACGTCTCCGACCTCCCCGACGACACCGGGCACGCCGGGCGCGGCCTCGCGCGCCACGACGTCCCGGGCCCGCTGCGCGACGACGTCCGCCTGCTCGGCGGCCTGCTGGGCACCGTGCTGCGCGAGACGGGCGGCCAGGACCTGCTCGACGACGTCGAGCGGCTCCGCGAGCTCTCGATCCGCGCGTACGACGACCGGTCGGGCGCGGTGCTCGCCGAGGCCGAGGCGCTCGTCGAGGGCCTGTCCATGGCGCGCGCCGAGCAGGTCGCCCGGGCCTTCACCTGCTACTTCCACCTCGCGAACCTCGCGGAGGAGTACCACCGCGTGCGCGTCCTGCGCGAGCGCGAGGCGGAGTTCGCGACCCGCGCCACGACGCCCGACGACTCGCTGCCCGAGGCGTTCGAGCAGCTCGTCGGCGAGGTCGGACGCGAGGAGGCGCTGCGCCGGCTGCGTCGCCTCGAGTTCCGCCCCGTGCTCACCGCGCACCCCACGGAGGCGCGCCGTCGTGCGGTCTCCGGCGCGGTGCGGCGCATCGCGACGCTCCTCGACGAGCGGGACGCGCAGCGCCTCGGCGGCACGTCGCTCGCGGAGAACGAGCGTCGTCTCCTCGCCGAGATCGACACGATGTGGCGCACCGCCCCCATCCGCGAGCACAAGCCGTCGGTCCTCGACGAGGTGAAGACGGCGCTCGGCGTGTTCGACGCGACGATGTTCGACACGTTCCCCACCGTCTACCGCCGCCTGGACGACTGGCTGCTGGGCGACGAGGCGGGGCGCGAGGAGCCGCTCGTGCGGCCGTTCGTCAGCCTGGGCACGTGGATCGGCGGCGACCGCGACGGCAACCCGAACGTCACGGCCGACGTCACGCGCCAGGCCGCGGCGATCGCCGCCGACCACGCGCTCGCGGCGCTCGAGCAGCAGGCGCGCGCCGTCGGGCGCAAGCTCACGCTCGACCAGGACGGCACGCCGCCGTCGGACGGCCTGCGCGCCCTGTGGGAGCGCCAGCGCCGGCTCTCGGAGGCGGTCACCGTCGCCGCGTCGGAGGCGTCGCCGCGCGAGCCGCACCGTGCGGTCCTGCTCGTCGTCGCGGACCGCATCGCCGCGACGCGGGCCCGCAACGCCGACCTCGCCTACCCGAACGCCGAGCAGCTCGAGTCCGACCTGCGCGTCGTCCAGGAGTCGCTCGTCGCGGCGGGCGCGCCCCGCGCGGCGTACGGGGACCTGCAGCAGCTCGTGTGGCAGGTCGAGACGTTCGGGTTCCACCTCGCGGAGCTCGAGGTGCGCCAGCACTCCCAGGTCCACGAGGGGGCGCTCGCCGAGATCGCGGAGAAGGGCCTGCACGGCGACCTCTCCGACCGCACGCGCGAGGTGCTGGACACGTTCCGCGCGCTCGGCGCGGTCCAGCAGCGTTACGGCATCCGTGCCGCACGCCGCTACATCGTGTCGTTCACGCAGAAGCCGGAGCACCTGGCGGCGGTGTACGAGCTCGCGGAGCTCGCGTTCGAGGGCTCCGACGAGGCGCCCGTGGTCGACGCGATCCCGCTGTTCGAGACCTTCGCCGACCTCCGGGCGAGCGTCGACATCCTCGAGTCCATGCTCACGCTGCCGCAGGTGCAGCGTCGGCTCGCCGAGAACGGGCGCCGCGTCGAGGTCATGCTCGGCTACTCGGACTCGTCGAAGGACGTCGGCCCGGTGTCCGCGACCCTCGCCCTGCACGACGCGCAGAGCCGCATCGCGCAGTGGGCCGAGCGCCACGACATCACGCTCACGCTGTTCCACGGCCGCGGCGGCGCCCTCGGCCGCGGCGGCGGCCCGGCGAACCGTGCCGTGCTCGCCCAGCCCCCGGGCTCGGTCGACGGCCGCTTCAAGCTCACCGAGCAGGGCGAGGTCATCCTCGCGCGCTACGGCGACCCGACGATCGCGTCGCGCCACATCGAGCAGGTCGCCGCGGCGACGCTGCTCGCGTCGGCGCCGTCGACGGAGAAGCGCAACGCCGAGGCGACCGAGCGCTACCGCGACCTCGCGGCCGCGCTCGACGAATCGTCGCGCCGCCGGTTCCACGAGCTCGTGCGCGCGGACGGGTTCCCGCAGTGGTTCTCGCAGGTGACCCCGCTCGAGGAGGTCGGCCTCCTGCCGATCGGCTCCCGCCCGGCACGTCGCGGCCTGTCGGTCTCGTCCCTCGACGACCTGCGCGCGATCCCGTGGGTGTTCTCCTGGTCGCAGGCGCGCATCAACCTCGCGGGCTGGTACGGGCTCGGCACGGCGCTGCGCGACTTCGGCGACCTCGAGCTGCTGCGCGAGGCGCACCGCGAGTGGCCGCTCTTCGCGACGCTGCTGGACAACGTCGAGATGTCGCTCGCCAAGACGGACGAGCGCATCGCCGAGCGGTACCTCGCGCTCGGGGACCGCGACGACCTCGCGCAGGCGATCCTCGACGAGCTGCGCCTCACGCGCGAGCAGGTCCTCGCGGTGACGGAGAACGCGTGGCCGCTCGCCGGCCGGCGCGTGCTGGGCCGTGCGGTCCAGCTCCGCAGCCCGTACGTCGACGCGCTCTCGCTGCTCCAGGTCCGCGCGCTGCGCGGCCTGCGCTCCGGCGCGGAGGGCCCTGTCAAGGACGAGCTCCAGCACCTGCTGCTGCTCACCGTCAACGGGGTCGCGGCCGGCCTGCAGAACACCGGCTGAGGTCCGGCGCCCGCCACGACGGCCGTCACGTCGACCCGCGACCGGGTCCGTGGCGGCCGTCGTCGTCTGGACAGCCGTCCAGTTGTTGAATGAATCCTCAACCATCGCCCGGGTGAACGGCCGCCCACGGGGGTCTGGGTAAAGTCTTCGCCAGAGGCCTACCAGCCGCCGCTATCCGTGGGGTACTCTGGCGACGACCGACCACGCCGGAGTCCTGCTGTCGCCCGACGACGTACGAGAGCAGGGGCCGACAGGTCGGGGCGTCGGGCAGGAGGCGCGGCACTCGTCGGGGTGGGCGAGGCAAGGCGGGACGAAGGGCGGGGCAGTGTTGGTACAGGAGCTCGAACGCAGCGACACCGGGGCAGGGACGGGCGGCATCCGGCTGCTCGAAGAACGCGACGCGAGCGTCGTGGACATGTGGGGCGAGATCGACGTCGCCCTGCGCAGCGAGGCGAGCGCCGCGCTCGCCAACGCTCTCGAACGCGACGTACCCGTGGTCATCGACACGTCCAAGGTGACGTTCATGGACTCGACGGGCATCGCGTTCCTCGTGCAGTTCTACACGATCGGCTCCGAGGAGGGGCTGTCCGTGACGCTGCGCAACCCGCCGACGGTCGTCACCGACGTCCTGGAGATGCTCGGCGTCATCGAGATCTTCGGCACCGAGCACCACGAGGTCAGCCCGGCCTGAGGGCCCCGGCGAGCCCGGCCCCCCGGGACCGGGCTCGGACCGTGGGCACGATCGTCAGACGGCGTCGGCCGCGAGCGACGCGGCGCCCACGATCCCGGCCGCGTTGCGCAGCTGGGCGGGCACGATCGGCGCCCGCAGGTGCAGCAGCGGCAGGAAGTGCTCGTGCTTCTTGCTCACGCCGCCGCCCACGACGATGAGGTCGGGCGAGAACAGGTCCTCGACGACCCCGAAGTAGCGCTGGAGCCGCTCGGCCCACTGCGCCCAGTCGAGGTCCTCGCGGTCGCGCGCGGCGTCGGAGGCCCGCGTCTCGGCGTCGTACCCGTCGATCTCCAGGTGGCCGAGCTCCGTGTTGGGGAGCAGGTGGCCCTCCACGAGGATCGCGCTGCCGATGCCGGTGCCGAGCGTCGCGACGAGCACGACGCCGTCCGCGTCGCGCGCCGCGCCGTAGCGCACCTCGCCCACGCCCGCGGCGTCGGCGTCGTTGACGGCGACGACGTGCCGTCCCGTCTCGCGCGCGACGAGCGCCGGGAGGTCGACGCCCGTCCACGACTTGTCGAGGTTGGCGATGAACCGCACGACGCCGTGCTGGAGCGGGGCGGGGAACGCGACGCCGATCGGCACGTCCTGCGGGAGGTCGTAGGCGCCCACGAGCTCGGCGATCACCTCCGCGACGGCCTGCGGCGTCGACGGCTGGGGGGTGGGGATGCGGTGCCGCTCCTGCGCGAACTCGCCCGTGGCGAGGTCGACCGGGGCGCCCTTGATGCCGCTGCCGCCGACGTCGATGCCGAAGGCGGTGCGGGGGCGCGGACGGTCCGCGGGGGGTGCGGCGTGCGAGTCCTGGTGGGCGTTCATGGCAGTGTGAGGATCTCCGCTCCGTCGTCGGTCACCAGCAGCGTGTGCTCGAACTGCGCGGTCCGCGAGGCGTCCGCGGTGACTACCGTCCACCCGTCGTCCCACATCCGCCACTCGGACGTGCCGAGCGTCAGCATGGGCTCGATGGTGAAGACCATCCCAGGCTCGATCACGGTCGCGTGGTCGGGCGCCGCGTCGTAGTGCGGCACGACGAGCCCCGAGTGGAACGCGCGCCCCACGCCGTGGCCCGTGTACTCGCGCACGACCCCGTACCCGAAGCGGGCGGCGTAGCGCTCGATGACACGACCGACGACGTTGATCTGGCGGCCGGGCGCGACGGCCTTGATGCCGCGGGCGAGCGCCTCGCGCGTGCGCTCGACGAGCAGCGCCGACTCCGGGTCCACCTCCCCGACGGTGAAGGTGGCGTTCGTGTCGCCGTGCACGCCGCCCACGTAGGCGGTGATGTCGACGTTGACGATGTCGCCCTCGACGAGCTCGGTGGAGTCCGGGATGCCGTGGCACACGACCTCGTTGAGCGAGGTGCACAGCGACTTGGGGAACCCGCGGTAGCCGAGCGTCGACGGGTAGGCGCCGTGGTCGAGGAGGAACTCGTGGCCCACGCGGTCGAGCTCGTCCGTCGTGACGCCGGGGGCGACGTGGCGCCCGACCTCGACGAGCGCCTGCGCCGCGACGCGCGAGGCGACCCGGATGCGCTCGACGGTCGCGGGGTCGTTGACCTCGCTCCCCTCGAAGGGTCGCGGTCCCGGCCGACCCACGTACTCGGGGCGCTCGATCGTCGTCGGGACCTGCCGCTGCGGCCCCACGACGCCCGGCGTCAGGGGACCACGGCGCCCGGGGCGTGGGGGAGCGGCGGCGTCGGGCGGGACGGGGGCGGTGCTCATGGCCGCCAGTCTACGAACGCGCGGGCGCCGTGGGCGGCCGGCCGGGCCGGGATGGGGGAGGATCGAGGCATGAGCACCGGATCACGCTTCAGCGACGACGGCGAGCCCGCGGCCGCGGACGGGTACTACTACGACACGCGCACCGGCGAGGTGCACCGCGGCCCGAGCGCGTCGTGGTCGCACCGCATGGGCCCGTACCCGACGCGCGAGGCCGCCGAGAAGGCCTTGGAGACGGCGCGCGAGCGCACCGACGCCTGGGACGAGGAAGACCGCCGCGAGCGCGAGGAGTGACCCACGCCCCACCGCCCGGCCCGCGCCGGGTGTGGTCGGGCCGTCTCGGCCTGCTCCTCGCCGGGCTGGCGGTGGGCGCGCTGACGTTCCTCGTCGCGCTGCAGGTCCGCGCCGTGTCGGGGGCCGACCCGACGACGGTCACCCCCTCGGGCGGGGCCGTGCCCGTCGCGCCGGAGCCCGCGCCGTCGACGGCGTCGCCCGACCCGACCGCCACGGAGACCGGGCGGCGCCCCCGCTCGCGGGCGTGACGGTCGCCGTCGACCCGGGGCACAACGGCGGGAACGGGGCGAACCCGCTCGTCGTGAACGCGCCCGTCCCCGACGGCCGTGGCGACACCAAGGCCTGCAACACCGTGGGGACGTCCACGGACTCCGGCTACCCGGAGCACGCGTTCACGTGGGACGTGGCGGGACGGCTCGCGGGACGCCTGACCGAGCTGGGCGCCGTCGTCGTGCTCACGCGCCCCGACGACGCGGGCGTGGGACCGTGCGTCGACGCGCGCGGCCGGTTCCCGCAGGAGAACGACGCGGACGTGCTCGTCTCGCTCCACGCCAACGGCACGGAGGACCGCCGCGCGCACGGGTTCTTCGCGATCGTGTCCGACCCGCCCGTGGACGAGGCCCAGGGGGAGCCGAGCGTCGCGCTCGCGCACGAGCTCGTGGCCGCGCTGACGGCGGCCGGGTTCGCGCCGTCGTCGTCGGTCGCGGCCGACGACGGCCCCGTCCAGCGGCGCGCCGACCTGGCGACGCTCAACCACGCCGAGCGGCCGGCCGTGATGCTCGAGCTGGGGGAGATGCGCAACCCCGACGAGGCCGCGGTCATGGAGTCGGAGGAGGGGCGCCAGCGCTACGCGGACGCCGTCGCGAGCGGCGTCGCCGCGTGGGTCGCCGACGGCGGTGCGGGCGCAGGGTGACCCGGTGCCCGCACCGGGTGCTCAGCGGGCGAAGCTGTGCGCGTCGTCGGGGAAGGTCCCGCCGCGCACGTCGGCGGCGTAGTCGGCCGCCGCCTGGCCGAGCGCGGCGCCGATCTCGGCGTAGCGCTTGGCGAACCGGGGCGACCAGTCCGTCATCCCGGCCATGTCGGTCCAGACGAGCACCTGGCCGTCGCACGCGGCGCCCGCGCCGATGCCGATGGTGGGGATGCGCAGGATCTCGGTGACGCGCGCGGCCACCTCGACCGGCACCATCTCGAGCACGACCGCGACGGCGCCCGCCTCGGCCACGGCGAGCGCGTCCTCGCTGAGGCGCTCCGCGGCGTCGTCGCCCCGCCCCTGGACGCGCGGGCCGCCGAGCAGGTTCTCGGACTGCGGCGTGAAGCCGAGGTGCCCGACGACGGGGATGCCCGCGTCCGTGAGCGCCTGGATCTGCGCCGCGACGCGGCGGCCGCCCTCGAGCTTGACCGCGCTCACGCCCGTCTCCTTGAGGAACCGGACGCCGGTGGCGAGCGCCTGCTCGGGGCCCGCCTCGTACGAGCCGAACGGCAGGTCCACGACGGTGAACGCGCGGCGCGCGGCGCGCGCGACGGCGCGGGCCGGGGGGATCAGGTCGTCGACCGTGACGGGCAGGGTCGACGCGTGCCCGTGCATCGTGTTGCCGATCGAGTCGCCGACGAGCAGCATGTCGATCCCCGCGTCGTCGAAGATGCGCGCGGTCACCGCGTCGTAGGCGGTGAGCATGGTGATCTTCTCGCCGCGCGCCTTGGCCTCGGCGAGGTGGTGCACGCGGACGCGGCGCGGTCCCGTGCCGCCGGTCGCGGCGGGCTCGGGGGCGGTGTGAGCAGACATGACGGCCTTTCCTGGGTGCGGGAGGGGGCGGACGACGCGCGGGGTGCCGGCGTCGTCAGGCGAGCGGCTCGCGCCAGCGGTTCGTGATCGGCAGACGGCGGTCGCGGCCGAACGCGAGCGCGGTGACCTTGGGGCCCGGCGGGTACTGGCGGCGCTTCCACTCGGCGCGGTCGACGAGCGTCACGACCTTGTCGACGACCTCGGGGTCGAACCCGCGGGCGAGGAGCTCGGCGCGTCCCTCGGCGTGCTCGATGTAGGCGTCGAGTACCTCGTCGAGCAGGTCGTAGGGCGGCAGCGAGTCCTGGTCGGTCTGGCCGGGGCGCAGCTCCGCCGACGGGGGCTTGGTGATCGACGACTCCGGGATGGGCGGGATCTCGCCGCGGTCGAGCGCGGCGTTGTTGCGCCAGCGCGCGAGCTGCCACACGCGCGACTTGTCGACGTCCTTGAGCGGCGCGAACCCGCCGATGCTGCCGGCGTCGTAGATCGTGGCGTACCCGGTCGCGAGCTCGGACTTGTTGCCGGGCGCGATGACGAGGTGGCCCTCGCGGTTGGAGATCGCCATGAGGATCACGCCGCGCACGCGCGCCTGGAGGTTCTCCTCCGCGACGCCCTCCAGTGCGAGCTCGCCCTGGAACGCCTCGACCATGGGCGCGATCGGCTGGACGCGGTAGTCCGCGCCGAGCCGCTTCGCGAGGTCGGCCGCGTCGTCCTTGCTGTGGTCCGACGAGTACCGCGACGGCATCGAGACGCCGACGACGTTCTCGCCCCCGATCGCGTCCGCGGCGACGGCGGCGGTGAGCGCCGAGTCGATGCCGCCCGAGACGCCGAGGACGACCGAGCGGAAGCCGTTCTTGCGCACGTAGCCCGCGAGGCCCGTCACGCACGCCCGGTACACCTCCTCGTCCGGGTGCAGCTCGGGGGCGCGCGGCCCGCGCGGGGCGCCGTCGGCGGGGAGCTCCCAGACGAGCAGGTCCTCCACGAACTGCGGCGACGAGGCGACCACCGTGCCCGCGGCGTCGGTGACGAACGAGCCGCCGTCGAACACGAGGTCGTCCTGGCCGCCCACGAGGTTCACGTACGCGACCGGGGCGCTCACCTCGCGCGCGCGGCGCGCGGCGAGGTCGGTGCGAACGTGCCCCTTGCCCTCCTCGTACGGCGACCCGTTGAGCACGAGCAGCAGGTCGAGCCCGTTGCCCGCCTCGTCGAGCGTCGCCATCTCCGCGACGGGGCCGCCGTCCTGCCAGATGTCCTCGCAGATCGCGATGCCGACGCGGCGCCCCTGGACCTCGACGACCGTCGTCGTCTCGCCGGGCGCGAAGATGCGGAACTCGTCGAACACGCCGTAGTTGGGCAGGTGGTGCTTGTCGTACGCGGCCTGCACGGCGCCGTCGCGCAGCACGACGGCGCGGTTGGTCGGCAGGTCGGCGGGGGAGCCCGAGGCCTCGCGCTCCGCGGCGCCCGCACCGCGCGGCGCGCCCGAGGTTCCCACGGTGCCGAGCACGACGGTGACCGCGCCCAGCCCCTCGGCGTCGAGCCGCGCCGCGATGTCCGCCGCGGCGTCCCACGCCGCGCGCCGGAACGACGCCCGCAGCGCGAGGTCCTCGATCGGGTAGCCGGTGAGGGTCATCTCCGGGAAGGCGACGAGCTGCGCGCCCGCGGCCGCGGCCTCCCGGGTGCGCTCGAGGACCAGGGCGGCGTTGCCGTCGAGGTCCCCCACGCACGTGTCGACCTGTGCCAGCGCGACGCGCAGATCAGCCATGCGTCCACCCTAGACGAGCAGGGCGGACGGCTCGTCCGGGGAACTGCCCCGCGGCACGACGTCCAGGACACGACCGTGTCACCCGTTCGTCACACGGATCAGGCAGGATGTACCGCATGGACAGGCAGCAGGAGTTCGTGCTCCGCACGGTCGAGGAGCGCGACATCCGCTTCATCCGGCTCTGGTTCACCGACGTGCTCGGCATGCTCAAGTCGGTGGCGATCGCGCCGGCGGAGCTGGAGTCGGCGTTCGCCGAGGGGATCGGGTTCGACGGCAGCTCGATCGAGGGCCTCACGCGCGTGTACGAGGCCGACATGATCGCCAAGCCGGACCCGACCACGTTCCAGGTGCTGCCGTGGCGCGGCGAGCGGCACGGTACCGCCCGCATGTTCTGCGACATCCTCACGCCCGACGGCGAGCCGTCCCTCGCGGACAGCCGCAACGTCCTCAAGCGTGCGCTCGCCCGGGCGAGCGACAAGGGGTTCACGTTCTACACGCACCCCGAGGTCGAGTTCTACCTGTTCAACCAGCCGGCGGACGCCGGGTCGCCGCTCGTCCCCGTCGACCAGGGCGGGTACTTCGACCACCTCGCGCGCGGGAGCACGCACGACTTCCGGCGCGCCGCGATCACGATGCTCGAGTCCATGGGCATCTCGGTCGAGTTCTCCCACCACGAGGCCGGGCCAGGGCAGAACGAGATCGACCTGCGCTACGCCGACGCGCTGACGACGGCCGACAACCTCATGACGTTCCGCACGGTCGTCAAGGAGGTCGCGCTCGAGCAGGGCGTGTTCGCGTCGTTCATGCCCAAGCCGATGGCCGACCACCCCGGCTCGGGCATGCACACGCACCTGTCGCTCTTCGAGGGCGACCGCAACGCGTTCCACGAGCCCGGCGCCCAGTTCGAGCTGTCCAAGACGGCGCGCCAGTTCATCGCGGGCCTGCTCGTCCACGCGGCGGAGATCACCGCGATCACGAACCAGTACGTGAACTCGTACAAGCGCCTGTGGGGCGGGGCCGAGGCCCCCAGCTACGTGTGCTGGGGCCACAACAACCGCTCCGCGCTCGTGCGCGTCCCCATGTACAAGCCGGGCAAGGGCAACTCGAGCCGCGTGGAGTACCGCGCGCTGGACTCGGCCACCAACCCGTACCTGGCGTTCGCCGTCATGCTGGCCGCCGGGCTCAAGGGCATCGAGGAGGGCTACGAGCTCCCCGAGGAGACCGAGGACGACGTCTGGGAGCTCACCGACGCGGAGCGTCGTGCGCTCGGCATCAAGCCGCTCCCGCAGTCGCTCGACGAGGCGATCCGCATCATGGAGGGCTCCGAGCTCGTCGCCGAGACGCTGGGCGAGCACGTGTTCGACTTCGTGCTGCGCAACAAGCGCCAGGAGTGGGACGCGTACCGCGCGCAGGTCACGCCGTTCGAGCTGAAGCGGTTCCTCCAGGTCCTGTGAGCGGGTCCACGACGACGTCCGGTCGGTCCGGCGGGTCCCGCCGGCCCACGCTCACGGGTCGGCTCGCGCGGTTCGGCTTCGCCGACATCACGCGTTCGGCCGGCCTGCTCGCGGACCCGGACCTGGCGCTGCTGCTCGACCCGGGTGCCCGGTCCGTCGACGGTCCCGAGGCCGGCGCCGCCGACCCGGCGGGCGTCGTCGACGACGAGCTGCTCGCCGCGTTCGGCCAGGCCGCCGACCCGGACCTCGCGCTCCTGCAGGTCGTGCGGCTCGCGGGCGCGCTGCGCCCCGACGTCGAGGCGCGCGGTGCGCTCGCGGACCTCGCGCGCGGCACCCTGCGGCCCGGCCCGGCCCGCGACCGGCTGCTCGCGGTGCTCGGGGCGTCGGTCGCGCTCGGCGACGACGTCGTGCGGCGCCCCGCGCTGCTCGAGGTCGTCGCGGACCCGGCGCCGGGCACCGGGGTGGCCGCGGGCGACGTGCGGGCGGAGCTGCTGCGCGCCGTGGGCGCCGACCCGGACGCCGCCGTCCCGGTCGCGGCCGAGCCGGGGCCCGAGCGGGTCGACGCGCTGCGCCGCGCCTACCGCGAGCGGATCCTGCGCATCGCGGCGACCGACCTCACCGTCACCGACCCCCTGACGCGCATGCCCGCGGTCGGTGCGGCCCTGGCCGACCTCGCCGCCGCCGCGCTCGAGGGTGCGCTCGCCGTCGCGCGCGCGGAGCTCGACGACCACGGCGCGGGGGTGCGACTCGCGGTCATCGGCATGGGCAAGTGCGGGGCGCGCGAGCTCAACTACGTCTCCGACGTCGACGTGATCTACGTCGTCGAGCCCGCCGACGGCTACGACGAGGAGCACGCCACGACCGTGGGGGCGCGCCTCGCGACGAGCCTCGCGCGCGTGTGCTCCGGCACGTCCGGCGAGCCCGCCCTGTGGCAGGTCGACGCCGCGCTGCGCCCCGAGGGCAAGCAGGGGCCGCTCGTGCGCACGCTCGCGAGCCACGTCGCGTACTACGAGCGCTGGGCCAAGACGTGGGAGTTCCAGGCGCTGCTCAAGGCGCGCACCGTCGCGGGCGACCGCGAGCTCGGGCGCGCGTACGAGGAGGCGATCGCCCCGTTCGTGTGGTCGGCCGCGGGTCGCGAGAACTTCGTCGAGGACTCGCAGGCGATGCGCCGCCGCGTCGAGGCGCACGTGCCCGCGGCGGAGGCCGACCGCCAGCTCAAGCTCGGCAAGGGCGGCCTGCGCGACGTCGAGTTCACCGTGCAGCTGCTCCAGCTCGTGCACGGGCGGTCCGACGACTCGATCCGCAGCCGCAGCACCCTCACCGCGCTCGCCGAGCTCGCCGCCGCCGGGTACGTGGGGCGCGAGCACGCGGCGCGGCTCGGCGTCTGCTACCGGTTCCTGCGCTCGCTCGAGCACCGCATCCAGCTCTTCCGGCTCCGGCGCACGCACCTGCTCCCGACGGCCGACGACGAGCTGCGTCGTCTCGCCCGGTCGCTCGGCATGCGGACCGAGGGCGCGGCGGGCCTCACCGAGCGGTGGCGCGCGACGCGGCGCGAGGTGCGCGGCCTGCACGAGGAGATCTTCTACCGGCCGCTCCTGCCGGTCGTCGCGCAGCTCTCGCCGGACGAGGTGAGCCTGGCGCCGGAGGCCGCGAAGGCCCGCTTCGCCGCCATCGGCTACCGCGACCCGGCGGGTGCCATGCGGCACGTCACCGCGCTCATCGAGGGCGTGAGCCGTCGCGCCGCCATCCAGCGTCAGCTCCTGCCCGTGATGCTCGGCTGGTTCGCCGAGGGTGCGGACCCGGACGCCGGGCTGCTCGCGTTCCGCACGCTCTCCGAGACGCTCGGCACGACGCACTGGTACCTCCAGCTGTTGCGCGACTCCGGGTCCGCGGCCCAGCGGCTCGCGCACCTCCTGGCGAATTCGCGCTACATGGCCGACGCGCTCGGCCGGTCGCCCGAGTCCGTGCGCTGGCTCGCGGGCGACGCGGACCTCGTCCCGCGCGGCATCGAGCGCCTCGCGGCGGAGACCGACGCGATCCTCACGCGCGCCGACGAGGTCGAGCCGGCCACGGTGAGCCTGCGCGCCGTGCGGCGGCGCGAGCTGGCCCGCACGGGCGCCGCCGAGCTGCTCGGGGTCGTCGACCCGGTCGACGCCGCGCGCAGCATCTCCGACGCGGCGGACGTCGTGCTCGCGGGCGCGCTCCGGGTCGCGGAGTTCGTGGCGCGCGAGGAGCTCGGGTACGACGCGCCGGACCCGTCGTCCGCGCCGGCGCGCCTGCTCGTCGTCGCGATGGGGCGCCTCGGCGGCCGCGAGATGGGCTACGGCTCGGACGCCGACGTCATGTTCGTGCACGACCCCGCGCCCGGTGCGGCCGGCGACGCCGCCCAGGCGTACGCGCTCGCCGCGGCGACGCGGCTGCGGCAGCTGCTGTCCGCCGTCGGGCCGGAGCCCGCGCTGCCCGTGGACGCCGACCTGCGGCCCGAGGGGCGCAACGGCCCGCTCGTGCGCTCGCTCGCGTCCTACACCGAGTACTACGAGCGCTGGTCCAGCGTGTGGGAGGCGCAGGCGCTGCTGCGCGCGCGGCCCGTCGCGGGCGACGTCGCCGGGCTCGGCGAGGCGTTCACGCGCGTCGTGGACGACCGGCGCTACCCGGCCGGAGGTCTCGACCTCGCGCACGTGCGCGAGGTGCGGCGCATCAAGGCCCGGGTCGAGGCGGAGCGGCTCCCGCGCGGGGTCGAGGCGTCGCGGCACCTCAAGCTCGGGCGCGGGGGAGTGTCCGACGTCGAGTGGACCGTCCAGCTCCTGCAGCTCCAGCACGCCCACGAGGTCCCCGCGCTGCGGACCACGTCCACGGTGGACGCGCTCGACGCCGCGGTCGACGTCGGGCTCGTCGACCCCGACGACGCCGCGACCCTCGGCGAGGCGTGGCACCTCGCGTCGCGCCTGCGCAGCGCGCTCGTGCTGTGGTCCGGGCGCACGACCGGCACGACGGTGGACGTGCTGCCGCACGACCGCTTCGCGCTCAACGGCCTCGCGCGCGTGCTCGACCTGCCGGGCGTGGACACCGGCGCCGAGCTGGAGGAGCACTACCTCCGCACGGCCCGCCGGGCCCGCACCGTCATGGAGCGCGTCTTCTACGGCGAGGACTGACCGCGGGCCGCGCGGGGCGGTCAGATCGTGCGCGGGGCGCGTGCGAGGTTGGCCCGCAGCTCGTCGGCGTCCTGGCGCGCGACGTACGCCGGGCGGTCGCGCTCGACGCGCCACGACTCCGCGAGCGGGCTCGTGTCGACGGTGTCGAAGCCGAGCTCGTCGTAGAACCGCTCGACCCACGCGGCGGCCTCGGGGAAGTCGCTCGACGTCGCCAGCGCGCGGCGCCCCGGCGTCCCGGCGGGCGTGCCGTCGGTCGTGATGTGCGCCGACTGGATGTGGTTGAACGCCTTCGCGACCTTGGACGACGGCAGGTGCTCCTGGAGCAGGCCCGACGACGTCGCCTCGCCGCGGTCGAGCGCGTCGACGTGGCCGTCGCGCTCCCAGTAGTAGTTGTTCGTGTCGAGCACGATCTTCCCCGCGAGCGGCTCGACCGGGATCTCGCGGTACGCGTGGAAAGGCACCGCCACGACGGCGACGTCGGCGGCCCGCGCCGCCTCCTCCGCGGTCGCCGCGCGCGCCCGCGGACCGAGCTCGGCGACGAGGTCGTCGAGCGTGCGGGGGTCGCGCGAGTTCGCGATGACCACGTCGTACCCCTGCCCGACGGCGGCCCGCGCCACCTGGGTACCGATGTTGCCTGCGCCGATGATGCCGAGAGTCGTCATGGTCATCGACAACGCACCTGCGGCGTCACTATTCCGCACGGCTCGCCGTCCGGGCCGCTGTGGCATCCTGACGTCCGAGAGGGGGCCCCATGATCGATCCGCTGGTCGCCACGTTCGCGATCCTGGCCCTCGCCGTCGTGGGCTTCATGACGAACCGCCTGCCGCTCGTCGTCGTCGCGCTCTTCGTGCCCGTCGCGCTGTGGGCGACGGGCGTGCTCCCGCTCGACGAGGCGCTGGGCGGCTTCAGCGACCCGATCGTCCTCTTCATCGCGTCGCTCTTCGTGCTCAGCGACGCGCTGGACTCCACCGGCGTCACGGCGTGGATCGGGCAGTGGCTCGAGCGGCGCGCGTCGCTCGGGCGCGCGGGCCTGCTCACGCTCATGGTGGGCGTCGCGGCGCTGCTCGCGGCGGTCATCAGCATCAACGGCGCCGTCGCGGCGCTGCTCCCCGTCGCGGTGGTCGCGGCGGCGCGCGCCGGGATCGTGCCGTCGCGCATGCTCGTCCCGCTCGCGTTCGCCGCCGGCGCGGGGTCGCTGCTCACCCTCACGGGCACGCCCGTGAACATCATCGTCTCCGAGGCGGCGGCCGAGGCCGGCGGCCGCGAGTTCGGCTACTTCGAGTTCGCGCTCGTCGGCGTCCCGCTCGTCCTCGCCACCGCGGTGCTCGTCGTGACCCTCGGCGACCGGCTGCTGCCCGAGCGCGTCCCCGAGCACCTCGCCGACACCGCGACCGACCCGCGCGAGCGCGTGCGCTCGTGGCGCGAGAGCTACACGCCCGACCTCGACACGGGCCGCCTGTTCACCGGCGGCACCGGGGTCGTGGAGGTGGTCATCGCACCCCGATCGACCCTCGTCGGGCGCACCGTCAGCCCGGGCATGACGACGCGCGACGAAGGGCTCGTCGTGGTCGCCCTCCGGCGGGGCGAGGCGCACGCGTCGGCGTCCGACGCCGAGCGGGCCTCCGGGACGCTGACCCTCCAGCCGGGCGACGCCGTGCTCGTGCGCGGGCCGTGGGACGCGCTCCACCGGTACACGCAGTCGCCCGACGTGCTCGCGGTCGACTCGGCGCGCAGCCTGCAGCGTGGCGTCCCGCTGAGCCGCGGCTGGCGCCGCTGCCTCGCCGTGCTCGTCGTGACCGTCGTGCTGCTCGCGACGGGCGTCGTGCCGCCCGTCATCGCCGGCCTGCTCGCCGCGGGCGCCCTCGTGGTCGGCGGGGTGGTCACCGTGCCGCAGGCGTTCCGTGCGATCTCGTGGGACACCGTCGTGCTCATCGCGGCGCTCATCCCGCTGTCCGCGGCGTTCGTCTCGTCCGGGGCGGCGGAGGCGATCGCCGGGCTCGTGCTCCGGCTCACGGGCGACGGGTCGCCGCGCCTCGCGCTGCTCGTGGTGTGCGTGCTCACGCTCGTGCTCGGGCAGTTCATCTCGAACGTCGCGACGGTGCTCGTCATGGCTCCCGTCGCGGTGTCGTTCGCGCAGACGCTCGACGTGAGCGTGCTGCCGTTCATGATGGCGCTCACGGTCGTGGGCGCGGCCGCGTTCCTCACCCCGATCGCCACCCCCGTCAACCTCATGGTCCTGCAGCCCGGCGGGTACCGGTTCGGCGACTACTGGCGCCTCGGCCTGCCGCTCGCCCTCGTCTTCCTCGCGGCCGCGGTCCTCTACGTGCCGCTCGTCTGGCCGTTCTGAGCCGCGACCCCGTGACCGTCCTGCGGTCGCCGTGGCACGACGTCGCAGGTCGTGGCACGGTATACCGCGTCGCGCGGGCACCGGGCCCGCGCCGACGTACCTGACACGGGGGAGTCGTCCATGGCGGAGACCACGAACGGCACGCTCTACGACGCGGTCGTCATCGGGGCGGGCTACTCGGGCCTGGCGATGCTGCACCACCTGCGCGAGATCGGTCTGTCCGTGCTCGTCGTCGACGCCGCGGACGGGATCGGCGGCACCTGGTGGGCCAACCGCTACCCGGGCGTGCGGACCGACTCCGAGTACCTCGCGTACGCGTACTCGTTCTCGCGCGAGGTGCGCGACGAGTGGGACTGGTCCGAGCGCTACCCGCGCGGCGAGGAGATCCGCGCCTACCTCGAGTTCGTCGCTGACCGGCTCGACCTGCGCCGCGACATCCGGCTCGGCGTCGCCGTCGAGCGGGCCGAGCACTCCGACGCGACGAACCTCTGGACCCTCACCCTCGCGGACGGCTCCCGGCTGCGCGCGACGTACGTCGTCTCCGCGACCGGCCTGCTCTCCCGGCCCCTGTACCCCCACCTGCCCGGGCTCGACACGTTCGAGGGGCCGGTCCACCACTCGGCCCGCTGGCCGCACGACGGCGTCGACCTGGCGGGCAAGCGCGTGGGCCTGCTCGGGGTCGGTGCCTCGGGGATCCAGATGCTGCCCGAGCTCGCGGCGGTGGCGGAGCACGTCACCGTCTTCCAGCGCACCCCCAACTACGTGCTGGAGACGACGAGCCCCGCCGTGACGGCCGACGAGCTCGCCGCCCTGCGCGCCCGCTACGACGAGGTCTTCGAGCGCGCCGCGCGCCACCCCTTCGGTGTCCCCATGGAGATCCCCACGCGGTCCGCGCTCGAGGTCGACGCCGAGGAGCGCCGCCGCGTCTTCGAGTCCCGCTGGGAGGCGGGCGGCTTCCGGTTCGCCAACGAGTGCTTCACGGACCTCGTGTCCAGCCCCGAGGCGAGCGAGCTCGCGTCCGAGTTCCTGCGCGGCAAGATCCGCGAGGTCGTCGAGGACCCGCAGACGGCCCGCCTGCTCACCCCGACGACGTACCGCTTCATGGGCAAGCGACCCCCGACGGGCCACGGCTACTACGCGGCGTACAACCGCGAGAACGTCGAGCTCGTCGACGTGCTGAGCACGCCGGTCACGCGCGTGACGCCGCGCGGGTTCGTCGTGGGGGGGGTCGAGCACGAGCTCGACGTGCTCGTGCTCGCCACCGGCTTCGACGCCATGACCGGGGCGCTCACGGCGTTCGACGTCGTCGGGCGGGACGGCATCACCCTGCGCGAGCGCTGGGAGCGCGACGGTCTGCGTACCTACCTCGGCATCTCCGTGCACGGCTTCCCGAACTTCTTCATGTCCCTCGGTCCGCAGACGCCGCTGTCCAACCTCACGGTGCCGGTCCAGCGCGGCGCGCAGTGGCTCCAGCGCGCGCTCGCGTACGCGCGCGAGCACGGCATCGACCGGCTCGAGGCCACGCCCGAGGCGGAGGAGTGGTGGCGCGCCGAGACGGAGCGCGCGGCCCGCGCGACCGTCATGTACGAGGAGGGCAAGAAGGCGGGCGCCTGGTTCGTGGGCGGGAACGTGCCCGGCAAGCGCGAGGAGATCGCCGTGTACCTCGGTGGCGGGCACGTCTACCAGGACGAGTGCGCCCGCGCCGCGGCCGAGCACTACGCCGGGTTCCGCCCCGGCGCGGGGCTGCCGTCCTCCCACGTCGTGCGGCCTGAGGATGACCCGGAGACTGCGTCCGACGCCGGTTCGGCGTCCGGGGCCGAGGACATGCCGTTGGCCGCCGGGGTCGGCGGCTGACCGGCGGGTGCGGTGCGCCCCCTGCGTGCACCGCACCCGCCGCTCACGCCGCCGGACGTGCTGCGGCCGACCGGCCGCCCACGCCGCGGTCCGGACCGCTCAGCAGGTCAGGCCCGAGCCCGGGGCGACGCCCAGCACCTCGGTGATCCGCACGTAGCGGTCCACGCGGGACTGCACCGACGCCGGGTTGCCACCGCCGCACTCGAGCGCCCCGTTGAGCGAGTTGATCGTCTGGCCGAAGCCCGCGCCGGACACCATCGCCTGGTGCGACGTCATCACGCCGGGTCCGTTCTGGGTGTTCCAGTACCAGAGCGCGGTCTGCCACGCGACGGACGGGTCCTCCTCGACGAGCCACGGGTCGTTGAGCAGGTCGAGGCCCAGGGCGTCGCCGGCAGCCTTGTAGTTGAAGTTCCAGCTGAACATGATCGGCCCGCGCCCGTAGTAGGCCGTCTGGCCCGCCGGGCAGCCGAACGGCTGGGAGTAGTCACACTTGATCCAGTAGTTCGCCTCGTTGATCTCCTTCACGTACCGGAGCCCGACCGACTCGAAGTCCGCGTGCGTGAGGAACGCCGCGGCCTCGCGCGTCCGGGTCTCCGGCGTCCCCGTGCTGGCGAACGCCGGGTACGCACCGAGCGCGTCGACGAACCCGTCGTACGTGTAGAACGGGTGCCGCTTCGGGAAGATCGCGTCGAACTCCGCGCGGCTCACCACGAAGTCGTCCCCGCCGCCCGTGCACCGGCCCGCGTCCACCCAGACGCTCGTCGACCCCGGCGTCTCGCGCTGGGTCCACCACCGCGCCGTCCAGTTCCGCCCGTGGTGCGACGCCGTCTTCCCGCCCGAGTACGCGGTCGTCGGTGACCACGTCGCGGCGCACGCGGCGGCGCTCGCGGGCTGGTCGGCGCTCGCGGGGGAGAGGCCCGTGCCCGCGCCCGCCGGGGCAGTGACGGACACGGCGAGGACCGCCGAGGTGAGGACGGAGACGACGGTGGTGAGGGCGCGCCGGAAGCGAGTGCTCATGAATCCCCCTGCTGTTGCGGGCGGCATCGTTACCGCCGCTCGCAAACCTAGCGCGAGGGGTGCTCCGGCGACAAGGGCATGCTCGTCGCACCACGCGGAACGGCGCCCGGCCTGCACCGGAGAGGTGCGGGACGGACGCCGTTCGCTGTCATCCTGGGCAGGGCCGTGAGGCCCTCCGATCAGATGTCGTAGTAGAGCTCGAACTCGTGCGGGTGCGGGCGCAGGCGGATCGGGTCGATCTCGTGGGTGCGCTTGTAGTCGATCCACGTCTGGATGAGGTCCGGCGTGAACACGTCGCCCTGCGTGAGGAACTCGTGGTCGGCCTCGAGGTTGTCCAGCGCCTCGGCGAGCGAGCCGGGGACCTGCTGGATCTGCGCGTGCTCCTCGGGCGGCAGCTCGTACAGGTCCTTGTCGATCGGCTCCGGCGGCTCGATGCGGTTCTTGATGCCGTCGATGCCGGCGAGGAGCTGCGCGGCGAACGCGAGGTACGGGTTGGCCGACGGGTCCGGCACGCGGAACTCGACGCGCTTCGCGGCGGCGGACGATCCGGTCACCGGGATGCGGATGCACGCGGAGCGGTTGCGGGCCGAGTAGACCAGGTTGACCGGGGCCTCGTAGCCCGGGACCAGGCGGTGGTAGGAGTTCACCGACGGGTTGGTGAACGCGAGCAGCGACGGCGCGTGCTTGAGCAGGCCGCCGATGTACCAGCGCGCGAGGTCGGAGAGACCGCCGTAGCCCTTCTCGTCGAAGAACAGCGGCTTGCCGTCCTTCCACAGGGACTGGTGGGAGTGCATGCCCGAGCCGTTGTCGCCGAAGATCGGCTTCGGCATGAACGTGACCGACTTGCCGGCCTCGAACGCCTCGTTGCGGATGACGTACTTGAACTTCATCAGGTCGTCGGCCGCGTGCAGCAGCGTGTTGAAGCGGTAGTTGATCTCCTGCTGGCCGGCGGTGCCCACCTCGTGGTGCGCGCGCTCGACCTCGAGGCCGACCTTCTCCAGCGTCGCGCACATCTCGTCGCGCAGGTCCGCGAAGCGGTCGGACGGGGAGACGGGGAAGTAGCCGCCCTTGTAGCGCGTCTTGTACGCGAGGTTGCCGCCCTCCTCCTCGCGGCCCGTGTTCCACGCCGCCTCGACGGAGTCGAGGTAGTAGAAGCTCGAGTGCTGGTTCGTCGCGAAGCGCGCCTCGTCGAAGAGGTAGAACTCGGCCTCGGGCGCGAAGAACGCCGTGTCGGCGATGCCGGTGGAGCGCAGGTACGCCTCGGCCTTGGCCGCGATGTTGCGGGGGTCGCGGGAGTACGGCTCGCCCGTGAACGGGTCGACGATGGAGAAGTTCACGACGAGCGTCTTGCGCTTGCGGTACGGGTCCACGAACGCGGTCTTGACGTCCGGCACGAGCTTCATGTCCGACTCGTGGATCGCCTGGAAGCCGCGGATCGACGACCCGTCGAACATCAGGCCGTCCTCGAACGCCGACTCGTCGAACTGCGAGACGGGGATGTTGAAGTGCTGCATGATGCCGGGCAGGTCGCAGAACCGGACGTCGACGAACTCGACGCCTTCGTTCCGCGTGAAGGCGATTGCCTCCTCCGCGTTGTTGAACATCCGTTGCTCCTTGATCGGGTGGTGCCGTCGGGCTGCGCGGCGGACGAGCCGCTGACGTGGCGCCCACGAACCTAGGCCGGGGCGGTTTCCCTGCGGTGTACCCCTTGTTTCGGTCGTGTTACGTCCCGCGTCCCCGTGTGACGATCGTGCGACACGAGGGCGCTCGGCAGCCGACGTGGGGTCGGTGTGCCGTTCGGCACGATACCGCCGTCCGGCCGCCGGCGGGCGGTCCCGTCCACCGCGTGGCACGTACGCTGGTCCCGTGGTTTCACGCGAGGACATGGGTTCGTGGCTCGAGGGCGCCCCGGGCGGCCAGAACAGCGGTCGCGGTGCGCGGCTCGGACTCCCGCCGGACGGCCCCGGCTCCCTCGCGACGCTCGGTCGGCGCGTCGTCGCGCTGGTCATCGACTGGGTCCTCGCGACCCTGGTCGCGTTCCTCTTCTTCCGGCCCGCCGCGCCGGGGTTCTTCGAGGGCATCTCGGCGCTGCCCGTCTGGTCGCAGCCGCTGGTCTTCGCGATCGAGAACGTGCTGCTCGTGAGCACGCTCGGGTTCACCGTCGGCCACCGCGTCATGGGGATCCGGGTCCGGCGACTCGCCGGGCCGGCCCGCATGGTGGGTCTCGGTCGCGGCGTGCTGCGCACGGTCCTGCTCTGCCTCGTCATCCCGGCGGTCGTGTGGGACGCCGACGGTCGCGGACTGCACGACCGGGCCGCGGGCACGGTCCTCGTCCGCTCCTGACCCCGGGCGGCCGGGGCGGCCGGATCCCTACCCCACGCACGACGACGCCCGGCCGGCAGAGGGAAGATCCTCGCCGACCGGGCGTCGGTCGTGGTGCAGGGGGTGCGTCAGCGCCCCTTGAGGCCCTTGCGGTCCGGGCGGGCCCGGGTCGGGTCGATCCCCTTGGGGATCGGCAGGCGCGAGACGCCGAGCGCGCGCAGGCGCTTGGAGACCTCCGCCGTCTCGGGCTTCGTGAGGGTCGGCTTGAGCTTCTGGACGGCGCGGGGGAGCTTGGGCAGCGCCACCTGGTCCTCGCCGTCGCCGACCTGGATCGTGGTGACCGGCACGTTCGGCAGCACCCGCGCGACGCGCTTGCGCTCGGCGTCGAGCAGCCGCTTGGCGCGGTGCGGCGGGCCCTCGCTCACGAGCACCACACCCGCGCGCCCGACGCCGCGGAACACGAGGTCCTGGGTGCGGGGGTCGATCGCGACGGGCTCCTCGTCGAACGTCCACCCGCGGCGGATCGTGCCGAGCGCGGCGCGCGCGGCGCCGGGCTGACCCTCGATCTGCTGGTAGGCGGCGCGCTCGGCGCGGCGCGTGAGGACGAACATCGCGCCCAGCGCCGCGAACGGGATGCCGACGATGAGCGTGTAGACCCACTGGCCCCACCACAGGCCGATGCCCAGCGCGACGGCGAGGATGCCGACGAACACGCCGAGCATGACCCACGTGACCGCCGGGTCCTGCTTGCGGGTCATCTGGTAGGCGGCCCACACCTGGTGGTACCAGCGCTGCTTCTTGGGCTTCTTCTGCTTCGCGACCTGCTCGCCGGCGGCGGGCGCGCCGGTGCTGTCCGAGTTCTTGCGGGCCATGCCGGTCAGTCTAGTGGGGCGAGCGGGCCAGCAGGCTCGCGGCCTCCTGGCGGGACGTCGTCGGCTCGGCGAGGTGCGCGAGCGCGGCGGGGATCTCCATGCCGCGGCGCGTCATGGCCTGGCCCCACAGCCGCCCGGCGCGGTACGACGACCGCACGAGCGGGCCGGACATGACGCCGAGGAAGCCGATCTCCTCCGCGGCGTCCGACAGCTCGACGAACTCCTCCGGCTTGACCCAGCGGTCCACGGGGTGGTGCCGCAGCGACGGGCGCAGGTACTGCGTGATCGTCACGAGGTCGCAGCCGGCGTCGTGCAGGTCCTGCAGCGCCTCCTTCGCCTCGTCGATCGTCTCGCCCATGCCGAGGATGATGTTCGATTTGGTGACGAGCCCCGCCTCGCGCGCCCGCGTGAGCACGGAGAGCGAGCGCTCGTACCGGAAGCCGGGCCGGATCTGCTTGAAGATGCGCGGGACCGTCTCGAGATTGTGCGCGAGCACCTCCGGCCGCGAGTCGTTCACCTCGTCGAGCAGCTCGGGGATCGCGTTGAAGTCCGGGATGAGCAGCTCGACGCCGGTGCCGGGGTTGAGCGCGTGGATCTGGCGGACGGTCTCCGCGTAGAGCCAGGCACCGCCGTCGGGCAGGTCGTCGCGCGCGACGCCCGTGATGGTCGAGTAGCGCAGGCCCATCGCCTGGACGGACTCCGCGACGCGGCGCGGCTCGTCCGCGTCGAAGTCGGCCGGCTTGCCCGTGTCGATCTGGCAGAAGTCGCACCGGCGCGTGCACTGGTCACCGCCGATGAGGAAGGTCGCCTCGCGGTCCTCCCAGCACTCGAAGATGTTGGGACAGCCCGCCTCCTCGCAGACCGTGTGCAGACCCTCGCGCTTCACGAGCCCCTTGAGCTCGGAGTACTCCGGGCCCATGGTCGCGCGGGTCTTGATCCACTCGGGTTTCTTCTCGATCGGCGTCGCGGCGTTGCGGGCCTCGACCCGCAGCATGCGCCGTCCTTCAGGTGCGATCGTCACGGGTGTCTCCCGGTCGTCGTGGCGAGTGAGCGCCGACGTCGCGCCGAGCAAACGGGCGGGCGGCACACCGTTCGGGTGCGCGCCCTGGTACGACGCCGGACTCCGGTCAGACTACGCGCTCGCGCTCGTCGTCTCCCGCGCGTCGCTCACCCTGTGGACGTGACGTCAACGACACCCCGGTCACCACGAGCAGGACCGCCGCGACGACCGGCAGCGCGAACGCGCTCGTCGTCGAGACGGTGTCGGCGAGCGCGCCGCCCCCGGACGCACCGATCGCGACGCCGACGACGTTCGCGCTGGCCACGAGCGTCATGGCCGACGCCGTCCGCCCGGCCGGCGCGCGCTCGCCCGCGACGGTGAACACGGTGACCATGACGGGCCCGACGAACAGGCCGGTCGCCGCCACGGCGACGACGACGGCGGTCAGCGAGCCGCCCGCGGCCGCCAGCACCAGACCGGCGGTGCCGACCAGAAGCCCGGCCGCGAACGTGATCCAGCGGCTGCGCAGCCCCCAGCGGCGGGGGAGGGCGACCACGGAGAGCGCGGTGATCGCGGAGCCGACGCCCATGACGGCGTACACGAGCCCCGCGCTGCCGGGCACGCCCGCGTCGCGGGTGAGCGCGGTGAGCGCGGCCTGGGTCCCGCCGAACAGGAGCCCCATGGCAAGCATCCCGACGAGGACGACCGCCTCGCGACGCACGAGCGCGGCCGTCCCGCCGTCCGCCGCATCGGCCGTCGCGGCGTGCGGGCCGTGGCCGTGCGGCGCGGTCGCGCGCGCCGTGGGGTGGAGCGCGAACGCGGCGCCGAACACGGCGATGCCGCCGGCCGCGGCGAGCACCGCCACCTGGGGCGAGCCCGCGGACGCGAGGACGCCCACGAGGGCTGGCCCCAGGACGAAGCTCACCTCGTCGGCCGTGCTCTCGTAGCTCATCGCCGCCTCGACGGTGCGGGGCTCGTCGGCCGCGAGACGCAGCCAGCGCACGCGGGCCAGCGGACCGACCTGGGGAGCGCTCGCGCCGGTCGCCGCCGCGGCGAGCAGCACCGCGGCCGTGGCGCCGGGCGCGGACGCCGAGAGGACGAGCGCCAGCACGGCGACGGTCGCGACCGGCACGCACACGAGCAGGACCCGGCGTTGGCCGACGCGGTCGGCGAGCGCGCCCTGGGTCGGGCCGCCGAGTGCCGTCCCGAGCGCCGTCGCGGCGGAGGCGAGGCCGCCGAGCGCGACCGACGACGTCGTCGACGACACGAGCAGCAACGTCCCGATGGTCAGCATGGAGAACGGCAGGCGCGCGAGGAACGCGACGGGGAGGAACGCGCGGCCCGCGAGCTGGGGGAGCCGGGCGTAGCTCGTGCGGACGGGAGCGCCGCCGGGCGGGGGAGGTGCGGGGGTACGGGGGCGCGACGTCGCGCGCGCGGGGGTGGTGGTCATGCGGTCCAGGTCCTCGGGGTACGTCCTACCGCGCGCCGACCCACCCGTACTCCGGCGCGCGAGGATTCCCTGGAGCCTCCAGCCTATCCCGCGAGCGCGGCCGGTGGGGCGTCCGGAGCGTCGGCCGCGAGCAGCGGCCCGAGTGCCGTCCCGAGCGCGTCGACGAGGAGCGGTGCGACCTCGGCGAGCGTGACCTCGCGGCCGAGCTCCGCCGTGAGCGACGTCACGTCGGCGTCCTCGATGCCGCACGGGACGATCCGCTCGAACCTCGACAGGTCGGGCACGCAGTTCAGCGCGAGCCCGTGCATCGTCACGCCGCGCGCGACCCGCACGCCGATCGCGCAGACCTTGCGCTCGCGGCGGGACGCGTCGGCCGCGACCCAGACCCCGCTGCGGCCCTCGACGCGCATCGTCGCGAGCCCGAGGCGGGTGCAGACCGCCATGACGGCCTCCTCGAGCGCCCGGACGTACGCGACGACGTCCACGGGCTCGGCGAGCCGGACGATCGGGTAGACGACTTGCTGGCCGGGACCGTGCCAGGTGATCTTCCCGCCGCGGTCGACGTCCACGACGGGCGTGCCGTCGTCGGGCCGGTCGGAGCGGTTCGTGCGGCGCCCGGCCGTGTAGACGTCGGGGTGCTCGACGAGGACGAGGGTGTCCGGCCGCGTGCCCGCGACGACGTCGTCGTGCACCGCGCGCTGCAGGTCCCAGGCCTCGTGGTAGTCCGTGATCCCCGGCAGCGCGAGCAGGTCCATCGGGCCAGGCTAACGCTCGTCGCCCGGTGTGCGGGGGAGGGTCTCGAGGAGCGTGAGGAGCGCCGCGCGCAGGGCGGCGATCTGGTCGTCGTCGAGGCCGCGGGTCGCGAGGTCCTCCGCGGGGCGGCGGCGCGCCGCGGCGAGCCCGGCCACGCGGCCGGCGTCGGTGATGGCCACGGCCCGACGGCGGCGGTCGGCCGGGTCGTCGGTGCGCGTCACGTAGCCGGCCCGCTCGAGCCGCGCCACGATCCGGCTCATGGTCTGCTCGGTGACGCCCGACTCGTCCGCGAGGACGCGCTGGGACCGAGGCCCGGACAGCAGGTGCATGAGCACGGGGAAGCCGGCGTGGTTGAGGTCCCACTGCCCGAGGTGGGCGTTCCACTCCCGTTCGATCCGGCGCGCGACGGCGAAGAGCAGCCGGCCGGTGGCCCACTCCTGGGGGTCGCCGGGGGTGGGGTCGCCGACGTCCGGGTCGACGTGCGGCCCGGTGCGGTCCCTCGGTGCAAGCTCCAACGTGCATTCCTCCCTCCACCATGGCACCATTCCTCAGCATGCTGAGCAATCGGACGGGCGGGTTCCTCCGCGGACTGATCATTGTCGCAGTCATCGGTCTCTGGATGGCCATCGGCGCACTGGGTGGTCAGGCGCAGGGTCGTCTGAGCAGCGTGCAGACCAACGACGCCGCGGCGTTCCTGCCGGCGAGCGCCGAGTCGACGCGCGCCGCCGAGGTCGCGCAGGAGTTCACCGACTCCGAGACGCTGCCCGCGCTCGTCGTCGCGACGACTGGCGATGGGAGCGCGCTCACGCCCGACGACCTCGCGGCGCTCGACGCCTACGCGCAGGCCGTCCCCACCGCACCGCTCGATGGGACCTCGGGCGACGAGCCCGCGACCGTGGGGGACGTCTCGATCGCCGACCCGGTCCTCGTGCCGTCCGAGGACGGGGAGGCCGCGCTCGTCGTCGTCTCGCTCGACGCGTCCGTCGCGTCCGACCGCATCGGGGCGGACGAGAGCAGCGTGAGCGAGCTCGCCGTCGGCGCGCTGCGCGACCTCGCCGCCGCGGACGCGGCCGACGGCGGCCTCGCCGGCACGTCGCTCGACGTGTGGGTCACCGGCCCCGCCGGGTTCGTCGCCGACCTCGTCACGGCCTTCGGCGGGATCGACACCGTGCTGCTGCTCGTCGCGCTCGGTGCGGTGCTCGTCATCCTCGCGGTCGTCTACCGCTCGCCGATCCTGCCGTTCATCGTCATCCTCACGGCCGTGCTCGCGCTGACGCTCGCCGGTCTCGTCGTCTACGAGCTCGCGGCGGCGGACGTCCTGACGCTCAACGGGCAGTCCCAGGGCATCCTCTCGATCCTCGTCGTCGGGGCCGCGGTCGACTACTCGTTGCTCGTGGTGGCCCGCTACCGCGAAGAGCTGCGCCTCGTCCGGTCGACGGCGACGGCGCTGCGTCGTGCCGTGCGGGCCTCGGTCGAGCCGATCGCGGCGAGCGCCGGCACCGTCATCGCGGGTCTGCTCTGCCTGCTCCTGTCCGACCTGTCGTCCAACCGCAGCCTCGGCCCCGTCGCGGCGATCGGCATCGCCGCGGCGTTCGTCGCCGCGCTCACGCTCCTGCCGGCACTCCTGCTCGTCGCGGGGCAGCGGTCGCGCGCCCTGTTCTGGCCGCGCATGCCGCGGTACGACGCCGACCACGCGGCCCACGAGGCCGCCGTCGCCCAGGCGTCGCCCGAGAACGAGAACAGCGTGAGCATCGACGGGCACGGCGTGTGGTCGCGCGTCGCGAGCTTCGTCGGGCGCCACGACCGGCGCGTGTGGATCGTCACGGCGCTCGTGCTGGCCGCGTGCGCGGCGTTCGTGCCGACGCTCGACGCCGAGGGGACCGGCGACTCGGAGGTCTTCCTCGCGGACGTCGACTCCGTCGCGGGCGAGGAGGCGCTCACCGCGCACTTCGAGGGCGTGTCCGCGCAGCCGGCGACCGTCATCGCGCCCGAGGCGGACCTCGACGCCGTCGTCACCGCGGCCGAGGGCACCGACGGCGTCGCCGCCGCGACGCCCGTCACCGACCAGCCCGCCGTCGCCCCCGGGGCGCCCGCGCAGGGCGACCCGCTCGTCGTCGACGGGCAGGTGCGCGTCGACGTCACGACCGAGGCGCCGTCCGACAGCCAGGAGGCCGTGGAGACGGTCTCGGCGCTGCGCGACGCCGTGCACGAGGTCTCGCCCGAGGCCGTCGTCGGCGGTGCCGCGGCCGAGCGCCTGGACACCCAGCTCGCGGGGCAGCGCGACCTGCGGGTCATCGTGCCCGTCGTGCTGGTCGTGATCCTGCTGATCCTCATCCTCCTGCTGCGGTCCGTCCTCGCCCCCGTGCTGCTCATGCTGGCGAACGTGCTGTCGTTCGGGGCAGCGCTCGGCGTCGCCGCGATCGTCTTCAACCACGTGCTCGACTTCCCCGGCGCGGACCCGGCCGTCCCGCTCTACGCGTTCTGCTTCCTCGTCGCGCTGGGCGTGGACTACTCGATCTTCCTCATGACGCGGGTGCGCGAGGAGAGCCTGCGCGTCGGGACGCGGCGCGGCGTGCTGCGCGGCCTCGCGGTCACGGGGTCGGTCATCACGTCCGCGGGCGTCGTGCTCGCGGCCACGTTCGCCGCGCTCGGGATCATCCCGCTGCTCTTCCTCGCCCAGCTCGCGTTCATCGTCGCGTTCGGCGTCCTCGTCGACACCCTCGTGGTGCGGTCGCTCCTCGTGCCTGCCCTCGTGCACGACGTCGGGCGTCGCGCCTGGTGGCCGAGCGCCCTCGGGCGCCTGGACCGCGGACCGGCGGAACCGGCTCAGCCCGCCGGCAGCGGCTCGGCCGGGCAGTCCGCCAGCACGCGCGCCATCGCCTCGGACTCCGACGGCGTGACCGAGAGCTCGTAGGCCGCCTTCACGGCGATCTGCCGGGCGACGTACGGGCACCGGAACGCGTGGTTCGGGGGCAGCCACGCCGACGCGTCGCGCGCGCCCTTCGACTGGTTCGCCGGGCCGTCGGACGCGAGCAGGTTGAGGGGGTCGTTCGCGAACTGCCGCCGCGTCTCGTCGTCCCAGGCGCGAGCGCCCTTGCGCCACGCGTCGAGCAGCGGCACGACGTGGTCGATCTGGACCGCCGCGCTCGTGGTGTTGCCGCGGCGGAAGTCGATCGTCTCGCCCGTGTACGGGTCGTGGAAGGTCCCGGTCCGGACCTCGCAGACGTCGCCGCGGGTCGAGAAGGTCAGGTCCGTGAGGTCGCGCGCGAGGATGTCGTTGCGGGTGTCGCACCCGTTGCCGTCGACGTCGGCCCACGCCGGACCGAACAGCGCGCGCTCGTAGCCGGTGTCCGGGCCGGGGCCCTTGACCTCGAGGCCGGCGAGGGCCTCGAGCGCGCTCCCGGCGACCGGCTCCGGGTCGGTGTCCGCCGCGACGGACCGCTGGTTGATGACGTTCGCGACGACGATCGCGATCGCCAGGGCGATGAGGACGTAGCGCAGGACGCTCCGACGAGGGACCTGGCGGCTCGTGGTGCTCAAGGGTCGACCTTCCCGAAACCGATTCTCGGCCCGACCCCCGCGAGACGGTACGCAGCGCTCCATATCGGACCAACGCGCACATTCTGCCAGGTCGCCCGGAGTGCTCCGGCCCGCGCCCGACGTGCCCCGTGCGCCCCCGGCGCCCGGCCGCGACGCGGCTAGATTGGTCGGCATGGACACCGCCGCACGCACGCTCAGGGTCGGGATCGTCGGGTACGGAGGGGCCGGCCGCGGCATCCACGCACGTCTCGTGCGCGAGGCCGGGCACACCGTCACGGCCGTCGTCGTGCGCTCGCCGGAGCGACGCGCCGCCGCCGCCGAGGACTGGCCCGGCGTGCACCTGCACGACGACGTCGAGGCGCTCCTCGCCGACCGCGCGGCCTACGACGTCGTGGTCGTGGCCAGCCCGTCCGCGCTCCACGCGGACCACGCGACGGCGCTCGTGCGCGCAGGCGTCCCCGTCGTGGTGGACAAGCCGCTCGCCCTGGGCGCCACGGCCTCGCGCGCCGTCGTCGACGCCGCCGAGGAGGCGGGGACGCCGCTCACCGTCTTCCAGAACCGCCGGTGGGACCCGGAGCAGCTCACGCTGCGGTCCGTGCTCGACCGCGGCGACCTCGCCCAGGTCCACACGTTCGAGCGCCGCTGGGAGCGCTGGCGTCCCGTGCCGCAGCAGCGCTGGAAGGAGAACGACCTCGTCGGGGGCGGCCTGCTCCTCGACCTCGGGCCGCACCTCGTCGACTCCGCCACGCAGCTCTTCGGTCCCGTCACCGGCGTGTGGGCCGAGCTCCGCTCGCACACGACCCCCACCGAGGACGACGTGTTCCTCGTGCTCCACCACGCCCCGGACGCCGACGGGAACGCCGTCGTGAGCCGCCTCTGGGCGGGGTCCGTCGTCGGCGCGCCCGGCCCGCGCACGCGCGTCCTCGGCACGGGCGGGGCGTACGTCGTCACGACGTTCGAGAACGACGCGTCGCCCTTCGAGGTGTTCGACGACGCCGCGCCCGCGGGCACCCTCGGCTGGGTCACGCGCGGTCGCGAGCGCGAGCCCGTGCCGCAGGCCCCCGGCGGGCACGCGGACTTCTACCGCGCAGTCGCCGCGTGGTTGCTCGACGACGGCCCCGTGCCGGTCGACCCGCGCGACGCCGTCCGCACGGCCGAGGTTCTCGACGCCGCGCGCCGCAGCGCGCGGGAGGGTCGCCTGCTCGACGTGTGACGGGGCGCGCTGCACCCGACCTGGCCCAGGGCAGACTGGTCCTGTGGACGACGGCTCGCGCGGGCGTGTCGTGCGGTGGGATGGGGGCATGCCGTCGTCGCCCCGCCGCCCGCGCCCGCCCGGGCCGTCCGTCGCCGACCTCGCGCCGGCGCTCGCGGCGGCGGGGTGGTCGCTGCGGCGGGAGCCGGGTGCGGTCGGCGGGGTGGTCGCGCGCGACGCCGCCGGCACGGTGTGCGAGGTCGCGCTGCTCGCGGCGCCCGCGGACCCGAGCGCACAGGCCGCGCTCGTCGAGCACCTGCGCGGGCTCGGCGGGGAGCACGAGCATCTCGCGGCGGTGCGCGGCGTCATGGCGGCGGACGGGTCGTCGCTCGCCGTCCTCGTCGACCACGTCGGCGGGCTGCGCCTCGACGAGCTCGCCGCCGCGCGCGAGCCGCTCCGCGCCGGGGAGGCGGTGACGGTCCTCGTCCCGGTCGCCCAGGCGCTGACGGCGCTCCACCGTGAGGGTCGCAGCCACGGCGCCCTGGACGCCGCGTCGGTCATCGTCGCCCCGGACGGCCGGACGGTGCTGCGCCCGCCGCTGGCGCCCACGACGGCGTCGAGCGCCGACGACGTCCGCGACCTCGCCCGCACGGTCCTCGGTCTCGTCCCTCCGCCCGCGTCGAGCCACCCCGCGCACGCGGCGCCGCCCGACCCCGACGAGGCGCGGGTTCTCGCCGCGCTGCACGCGGAGCTCGCCGTCGCGCTCCGTGACGAGCCGGCCGCCCGTCCCGCCGTCGGGACGTTCGCCGCGCGCTGCTACGACGCCGTCGAGCCGCAGCCGATCGTCATGCCGGACCCCGCGCGCCTCGTCGCCGGCGCCCTGGCGGGTCGGCGAGCTCCCCGCCCAGCGGTGCCGGGGCGGCGAGCGGCCCGCGAGGACGTGGCCGCGGCGCCCGGCCGCCGTGGGGTGCGCGGGATCCCGGACCGCCCGCGGCGCGGGGCGCCGCTGTCCGGCCTCGGGCGCGGGGCAAGGGCCGGTGCGCACGCCCGCCGGCCGGACCGGCGGCGCCTCCGGTGGCCCGGCCGCACGACGACGGCCCCGGTCGTCTGCGCGGGGCTCGTCGTGGCGGTGGTCGTCGCGCTCACGGTCGGCACGCCGTGGCCCTCGCCCGTGCGCGACGACGGTCCCGCGACCACCCGCACGGCGTCGGCCGCGGATCCGCCGACCGACCCCACGCTCGACCGTGCCGACCCGCTCGGTGCGGCGCGCAGCCTCACCTCGCGGCGGCTCGAGCTGCTCGCGGACGGTGCCGGGGACCTGTCCGCGGTGGTGGTCGCCGGTTCGGCCGCCGAAGCGCGCGACGCCGAGCTGCTCGCCGCGCTCGACGGCGTCGACGTGGTCGGGGCACGGGCCGAGGTCCTCGACACCCGGCACGCCGAGCCCCGGTCACCGGGTGTCGACGAGGGGCACGGGGCCGAGGTCGCGACGGTGGCCGTGGACTACGCGGTGACGGCCCACCACCAGCGCACGGCCGCGGGCGTGGTGGCGGTGCCCGCCACGCCGCGGACCACGGTCGTCCTGGTGCTGCGGTGGACTGACGCGGGGTGGCGCGTCGCCGACGCGCGGTGACCTCGCCCGCGCCACAGGACGAGCCGTCGTCGAGCGCGCCGTCGCCCGTGCGCGGGGAGGTCCCGCCGAGGAGGAGAACCGGTCAACGGCTCTCGACGACCTCGCGCGCGGCGTCCTCCAGGACGGGGTCGGACCACGTGAAACCGCTCGCCTCGAGGACGGTGGGCAGGGCGCGCTGGGAGCCGAGGATGTCGGACGCGAGCTCGCCGAGCGCCACGTGCAGAGCGAACGACGGCACCGCGAGCACGGCAGGACGGTGCAGCGCCCGCGCGAGCGCCCGGGTGATCTCGGCGTTGGTCGCCGGGTGCGGGGCGGACAGGTTGACGGGGCCGTGCACGGGCGCGGTGAGGAGGTGCTGCAGCGCGGCGACCTCGTCGCGCAGCGTGATCCAGCTCCAGTACTGCGTCCCGGGGCCGAGGCGCCCGCCCACCCCGAGCCGCAGGAGGGGCAGCAGCCGGCCGAGCGCGCCGCCGTCGGGGGAGAGGACGATGCCGGTGCGGGCGTGCACCACACGGACCCCCGCCTGCTCCGCGGGAGCGGTCGCGGCCTCCCACTCGCGGACCAGCCGCGCGAGGAAGCCGTCTCCCGACGCGGACGTCTCCGTGAGCACCTGGGAGCCCCGGTCGCCGTAGTACCCGATGGCGGAGCCCTGGAGCCAGACCGGCGGCGGCGAGTCGAGGCCGGCGATCGTGCGGGCGAGCAACCCGGTGGTGCGCGTGCGGGACGTGACGAGCGTCCGCTTGTACGCCGTCGTCCAGCGGTGGTCGCCGATGCCCGCTCCGGCGAGGTTGACGACGGCGTCCGCCCCCGCGAGCACGCCCGGGTCCAGCCGGCCGGAGTCGGGGTCCCACTCGTGCTCGTCCGAGGTCTGCGGTGCGCGGCGCACGAGGCGGCGCACGTGATGACCGTCCGCGCGCAGACGTTCGAGCAGCTCGGTGCCGATGAGCCCGTGCGAGCCCGCCACGACGATGTCCATGGGGACACGCTACGGGTCTGCGGCGGACTCGGCACGGTCCGCGGGACGCATCCGCGGCCGGGAGGGAGGGACGAGCGAGGGCCCCGACCGGCGTGCGGTCGGGGCCCTCGTCAGCGTCGCGCCGGAGCAGGCCGGCGCGGTCCGCGGCGGGTGCCGCGGAGCGGGTCCGTCAGAGGCCGACCTCGGCCTCGAACGCGCCCTCCTCGATGCGGTTCTTGATGGTGGTGAGGAAGCGCGCGGCGTCCGCACCGTCGACCAGGCGGTGGTCGTAGGACAGGAAGATGAAGCACGTCGAGCGGATGCCGATCGTGTCGTTCCCGTCCACGTCCGTCACCACGACGGGGCGCTTCGTGATCGTGCCCGTGCCGAGGATCGCGACCTGGCCGACCGGGACGATCGGCGTGTCGAAGACGGCGCCGCCCGAGCCGGTGTTCGTGATCGTGAACGTCGCGCCCGCGAGCTCGTCCGGACCGACCTTGTTGGCACGCGTGCGCGCGCCGAGGTCGGCGATCTTGCGCGCGATGCCGGCGAGGTTGAGGTCGCCCGCGTCCTTGATGACGGGGACGACGAGGCCGCGCTCGGTGTCGACCGCGATGCCCACGTTCTCCTGGCCGTGGTAGGTGATCTCGTCCTCGGCGAAGGTCGCGTTGATCTTCGGGTAGGCCTTGAGCGCCTCGACCGCGGCGAGCGTGAAGAACGGCAGGAACGTGAGGTTCGCGCCCTCGCGTGCCTTGAAGTCCGCCTTGGCGCGGTTGCGCAGGGCGGCGACGCGCGTGACGTCGACCTCGACCGCCGTCGTGAGCTGGGCCTGCGTGCTCAGCGCCTCGACCATGCGGCTCGCGACCAGCTTGCGCAGGCGGCTCGTCTTCTCGGTCGTGCCGCGCAGGGGGGAGACCGCCGGGACCGACGCCTTCTTCGGGGCGCCACCGGCCGCGGGGGCTGCCGGTGCGGCAGCGGCGGGCGCCGCCTTGGCCTCCTCGGCCTTGCGGGCTGCCTCGAGCACGTCCTCCTTGCGGATGCGGCCGCCGACGCCCGTGCCCGTGAGGGACGAGAGGTCGACGCCCTTGTCCGCGGCGAGCTTGCGCACGAGCGGCGTGAGGTACGTGCCGCCGGCCTTGGCGGCCGGGGCCGGGGTCGCGCCAGGAGCCGACGGCGCGGCCGGCTTCTCCGCGGCGGGAGCGGGGGCGCTCGTCGCGGGGGCGGGCGTCTCCTCCTGCGCGGCCTGCGCGGGGACGTCCGCCTCGCTCGCCGGGGTGCGCGCCTCGGTCGGCGCCTCCTCCTGCTTCGGCGCCTCCTGCTTCGGGGCCTCCTGCGCGGGCTGCTCGGCCGGAGCGGCGGGGGCCGCGGCCGGGGCGGCACCGGAGCCGACGATCGCGAGCACGGCGCCGACCTCGACCGTCTCGTCCTCCTGGACGAGGATCTGCTGGACGGTGCCTGCGACGGGCGACGGGACCTCGGTGTCGACCTTGTCGGTCGAGACCTCGAGCAGCGGCTCGTCGACCTCGACGGTGTCGCCGACCGACTTGAGCCACCGCGTGACGGTGCCCTCGGTGACGGACTCGCCGAGCGCCGGGAGCTTGATCTCCTCGCCGCCACCGGCGGAGTCGCCGGACGGCGCGGGCTGCTCGGCGGGCGCGGGGGCGGCGGGCGCCTCCTGGGCGGCCGGCTGCTCCGGCTCCGGCGCGGCCTGCGGGGCCGGAGCCTCGGTCTCGGCCTCGGCGGGGGCCGGCGCGGAGCCGCCACCGCCCGAGCCGTCGCCGATCACGGCGAGGTTCGCGCCGACCTCGACGGTCTCGTCCTCCTGGACGAGGATCTGCTCGAGCGTGCCCGCGACGGGTGACGGGATCTCGGTGTCGACCTTGTCGGTCGAGACCTCGAGCAGCGGCTCGTCGACGGCGACGGTGTCGCCGACCGACTTGAGCCAACGGGTGACGGTGCCTTCGGTGACGGACTCGCCGAGGGCCGGCATCTGCACGTTCTCAGACATGACCTGCCTGGTCTCCTTCGATCGTTGGGGTCAGTTGTGGGCGTGCAGAGGCTTGCCGGCCAGGGCCAGGTGCGCCTCTCCGAGTGCCTCGTTCTGGGTGGGGTGGGCGTGGACCAGGGCGGCGACGTCCTCGGGGTACGCCTCCCAGCCCACGATCAGCTGGCCCTCGCCGACGAGCTCGCCGACGCGGGCGCCGATCATGTGCACGCCGACGACGGGACCGTCCTTGCGGCGCACGAGCTTGACGAAGCCGCTCGTCCCGAGGATCTTGCTCTTGCCGTTGCCGGCGAGGTTGTACTCGAGGGACTCGACCTGGTCGGCCCCCCACGTCTCGGCGGCGTCGGCCTCGGTGACGCCGACGGACGCGACCTCGGGCTCGCAGTACGTGACCCGGGGGATGGACGACTCGACGATCGGCGTCGGGTCGAGGCCCGCGATCTGCTCCGCGAGGAAGATGCCCTGCGCGAAGCCGCGGTGGGCGAGCTGGAGGCCGGGGACGATGTCGCCCGCGGCCCAGATGTTGCCGACGCCCGTGTGCAGGCGCTCGTCGACGATCACGAAGCCGCGGTCGAGCGTGAGGCCCTGCTCCTCGAACCCGAGGTCCGCGGTGCGCGGGCCGCGCCCGACGGCGACGAGCAGCAGCTCGGCCTCGAACGTCTTCCCGGACTCGAGGGTCACGGTGACCCCGGAGTCGGTCTCCTTGACGCCGGCGAACCGGTCGCCGAGCGAGAACGCGATGCCCCGCTTGCGGAACGCGCGCTCGAGCGCCTTCGACAGGGCCACGTCCTCGTTCGGCACGAGGTGGGGCAGCGCCTCGACGATCTGGACGTCGGCGCCGAACGACTTCCACACGCTCGCGAACTCGACGCCGATGACGCCGCCGCCGAGCACGACGACCGACTTCGGCACGCGGTCGAGCCGCAGCGCCTGGTCGGACGTGACGACCCGGCCCCCGATCTCGAGACCGGGCAGCGACCGGGCGTACGAGCCGGTGGCGAGCACGACGTGGCGGCCGGTGTAGCGGGTGCCGTCGACCTCGACCGTGTCCTGCGACACGAGGCGACCGTGGCCCTCGACGTACGTGATGCCGCGCGAGGAGACGAGTCCCTGGAGACCCTTGTACAGGCCGGCGACGACGCCGTCCTTGTACGCGTTGACCCCCGCCATGTCGATGCCCTCGAGCGTGCTGCGCACGCCGAACTTCGCGCCCTCGCGGGCGCCGTCGGCGAGCTCGGCCGCGTGGAGCAGCGCCTTGGTGGGGATGCACCCGTTGTGCAGGCAGGTACCGCCGAGCCGGCCCGACTCGACGAGCGCGACGTCGAGACCGAGCTGGGCGGCACGCAGCGCGGTGGCGTAGCCGGCGCTGCCTCCGCCCAGGACGACGACGTCGAATGGTGTGCCGGGTTCGGCCACGTGCGACTCCTTCAGCGAGGGGAGAGCGAGAGCGGGCGTCCACGGCACGACGGCGGGCCGGACGGGAACCGCTGACCCACGGTGCGTGAACGTTCTCCGGGAGCCATCTTGGCACCTCGGGGACGGGCTCCCCAATCGAAACCTGGGCCGTACGGCTGTGACGCTGGAGACAGCGCGCCCACCGTATGACCAGGGTCACGCTGTACCCTGCCGCTGTGCCCCGGCTGCCCAAGCTGTCCAGCCTGTTCTCCCGCCGTCCCGCGACCACCTCGTCGCCGGGCGGCGCCGCGGCCGCGCCGTCGGACGCCCGCCGCGCGACGCTCGCACACCTGCAGGAGTTCGTGCGCACGCGCGTCGGCGTCGAGGCGTACGTCGAGCCGCCCACGCCGGACACGGGCGCGACGCTCCTGCTCATCGCGACGACGGGGGAGTGGACACGGCGCCGCGTGCCTGACGAGAAGACGGCGTTCGACGTCGCCGGCTCGCTGGGGGTGCCCGTCTACAACGTCCGCTTCACCGGCTACCCGCAGCGCATGCGGGACTGGAACTCGCGCCAGCGCAAGAGCTCCTGACCGGGCCGCCCGCCGGGCGAGCAGGCGGTCCTGGTCCGTCGGGGCGACCGGACGGACCAGGACCACCTGCTCGGCGGGGTCGGGTCAGCGGCGGGCGCGGCCTTCGACCAGGCCCAGCAGGGTGCGGACGGCGACGCCCGTGCCGCCGACCGGCGTGTACCCGTGCGCGGAGCCCTCGTTGAACGCGGGGCCGGCGATGTCGAGGTGGGCCCACGGCGTCTCGCCGACGAACTCCTGGAGGAACAGCCCGGCGACGAGCATCCCGCCGAACCGGTCGCCGATGTTGGCGAGGTCCGCGACCTTCGACTTCAGCGACGCGCCCAGCTCCTCGGGCAGCGGCATCGGCCAGAACTGCTCGCCCGCGGCGTCGGCCGCCGCGACGACCTCCGCGCGCACGTCGTCGGCGCCCATGACCGCCGAGACGCGGTTGCCGAGCGCGACCATCTGGGCGCCGGTGAGCGTCGCGACGTCGAGCACGACGTCGGGCTTCTCCTCGACCGCGGCGACGAGGCCGTCGGCCATGACGAGGCGGCCCTCGGCGTCGGTGTTGAGCACCTCGACCGTCTTGCCGCCCCGGATCGTGATGACGTCGGACGGGCGCTGCGCGGTGCCGGACGGCATGTTCTCCGCCAGGCACAGCCAGCCCGTGACGGCCACGGGCAGGCCCAGGCGCGCGGCGGCGACGACGGTCTGGAGCACCGCGGCGGCGCCGGCCATGTCGGACTTCATCGCCTCCATGCCCTTCGCGGGCTTGATGGAGATGCCGCCCGAGTCGAACGTGATGCCCTTGCCGACGAGCGCGACCTTCGCCGCAGGGCGCGACGGCGTGTAGGCGACCTTGACCAGGCGCGGCCCGCGCGCCGAGCCCTGGCCCACGCCGACCAGACCGCCGTACCCGCCCGCGGCGAGCGCCTTGTCGTCGAGCACGGTGACCTTGAGGCCCTTGGCGCCGGACTCCTTGACGGCCTGCTTCGCGACGTCGGCGAACGCGGCCGGGTACAGGTCGTTCGGCGCCGCGTTCACGAGGTCGCGCGTCGCGTTGACCGCGGCGGCGACGACCGTCGCGCGCTCGACGGCGGCCTTCGCGGCGGCGCTGCGCGCGTTCGCCGCGAGGATCTCGACGGTCGCGGGCGGACGGCTCCCGGCCGACGTCGCGGCCTCGCCCGTGCGGTAGCGCGCGAACGTGTAGGTGCCCAGGAGCGCGCCCTCGGCGACGGCGGCGAGCTGCGCGTCGTCCTCGACGGGCAGCGCGACGGCGACCGACGCGGTGCCGGCGAGCGCGCGCAGCGCGGCCCCTGCCGCACGGCGCAGCGCCTCGGCGCCGAACGTGCCGTCGGCCCGGCGGGCGCCGAGGCCCACGAGCACGAGCACGCCCGCCTTGAGGTCGGGACCGGCGGGGACCTTGCGGACCTCGTCGGCGGCGCCCGTGATGCCGAGCGCGGGTGCGAGGTCCTCGAGGGCGGCGACCACCGGACGGGGCAGGTCGCCCCCGACGATCGCGACGCCGTCGGACGTCGTGTGGGTGCCGACGACGAGCGCGTCGACCTTGGCACCGGCGGGATTCTTGCTGGAGACGGTCAGTTCAGCCACCCCGCGATGCTATCCCCGGCCGCCCGCGGGGTCCGCCGGGCCTGTGGACGATTCCCGCGGCGCCCACCGCCCCCGGTACGCTCGGCGGCGTGGTCCTCCCCCTCCTGCTCCTCGTGGTCGCGGCGTGCGTCGCGCTCGCCGCCTGGGCGGTCGTGTTCGTCGCGCGCGACCGCGCGGTGATCCTGCGCCAGCTGTGGGGCGCCGCGGTGATCGAGGGGCTGATCCTCGTGCAGGCGGTCGTGCTCGGGGTGCTCGGCGCGACCGGGACGGCGCCCACCGACCCGGTGCTGCTGTGGGGCTACCTCGTGACCGCACTCGTCATCCTGCCCGTCGCCGCGCTGTGGGCGTTCGCGGAGCGCTCGCGCTGGAGCTCCGTCGTGCTCGCGGTCGCCGCGCTCACGGTCGCGTTCCTCGAGTGGCGGCTGTGGCAGATCTGGAACGCCTGACCTGGAGGCCCTCGCCATGAGCGCACCTGCCGCCCCCGACGGGGCGGACCCGGCGGCGACGCCCGCAGCGGGCGGTCGCCCGGACCCCCGTTCGGGGCAGCGCCGCACCAACGGCGGCTTCGGCCGGGTGCTCGTCGCCGTCTACGGGATCTTCGCGCTCGCCGCGACGGCCCGCGCCGGGGTCCAGCTCCTGCGCGACTGGCACGAGGCGCCGCTCGCCTACGCGCTGTCGGCGCTCGCGGCGGCGGTCTACGTCGTCGCGACGATCGCCCTCGCGCGGGGCGGCCGCGTCGCGCGCCGCATGGCGTGGCTCGCCGTGGGCGTCGAGCTCGTCGGCGTCCTGACCGTCGGCGCGTTCTCGCTCGCCGACCCCGAGGCCTTCCCGCGCGCGACCGTCTGGTCGGGCTTCGGCCAGGGCTACGGCTACGTCCCGCTCGTGCTGCCGTTCGTCGGGCTCTGGTGGCTCTGGCGCACCCGGCCCGCCGCGCCCGGCGTGACCACCCCGCCCCCCGCCGCCCCCACCACCCCCGTCACCGACGCCCCGGAGGACGCCGTATGACCCGCCGCCGACCGCTCCTCTACGGCCTCCTCTTCGACACCGTGTTCCGCCGGATGGACCCCGAGCGGGCGCACCACGTGGCGTTCGACCTCATCGGGTTCGCCGGGCGCGTGCCCGTGCTGCGCGACGTCGTCCAGGGGGCGCTCGCGCCCTACCTGGGCCGCGCGGCGGGGGGCCGGGGGAGCGTCGAGGTGCTCGGCAAGGTCTTCCCGGCGCCGTTCGGGCTCGCGGGCGGCTTCGACAAGGACGCCCGGGCGGTGCGCGGGCTGACGATGCTCGGCTTCGCGTTCGTCGAGATCGGCACCGTGACGGCGCACGCCCAGCCCGGCAACGAGCGGCCGCGCTTGTGGCGCGAGCTCGACGTCCAGGGCGTGCGCAACCGCATGGGGTTCAACAACGAGGGCGCCGCGGCGGCCGCGCGCCGGCTCGCGGCCCTGCGCTCGACGCGGGGCGGGCGTGCCGTGCTCGTCGGGGCGAACATCGGCAAGACGAAGGTCACGCCCGCCGAGGAGGCGGCCGCGGACTACGCGACGAGCGCGGGCCTGCTCGCGCCGTACGCGGACTACCTCGTGGTGAACGTGTCGTCCCCGAACACCCCGGGCCTGCGCGACCTCCAGGAGGTCGAGTCGCTGCGGCCGATCCTCGTGGCCGTGCGCGAGGCGGCCGACGCGGCCACGGCGGACGCGGGCGTCGACCGGGTGCCGCTGCTCGTCAAGATCGCCCCGGACCTCGCGGACGAGGACGTCGACGCCGTCGCCGACCTCGTGGACGAGCTCGACCTCGACGGCGTCGTCGCCGTGAACACGACGATCGGGCACGACCGCGGGCCCGGCGGCCTCTCGGGCCCGCCCGTCCGCGCGCGTGGCCTGGCCGTCGTCGCGCGCCTGCGCGAGCGGCTCGGGCCGCAGCGCGCGATCATCGGCGTCGGGGGGATCACCACCGCGCACGACGCGCGCGACTACCTGCACGCGGGCGCGGACCTCGTGCAGGGGTACACCGGGTTCCTCTACCAGGGCCCGCTGTGGGCGGCGCGGATCAACCGCTCGCTCGCGCGGCACCCCGAGCCCGGCGCGCACGTGCGGGGCGCCGACGCGAAGGAGGCACGATGATCCGGCCGCAGTGGGTCTGGGAGCTCGACGACGCCGAGGGGCGCGCGCTCGCCTCGCCGGTGAGCCCCGTCTTCACGACGCAGTACGACGCCGAGCAGTGGCTCGGCGAGAGCTGGCGGAGCCTCGCCGCAGAGGGCGCTGCCGCCGCCCGGCTTCTGCACGACGGCAGCCAGGCGACGGCGACGGTGGAGCTGCGCGTCCCCTGACCGGGTCGTCGGCGTCCTGACCTGGACGCACGGCCGGCCGGTCCTGCCCGGGCGACACGGGCGCGCGAGCCCGTCGCGCGCCGTCGCCCCGGGGGACCGTCAGCCCGCGACCCGGGCCCACGCGGCGGCGAGCCGTGCCACGGCGTGCTCGAGCTGCTCGGGCGGTCGGGAGAACGTCAGGCGCAGCCGGTCGGCCGCGCTGCCGTCGGGCGTGAAGGTCGGGCCGGCGTTGACGAGCACGCCCTCGGCCGCCGCGGCGGCGGCGAGCGCCTGCGCGACCGGCGCGCCCAGGTCGACCCACAGCGAGAGACCGCCCTCGGGCACGTCCACGCGCCACTGCGGCAGCGCCCGGGCGAGCAGGCCGCACAGGAGGTCGCGCTGCGCGCGGAGCGTCCGACGGCGCTCGGCGAGGACCGCGGGGGCGTCGTCGAGCAGCTCGACGACGGTGAGCTGCTCCAGCACCGCGGTGGCGATGTCCGCCGACTGCCGCGTGCGCGCGAGGCGCGCGACGAGGTCCGGGTGTGCGCGGACCCAGCCGACTCGCAGCCCGCCCCAGAACGACTTGGACGCCGAGCCGACCGTGACGACGTACGGCGAGGTGCCGTCGCCCGCGAGCGGCTCCACGACCGGACCGGTGGCGTCCGGGTCGCCGTCGAGGTCGAGGTCGGTGAGCGTCTCGTCGCCGACCACGGTCACGCGGTGGCGGGCCGCGGCGTCGCGCACGCCCGCCCGCTCCTCGGGCGTGAGGGTGTAGGCGGTCGGGTTGTGGAAGTCGGGCACGAGGTAGACGAGCCGCGGCGCAACCTGGCGCAGCGTGGAGTCGAACAGGTCGACGTCGAACCCCGGCGCGTCGTGGTCGTCGCTGCCCCGCGCCCCGTGGCCTCCCCGGCCCACGGGGACGGGCACCAGCCGCGCGCCCGCCCGTCGCAGCGACTCCATCGCGTGGTAGTACGTGGGCGACTGCACGACGGCGCGGTCACCCGCCCCGAGGAGGGTGTCGGCGAGCGTGGTGATGGCGTGCTGGGCGCCCGTGGTGACGAGCACCTCGTCGGGCGTGGTGGGCGTGCCGCGGCGTGTGTGGTGGTCGGCGAGGGCCTCGCGGAGGACGCCGAGGCCGTACGGCTCGTAGCCGCCGCCGGACAGGTACTCGGGCAGCCGCTCCAGCGCGCGCGAGTAGGCGGCGTGCAGGCCGCTCGGCGCGGCGGAGGTCGCCTGCGACAGGTCGGCGAGGTCGATCGGCGCGGTGCGCGGCGCGGGCCCGGGCGGGGCGTCGCCGCCGGCCGCGCGGTCCGCGGGCCGGCGCGCGCTCGGGCGGGGGAGCACGACGACGGTGCCCGAGCCGGTGCGCGAGCGCGCGAACCCGAGCTCGCGCAGGCGCCCGTACGCGGCGGCGGTCGTGGTGCGCGAGACGCCGAGAGCGACGGCGAGGTCGCGCTCGGACGGCAGGCGCGTGTGCGGCGCGAGGGTTCCCGCGAGGACGGCGGCCCGCAGCGCGTCGGCGAGGGCGGTGTACGCGGGGCCGCCCGCGTGCCACCGGCCGAGCAGCCGCGCGGCAGCAGCGGGGGACAGGTGGCGGTGGACGTCGACCGTTCCGGCCGGGGCAAGGCTCATGGGGCCACTCTCTCGCGATTGGCTATGGATGTCGATGCCACTCGGCGGTCAGGATGACACCCATGAGCCCCACCCGCCGCACCGTCCAGCTCCTCCTCGGCCTGCTCGGCTACGCGCTGTCCATGGCGCTGCTGATCCACGCGGGCCAGGGCGGGATGCCGTGGGACGTGCTGCACCAGGGCGTCGTCCGCCGCACGGGGCTGCCGTTCGGTGTCGTCGTCGGGTCGCTGAGCGTGCTGGCCCTGCTGGCCTGGATACCGCTCCGGCAGCGGCCCGGGATCGGTACGGTCGCGAACGTCGTCGTCATCACGCTGACGATCGACCCGGCCATCGCGCTCGTCACGCGCCTCGTGCCCGACCCGGGCGTCGCCGCGAGCGTGGCCCTGGCCGTCGGGGGCATCGTGCTCAACGGCCTCGCGACGGCGGCCTACCTGGGCGTGCGGCTCGGCCCGGGGCCCCGGGACGGACTCATGACCGGCCTGGTGGCGCGCACCGGCTGGTCGGTGCGGCTCGTGCGGACCCTCCTCGAGGTCGTCGTCGTGACGCTGGGCTGGGCGCTCGGCGGCACGCTCGGCTGGGCGACGGTCGCCTACGCGCTCGCCGTCGGGCCGATCGTCCAGCTCACGGCGCGGTGGTTCGCGCCGCGCGGGCTCGTCGCCGCCCCGGCCGTGCACGCGCCCGCGCGTAGCCACGGCCGCGAGAGCGCGGCCTCCGAGGCGGCGGCGGACGGCGAGCCCGCGTCGGACGTCGAGCCCGCGTCGGACGTCGAGAACCTGTCGCGGGAGCCCGTCCCCGCGATCGCAGGCCCCCGGCCGGACGAGGGAGGCATGCCCGCGTCCGGCCGGTGAGGAGACGACGACGGCCCCGGCGTGCTGCCGGGGCCGTCGTCGCGTGCGGTGCCGGGCGTCAGGCGACGCGGCCCTGCGGGGCGTTCTCCGCCGTCTTGCCCGGGTCGCGCTCGACGGCGCCCCCGAGGATCTCGTCGATCCGGGCCATGAGCTCGGCCGGGATCGTCACGCCTGACGCCTTGACGTTCTCCGCGACCTGCTCGGGGCGCGACGCCCCGACGAGCGCCGCGGCGACGTTGTCGTTCTGCAGCACCCACGCGATCGCGAGCTGCGCCATGCTCAGGCCCAGCTCGTCCGCGACGGGCCGGAGGTTCTGCACGCGCGTGAGCACGTCGTCGGTGAGGAAGCGCTGGATCATGCGCGCGCCGCCCTTGTCGTCGGTCGCACGCGACCCCGCCGGCAGCGGCTGCCCGGGGAGGTACTTGCCGGACAGCACGCCCTGCGCCATGGGCGACCAGACGATCTGCGAGAGCCCGAGCTCGCGCGACGTCGGCACGACCTCGTCCTCGATGACGCGCCACAGCATCGAGTACTGCGGCTGGGAGGAGATGAGCTGGAACCCGAGGTCCCGCGCGAGCGCGTGGCCCGCGCGGATCTGGTCCGCCGTCCACTCGGAGACGCCGATGTACAGGGCCTTGCCCTGGCGCACGATGTCGGCGAACGCCTGCATCGTCTCCTCGAGCGGCGTCTCGGTGTCGTACCGGTGCGCCTGGTAGAGGTCGACGTAGTCGGTGCCGAGCCGCTTGAGGGAGCCGTTGATCGACTCCATGACGTGCTTGCGCGACAGGCCGGTGTCGTTGGGGCCGCCGGGGCCGGTCGGCCAGTAGACCTTCGTGAAGATCTCGAGCGACTCGCGCCGCTGGCCCTTGAGGGCGTCGCCGAGCACCTGCTCGGCCTTCGTGTTGGCGTAGACGTCCGCGGTGTCGAACGTCGAGATGCCGGCGTCGAGGGCAGCGTGCACGCACGCCGTCGCGACGTCGTTCTCGACCTGGGAGCCGTGGGTGAGCCAGTTGCCGTAGGTGATCTCGGAGATCTTGAGACCAGAGTTGCCGAGGTAGCGGTAGGTGGGCATGGACCCAACCTAGCCGCGGGCCCGGCCGCTCGCGGGGCCGGGCGCCGTCGTCACTCGGGGTAGACGCCGTGCTTCTTGTGCGTCGGCTTGGGCAGGCGCGCGCGGCGGAGCTGGAACGCGCGCATGACCGCGTACATGACCGTGCCCTTGGGGATGTCGCCGAACTTCGCGAGGAGGCGCTTGCGCAGGCGCCGCCACATGATGAAGCCGTCGACGACGGTGAGCAGGACGATGACGTACAGCGTCATGACCGTGAGGAACGCGAGCTCCTGGTTCCGCGCCGTGAGGAACGAGAACACGATGAAGACGAGGGCGACGGGCAGGAAGAACTCACCGAGGTTCCAACGGGCGTCGACGTACTCGCGCACGTAGCGCTTGACCGGGCCCTTGTCACGCGGCGGCAGGTAGCGCTCGTCGCCGGTCTGCATGGCCTGGTACTGGCGGTCGCGCATCTCGCGCTGCTTCTCCCGTGCGGACTTCGCGGCGGCGCGGCGGTCGTTCGGCACGAGGGGACGCTTGTTCGCGGCCTCGGAGACCTTGCGCTTGGGGGTCGGGCGGCCCTTGCCGGCGCGCTCGATCTCGGCCGCCTCCTCGACGGGGTCGGGGGCGGCGGGGGTCGCGGCGGCCTTGTTGCGGGAGAACACCCCTCCAGGGTAGTCGAGCCGACGGGGTGCCCGGACGCGGGTCCGGGGCCGCACGGTGTCGTACCGTGCTGGTCGTGACGAACTCACCCGAACCCACCGCCCCCGCGCCCGGCACCGCCCTCGCGACCACGCTCCGCGAGACCGTCGCCCGGCTCTTCCCGGCGCTGCGCGCCGACCTGGAGTCGCTCGTGCGCGTGCCGAGCGTCTCGAACGCCGCGTTCGACCAGGCGCACGTCGCCGCCAGCGCCGACGCCGTGGCCGCGCTCCTGCGCGACGCCGACCTGCCCGAGGTCCAGGTGCTGCGCGCCCGGGCCGAGGACGGCACCGAGGGCGCGCCCGCCGTCGTCGCGCGCCGCCCGGCGCCCGACGGCGCCCCGACCGTCCTGCTGTACGCGCACCACGACGTCCAGCCCCCGGGCGAGGCGAGCACGTGGGAGACCGACCCGTTCGAGCCGACCGAGCGCGACGGCCGCCTCTACGGCCGCGGCGCGGCCGACGACAAGGCGGGCGTCGTGGCCCACCTCGGTGCGCTGCGTGCACTCCTGGAGATCGGCGACCTCCCCGTCGGGGTGACGGTGTTCGTCGAGGGCGAGGAGGAGATCGGCTCGCCGACGTTCCTGCCGTTCCTCACGCAGCACCGCGACCTGCTCGCGGCCGACGTCATCGTCGTCGCCGACTCCTCGAACTGGAAGATCGGCGTGCCCGCGCTCACGACGTCGCTGCGCGGGCTCGTGGACTGCGAGGTCGAGGTCGCGGTGCTCGACCACGCGGTGCACTCGGGCATGTTCGGCGGCCCCGTGCTCGACGCCGTGACGCTGCTCGCGCGGCTGATCACGACCCTGCACGACGACGCGGGCAACGTCGCCGTGCCCGGGCTCGCCACCGCGGACGAGCCGACCGTGGACTACGCGGAGGCCGACTTCCGCGCCGACTCCTCGCTCCTCGACGGCACCGTCCTCGCGGGGGAGGGCAGCATCGCCGGGCGGCTGTGGACCAAGCCGGCGATCGCCGTGATCGGGCTCGACGCGCCGAGCGTCGCGCACGCGTCGAACACCCTCACGCCCCGCGCGACCGCGAAGCTCTCGGTGCGGCTCGCGCCCGGCCAGGACCCGGCGGCCGCGATGGCGGCGCTGCGCAGGCACCTCGAGTCGCACGCGCCGTTCGGCGCGCGCGTGACCGTGCGCGACGGCGAGCAGGGCAAGCCGTTCCTCGCCCCGGCGGACTCCGAGGCGATGCGGGCCGCGCGGTGGGCGTTCGCGACGTCGTGGGGCACGGACCCCGTCGACATCGGCATCGGCGGGTCGATCCCGTTCATCGCCGACCTGCTCGAGGTCTTCCCCGACGCGGCGATCCTCGTCACGGGCGTCGAGGACCCGGACTCGCGCGCGCACGGCGCGAACGAGTCGGTCCACCTCGGCGAGCTGGAGAAGGTCGTGCTCGCCGAGGCGCTCCTGCTCGCCCGGCTCGGCGGCGCGGTCGCCTGACCCGCGCCCGCCGGACCGCACGCGGCGACGCTCCCCGGTCGGCCGGGGAGCGCCGCCGTGCGGCGTCAGGCGTCAGGCACGGTGGGCGACGTCGACCGCCCGGGCCCACCGCGCGACGTCGTCCGGGAGCTCGGGGGAGGTGACGTCGCCGCCCAGGAGCCCGACGACGTCGGGCGCGGCGATCCGGTCGCCGGACCCGCGCGCGAGGAAGCGCCCGGCGACGAGCCCGCGCGCGCAGAGGTCCCCGCGGCGTGTGAACACCTGCTCGAGGTACACGACGCGCTCGTCCCACCCGAGCACGCGCGTCGTGATCTCGAAGCGGTCCCCGAGCTGCAGGGAGCGGCGGTACTTCATGGTCGACGCCGCGACAACGGGGTACCAGCCCTTGTCCTTGAGCAGGGGGAACCCGCCGAGGTCGGCGATGAAGTTGCTGCGCGCGACGTCCATCATCTGGAGATACACGCCGTTGTTCACGTGCAGGTAGAAGTCGAGGTCGCCCGGGCGCACGCGCATGCGGGTGACGGACGGCTCGAGGACGCCGCGCCCCGGCACGGCCTTGCGCGGCAACGTGCTGGCGACGAGGAGCTGGATCTGGCGGGTCACCGGGGCAGGCTACTACCCCGCACCAGCGGTATCGGGTATCCGGCACCGACGGCGGGGGACGCCCCTCCAGGTCGGTGTGCGAGGATGCGCGCCGTGACGACGACGAGCCCCGCCCCTCGCCCCACCGCCACCGCCGACACCGGGTCGCCCGCCCCGCACCCGTGGCAGGTCCGCGCGTTCCGCGCGGTCGCGATCGCCGAGGCGTTCTCCTGGGCCGGCCTGCTCGTCGGCATGTACCTCAAGTGGGTCGCCGGGACGACCGAGCGCGGCGTGGAGATCTTCGGGCCCGTCCACGGCGTGCTCGTGCTCGTGTACGTCGCGCTCGCCGTGCTCGTCGCCGTGCGCGTCCGCTGGTCGCTCTGGACGACCTTCCTCGCGCTCGCCGCGACCGTCCCGCCGTTCTGCACCGTCCTCTTCGACGTGTGGGCGCACCGCACCGGCCGCTACGCGCGCCGCTGACCGCTCGGGTCGGCCGACCCCAGGCTCGCCGACCGCTCGGCCCGATCAGACCGGCGGGTCGGGGTCGTACTGGATCCCGCGCCGTACGGCGCGTGCGACGTCGGCGCTCTCCAGGCGCGCGACGAGGTGCAGCGCCATGTCGATCCCCGCGGACACGCCGGCGGACGTGACGACGTCGCCGTCGTCGACGTAGCGCGCCTCCGTGTCGACCACGACGCTCGGGTCGATCCGCGCGAGCTCGTCGTAGTGCGCCCAGTGCGTCGTGGCGGGCCGGCCCGCGAGCAGCCCCGCCGCGGCGAGGACGAGCGAGCCCGTGCAGACGCTCGCGATCACCGGGGTGCGTGCCCGCATCGCGCGCAGCCACTCGAGGTGCACACGGTCGGCGAGCAGCGGGCGCGTCCCGCGACCGCCCGGGTACACGAGCAGGTGGAGGGGACCGACGTCGTCCGCCGAGCGGTCGGGGAGCAGCCGGAGGCCCTTCGCGAGCCGCACGCCGCCGCCGTCCCACGAGAACGTCGACACCTGGGGCTTGAGCACCGAGTGCTCGGCCCAGGCCGACAGCACCTCGAACGGCCCGGCGACGTCGAGCTCCTCGGCCTCGTCGAAGACGAAGATGCCGACGTTCGTCCCGTTGCCCGTTCCCATGGCCACCTCCGCGCGCCCTCGCGTCCCGAGGGCCTCGACCGCTCCTGCCCGCGCGCCTAGAGGCCGGGCAGGGCGAGCATCTGGTCGAGCGCGACGCGCGCCCAGTGCGCGTCGTCGGCGTCCACGACGATCCGGTTCACCACGCGACCGGCGACGAGCGACTCCATCGCCCACACGAGGTGCGGCAGGTCGATCCGGTTCATCGTCGAGCAGAAGCACACCGTCGAGTCGAGGTAGTGCACCTGCTTGTCCGGGTGCGCCCGCGCGACGCGGCGCACGAGGTTGAGCTCGGTCCCGATCGCCCACGCCGAGCCCGGCTCGGCGGCGTCGAGCATCTTGATGATGTACTCCGTCGACCCGACGAAGTCCGCCGCCGTGACGACCTCGTGCTTGCACTCGGGGTGCACCAGCACGTTGACGTCCGGGACGGCCGCACGGACGTCCTCGACGTTCTTCGCCGAGAACCGCCCGTGGACCGAGCAGTGCCCGCGCCACAGGATCATGCGCGCGTCGCGCAGCTCGGCGTCGGTGAGACCGCCGTTCGGCTTGCGCGGGTCGAACACGACGCAGTCGTCGAGCGACATCGCGAGCTTCAGCACCGCGGTGTTGCGGCCCAGGTGCTGGTCGGGGAGGAACAGGACCTTGCCCGTGCCGTCCACGCCGCCTACCTGGTCGAACGCCCAGCGCAGCGCGACCTCCGCGTTCGACGACGTGCACACCGTGCCGCCGTGGCGCCCCGTGAAGGCCTTGATCGCGGCCGAGGAGTTCATGTAGGTCACGGGGATCGTCGAGTCGGCGATGCCGACCTCCTGCAGCACGTCCCACGCGTCCTCGACCTGGTCGATGGCGGCCATGTCCGCCATCGAGCAGCCCGCCGCGAGGTCCGGCAGCACGACCTGCTGCGCGTCGGACGTGAGGATGTCCGCGCTCTCGGCCATGAAGTGCACGCCGCAGAAGAGGATGAACTCCGCCTCGGGGCGGGCGGCCGCCTCGCGCGCGAGCTTGAAGGAGTCGCCCGTGACGTCGGCGAAGTCGATGACCTCGTCGCGCTGGTAGTGGTGGCCCAGGACGAACGCCCGCTCGCCCAGCGCGGCGCGTGCCGCGCGGGCGCGCTCGACCAGGTCGGGGTCGCTCGGCGCGGGCAGGTCGCCCACGCACTCGACGCCCCGCTCGGACGCGAGGTCGCGGCCCTGCCCCAGCAGGAGCAGGGCGGACGGGTTGGGCTCGACGAAACCGCCCGGGCGTGCGGTGCTCGGACCGCCCACGGACGACAGCAAGGTGCTCCCGGTGCTCACGGGACCATCGTCGCACAGCGCCGCGGAGACGGAGAGGGCCCTCCCACCCTGACTCCGCGCGCCCCGGCGCGACCCGCCGGACCGCGCCCGGGCTGGCACAATCCGGGCATGCGCGTGCTGCTCACCGGGTCCGCCGCCCCGCCCCCGCCCGACGGCGCGTGGCCGGGCCGCGACGTCGTGCCGGCTGCCGCCGGACCGGGCCTCGCCGACGTCGCCTCGTGGTGGTCCGCGCACGGCGCCGTGGACACCGTGCCCCTCGCGGCCTCGGGTCCCGCGTTCCTCGACGCCCTCGCTCCCGTCGCGCCCGAGGTCCTCGCGGGCGTCGTGCCGGGCCCGGGCGGCGCGGAGGTCCCGGTCGCCGTCCGACGGCGCGCGTCCTCGCCGCGCGAGGGTGTGCAGGCCCGGACCGTCGTCGTCGACGCGTCCCAGGTCCCGGCCACCGGGGAGGCCGTCGTCGTCGATGCCGACGGGACGCCGACGACGGTGCCCGCCCGCTCGTCGACCGCCGTCGGGCACCTGCTCGCGCTCGCGGTCGACGCCGCTCGGGCGAGGTCGGATCCCGGCCGGGTCGTCCTCGCGACCGGGGGCAGCACGAGCCACGACGCGGGCTTCGGGGCGCTCCTCGCGCTCGCGGGCGAGCCGTCGGCGTCCGAGGTGGCGCCCGCCCGGCTGGCGGACGTCGTGCGCGCCGCGCGCGCCGCGCTGGGCGGCACGCACCTCGTGGCGGCCGTCGCGTCCGACGTCCCGCTCCTCGGTCTGCACGGCGCGAGCGCGACCCTCGACGCGCGCGGTGTCGACCCGCTGGTGGCCCAGCACCTCGAGCGCGCGCTCGGCGCGGTCGCGCACGACGTCGCCGCCGCCGTCGACCGCGCGGACGCGGCCGGGCCGGGGGAGCACGGGATCGTCGGGCGCGACCTGCTCGCGGGCGCGACGGCGGGCCGCCGCCTCGCCGGACTGTCGGGGGCGGGCAGCGGGGGAGGTTTGGGCTTCGCCGTCGCGGCGCTGGGCGGCCGGCTCGTGCCCGCGCTGCGGGTCGTGGCGGACGACGTCGGGCTCGACGCGCGGCTCGCGGCCGCGGACGTCGTCGTGGTGCTCGCGGACGAGCTCGGCGCGCACGAGCTCGGCGAGGGGACCGTCCGCGAGGTGGCCGGCCGGGCGGCGCGGCACGCGCTCCCGGTGGTCGTCGTCGCGCGCGCGGTCGTCGCGGGCCGCCGCGAGCAGGCGGCCGCGGGGCTCAGCGGTGCGTACGCGTGGGGCGACGGCGACCCGCGCGACCTCGTGGAGCGCGTCGCGCGCACGTGGTCGCGCGGCTGAGGCGCGCGTCGGCCGAGGTCGGCGTCGCCGCCCGTGCGGCTCCTCCGTCGTCGTCCTCGCACCCCGTGCGGCGAGGCCCGTTCGACCTTCCTGCCGCGCGGGGTCGTAGACTCGGGAACACCACCGGCACGTGTGGTGTTGAGGACCTGACGGGATCTCTCTCGAGAGATCCGAGAAGCCGGCCACCACCGGGGCAGCACTGCCCCCGACAGCGCGGAGACGAGATGAGCGAGACCACCGACATTGCCACGCACGGCGTCAACCTGACCGACGAGGCCGCGGACAAGGTCCGCACGCTCCTCGAGCAGGAGGGTCGCGACGACCTGCGCCTGCGCGTCGCGGTGCAGCCCGGCGGCTGCTCCGGCCTGATCTACCAGCTCTACTTCGACGAGCGCGTGCTCGACGGCGACGCGCTGCGCGACTACGACGGCGTCGAGGTCGTGGTCGACAAGATGAGCGTCCCCTACCTCGAGGGCGCGACGATCGACTTCGCCGACACGATCGAGAAGCAGGGCTTCACGATCGACAACCCCAACGCGGGCAGCGCCTGCGCCTGCGGCGGCTCCTTCAGCTGAGTCGTCCGGCGTGCCGCGCGCACGCCACCGGACCGCACGAGCCCGGTCACCCGTCCGCGGGTGGCCGGGCTCGCGTCGTCCGCGGGTCGTGGCGCCCCGCTCGCGGCGGGGTCAGCCGCCGATCTCGACGGTGATCGCCCAGGCCTCGGCTTCTCCCTGACCGGGGAGCTGCGCCTCGCCCACGACCGCGTGCCCGCGCATCCGCGCCCATGCGGGGACGTCGAGGCGGGCGGCCGGGTCGGTCGACCACACCGTGAGCCTGGCGCCCGGTGCGAGGTCGCGCGCTGCCGCCGCGAGCCGGATCACGGGCAGCGGGCAGCGCAGCCCGCGCGCGTCGACCACGTCGCCGGACGCGCCCGCGTCGCCGGACGTGCCGGACGACGCCGCGGGCGGGGGAGCGCCGGTCACAGGCCCTGCACCCCCAGCGCCGCGCGCACGCGGGCGACGGCGTCCGGCAGGGCGGCGAGCAGCCGCTCGACGTCGTCCTCCGTCGTCGAGCGGTCCAGGGCGACGCGCACGTTGCCGTGCGTGAGCACGCCCATCGCCGCGAGGACGTGCGAGGGCTCGAGCGAGCTCGACGTGCACGCCGACCCGGAGCCGACGGCGATGCCCTCGCGGTCCAGGTCGGTGAGCAGCGCCTCGCCGTCCACGTAGAGGAAGGAGAAGGTCGCGACGTGGGGGAGCCGGTCGACCGGGTCGCCGACCACCTCGACGTCGGGGATCTGCGCGACCCGCGCCCGCACGCGGTCGACGAGCGCCCGGCGCCGCGCGTCCTGCGCCTCCCGGTCGGCCAGCACCGCCTGCAGCGACACTGCGGCGGCGAACGCCGCCGGGACGGACACCCCGCCGGGGGCCCACGGGTCCGCGTCCTCCGGGAACGGGCTGCGCCGTCGGACGCGGGAACGCACCGCGAGGACACCGACGCCGGGCCCGCCGCCCCAGTCCGCCGGGTCGGCGGCGAGCGCGTCCCAGGTCTCGGGGACGACGTCGTGCCCGAGCGTGGCCCCCGCGTCCACGAGCAGCGGGACCCCCGCCCCCCGCGCCGCCTCGTGCACGGCCGCGACCGGCTGCCGCGTCCCCACCTCGCCGTTGGCGGCCTGGAGCGCGGCGAGCGCCACGCCCGGGCGGCCGACGGCGTCGGTCATCCCCGCGGCGTCGACGCGGCCGGACCTGTCCACCCCGACGACCTCCCGCTCCAGGCCACCGTGCTCGGCGGCGTGCAGGACGGCGGCACGCTCGACGGCGCCGACGACGACCCGTCGCCCCGCGCGGTGACGCGCGCCGGCGAGCGCGGCGACGGCCGTGTGGAGGGACGCGGTGTGGTTGGCGGTGAAGACGACCTCCTCCGTGCGCGCGTCGAGCGCGGCGGCGACGGCCTCGCGGGCGCCGTCGAGCAGGGCCGCGGCACGCCTGCCCTCGGCGTGGAGGCGTCGGGGGTCGGCCCAGCCGTCGTCGAGCGCGCGGTCGAAGGCCTCGCGCGCGAGCGGGTGCCAGGGGGCGCGCCCCCCGTTGTCGAGAAGGACCCGGCGATCGGGGGTGGTGTGTGTCACATGGCCTCCAGGGCGCGGGCGGGGCCGTCGCGGAGCGGGGGACGGCCGGGCTGAGACGGCCCGAGCGGGCGCAGGGCGCCGGTCGAGGTCCGGCGCACGGCGTCGGATCGTTGCGCTCGCGCGCCCCGCGACGAGGTGCCTCCGGGAGTCCGAAGGTCCCACCGGCACGCTACCGTGCTGCCCGGTGGGCCGACGGTGTGGCAAGGATCTGACAGACTCGGGACGGGTGTGCCGAACCCACCCCTGACCGGCCACGACGTGTGCCGCATCTCGCCCGTCCGCAGCGCGTTCCGGGCCACGAAGGGCGGAATCCCGCGCTAGGCTTCGTGTGTCGAGGACGAAGGTCCTGTGCTGGGCTCGTAAAGACGGGCACGGGCAGGACGTGACGTGAAAGGCCCCCCTTGCACTCGCAACCCCCTAGCCGCACACGGCGCACCATCCTGCGGGCGACGGCCCTCGCCGTCGCCGTCGCCGCGGTGGCGTCCGGCTGCGCCACCGACACCGTCCAGCGCGGGTTCCTGCCCGGTTACGAGGACGGGGAGGTGACCAACCAGACCGCCCGGATCACGTCGCTGTGGACCGGCTCCTGGATCGCGGCCCTCATCGTCGGCGTGATCACGTGGGGCCTGATGCTGTGGTGCGTCGCCGCGTACCGCAAGCGCAAGGACGACCACCAGCTCCCCGTGCAGACGCGCTACCACCTGCCGCTCGAGATCATGTACACGGCCGTGCCGATCCTCATGGTCCTCGTCCTCTTCTTCTACACGGACCGCGACATGAGCGCGATCGTGGACAAGGACGTCGAGTCCGACCTCACGGTCCAGGTCATCGGCAAGCAGTGGAGCTGGGACTTCAACTACGTGGACGACGACGTCTACGAGACGGGCCAGCACCTGGCGGACGTCGGCGACACCATGACCGACGACGCGACGATCGACGGTGCCCCGGGCACGGCGGCGGCGCTCCCGACGCTCTACCTGCCCGTCGGTGAGTCGGTGCGGTTCGAGCTTCAGTCGCGCGACGTCATCCACTCCTTCTGGATCCCCGCGTTCCTCTACAAGCTCGACATGATCCCGCACCGGACGAACGAGTTCGTGGTCACCCCGGAGCGCGAGGGGGTCTACGCCGGCAAGTGCGCCGAGCTCTGCGGCGAGCACCACTCCGGCATGCTGTTCAACGTCGAGGTCGTCGACCGCGCGGAGTACGACGCGCAGATGGAGGCGCTCCGCGAGAAGGGCCAGGAGGGTCAGATCCCGGTGGAGGGCTTCAGCCGTCTCCAGGACCCGAACCCTGTCACCGCTACCACGGAGGGTGAGAACTGATGGTCGCGCAGGCCGAAGTCATCCCCGGTCTCGCGCCGCGGCGTCAGACCCTCGGGCGGACCGTGATCAAGTGGGTCACGTCCACCGACCACAAGACGATCGGGTACATGTACCTGATCACGTCGTTCATCTTCTTCTGCATCGGCGGCCTCATGGCCCTCGTGATCCGTGCGGAGCTCTTCGAGCCCGGCATCCAGATCGTGCAGAGCAAGGAGCAGTACAACCAGCTCTTCACGATGCACGGCACGATCATGCTGCTGCTGTTCGCGACCCCGCTCTTCGCCGGGTTCGCGAACGTGATCATGCCGCTGCAGATCGGTGCGCCGGACGTCGCGTTCCCGCGACTGAACATGTTCGCGTACTGGCTCTACCTCTTCGGTGGTCTCATCGCCTCGGCCGGCTTCTTCACGCCGCAGGGCGCCGCCTCGTTCGGGTGGTTCGCGTACGCGCCGTTGTCGAACACGACGTTCAGTCCAGGGCTCGGGGGAGACCTCTGGGTGTTCGGGCTCGCGCTCGCCGGCTTCGGCACGATCCTCGGTGCGGTCAACTTCATCACGACGATCATCACGATGCGCGCGCCCGGCATGACGATGTTCCGCATGCCGATCTTCACGTGGAACACGCTCATCACGAGCCTCCTCGTGCTCATGGCGTTCCCGCCCCTGGCCGCCGCGCTCTTCGCGCTCGGCGCCGACCGACGCCTCGGTGCCCAGATCTTCAACCCCGAGAACGGGGGCGCCATCCTGTGGCAGCACCTGTTCTGGTTCTTCGGGCACCCTGAGGTCTACATCATCGCGCTGCCGTTCTTCGGCATCGTGTCCGAGATCTTCCCGGTGTTCGCCCGCAAGCCGATCTTCGGCTACAAGGGCCTCGTCTACGCGACGATCGCGATCGCGGCGCTGTCCGTCACCGTGTGGGCCCACCACATGTACGTGACCGGCGCGGTCCTCCTGCCGTTCTTCGCCTTCATGACGATGCTCATCGCCGTGCCGACCGGCGTGAAGTTCTTCAACTGGATCGGGACCCTCTGGCGCGGGAAGCTGACGTTCGAGACACCGATGCTGTGGTCGATCGGGTTCCTCGTGACCTTCCTCTTCGGCGGTCTCACGGGCGTCATCCTGTCCAGCCCGGCGCTCGACTTCCACCTGTCCGACTCGTACTTCGTGGTGGCGCACTTCCACTACGTCGTGTTCGGCACCGTGGTGTTCGCGATGTTCGCCGGCTTCTACTTCTGGTGGCCCAAGTTCACCGGGCGCATGCTCAACGAGCGCCTCGGCAAGGTCCACTTCTGGCTGCTCTTCATCGGCTTCCACATGACGTTCCTCATCCAGCACTGGCTGGGCGTCGAGGGCATGCCGCGCCGCTACGCGGACTACGCGCCGTCCGACGGCTTCACGTGGGAGAACCAGGTCTCGACGGTCGGGGCGTTCATCCTCGCCGCGTCGACGCTGCCGTTCCTCTGGAACGTCTACACGACCTGGCGCAACGCGCCCAAGGTGCAGGTCGACGACCCGTGGGGCTACGGCCGCTCGCTCGAGTGGGCCACGTCCTGCCCGCCGCCGCGGCACAACTTCACGTCGCTGCCGCGCATCCGCTCCGAGTCGCCCGCGTTCGACCTGCACCACCCCGAGGTCGCCGCGATGGACCACGCGGAGCCGAACCCCAACGTCCTGGAGAAGGTCTACGGGGAGGCCGACCGCCGCGGTGAGAAGAGCGTCGCGCTCGACCGCCTCGGCGACAAGCAGGCAGGCAGCGACTCGACGTCGACGATCATCATCGACGAGCCGCGCACGGGTGACACGGACGAGGAGGCCGGCAAGTGAAGGTCGAGTACAAGCTGTTCATCTTCCTGACGCCCTTCTTCGCGCTCATCGGCGTGGTGTACGGGTTCTGGAGCGGCTGGGAGCCCGTCGGCAGCGCCGCGCTCCTCCTGACCGCAGGTCTGTCGGGCATGATCGGGGCGTACCTGGCGCTCACCGCCAAGCGGATCGACGCGCGGCCCGAGGACGACCCGGACGGCCTCATCGAGCAGGGTGCTGGCGACCAGGGCGTGTACGCCCCGTGGAGCTGGTGGCCGCTCGCGATCGCAGGCTCGGCGGCGATCGTCTTCCTCGGGCTCGCGGTCGGCTGGTGGCTGGTCTACGTGGGTATCGCGCTCAGTGCGATCGCCCTCGTCGGCTGGGTCTTCGAGTTCTCCCGCGGCCAGCACGCGCACTGACGCACCGCTTCCGGACGGCCCGATCCCCTCACGGGGGTCGGGCCGTCCTGCTGTCTGCGCGGGGGCGTAGGGCGTTCGTTGCTGCGGGGACACGTCCGAGTGCCGGAGCCGCTCTCTGTGGCGCTCTGACGGCGTTCTAGCGTCCCAGGCCGGAATGGGGCGCCAACGCCTGGGCGGGAGCGCCCCCGTTCGGGCGGGAGCGCACACGCGCGGACGGGAGCGGACACGGCAGGGCAGGGCTGCAGGTTCGCAGGGCGGCCTCACGTCGAGCGGGGAAGCCGTCACGACGACGGCGGCCCGGACGCGCCCCGGCTCGCTCGCTGAACGGCTGTGGCGTCTTCGTCCAGTGGTCCAGCGCGGGACGGTGCGTGGTCGCGGTGCGGGGCAGTGTGAGGGGCGGTGTGTGGGGCAGGCGACGGAGCGCGCCGGAACGTCGTGACGGCCGGAGACGCTGCCGGCGACGCCCCCCGGGGCCGACGCCACGACGCGGCACCTATGGGCGACCGCGGACTGACCGGGTCGTGGCCCTGGGCGGCCGCCGAGAACGAGGTTGGTCCCGCTATCCGGTGGATAGCGGGACCAACCTCGTTGTGGTGGGGGAGCGGGGTCGTGCTCGCCGACCGGGTGTCGTGCGGCGGGGTCGTCAGG
>NZ_JAACJC010000004.1:0-397744 GCF_011033075.1 Cellulosimicrobium sp. SL-1 | reverse complement strand
GGATGGCCCAGCCGGAGCCCTGGACGCCGGCGGCGACGGCGGCGAACTGCTTCTTGAAGGCGTCGAAGGAGCCGAAGTGCTCGTCGATCGCGGCGCCGATCTCGCCGGTGGGCTCGCCGCCGCCCTCAGGGGAGAGGTTGGTCCAGAAGGCGGAGTGGTTGACGTGGCCGCCGAGGTTGAACGCGAGGTTCTTCTCGTGGAGGTTGATCGCGGCGAAGTCGCCGGACTCGCGGGCCTCGGCGAGCTTCTCCAGGGCGGTGTTCGCGCCGGTGACGTAGGCCTGGTGGTGCTTGGAGTGGTGCAGCTCCATGATCCGCCCGGAGATGTGCGGCTCGAGCGCACCGTAGTCGTAGGACAGCTCGGGGAGAGTGTAGACAGGCATGGTTCCTCAGGTTCCTTCCGTCGGTATGCAGCCACGCTAGGACCTCGACCACGGTTGAGGTCAAGGACGGCGCGCTGTGATCTTGCAGGTCGGACGGGTCGTCCCGCGCGTCGAACGGCTGCGCCGAGCACGCGGTCCGCGATCGGAAGGGCGCCTTTCCGGTCGCTCGTCCCGTGCTCGACGGACGGTGGTCGGTCAGGGGGCCGGGGTCCGAATCCGTTGGGCTGGGGGGTCCTCGTCGGGCACGATGGACGGATGCCCGACGACGCCCGCCCCGGCCTGCGCGTGACGACCGCACTGGTCGTCCCCGAGGCGGAGCTGTCGTGGCGGTTCTCGCGCTCGTCCGGCCCCGGCGGGCAGGGCGTCAACACGACGGACTCGCGCGTCGAGCTGTCGTGGGACGTCGCGCGGTCGGCGGTCCTCACCGACGCCCAGCGCGCGCGCCTGCTGGACCGGCTGGGTCGCCGCGTCGTCGGGGGCGTCGTCACGGTCGCGGCGTCCGAGCACCGGGAGCAGCGGCGCAACCGCGAGGCGGCGCGCACCCGGCTCGCCGCCCTGCTGGCCGCGGCCGTCGCGCCGCCCGGGCCGTCGCGGCGGGCGACGCGGCCCACGCGCGGGTCCGTCGAGCGGCGGATCGCCGCCAAGAAGCGGCGGACGGACGTCAAGCGCCTGCGCCGCCCGCCGCAGGACTGACCCGGCTGGCACGCCTCACCGACCACGACCCTGCGCACGGTCGAGCACGGGCCTCCTGTCGTTCTCGACGCGAGAGCGACGGCAACCTCGTGGTCGGCGGGGTCAGAGGCGGCGCGCGAGCTCCGGGTAGTCCACCACGAGGCCGTCGGCGTCGACGGTGAGGTCGGCCGTGAAGTCCCGCGTCGCGCTCGTGTACGTGACGACAGCCTGCCCGGTCGCGGGGTCGAGCGGCGTGCGGGCCGCGTAGACCTGGTCGCTGCGCAGGACGCGCAGCGACGGCACCTCGACCCAGGCCATGACGAGGTGCGTCTCGTGCGCCGGCGGGTCGTCCCCGAGCAGGCCGAGCCGCAGGATCGGCATCGTGTTCGTCACCGGGCAGAGCGCGATGTCGCAGTCCAGCGCCCCGTCGAGCGTGGCCGGGTCCTGCACCCCGGGCGCGGCGAGGCCCGACGGCGGCGTCCCCGCATCGCGCACGTCGGCCCGCCACGCGCCGTCGGGCATCCGGGCGAGGTCGAGGTGCCGCGACCACCCGAGGCCCCGCACCGACACGTCGAGGTGCTCCGTGACCCAGCCAGGCCCGGTGCGCAGCGCCCACGCCGTCGCGTAGGTGGTGGCACGCGAGGTGCCGAGCGCAGCCAGGCGGTCGCCGCGGACGGTGACCGTCGCCGCCTCGAGGCGGTCGGGGTCGTCGTCCCAGCCGGTCCATGCGACGTGCCTCGTCCGTGGGCTCACGCCGGTCAGTGTGGGCCGAAAAGCCGGTGCCCGCGCGGCGAGCGCGTGGCAGGGTCGCGCCATGACCTCTCGCATCTCCCACACCACGTTCGACGCGCGGGACGCCTACGCGCAGTCCGTCTTCTGGGCCCAGGTCCTCGGGTACACCGACGTGCCCGGCGACCCGAACCTCCCCGGCCACGAGGAGTGCATGATCGTCCCGCCGGCCGACGCGACGACGCCCGCCGAGAGCCGCGGGCACGTCCTGTTCGTCGAGGTGCCCGACGACAAGCAGCTGAAGAACCGCGTCCACCTCGACCTGCGGCCCACCGACAGGTCGCGCGAGGAAGAGGTCGAGCGCCTGCTCGCGCTCGGCGCGACCCAGGTCGCCGACCGCCGCACGCCCGACGGGATGGGCTGGGTCGTGCTCGCCGACCCGGAGGGCAACGAGTTCTGCATCCTGCGCAGCGACGCCCAGGTCGAGGCGGACGCGGCGCGCTAGCGGTCGGTCATCCGGATCCAGCCGCGCTGCGCGGCCCGGACGCCGGCCTCGAACCGGCTGGTGGCGCCGAGCCGTCCCATGAGGCCGGCGGCGTGACGGCGCACGGTGCGGGGCGAGACGCCGAGCCGGACGGCGACGGCGGTGTCGGTCTTGCCCTCGGCGAGCAGCCGCAGCAGCGTGTCCTCGCTCGGGGCGAGGGCGTCGCCGTCGGGCCGTGCGCGGTCCCACTCGGACTCGGCGAGGGCGCGGAGCGCGGCGACGGCGTCGCGGTCCGTCACCGCGCGCGTGCGCCCGGGGCGTGCCACGAGCACGACGGTGTCGTCGAGGGCGACGAGCGACACCGGGAGGGAGGTCGCGACCCGTCGCTCGACCGCGGGGGTGCCGCCGCTCGTCTCACCGGGCCGACCCGCCGCACGGTGGGGACCGCGGTCCTGCGCGGGTGCGCCGTCCGTGCCCTCGCCGCGACCCGCACCGACGGCGCCGGCGCCGAGCGTCACGACGCGGAGGCGTGCGGCGTGGCGGACGCGCTCGCGGACCCGGAGCCACAGGGGCTCCGGGCAGGCCTCGCTGCCGTCGTCGAGGACGAGGACGTCGTGCGCGCGGCGCAGCGCGAGGGCCCGCGCGGAACGGCGGGCCCCGAGGACCGGGTCCCGCTCCGTCGAGGTCACGCCGTGTGACTGTAGTCGACCCCGGCAACGGTCCCGGGCCGTCCCGCGGTGCGGACCGATGTGACGGGTTGCGGTCGAGAGAAGGCATTTGTCCTCTTCCGGCCACGTGAATTTGTTTACACCGCGAGCAACCGCTGCGAGGCTTCCCCCGGACCGCCGGGGTGGGGCGTGTGCTTCCTGGCGTCCGCGTGCGTCGGGACGGTCCCGGCGCCGGCGAGCAGGGGGCGACGTGGGCGTGCTGCCGGACGACCGGACTCTCGTGGACCTCGTCCGCGACCACGTGCGCGAGCGCCCGGACCACCCCGCGGTCGTCGTCGTGCCGGAGGTGGGGGAGCGGCGGACGCTCACCTACGCCGAGCTCGACGCGCAGGCGGCGGCGCTCGCAGCCCGCCTCGCCGCCCGCCACGAGCCCGGCGACCGCGCGCTGGTGCTCTACTCGGCCACCGCGTCGTTCGTCGTCGGGCTCCTCGCGTGCTTCTCCGCCGGGCTGGTGCCCGTCCCGTCCCCCCTCCCGGGCGGGCAGGCGTACCAGCGCGAGCGCGTGCGCGGCATGCTCGCGGACTGCGACGCCGCCGTCGTCCTCGTCGACCCGACCGCCGCGATCGAGACGACGGAGTGGGCCGTGCCGCTGCGGCGCGCCGACGGCGGACCGGTCGCCGTCACCGTGGTCGACGGCGCGACGGACGGCCTGGCGCGGCGGGACCGCCCGGACCCGCAGGACGTCGCGTTCCTCCAGTACACCTCCGGGTCCACGAGCAGCCCCAAGGGCGTCGTCGTCACGCACGCGAACGTGCTGCACCACCACGACACCTTCACCACGACGCTCGGCCTCGTCCCGGACGACGTCTTCTGCAGCTGGCTCCCGGGGTACCACGACTTCGGCCTCGTCGGGATGCTGCTCGTGCCGCTCGGCCTCGGGGCGACGGCGGTCGTCGTGCCCTCGACGTCGTTCCTCAAGCGCCCCGTCCGCTGGCTCTCCGCCATCACCGAGACGGGTGCGACGGTCACGGCGTCGCCGAACTTCGGCTACGACCAGTGCGCGCGGCGCGTGCGCGACGACCAGCTCGCCGAGCTCGACCTGTCCCGCCTGCGGTGGGCGCTCGGCGGCGCCGAGCCGGTCGACCCGGCCGTCCTCGACGCGTTCACGCGCCGGTTCGAGCCCGTGGGCTTCCGGGGGTCCGCGCACGGCCCGGGGTACGGCCTCGCGGAGGCGACGCTGACGGCCACGTACCCCGACAGGCGGCTCCCGCTCGTCGTCACGGCGGACGAGACGGCGCTCGCCGACGGCCGCCTGGTCGTGACGGAGGAGGCTTCCTATCTGTCCGCCCTCCCCGACGCCGCGGCGGTCGAGGGGCCGGGGGCGCGCCTCGTGTGCTGCGGCGTGCCGAGCGGGGTGGAGCTGCGGGTCGTGGACGGCGAGGGCGCCACCGTGCCGGACGGCGCGGTCGGCGAGGTCTGGCTGCGCGGCGACAGCGTCGCGGCCGGGTACTGGGGCGAGGCGGCGGCGACCGCGACGGCGGAGACCTTCGGCGCCGTCGCCGCGGACGGCACGGGACCGTGGCTGCGGACCGGCGACCTGGGGGCCCTGCACGGCGGCCAGCTCGTCGTCACGGGCCGCATCAAGGAGCTGCTCATCGTCGCGGGCCGCAACCTCTACCCGTACGACCTGGAGCGCGAGCTGCGCCGCCTGCACCCCGGGGCCGAGGGCCGCCCGGGCGCGGTGTTCGAGGCGGACGGCCGACCGGGAGCGCTGTGCGCGGTCCAGGAGTTCCGCCCCACGCGGGGCGCCCGGGCGGGCGGGGCGGCGAGCGCCGAGGAGGAGCTGGACGCCGTCGTCCGGCAGATGGCGGCCCACCTCGCGACGGTCTCGGGCGCCGCGGTGCACGACGTCGTCCTCGTGCGTCCCGGCCAGGTGCCGCGGACCACGAGCGGCAAGATCCAGCGCGGCCGGGCGCGCGACCTGCACGGCCGGGGCGACCTGGCTGCGCTCCACTCCCTGCGCGCTGCCCGGGACCGCGCGCACCCCGAGCTCGCAGGGACCCGACCATGACCGCACCCCGCCCCGACGCCTTCGACGACCTCGTGCTGCGCCACGTCGCCACCGCGCTCGGCGTCGCCCCCGCCGACGTGGACGCGGGGGCCGACCTCGCCGGGCTCGGCCTCGGCTCGGTCCAGGTGCTGGCGCTGCTCGGCGACCTGGAGGACGCGCTCGGCGTCGACCTCGACCCGGAGGCCGTCGTCGACAACCCGACGCCGCGCGCGCTCGCGGCGCACCTGCGCAGCGTCGTCGACGTCCCAGGGACGGCGGCATGACGACCCTCGTCGACGTCGGCGCGCACGTGCCCGCGACGCGCGTGCCGATCCGGGACCTCGCCGACGAGCTCGGCCTCGACCACCTCGAGCTCGGCGTGTTCGAGCGGTTCTTCGGGCTGCGCGAGGTGTGCACGGCGCCGGGGCAGACCCTCACCGACCTGCTCGTCGCCGCGGCGCGCGCGGTGCCCGGGCTCGCGGGCAACGAGCACCGCGTCCGGTACGTGCTGGGGGCGCGGACCATCGCGACGGTCGCCCCGGTCGGGGTGAACCCCCTGCACGACGCCGCGACGCGCCTCGGCCTGGACCACGCGGTCGTGTGGACGCTCACCCAGCACGCGTGCGCGTCGGCGCTGCTCGCGGTCGACCTCGCGGGGCGTCTCCTCGCGTCGGACGGCGACCCGGACGCGCTCGCGCTGGTGCTCACGGGGGAGAAGGCGTTCAGCCCGGGCTCCCGGCTCATCGAGGGCACGACGATCATGGGCGAGGGCACGGCGGCGTGCCTCGTCGCGGCGTCGCGCCCCGCAGGCTCGTGCGCCGACGGGGCCGCGCCGGGCAGCCCCGTCCTCGCCTACGCGACCCGCACGCTGGGCGAGTACCACCAGGTGCCGCTCCCCGAGGACCTCGCAGGCCCCTTCGGCGTCGCGTACACCGAGGTGCTCGCCGAGGTCGTGCTGGAGGCCGTCGGGCGCGCGGGCCTCACGCTGGACGACCTCGCGCTCGTCCTGCCGCACAACGTCAACCGCGTGTCCTGGCGTCGGCTGTGCACGCGCCTCGGCCTCCCGCTCGCGCGCGTCCGGCTCGACGACGTCCCGGTGACCGGCCACTGCTTCGGGGCGGACTCGTTCATCGGCTACGCCGCCGCGCGCGCCGAGGGTCGGCTGCGGCCCGGCGACCCGTTCCTCATGGTCGCCGTCGGGCTGGGCGCGACGTTCTCCGCCATGGTCCTGCGCCACGAGGGCTCCGAAGGCGCCACGGTCCACGACACGAAGGAGCAGGCATGACGGTCGAGCAGGTGACGGGGACCGCCCCGCACACCACCACGACGGCCGGCCGCGAGCCGTTCCTCGCGCGGACGAAGCGCGCGCTCGCGGGCGCGCCCGACGCGCCGCTCGTGCTGCTGGGGAACGTCGAGGTCGAGGACGCGTGGGCGGCCGGGGAGGTCAGCCTGCCCGCCGTCGGCGGCGCGTCGGCGACGGCCGCGCTCGTCCACCGCATGGACGAGCTCGCGCTGCTCCTGGCGGGCCCGCGCGACCACGTCGTGCTCAAGGCCGAGCCGGACCCCGACCACCTCGCGCACCTGGACGCGCTGGGCGTCGGGCTGCCCACGGTGCACGTCGTCGGGTCGAGCGACCCGCTGCGCACGGTGACGCTCGACGCGCTCGACTCGCCCGCGCTGCTCGCGCGCCTGGGGGAGCTCGCGGCGGACGGCGTGCGGCTCCTCGCGCACGGGACGTCGTCGGCCGAGGAGGACCTCGCGACGGCGACGGGCCTGCGCTCGGTGCTCCCCGACGCGGCGACGACCAAGACCGTCAACAGCAAGGTCTACAGCCGCGGTCTGTGCGACGAGCTGGGCGTCGAGCAGGCGCGCGGCTGGGCGTGCCGCACCGTCGAGGACTTCGAGCGCGCGTGCGCCGAGGCCGCGCGGCTCGTCGCGGACGGCGCGACCGTCGGCGTCAAGGACGCGTACGGCGTCTCCGGGAAGGGGATCCTCGTCGTCGACGACCCGCGCCGGCTCGACCAGCTCGTGCGCATGGTCGCGCGCCGGGCCGCGCGCTCGGGCGACGACCGTCTCGCCGTCGTGGTGGAGGTGTGGGCCGACAAGGCGACGGACCTCAACTACCACTTCACCGTCGCGCGGGACGGCTCGGTCGCGTTCGACTTCGTCAAGGAGGCGATCACGGAGGGCGGCGTCCACAAGGGCCACCGCATCCCGTCGCGCCTGCCCGCGGACCAGGTCGACGCGCTGGCCGAGCTGTCGGGCCGCCTCGGCGCGCGGCTCGCGGCCGACGGCTTCCACGGCCTCGTCGGGGTCGACGCGCTCGTGCGCACCGACGGCCGGCTCCTGCCCGTTCTCGAGATCAACGCGCGCAGCAACATGTCGACGTACACCGTCCCGCTCCAGGAGCGGTTCCAGCCCGACGGGTGGGTCGCGCTCGCGCGCCAGTACCCCCTGGTGCTCGACGCGCCGCTCCCGTTCGCGGCGCTCCACGACCTGCTCGGCGACCTGCTGCCCGGCGCCCCCGGCGAGGCGGGCCTCGTGGTCCAGGGGACCGGCACGGTCAACGCGGGGGCGTCGGGCGCGTCCGGGCCGACGCCGGGCACGACGTTCGCGGGCCGGCTCCACGGCCTCCTCGTCGCGCCCGACGAGGACACCCTGACCCGCCTCGACCGCGCCGTGACGGAGCGGCTGGCCTCGCGGCCCACCGGCCGCCCCAGCGAAGGAGACGCCCGATGACCACGACCCCGACCCGGCCGACGACGCCCGGGAGCGCCGACCTCGCCGCGGTCGCGGAGCGGTACGGGACCCCCGTGTACGTGTACGACGGCGACGTGCTCGCCGCGAACTACCGGGCGCTGCGCGAGCGGCTGCACCCCGCGCTGGGGATCTTCTACTCGCTCAAGGCGAACCCCAACGTCAGCGTCTGCGGGCTGCTGCACGCGCTCGGCGCGAACGCCGAGGTGTCGTCCCTCGCCGAGCTGCGCACCGCGCTCGCCGCGGGCGTCGCACCGCAGGACGTCCTGTTCCTCGGCCCCGGCAAGAGCCGGGACGAGCTCGTCTCGTGCCTCAACACGGGCGTGCGCGCGATCATCGTCGAGTCGCTCCCCGAGCTCGCGCTCGTGGACGAGCTCGCGCAGGCGGTGGGACGGCCCGCGCGCGTCGTGCTGCGCGTCAACCCGTCGTTCTCGGTCAAGGGCTCCGGGCTCACCATGGGCGGCAAGCCGCGCCAGTTCGGCATCGACGAGCAGCAGCTCCTCGACGCGCCCGACCTGTGCGACGGCCTCACCGCGGCCCGCGTCGTGGGCGTCCAGGTGTACATGGGGACGCGGATCCTCGACGAGGGCACGATCGTCGAGAACACGACGCGGATCTTCGAGCTCGCCGAACGGCTCGCGGAGCGCCTGCGGTTCCCGCTGGAGCTCGTCGACGTCGGCGGCGGCCTGGGCGTCGCGTACTTCGAGCGCGAGCGCGACCTCGACGTCGAGGTCCTCACCGCGGCGCTCAACCCCGTCGTCGAGGTGTTCGTGCAGCGCCACCCCCGGACCGACCTCGTCATGGAGCTCGGCCGCTACCTCGTGGCGCTGTGCGGCACGTACGTCGCGCGCGTGCGGTACGTCAAGGAGTCGATGGGCGAGCGGTTCGCGGTGGCCGACGGGGGCACGAACCACCACATGGCGGCCGTCGGCATCGGGTCGTTCGTCAAGCGCAACTTCCCGATGCGCCGCGTGGGGCCCGCCTCGACCGCCGAGGACGTCGCGTGGAACGTGACGGGCCCGCTCTGCACCCCCAACGACACGATCGGCAAGGCCGTGTCGCTCCCGGCCGACCTCGCGCCGGGCGACCTCGTCGCGGTGGATCGCTCCGGCGCGTACGGCGCGACGGCGTCGCCGGTGCACTTCCTCAGCCACGGGTACCCGGCCGAGGTGCTCACCCTGGGCGACGAGACGTTCCTCGTCCGGCACGCGGACACGCCCGACGACCTCCTCGCGCGACAGGTGTTCCACGACCTCGGCGCGCGGGTCGAGCCCGTCGCCGTCGGCGCCGTCCCCTGACCCACCGCCCGTCCGCCGTCGTCCAGCCACCGCCCGCCCCGCGGGCGCCGACCCACCACCCGGAGGAACCATCGTGAGCACCAGCACCGAGCCGCAGGAGGCCCTCGGCCGCGAGCGCGTCGTCGGGGCCGTCGTCGAGGCCCTGTCGAGCGTCCTCGGGCGACCGCTGCCTGACGTGACTGCGGCGACGCGCCTGTTCGACGACCTCGACCTCGACTCCACGAGCGTCCTCGGCCTGCTCATGGCCCTCGAGGACTCGCTCGACATGGAGGTCGACCCGGAGTCGCTCGAGCAGCACCACCTCGAGACGGTCGGCTCGCTGACGGACTTCGTCGTCGAGCACTCGACCCGGAACTGACGTGCCGCTCGGGGGCAGCGGTGCGGGGCCCGGAGCCTCGCCGGTGTCGGGTCCGCGCGAGGACGCGCTGCGGGTGCGGGCCGTCGTGGACGTGCCGGTCGACGACCTCGCGCCCGTCGGGGACGGGATGCGGCGGTCGGTCGCGGAGGACCTGCGGTACGTCTACGGCGAGGACCAGCCGACGGACTGGCTCGAGGACGGGCCGGGCCGCGACTACCCGACGATGATCCGCGCGGCGCGCGCGGCGCTCGACGGGCGTGGGCTGCTCGACGACGTGCGCCTCGTCGTGCTCGTCGTGACGACTCCCGACCTCCAGCACGAACGGCTCCTCGGCGGGTTCGTCGCGGACCTGTTCGACGGCGGCCCGTCCACCTTCTGCGTCACGGAGCAGGGGCTCGCGGGCCCGTTCACCGCGCTGCGCCTCGCGGGCGAGCTGCTCGCCGACGGCGGGCCGGGTGTCGGGCCAGCCGGCCGGCCGGGGGATGCCGGGCGCGCGGGGACGGCCGTCGTGCTCGTCCTCGAGCAGTGCACGCTCCCGCCCACGGCGACGCGCGTCCCGGCGCGGGACCGCGTGGTGGCGCTCGTCGTCGCGCGCGACGGCGCGGGGCGGCCCGTCGAGGACCTGTCGGTCGCGCGCGCCCCGCGGGGTCCGCGCCCCGCGGGCCCTGGCGCGTCGGCGAGGTCGTCCGACGCGCCCCGCGAGGCGGGCCCGGACGTCCGGCGCGTCGTCCTCGGTGTCGACGTGGACCCGGCCGACGTGCCCCTGCTCGACGGCGACGTCGTGCGGCACGCCGACCCCGGGGCCGCGGCGACGGGCGTCTGGGAGGTGCTCGCGGACGACGACGCCCCGGACGCACCCGTCGTGCTGCACGAGCGGTGCGTCGAGCTCGGCTACCGCTGCTCGCTCGCCCTCGGTCCGCGGTCGGCCGCGACGGCGCCGGAGGCCGGCGGCCGCGCCCGCGAGGCGGTGCTCGCATGAGCGCGGGGATCGTCTCGCGGGGCGCGGGCACGGTGGGTGTCGACGTCGTGGCGACCGGGGTCCCCGGGGTGCGCGACGTCGCGCGCGAGCAGGGCGCGGTCGCGGCGCTCGTCGCGCTCGCCGCGGTGCTGCCTGTCGCGGTGCTGCCGGGGGAGTGCGTCCTGCTTCCCGACGACGTCGCCCCGCCGCCCGGGTCGGCGCTGCTGGGCGAGGTGCTGTCGGACGCGGGCCCGCTGCTCGCCTGGCGCGCGGCGGCGTCCGGGCCGGTGGACGACCGGCGCGACCGTGCCGCGGACGCCGCGTGGCGCGTGGGGGTGGCGTGGGCGCGGACGGGCCTGTGCGAACGGCTGGCCGACCGTGCGGTCGACCGGCTGCGCGGCCGGAGCGTCGGCGGCACGGCGACGGTGAACCTGCCGCCGGTCCGCCTCGTCCTCGCGGACGCCGCGCTCGCGCACCTGGAGGCGCAAGCGCTGCTGGCGCGCGTGACCGCGGAACCCGGGGAGCGGGCGGACGACCGACCGGTGCCCGCCACGACGCTCGCGCGCGTCACCGCGGTGCTCGACCGCACGTCGCGCACCGTCCACAACCTGTTCGGCGCCTCCGGGTTCGTCGACGGCGACGCGGCCCGGCTGGCCCGCACGATCGACCTGCTCGGCCATGCGAGCGGGACGCTGCCGACCGGGGCGACCCGCGGCGGGGAAGGGCAGGACGCATGACCACCGTCGACCTCCTCGCGCTGCGGGACCACCTGCGCCCCGTGGCCGTCGCGCTCCGCGAGCGCGCGCTCGCGGTCGACGCCGACCCGGGCGCCCTGCACACGCTCCTCGACGCCGGCGTGCTGCCGTACCGGCAGCTGGGCGGCTTCCCGCCGGGCTATCTCGACGACCCGCTGCGCGTGCGGGGCGTGCCCGTGCTCGTGCGGACGTGCGTCGAGCGCGCCGTCGTCGCGGAGACGCTCGCGTGGGGCGACGCGTCCGTCGTCGTCGGGGCGCCGGGGCCGTCGATGTCCGGGGTCGTCGTGGACGACCTCGCGGACGACGAGCAGCGCGACCGCTTCTACCGGCACGTCGCGCAGCCGCGCACCTGGACGTTCTTCGGGCTCACCGAGCCCGACCGCGGCTCGGACGCCGCCGCGCTCGAGACCGCGGTGGTCGCGGGAGGCGTGCCCACGGGCGGCGCGACGGCGGATGGCGCGACCGAGGGCGGTGCAGCTGCGGACGACGGGAGCCCGGGCGCCGTTCTGCGCGGCCACAAGAAGTACGTCGGCAACGTCGCCCGGGCGAGCCTCGGCGTCGTGTTCGCACGGCACCGCCCGGGCCCGCTCGGGGTCGGGGTCTACCTCGTCGACACCGCGCGCCCGGGCTTCGACGCCGCGCCGCTCGTGACGACGGGCATGCGGGCCGTGCAGCTCGGCGAGGTCCGGCTCCGCGACGTGCCGCTCCGCCCGGAGGACACCCTGGGCCGGCACCTCTCGCCGTCGCGCCGTGGCCTCCTCGGGGCGGTCCGCACGTTCAACCGGCTGCGGCCCGTCGTCGCGGCGCTCGCCGTGGGTGTCACGCAGGCGGCCCTCGACTACGTGCGGGCCGCGCGGTCGTCGTTCCTGGCCGACGAGCGCCTGCTGTTCGAGACGTTCGACGACCGTCTCCACGCGGCCCGGGCCCTCGTGCTCCAGGCGGCGCGCGGCGCCGACGCCGACCCGGCGGACGGGACGCTGCCCGCGGCGGCGAAGGCCACGGCGCTGGACCTCGCGGAGGAGGTCACGCGCGCGGTGCCCGCGCTGCTCGGCCCCGGCGCGCGGTGGGAGCACCCGTACCTCGACAAGCTCGTCCGCGACGTGCCCGGCCTGGAGATGATGGAGGGCACGCGGACCGTCCAGCGGCTCACGCTCGCCCAGGGCTGGCTGCAGGGCAGGGCACGGCATGTCGAGCTCGTCTAGGGAGGCAGGAACGGCACCGGCCCTGCCCGTCCCCGGGCCCGATCCTGACGCCGCGCCGCCGGGCGGGTCGGGGCTGCCGGGCGCGTCGGCGCCGTCGGTCGCGGAGCTGCGCCGACGCGTCCTGCGGCTCGCGGGCCCGATCTGCGCCGCGCTCGTCGTCGGAGCGCTCGCGCAGCTCGTCGTCGCGGCGCTCCTCGGGCACATGGGTGACGACGCCCTGTACGTGCGCTCGCTGTTCATCCCCGTGACGTTCCTCGTCCTCGCCGTCCAGGAGGGTCTCGACGTCTCGACGCAGGTCGGGTTCGCGCGACTGCGCGGCGCGCGCGGCCGGGACGACGTACCGGCGTCCGCGACGACGGCGCTCCTGGGGCGGTTCGTCGCCGCGGGCGGTGCGGTGCTCGGCGCCGTGGCGCTCCTCGTCGTCCTCGCCGCCCCGGCGCTCGCGACCGTGCTCTCCGTGCCGGGCCCGCTCGTCGCGGAGTTCGTGGCGTTCGCGCGCTGGACGGTGCTCGCGAGCGTCCTGTCCGTGCCGACGGCGGTGGCGGCCGCCGCGCTGCGCGGCTGGGGCCGCACGGGCGCGTCGGCGACCGTGGCGCTGCTCGTCGCGGGGCTCCAGGTGCTCGTCGTGTGGCTCGTCGGGCTGGTCGGCGGGTTCGGCGTCCTCGCCGTCCCGGTCGCGATCGCCGGGTCGACGCTCGTCGGCGCGGGCGTCGCGTGGGCCCTCCTCGTGCGCGCGCGCCTTCTCCCGCGCCCGGGGCGGCCGACGCGCGGCGCCTCGCGACCGGGCGCGGGGGACGGCCGGGGCGTCGACGTGCGCGCGCTCCTCCTCGGCGTCGGCCTGCCGGTGGGTCTGTCCTACCTCCTGCTCACCGTGACGAACCTCGTGATGGTGTGGGTGCTCGGGCCGTCGGGGACCGACGTCGTCGCCGGGTTCGGCGGCGCCGCGACGGTGCAGACGCTCGTCGTCGTGCCGGCCATCGGCCTCGCGGCCGCGGTGAGCATCGTCATGAACCAGCAGTGGGGCGCAGGTGCGCTCGGCCTCCTCCCGCGCACGTTCCGTGCCGGGACGGTCGTGGTCGCGGGGACGTACGTCGTCGTGGGCGCCCTCGTCCTCGCGGCGGCGCCCTTGCTCGCAGGGCAGCTCTCCGCCGACCCGGAGGTCGCCGCGCAGGCGGCGCTGTACCTGCGGGTCGTCGGGCCGTCGTACGCGGGGGTCGGCCTCGTGCTGTACCTCGTGACGCTGCTGGAGCAGCTCGGGTACGGGCGCGTGGCGGTGACGCTCAACGTGCTGTACCACGCGGTGTCGCTCGGGGTCGGCGGGGCGCTCGCCCGGGCGGGCGGCGGGCCGACCGCGCTGTACGCGACGATCGCGGTGGCGAACGTCGTCGGGCTGGCCGTCCTGCTCCCCGTCGCGGTGCGTCTCGTGCGACGACGCGCGGGCGGCGGCCGGGCGCGGCAGGTCGCGTCGTGACGGCCGGACCGGTGGTCGTGCGCGCCGGGGAGCCCGGGCCGGGGCGGGTGGCCGCGCGGGGCGAGGTCCGCGACCCGGTGCTGAGCGTCGTCGTCATGCACCACCCGGCGCGGGGCGACGTGTCCGCCCTCGTGCGCGCGTGCGCGCCGCTGGACGTCCGCGTCGTGGAGGACCCCGACCCGGACGGTCCGCCCAGCCCGCTGCGCACCGCGAAGCGCGCCTGGGCCGCCGTCGCGCCCGGTGCGACGCACCACCTCGTGCTCCAGGACGACGTCACGCCCGTCGCGGGCTTCGCGGAGCTCGTCCGGCGCGCGGTGCGGGCCCGGCCGCGGCACGCCGTCGCGCTGTACTCGAACTGGAACAGCCCGCGCAACGCCTACCTCGTGCGCGCCGCCGCGGCGGCGGGCCAGGCCTGGGCGCCGCTCGGTCACGACGAGTGGGTGCCGACGCTCGGCCTCGTGCTCCCCGCCGACGGCGCCCGACGGCTCGCCGCGCACCTCGCGACCCTGCCCGACGACGCGCGCGACGACGACGAGGCCGTCGTGACCTTCTGCGCGCGCGAGCGGTACCCCGTCGTCGCGACGCTGCCACACCTGCTCGAGCACGGCGACGGCCCCAGCCTCGCGGGCAACGACGCGCACGGCGCCCGGCACGCCACCGTCCCGGCGGACGACGTCGTCGACCCGGACGCGTGGGACCGGCCCGGGCCGGAGCGCACGCCGGCGCGCGTCCCGGCGACCCTGCGGCCGGTCGCCGTCACGCTCGAGCGGTCGCGCTGCACGCTGCGCGTCCTGCGGCCCGCCGCGGGCGAGCCGCTCGAGCACCCCTTCGGGTGGGCCTGGGACGCCTGGGCGGGGTGGCTCGGCGTCGACCCGGCGGTCGTCGCGCACGACGTCGCGGCGCTCGCCGCGGGCGTCTGCCCGCGGCTGGGGGGCGTCGCGCCCGCCGCGCTCGTCGAGCTCGGCGCGGCGTGCTGGCTGCTCGGGTCCGACGTCGCGCGGACCGCCTGGCCACCGGCTGCCGGCCCCGGCACGACGGCGCACCGGGCGGCCGCGGTGCGGACGTGGGTGCTCTCGGGGCTGCTCCCCGCCGACCGCCCCGAGGACCGCGTCGACGAGCTCGTCGCGTTCGGTCTCGACGCGCTCGCCGCGGGCGCGGCCTGGGCGACCACGGCGCAGGATGCCACGGCGGGCGGCGCGTACCCCGCGGGGCCCGCCCGGCCGGATCTGGCCGCGCACGACGACCGGCTCGACCCGGCCACGCTCGACACGGTGCGACTCCTGGCCGAGCGGGACGCGGCCGTCGTCTGCCGCGCGGCCGGTCCCGCGGTGCCGGTGCGGGTCGTCGTGCACGACTGCGCGTCGTGCGGCGCGCAGGCCGCGGACGCCGTCGCCGACCTCGCCGCGCACGGCGACCTCGACGGCGCGGCCGAGCACCTCGTGGCGGACGAGCAGGACGTCGTGGACGAGCGCGGCGTAGCGGCGACCGCCGTCGGGTCGGACGACACCGCGTCCCCCGCGGTCGACGGGACGGGTCGCCCTCACACGGCGCCTGGCGGCCCCGCGCCCGCGCACGGCGACGGGCGGACAGCGGCCGCCCGGGCGACGGTGGAGGTCCTCGCGTGCGAGCGGTTGGAGGTGCGCGGGTTCCTCCGCCTCGTGCCGGGCGGACGGCACGTCTCGCGCGGGCTGTGGGCGGCACGCCGCGCATCGACCGCGGGCGGGGAGCGGCTCGACGCTGCCGACCTCCTCGTGGCGCTCGCGGACGAGGCGGCCGGCCTGCCCGTCGTGGCCCGCGCGGTGGGCGAGCCGCTCGGCCGCCCGAGCCGCGCGCCGCTCGGCCTCCAGCATGCGACGGGTGCCGCGCAGGAGTACGCCGACCGGTACGCCGCGGCGCGGTCCGCGCGCGCGGCGGAGCTGCTGTGAGCGGCGGCCCTGCGGGCGTGTGGCGGTGGCGCGGCGACGCGCTGCTGCTCGACCTCGACGGCACGCTCGTCGACTCGTCCGCCGCGATCGAGCGCCACACGCTCGCGTGGGCCGCCCGCCTCGGGCTCGACGGCGAGGCCGTCGTCGCCGCGTCGCACGGACGGCGTGACGTCGAGGTCGTCCGCCTCGTCGCGCCGGGTGCCGACGTCGTGCGCGAGGTCGCGTGGCTGCATCGCCTCTCGTGCGACGACACCGAGGGCGTCGTCGCCGTGCCGGGCGCGGCCGAGCTGCTCGCCGGTCTGGACCCGCGCACGTGGACCGTCGTGACGTCGGCGGCGCGCGAGGTCGCGCTCGCGCGCCTCACCGCGGCGGGGCTGCCGGTGCCGGGGCGCCTCGTGTGCTCGGAGGACGTGACGCGCGGGAAGCCCGACCCCGAGGGCTTCCGCGCCGGGGCCCGGCTGCTCGGCGTCGACCCGCGGCGGTGCCTCGTGCTCGAGGACTCGGCGGCGGGCGTCGCGGCGGGGCGCGAGGCGACGGCGGCCGTGCTCGCCGTCGGGCCCGAGCCCGTGCCGGGGGCGCACCACCGCGTGCCGGACCTGCGGCCGGTGGCGGCACGACCGCTGCGCGGCGGGCTGGAGGTCATCGTGCGGGCCGACCGCCCCCTGCGCGTCGCGAGCCTGGAGGTCGTGGCATGAGCGGAGTCCTCGACGTCGAGGCCTGGTACGTCGACACGACGGTCCCCGTGCTCGGCGGGGACGCCCTGCTGGGCGCGGCGGAACGGGCGCGGTCCCGGCGGTTCGCGGTCGCCGCCGACGCCTCCCGGTACGTGCACGCCCACGTCGCCGCCCGGGTGATCCTCGCGCGACGCGCGGGCCTGGCGCCCACGGACGTCGGGTGGGAGGTGGGGCCGCACGGGAAGCCGGGGCCCGTCGTCGGGCAGCGGTGGAACCTCAGCCGGAGCGGGGGGCACGCGCTCGTCGCGCTCGCGGCCGACGACGTGGGCGTCGACGTGCAGGTGCGCGACCCCCGCGTGGACGTCGCCCGCGTCGCGGCGCGCTATCTCGCCCCTGCGGCACGGACCGCGGGAGCCGCCGACGACTGGCGTCGCCTCGCGCGCCTGGAGGCGTGTGCCAAGGCGGTCGGCGGGCGCCTGCTCGACGTGCTCGGGCTCGACGTCACCACCCCCGGGGTCGTGCGGGCCGACGACGGCGCGTGGCGCGGGCAGGAGTGGTGGGTGTCCGACGTGCCGGCCCCGGACGGAGCCGTCGCCGCGTGCGCGACGCCGGGCGCGCGCCCGCACGTGTGCCGCGTCCGGGCGTGGCCGGGGGAGCAGCGCGACCGCCCGGTCCGCGTGCCACGACCGGTCGTCGCAGGGGAGGGGGCCCGATGAGGGTCGTGCACCGGGTCGAGGTCCGCGGCAGCGCGGGCGAGGGGCCCGCCACGTGGGGGCAGACCGCCATCCGGCGGGCCCTCGTGGCGCTCGCGCCGCAGGACCACCAGTTCAACCTCGTGTGGGGAGGTCCTCTCGACCGTCCTCTGCCCACCGCCGCGGCGGTCGAGGTGGTGCGCGCGCTCGTCGAGCGCCACGACTCCCTGCGGACGCGGATCCACGCGCGGGGCGACGGCTTCGCCCAGGAGCTCTGCGGCGCCGGGACGGTCGAGGTGGTCGAGGAGCGCGTCGACGACCTCGCCGCCGTCGCCGTGCGCGGCGCACGGATGCGTCACGAGCTCTGGGGCCGGGCGTTCGACTACGCGACGGACCTGCCCGTGCGCGCCGGTCTGGTGACCGTCGACGGCGCGGTGCACCACACCGTGCTCGTCGTCGCGCACACGGCCCTCGACGGCTGGGGCCTGCCCGTGCTCGACGCCGACCTCACGGCCCTCGCCGCGGGGAGCGCCCCGCCGGAGCGGGCCGCATGGACGCCGCTCGACGAGGCGGCCTGGCAGACGTCGCACGACGGCCGCCGGCACGACGCCGCCGCCCGAGCCCGCACCCTGCGCACGATGCGGGCGGCGCCCGTCGTCGTCTTCCCGCGAGGGAGCGCCGAGGGCCCGGACGGCGGTGCGGCGGGAGAGGCGGTGGCCGCCGCGCGGCCGCGCTACCGGCAGACCGTCCTGCGCTCGCTCCGCCTCGGGCCCGCCGCGGAGCGCGTGGCGGCCCGGTGGCGCACGAGCACGTCCGGGGTGCTGCTCGCGGCGTCGTGCCGAGCGCTGGCCGCCGCCGCGGGCCGCGACGACCTCGCCCTCCAGGTCATGGTGAGCAACCGGTTCCGGCCGGCGCTCGCGGACGCCGTCGTGACGACGGCGATGGAGGGGCTGCTCCACGTCGACGGCCTCGACGCCCCGTTCGAGGAGGTCGGGCCGCGCGTCTGGCGGGCCGCGATGACCGCGTACCGCTCGGCGTACTACGACAAGGACCTGCTCCGACGCGAGGCCGCCGCCGACCCGACGACCGTGCACGACGGGACGTGCTGGTACAACGACCGGCGCGGCACCGGGCCCGACCGGACGCTGCGCGCACGACCCACGCGGTCGCGGCGGCTGGCGTGCGCCGACGCGTCCGACGAGCAGGGCGGCGTCACGCTCACGCTGCACCTCGTGGACGCGCCGGACGGCGGCGTCGACGTCGTGCTCACGGCGGACGCGGCGCGCCTCGACGACGCGACCGCGGCGTCCGTGGTGCGGGACGTCGAGCGCACGGTCCTGGCGGCATCCCGGGCCCCGACCCCGTCGTCGCCCCGACGCGGCCCTCGGCCTACCGCCCCCTGACCGGCGCAGCGAGGGCCACGCCCGCGCGTCGGGCGGTGTGACGTCCGCAACGGGGTGCGGGTGAGACGGCGCCAGCGCGTGCGAGGAGTGCCGGAGCCTGGGAGTGTTCACGTCCGCAGGGAAACCGACGTATCGGAGGAGTACTCATGGGTTGGATCGCGTACATCGTCCTCGGCCTCGTGGCCGGTCTCATCGCCCGTGCCGTCCTGCCGGGCAAGCAGACCGGTTCGGTGATCATCACCATCCTGCTGGGCATCCTGGGCGCGCTGCTCGGTGGGTGGCTCGGCTCGGTGTTCTTCGGGACCTCGCTGGGCGACCTGGGCGACTTCCGTACCTGGCTCCTCGCCATCCTGGGTTCGCTCATCACCCTCGGCGTGTACGGTGCGGTCACCCGGAACAACCGGGGCTGACCGTGCGCACGGCGCACCGTCGGTGACGTCGGGGACGGGAGCGTCGTGGGGAGCACTGGCACCGGGGGAGTCCGCGTCGAGGACGGCGGCCGTCGCTGGGTGATGTGGGGCCAGATCGACTTCGCGGTCACCCACGCCGTCAAGGCTCGGCTCGCCGCCACGATCGACGGCCGCCCCAAGACGGTCGACCTCTCGGCCGTGACGTTCATGGACTCGTCGGGGCTGCACCTGCTCCTCATGAAGGTGACCGAGGAGTCGCGACCGCGGCTCCTCGGCGTCCCGCCCCAGGTGCTCGAGATCCTGGAGTTCAGCCACGCCCTCGACCTCGTCGAGATCGTCGGCCCCGACGAGGTGCCCCCTCCCGACGAACCGGCCGGTGCGCTGGCTGGCTGACCGACGCCCGCGGCGCGCGACGTGCTATCCCAGCGCGTCGCGCGCCGCGCGTGCGACCGCCGTCGCGAGCCGGTCGAGCGAGGCGGAGTGCAGCCGCCACTGCTGCCAGTGCTGCGGCACCTCCACCGCCCGCTCGTCGTCGAAGCCGACGAGGCGCCCGGCCCGCTCGGCCCGGGCGCTCTGGAGGTCGGGCAGCATCGCCCACGCCATGCCGAGCTCGACGGCCCGGCGGAACTCGTGCGACGCGGGGACGTAGTGGCGCGGCGGGTCGAGCGCGGTGTCCGCCTCCTGCGCCCGCAGCCGCAGGTAGCGCTCCTGGAGGTCGTCCTTGCGGTCGAACGCGAGGACGGGCGCCCGGGACAGCGCGGCGGCCGTCGGGCCGTCGGGGAACCAGCGCTCGACGAACGCCGGGCTCGCGCACGGCCGGTACCGCATCCGGCCCAGGAGGGTCGACCGGCAGCCCGGCACCGCGTCCGCGACCGACGTCACGGCCGCGACCGCCGTCCCGTCGCGCAGGAGCCCGATCGAGTGCTCCTCGTCCTCGCGGAGCACCTCCAGCCGCGCCCACCCCGCCGCCTCGGCGAGCGCGGGCAGCGCCCACGTCGTCAGGGCGTCCCCGGAGACGACGAGCGTGATCTCGGGCAGCGCCGCCGGGTCGCTCGCGTCCTGCCCGTCCCGCCCGATGCCCAGCTCGGCGAGCACGTCCGCCTGCTGGAGCGCGAGGTGGCGTGCGTGCCGCACGAGCACGCGCCCGGGCGGGGTCAGCTCTGCGGGCTTGCCCCGCCGCACCAGCACCTGCCCGACGGCGGACTCCAGCGCGCGCATGCGCTGGCTCACGGCCGACGGCGTGACGCCGAGCCGGCGCGCCGCGGCGTCGAACGTGCCGGTCGCGGCGATCGCCTCGAGCGCGCGGAGCTGGTCGGGCTGCAGGTCCACCATGAGGGGATCTTACGGTTCTGCAGAATCTGTCGCTGTACTTCACTGAGCGGCGTCCCTACCGTCGAAGGGTGCTCGCCCTCCTCGCGCCCCTTGCCGCCGGCCTCGCCGCCGGGCTGTCCCTCATCGTCGCGATCGGCGCGCAGAACGCGTTCGTGCTGCGCCAGGGGCTCCGGCGCGAGCACGTGCTGCCCGTCGTCCTCGTCTGCGCGCTCTCGGACCTCGTGCTCATCGCGGCCGGGACGGCCGGCCTCGGCGCGCTCGTCACGGGTGCGCCCGTGCTCCTCACCGTCGTGCGCTGGGGTGGCGCCGCGTTCCTCCTGACGCTCGCGGCGCTCGCCGCCCGGCGGGCGCTGCGCCCCGGAGGGCTCGACCCGGCGTCGGGCGCGGGGGCGACGTCGGCGCGGTCGGCCGTGGGCACGTCGCTGGCCCTCACGTGGCTCAACCCGCACGTGTACCTCGACACGGTCCTGCTGCTGGGGTCGCTCGCCGCGGGCTACGCCGCCGCCCACGCGGGAGGGGCGGGGGCCGGAGGCGCCGACACCGCCCGGTGGCTGTTCGGCACCGGGGCGATGGTGGCGAGCGTCGTCTGGTTCACCGCGCTCGGCTTCGGCGCGCGGCTGCTCGCGCCGGTCTTCGCCCGGCCCGGGGCGTGGCGCGTGCTCGACGGCGTGATCGCCCTCGTCATGGCGACGATCGGGGTGTCCCTGCTGCTGGGTGGCTGAGAGGCTGGGGGCAGGTCACCGCGCGCGGTCACGCGGGGGTACGGGGCGGTGGGGCCGCGGCGTCAGGGCGTCGCGTCGAGCTGGTAGAACGTGCGGATGCGCTGCTGGGTCGCCGGGTCGATGCGGCGGCGAGGGCTCGTCGAGCCGCCGGCGTGCACCGCGATCCACGAGCGCAGCACCGTCGGCTGGACGTCGACGACGCGCGCGAACTCGTCGACGGTCGGCCATGCGGGCTGCGGCGTCCGGACGCGCGGGCCGCTCGCGGCGAGGTGCAGGTCGTCGCCCCAGGCCATGGCCTCGGCGGTCGACGGGAAGCCGCCGATGCGGCCCGGCGTCGGGAACGGCTTCTCGAGGCACCACTCCGTGCCGCGCGCGACGATGCGGTAGACGCCCTCGGGCGCGTGCGCCTCGTACACGTCCGGCCCGGTGTTCCCCCAGTTCAGCCCCATGGGCCACATCTTCAGCGGAAAGCGCTGTCAGCGGAAGGGACCTTCGTCAACTTCACCCGCTCCTGCTACTGGACGCTTGTCCAGTTCGCATCTAGCGTGAGGGGCAGCCGGTGCCGCATCTCTGCCCCCTGCTGGTGCGGCACCGGCAACCACCCCCTCACCCCCGCGGCAGGCGCTCGACGTCCCGGCGGTAGAGCGCGGCGTGCTCCCGCAGGTCGTCGCGGCCCGTCGTCCGGGCACGCTCCTCGGTCCAGTCCGCGAGGTCGAGCAGGCGCTCGCGCATCGTGCGGAGCACGTCGGCAGCCCCCGGCGCCGCGTCCGGCCCGTAGGCCTCCAGCAGGTGCGCTAGCCGTTCTTCGGGCCGGGCGTCCGCGGGAGCGGGCATGTCCTCGCACCACCCGCACATCCGGTAGGCCAGGTAGGCGAGGTCCCACGCGCGCGGCCCAGGTGCCGCCATGTCGACGTCGATGAACCCGACGACCCGTTCGCCGTCGTGCACCATGTTGTACGGCGCGACGTCGTTGAGGCACACGACCTCCGCGGGCTCGCGCTCCGGCGAGCGCCACACGGCTCCCGGGGGAGCGAAGCCGACCGAGGCGTCGTGCACCGCGCGCAGCATCCGGGCGGCCTGCTCGCGCGCCGCGGCTGTCCACACCCAGTCCGGGACGGGCCAGCCGCCCGTCTCGCCGGGGATCCAGCCGAGCACCTCGCGGCCCTGCTCGTCGAGCCCGAGCGGGGCGGGCACGAACGAGACGCCCTGCGCACGCACCCACGCCAGCAGCGCCTGGACCGTCGGGGTCCACGGACCCGCCGAGCGCCGCACCGTGTCCCCGCGCCGCACGACGTCGTTCACGTTGCCGCCGGTGAGCTCCTGCTCCGTCATGTCGTCCACGGCCCCGATCCTGCGCGGTGCGCGGAGCGTGGAACAGCGATTTACGGCCCGTCTCAGCACGCCCCAGGTGCGGTCCCGAGGCCCCGGCGCCCACTACGATGCGGAGGTGAACGCGGACGCGAGCTGGTTTGACGAGGCGACGTCGGGCAGCGACGTCGGTCGCCTCGCTCGCGAGGTCGCGTGGGCGGACACCCCGCTGGGGGAGCCCGCGACCTGGCCGGTCGCCCTCCGCCACGCGGTGCGGCTGTGCTTCTCCACCCGGTTCCCCGCGATGATCGTGTGGGGCCCGGAGCTGACGCTCCTCTACAACGACGGGTACCGGGACCTCCTCGGCACCGACAAGCACCCGAGCGCGCTCGGCGCGCCGGTCCGTGCGGTGTGGCCGGAGATCTGGGACGACATCGAGCCGCTGTTCGACGTGGTGCTCACCGAGGGCCGGTCCACCTGGAGCGAGGACATGCCCCTCGTCATGAACCGCTCCGGCTTCGACGAGGAGACCTACTTCACCTTCTCCTACAGCCCCCTCGTCGACGACGACGGACGGATCGCCGGCGTCCTCGACATCGTGACGGAGACGACGCGCGAGGTCGTGAACCAGCGCCGTCTGCTCACGCTCGGGGAGCTGCACGCCGTCCTGCCGACGACGGCCGGCAGCCTGGCCGCGTTCGCCCGCCCGGTCGTCGAGGTGCTCGCCCGCAGCGCCGACGTCGCGCGCGTCGCGTTCTACGCCATCGACGGCCCGCGCCCGCGCGTGCTCCTCGAGGCGGGCGCCGCGGCCGACGGTACGGAGGCCGAGGCCGTCGGGCGCACGCTCACCACCGGGCAGCGCGAGGTCGCGGCGGGCCGCGTCGTGAAGCCCCTGCGGGACGCGAGCCCGCGGGGCGCCGCGGGCGTGCTGGTCCTCCAGGCTGCGCCCGGGCGTCCGTGGGACGACGACTACGCGCGCTACCTGACGGGTCTCGCCACGACCATCGGTGCGGCGCTGCGCGACGCCGCGCGGATGCGGACGACCCTGGACGAGCTGCGCCGTCGGGCCGAGCGGTCGGAGGAGGAGACGGCGCGCGCACGCGAGCTCGCGCTCGTGCTCCAGCAGGCCGTGCTCACCGAGCCGCCGCAGCCCGAGGACCTCGAGGTCGCGGTGCACTACCAGCCCGCGACCCACGACCGCGACATCGGCGGTGACTGGTACGACGCGTTCGTGGCGTCCGACGGCGTGACGACCCTCGTCATCGGGGACGTCGTCGGGCACGACCTCGGCGCCGCCGCGACGATGGGCCAGCTCCGCGGCCTGGTGCGCGCCATCGGCTGCGACAGCGGTGCGACCCCGGCCCGCCTGCTCGAGCGCGTGGACGCCGCGATCGACGGCCTCGCCCTGGGGATCAACGCCGTGGCGACCGCGGTCGTCGCCCGCATCGAGCAGAGCGACGACGAGCGCTCCCGCGGCGTGCGCACCGTCCGCTGGTCCAGCGCGGGCCACCTGCCCCCGGTCGTCGTCCGCGCGGACGGCGCGGTGGAGGTGCTCACCGTGCGCAACGACCTCCCGCTCGGGCTGCGCCCCGGTGCGGGCCGGCACGACCACACGGTCGAGCTCGGCACCGACGACACCCTCGTCCTGTACACGGACGGCCTCGTGGAGCGCCGCGGGCACAGCATCCGCGACGACGTCGCCGCGCTCGCCGACGCGCTGCGGGGCCTGGCGGGCGCGAGCCTGGACGACGTGGTGCGGACGGCGCTCTCCCAGGTCCTCCCCGGCGACGGGGAGGACGACGTCGCGCTCGTCGCGCTCCGCACCGGACCGCAGGCAGCGGTCGTGCGGCGCGAGGTGCCCGGCGCCCCGGTGACCGTCTCGGTCTGAGCCACACCCTGCCGCCGGGCCCTCCTGGCCGGGGCGCCCGGGCCGACGCGTGCGGTCAGGGGCGCACGATCTCGAACCAGAGCGGGAAGACGTCGAACAGTGCGAAGAGCTTGGCGAGCGGAGCGACGTCGCCCGTGACGGCGAGATCGCCCGCGGCGACGAGCTCGTCGACGGACCTGTCGCCGAACAGCGCCTGGGCGAGCACGACCTTCGTGGACCGGACAGCGACGTCCGGCGAGTCGTGGTGCGCACCGGCGGTGTAGACGAGCACCCCGTTGCGCACCTCGACGACGTAGTCGGTCGATCCGCCGTCGGCCTCCTCGACCGTCCACGTCACGGTGAGCGAGAGGTCCTCGGCGCGCGTCGCGTCGAGCCGGATGCCCGCGTAGTCGAGCAGCATGTCGGGCGTCATCGCGGCGAACACGTCAGGGGTGGCGAGCTGGATGCTGCCCAGGTCGCGCACTCCCTGGCGCAGCTCGAGCGCCGCCATGAGGTACTCGTTGCGCCAGGTGGCGTTCTCGGCCTGGTAGCCGAGCTGTTCGAGCGCGTCCGCCTGGAGCTCCGCGGCGGCACTGTTCCCCGCGTCGGCGAAGACGACGTGGGTCAGCACCTCGGCGACCCAGCGGTAGTCCCCGTCGTCGTACGACGCGCGCGCCTTCTCCAGCACCGCGTCGGCTCCGCCCATGTACTCGACGTAGCGCGGTCCGACCTGCGTGGGTGGGAGGGTGTGCAGGTGGGCGGGGTGCGAGTCGTACCAGCCGAGGTAGCGCTGGTACACGGCCTTGGCGTTGTGGTTGAGCGACCCGTAGTAGCCGTGGCTGTACCACTGCCGGTCGAGCGACGCCGGGAGCCGGAGCTCCTCGGCGATCTCCGTCATCGTCCCGCCGAGGTTCGCCCGCCGGAGCGTCTGGTCGTGGATGAACTTGTACAGGTCTCGCTGGTCGCGCAGGTACTCCCGCACGTCCTCCGCGCCCCACCGCGGCCAGCCGTGCTGCCCCACGACGACGTCCGTCGTGTCCCCGAAGAGCCGGACCGTCTCGTTGAGCGTCTTCCACCAGGTCGCGGCGTCGCGCACCTGCGCGCCGCGCAGCGTGTACAGGTTGTGCATGAGGTGGTTGACGTCCTCGGCCGCGCAGAGCACGCGCCGCGCGGGCAGGTGGACCAGGAACTCGGCCGGTGCCTCCGTGCCCGGAGCCATCTGGAAGACCATCTCGACGCCGTCGACCGTGCGCGTCTCGCCGGTGCGCGTGACGAGGTCCGTGGGCGGGACGAGCGTGCTGCTCCCGCCGCTCGCCAGGGCGTTCGCGAGGCCGGCGTCGACCTGCCCCTGCGGGCCGACCGGGAGCATGGGTCCGTACATGTAGATGCCGCGCCGGGTCATCGCGGTACCGGCGAAGACGTTCTCCGCGACGGCCTCGTACACCATGCCCTCGGGTGCGATGACCGGGATGTCGCCGGCGCCCTCGACCACGGCGCGCGACCCGCCGTAGTGGTCGCCGTGGCTGTGGGTGTAGACGACGCCGACGACAGGGCGGTCGCCACGGTGCGCGCGGTAGAGGCGGAGCGCGGCAGCCGCCGTCTCAGTGAACGACAGCGGGTCGACGACGACGACGCCGGTGTCACCCTCGATCAGCGTCATGTTCGCGAGGTCGAGGCCGCGTACCTGGTAGACGCCGTCCACCACCTCGAAGAGGCCGTGGTGCGCGTTGACGCGCGCATGCCGCCACAAGCTCGGGTGGACCGTGTCGGGTGCGTCCTCCGACACCCCGAGGAACGCGTGCGAGGACACGTCGATCACCGGCTGCCCGTCCGCGCGGCGGATCACCGGGTCGTCGATCGTTCCCACGAGACCGCGGGCCGCGTCCTCGACGTCCCGTCGGTCCGCGAGGGGGAGGGTGTCGCGCGCTGCGCGGTTGGCCGCCCGCGTGTGCTCCGTGGCCGGCTTCGAAGCCGGACCTGCCGTACCCGCCATCGTGGTCTCCCGTCCGGCGCGCGCAGGGGGCACGCCCTCAACGGCAACGTAGTGAGAAGACCCTCGGAGCGCACGACGACGGACGCGCGCCGGCACGGAGGCCACCCTCCGACGGTGGTCCGGCCCGGGAGGCCGGTCGCGGCAGGCGCCGTGACGACCACCGGGAGCTCGCCCTCACGGCCGCGGGTCGACCCGGCGCCACGGCTTCTCGTCGCGCCGGGCGCCGGTCCCGGCGGCGCAGCGGCGGCAGACGGACGTGACGGCGTCGGCGTCCCGCCCGGTCGCGGGCTGGACGTCGGCCCACGTCACGTGGGGGAACCGCACGAGACCCTGGCGGCTGAGCTGCAGGCGGCACACCGTCGCGTTGGTGCCGCGCTCCCACGCGTGGACCTCGCCTGCGGGCATGCGGACGCCGTCCGGGTCGACCCACGTCCCCGTCGCAGCCACCGCGGCCCCTGAGACACGTCTCGGCATCGTCGTCACCTCCGGCTCCCATCCTCGGCCGGGCCGCGCGCGGTCGCAGCCCTGGCCGGCGGTGCGGTCAGGTGAGGTGGTCGAAGTCGCCGCGGACCCAGGCGGCGTGCCGCTGCGCGGAGCGGAGCACGACCGCCCGGGCGTCGGCGGGGATCACGCCCTCGAAGTTGTTGTAGAGCCGCTCGAACGGGCGCCGCGCCACACGCTCGGCGACGCGCAGCACGACGGCCGCCGAGAGCGGGATGCGGTTCGGGTAGGACCGCATGAAGCTCACGGACGTGCGGTCGGGGTTGGCGAAGATCGTGTCGCCCGAGAGCAGCACGCCCCGCCCGTCGGCGCCTGCGGCCCAGTGCACGACGGCGCTCCCGGGGAAGTGGCCGCCCGGCTGCGAGAGCACGACGCCGGGCAGCACCTCGCGCTCGCCGGTCCAGGTCTCGATGACCGGGTCCGGTCGCGCGACCCAGTGCGCGTCCGCCTCGGCGACGAGCACGGGGACGTCGCCGAGCGCACGGCTCCACTCGACCTGGACGCCGAACATGTGGGGGTGGCTCGCGGCGACCGCGACGACCGGGCCGAGCGCGCGCACCTGCTCGACGGCGGCGTCGTCCACGTAGCCCGGCGGGTCCCACAGCAGGGTGCCTGCCGGGGTGCGCACGATCTTGGCCTGCTGCCCGATGCCGACGGTCGGCTCGCTCGTCAGGCCGAACAGGTCGGGCTCGAGCTCCTCCAGCACGAGGCGCTCGCCCGCCGCGGCGAGCTCGGCGAGCGTGGTCCACGCCTGGCCCGTCGCGGGCACCCACTGGCGCTCGTCGGCGCAGATCGCGCACACCGCGGGGCGCTCGGCGTGCTCGACGGCGCACGTGCGGCAGATCCACCAGCCCGCGTCCGGGGTCGGGACGGGGGAGGGCGCGGGCGTCGTCGTCATGGCACAGGTCTACCGTGCCCCGCCGACACGCGTCTCCTGAGAGACTGTCGCCCCCATGATCTCCACGCTCCTCGTCGCGCACCCCTGGATGTCGCCGCTCGCGCTCGCGGCCCTCGTCGTCGTCGGCCCGCTCGCGGGCGCGTGGCTCGTCGGGCGCCGTCGGCTCACCGGCGCGCTGCTCGCCCTGTCCCTCGTGCCGCTGCTCCTGCTGACGCTCGTGCCGGTCGACCGCGAGCTGTACGCCGTCTGCACGGTGGGGTGGGCCGTGCCGACGCCGGCCCGGGTCGAGCTGTTCGCGAACGTCGTGCTGTTCGTGCCGCCGGTCCTCCTCGCGGCACTGCTGCTCCGCCGCCCGCTCGTCGCGCTGCTGGGCGGGGTCGTCGCGTCGGCGCTCGTCGAGGCGTTCCAGGCGCTCGTCCCGGCGCTGGGACGGTCGTGCGACACGAACGACTGGCTGTCCAACTCGATCGGCGCGCTCGTCGGCGCGGGGATCGCCGTCGTCGCGCTGCGCCTCGCCGCCCGGCGGGTACGCACGACGGACGGCGACCGCGTGGCCGCGAGCCGCGCCTCCTGACGACGCGGTCGCGCGCCCGACCGCGGCCGGGGAACTCCAGCGCGGACACGGTGTGGGAACGCTTCCACGGAGCGCGGTCCCCGGGTTAGCGTGGTGCTCCGGGCGCGTCGCCCGTCACCGCCGACACGACCCCGCCCAGGAGAACGCCATGCCGACCACCACGCTCGACGACGTCGCGGCCGCCGCGCGCGTGTCGCGGTCGACGGCGTCGCGCGTCGTGCGCGGGGCGGGCCGCGTGTCGGACGAGGCGCGCCGCGCCGTCCTTGCCGCGGTCGACGAGCTGGGCTACGTGCCGCACCCGGGCGCGCGGGCGCTCGCGAGCGGGCGGGGCGAGCGCGTCGTGGTCGCGGTCGGGTCGCCGTCGGCGGACCTGCTCGCCGATCCCTACGTCGCGCGCGTCGTCGCGGCGGCGAGCCGCACCGCGGACACCCAGGGCGTCGGGGTGGCGCTGCGCTGGCTCGGCCGCGATCCCGGCGAGGAGCTGCGACGCCTCGCGCGCGACCCCGGCGTGGGCGGCGTGCTGCTCGTCGACTACACGGCCGACGTGCTCGCGAGCGTGCCGCGCGAGCTCGTCGCGCGCGTCGCGGCGATCGGTCCCGCGGACGGCCGCGTCCCCTCGTACGACGTCGACGCTGCCGCCGGGATCGCCGCGCTCGTCGAGCACGTGCTCGCGGCCGGGCGGCGCGACGTCGTCATGCTCACCGGTCCGGGCTGGCTGCCCGGCTCGCGGCGCGCCGTCGAGGCGTACGAGGACGTGGTCCGGGAGGCGGGGGTCCCGGCGCGCGTCGTCGCGGCCGACCTGTCGTGGCTCGCGGGCGCCGAGGCCGCGCGCGAGGCGCGGCGGCGCTGGCCCGGCGTCGACGCGCTCGTCGCGATGAGCGACACCCTCGCCGTGGGCGCGATGCGCGCGCTCGCGGAGGACGGCGTCCGCGTGCCCGACGACGTCGCGGTCACCGGGTTCGACGACCAGCCGTTCGCGGAGCAGGCCGGGCCCGGCCTGACGACGGCCACGCACCCGGTGGAGCGCATCGCGGCCGCCGCGACCACGGCCCTGCTCGGGCGGCGGCACGACGACGAGCGAACGTTCCCGTCCGTCGTCGTGCGGCGCACGAGCGCCTGACCCGGCCGTCGGGACTGCGCTCGCCCGCTCGCCAGGGGGTGGCGCCTCAGGCGGGGAGGTCGTGCGCGAGCAGGTCCTCGCGCAGGTGCCGGGCGTACCCGCCGGGCGTGCGTCCGACGAGTCGCGCCGACGTCAGGACCTCCCCGGCCGCGTCGGCGACGACGCGCGCCCCCGCGGCCCGGGCGCGCTCCACGAGCCCTACGTCCTCGTGCTCCGCGACGGGCGCGAACCCGCCCGCGGCGTCGTACGCCGTGAGGCGGACGCCCAGGTTGGCGCCGTGCACGTGCCCGTTGGCCGTGCCCGGCCGGTGCGTCGCGAGCCATGCGCGCGCCCGGTCCGGCGAGAGCGCGGCCAGCTCGGGGCGGACCGTGCCGACCACGACGTCCGCGCCGGCGTCGGCCAGGTCGAGCTGACGCGTCAGCCAGTGCTCGGGCACCGCGGAGTCGGCGTCGGTGCACGCGAGCCACGTGCGCGACGCGGCGCCGTCCCGGCGCACCTGCAGGTCGGCCACGCCGGCGCGCACCCCCGCCCGACGGGCGCGCCCGACGTTGCCGTACGCGACCTCCACCACGCGCACGCCCGCGGCCCGGGCGACGCGCGCGCTCCCGTCCGTGCAGCCGTCGAGCACGACGACGACCCCGACCCGCACGTCCGGCCGGTCCCGCGCGACGACGGCCGTCGCCCGCCCGAGCGCCGCCAGGCAGCGGGGCAGCAGCTCTTCCTCGTCGCGGGCGGGGACGACCACGACGACGCGCTCGACGGCACCCGCCGACCCGCCCGGGGTGCTCACAGCAGCCCCGTCGCGTGCGCGACCGACACCGCCGGACGGCGGACGAGCACGTCGAGGACGAAGTCCTCCTCGACGTGGTGCGCGAGCCGGTCGAGCTCCGGGCGGGCGGCGAGACGCGCGTGCACCTCGTCGCCGCCCAGCGGGTACTCGACGACGTCGTGGCGCCAGTGGCACGCGACGAGCACGCCGTCGGCGGCGAGCGACGCCGTCGCCCGGTCCAGCGCACGGTCGAGGTCGTCGCGACCGTAGTAGTAGAGGACCTCCGAGAGCACGACGAGGTCGAACGTGCCGTCGGGCCACTCGTCCGGGGTGTCGAGACGCAGCAGCTCGACCTCCGGCCCGAGGCGGCGCCGCGCCTGCGCCAGCGGAGCCTCGGCGACGTCCACGCCGACCACGCGGTCGCAGCGCGCGGCGAGCTCGGCCGTGAGCACGCCCGTCGAGCACCCGAGCTCGAGCGCGGCCCGGAACCGCGGCCGCGGGAGGCTCGCGAGGAGGACGGCCCGCTTGCGCTGCTCGTACCAGCGCGTCTCGAACCCCCACGGGTCGCGCCGGCCCGCGTAGAAGCGCTCGAAGAACCCCGCGCCGAGGCTCGCGCCCGGGTCCGCGGGCTCCTTCGCGACCCGGCGGCCCGACGCGTCGACGAGCACCTCGACCCCGCGGTCCGCGTGCCGGAGCATCTCCGGGCCGAGCGTCGCCTCGTCGCCGGGCGCCGCCGACAGCGGCTCGACCTGCGTCACGTGGGCGGCGAGGGCGCGTCGCTTGGCCTCCCTGGCCTCCGCGCCCAGCGGCAGCGCGCGCAGGGTCGGCCACGGCACCGCGTCGTCGCCCGGGTCCGCCCAGTGCCACAGCCACACGGGGTACTCCAGGAGGCGCAGACCGAGGCGGTCGGCGACCTCCGCCGCCACCTCGCCCGCGATCCGGTGGTCGCGGTGCCCGTCGCCGCGCCACGGCGCGCACAGCACCACCGACGACGGCGGCACGCCCTCGCCGCGCGCCCCGGCCAGCACGTCGTCCAGCACGTCGCCGAGCACCCGGGCGAGGTCGTCGCGGTGCTCGCGCAGGCCGCCGTCGGGCAGGCCGGGCAGCACGACCCGGGCCACGGGCGCCAGGACGGCCACCGCGTCGGCCACCTCCGCGCGGCGGACGGCGCGGAGCCGCTCGGGCGAGATCGTCGCGGAGCCCGCGTGCGACGCCTCGCCGTCCGTCGCGACCACCACGGTGACCGCGGCGCCGCGAGCGGCCAGCTCGTGCACGAGTCCCGCCGCACCGAACGACTCGTCGTCGGGATGCGCGGCGAGCACCACGAGGTGCGCGACCTCGCCCACGTCGAGGCGCGGGACGTCCAGGATCCCGGCGCGCACCCAGGCGTCCTCCGACGTGCCGGGCTCGCGGTGGTCGAACGTCACCACGCCGTCGTCCCGTGCGCGAGGAGGGCGCGGCCGAGCGACGCGTCGTCGCGCTCCGCGTGGTGCTGGCGCACGTACAGGCCGAGGTCCGCGACGCGTCGCGCGAAGCGCTCGTCCGTGGTCAGCGGGCCCGGGCCGAGCGCGTGGGCGCAGCGGCGCTGCACCTCCTCGACGACCTCCGCGACGACCCCGCGCACGCGGCGCGCCAGCAGGGAGGCGTCAGAGCCCTCGACGCCCGCGTCGACGGCGCTCGCGGCCTCCGCGAGGACCGCCCGGCCGGCGGCGAGCGCGCGGTCCGTCGCGCCGAGGTGCGCGAGCGCGAGCTGGTCGGGCTCGCGCGCGGCGAGCGCGTCGCGCTGCGTCCGCGCCAGCCCGACGGCGCCGCCCCACCAGCACGCCGCGACGCCGATGCCGCCCCACGCGAACCCCGGCCGCTCCAGGTACCAGCCGGGCGCCCCGACCGGTACGGCCGGGACGTCGTCGAACCGGACCGCGGCGCTCACGACCTGGGCGAGCCCGCGCGCGACCCACGGCCCGTCGGCGGGGACGACGCCCGGCGACCGCAGCCCGACCGCGAACAGCCGCCGACCGGCGTCGGTCCACGCGGTGACGAGCGCGTGCGAGAGGTCGGCGGCGAGGGAGCACCACGGCTTCGTGCCCGACAGCACCCACGCACCGTCGTGCTCGTGCGCCTCCAGCCGGACCCCGGGACCCTCGGCCGCGTACACGCCCCACGTGCTGTCCGGACCCGCCCCCACGGCGTCGAGCGCCACGGGGACCGGGACCTGCCCGAGGATCGCGAGGGCGTCGAGGTGCGGCTCGACGACGCGCGCGGCACCCACGTCCGCCGCGGCGAGCGAGGCCAGCGCGCCCCAGAGCTCGGCCGTCCGCCCGTCGCCGGGGAACGGTGCCCGGGCGCCGATCGTCCGCGCGAGGTCGAGGAGGGCCGCGACGTCGGTCCCGGCCGCGTCGATCGCGGCGAGCTCGTCGGACCCGACGAGCGCGGGTCGGCCGGCGAGCGGGGTCGACGGCGGGCCCAGGTACAGCGGGACGAGGCCGGAGGTGGTGGGTCGAGCGAGGTCGGGCATGTCGCGGCTCCCGGGGGTGGAGGACGGGCCTCGTCTCGACCCGCCACGACCGTAACCGCGGGCGCGTCGCCGGGCGCGCCCAACCCGGGTCGGGCCGTGTGGGAAGACGAACAGGGCGCGCAGGCAGCCGGGCGGAGCGGGCGGACGACGGGCCGCCGGGCGCGGCGGCCCGTCGTCGCCGGTGAGCTCAGTCGCGGCGCGGCGTCGTGCCCGGGTCGGTGGCGTCGTCGTCGGCGCTCGTGCGCCCGGTGCCGGGAGAGTCGGTGTCGGTGTCCGTCGACCGGCCGTTCGACTCGCGGAGGGCGCGCGCCTGCTCGACGGCCTCCTCGCGCTTGGCGGCCTTCTTCTCGCTCGCGCGCGTGTCGCGCGGCGGGAGCTGGATGCGCTCCTCCGCGGGCATGCCGCTCTGCAGCTCGCGGCTGCGCTCGACCTCCGCGTCGAGCTCGGCGCCGAGCAGGAGCGCGAGGTTCGTCAGCCAGAGCCACAGGAGGAAGATGATGACGCCCGCGAGGGTGCCGTAGGTCGCGCCGTAGTTGCTCAGCCCGCTGCCGAGGTAGAGGCCGAACGCCGCCGAGGCGACGACCCAGACGAGGATCGCCAGGATCGCGCCCGGGCTGACCCAGCGGAACTTCGGCTGCTTGATGTTCGGCGTGAGGTGGTAGAGCAGCGCGACGAGGACGACGACGAGCAGGAGCGCGACCGGCCACTTCGCGACCTGCCAGACGGCGATCGCGGTGTCCCCGAGGCCGACGAGCTCGCCCACCTGGCGCGCGATCGGCCCGGACAGGACGAGGCTCCCGACGACCAGGCCCGCAAGCAGCACGGTGATGACGGTGACACCGAGCATCACGGGGCGCAGCTTCCAGATCGGGCGCCCCTCCTCGATCTCGTAGATGCGGTTCATCGACCGGGAGAACGCGCCCACGTAGCCGGACGCCGACCACAGGGCCAGCACGACACCGATGACGAGCGCGAACCCGGCCTTGTCCGTGTTGGCGGCGTTCTCGACGAGCGGCTTGATCATGTCGAGGGTGGTCTGCGGCACGACGCCCTCGACGCTCTTGAGCACCGACTCGACGGCCTTCTCGCCGTCGCCCACGAGCCCGAGGATCGACACGAGCGCCAGCAGCGCGGGCGCCGACGCCAGCACCGCGTAGTACGTCAGCGCGGCGGCCAGGTCGGTGCACTGGTCGTCCATGAACTCGCGCACCGCGCCCTTGACGGCGAAGCCCCACGACGGCTTGCGCAGGTCCGTGGGGGAGTCGGGCTTGTGGTCGGCGTCGGGGGCGGGCCGCGACTCCTCGTCCCGTGCGGTGCCGGACGCGTGGCGTCCGCTGCTGTCGGTCATGGCGGCCTCCTCGGTGGGCGTCGCCTCGGCGCACGACGCTCGCGTCGGTGGACGGCCTCACGGCGCGTCCCGGACGAGCACCACGCTCCGTGCGCCGGGCTCCACCCGCAAGCGGAGGGGCCTGGGGCCGGCGGCTACTCGAGCCCGAGGTCCTGCTGCGCGGCGTGCAGGGCGTCGGCGGACGCGCGGAGCTGGCGCTCCTCGGCCGCCGACATCGTGAGGTCGAGGACCTGCTGGACGCCGCCGGAGCTGATGACGCTCGGTACGGAGAACGCCACGTCGCCGATGCCGCGGTAGTCGTCGTGCACGGTGCCGACGGGCAGCACGGCGTGCTGGTCGCTGACGACCGCCTCGACGATCCGGGCCCCCGCGAGCCCGATCGCGTAGTTCGTCGCGCCCTTGCCCTCGATCACCCGGTACGCGGCCTGGCGCACCTGGTCGGTGATCTCGTCGAGCTCGCCGTGCGTGAAGTGGTGGCCGTCGGGGGAGACCCAGTCGAGGATCGGGACCGGCCCGATGCGCGCCTGCGACCACAGCGCGAACCCGGTGTCGCCGTGCTCGCCCACGATGTCCGCGTGCACGCTCGTCGCCGCGACCCGGGCCTTGTCGGCGATCAGGCGCCGCAGCCGGGAGGTGTCGAGCACCGTGCCGGACGAGAACACGCGCGACGTCGGCAGGCCGCTGATCTGCTGCGCGGCGACGGTCAGCACGTCGCACGGGTTGGTGACGATGCAGTAGACGGCGTCCGGCGCGTGCTCGAGGAGCTGCGGCAGCAGCGTCTCGAGGATGCGGACGTTCGTGCCCGCGAGGTCCAGGCGGCTCTGGCCCGGGTCCTGCTTCGCGCCGGCCGTGATGACGACGACGTGCGACCCCTCCGCGACTGACGGGTCCGCACCGCCGACGACCTGGCTCGCCCCCGTGAACTGCGTGCCGTGGGCGAGGTCGAGCACCTCGGCCTCGACCTTCGCGCGGTTGATGTCGTAGAGCGCCACCGTCCGTGCGGAGCCACGGATCAGCGCGGCGTACGCCAGGCTGGTCCCCACGCTCCCGGCGCCCACCACCGTGACCTTCGAGCTCTCGACGCGTGTCATGGGCACCACGCTACGCAGACGGCGCCGCCGCGGCTCGTGCGCGGCGTCCGGGGGCGGTGCCGGAGGGCCTGGGGCATCATCGGCAGTGCTCCTCGGCCCGCCCGGGGAGGCCCGACCGCCAGGCCGGGCAGGGTGCGAGGCGAGGACGGTCATGAGAGCTCTGCGGTCCCGGGTCGCGGCGGTCGCCGCGGCGGGTGTGGTGCTGGTGTCGGTCGGGGCCTGCTCGGCGGACGAGCCGAGCTTCTGCGACGCCGCCCGGTCGTACGAAGCGACCGTCAGGGCCAGCACGGAGTCGCTCACGCGCGACGAGGCCGCGGACGCGTTCGCGCAGGACGCGGAGGCGATGCGCGAGGTCACCGCGCCCGACGCCCTCAGCACGGACTGGGAGCGCGTGACGACGACGGCCTCGGACGTCGCGGAATCCCTCGCCGACGGCGGCGACGGGACCGAGCTCCTGCTCGACGACGACTACCAGGACTCGTTCAGCGTGGTCACCGAGCACGTCGAGAACAGCTGTAGCTGAGACGGCTCGCGCGCGAAGGTCGGTAAGGGTGGTCGTGGCTCTGGGCTGACGCCAACGAGTGCCGCAGAACCCGGGAGCGACGAGCCCCGACCGGCTCAGGGGGCAGCGACAGAGGCGTCGTCGTGCCGTACCCCTGCTCCTGGGGCTCGCGATCGCTCGACCGCGACAGACGCGTGCGTGGGTCGTCGCGACGGTCGGAGCGGCGCTCGCGCTCTTCGTCGTCCTGCTGGTCGTGACCTGAACCACCCCGACTCGCCGCCGGACGATGTGTCTCAACCTCTCGGCGGGCTCGTGCGTTGTCGTGGGTGGCAGGAGGGTCGATGGCGGAGGTGCGGGTGGAGCAGGGGGTCGGGTCGAGCGGCGTCGAGGTCGAGGCGTCGCTCCCGCTCGCGGTGGGCGACCGGTCGTCGTCGGTCGAGTTCGAGGCGTTCGTGCGCGACTCGGCGAGAGCGCTGGCCACGACGGCCTACCTGCTGGTCGGCGAGCGGCACCGGGCCGAGGAGCTGACGCAGCATGCGTACGAGCGCGTGTGGCGGGCGTGGCCGCGGGCACGCCAGGACCCGCTGCCGTACGCGCGACGCGTGCTGGTGAACCTCCGGGTCGACCACTGGCGCCGACGGCGGCGCGAACGGCTCGTCGACGTCGTCCCCGAGCGCGCGCACGCGGCGGGCGACGACGCGGTGGTGCTCCGTGACGAGCTCGTGCGCGCGTTGATGACCCTGCCACCACGTCAGCGCCGGGTCGTCGTGCTGCGTCACCTGCTGGACCTGTCGGTCGAGCAGGTGAGCGTCGAGCTGGGCGTCACGCCCGGCACCGTCAAGGCTTCCGCGTCGCGCGGCCTCGCCGCGTTGCGCGTCGTGCTGGGAGAGGAGCACCCGTGAACGACGACGACCTCGCCGCCGCACTGCGCGACCGGTTGCGCGCCGCGCCGTGGGACCCCGACCTCGACCCTGCTGACGTCCTGACCCGCGCGCGGCGGGCCCGCACGCGCCGTCGTCTCGGCGCCGTCGCCGGGTCCGCGGTCGCGTTGGTCGCCGTGGTGGCGTTCGCGGTCCCGGCCGCGCTCGGGACGGCGGGCACCGAGCCCAGCACCCGGCTGGACCGGCTCGTGCCGGCAGGTCCGAGCGACGCGCCGCACACCGACCCCACGACGAGCGCGCCGGAACCGTCCACGCCCGCGCGCGACACGAACGGCGTCCGGGTCTGCGCGAGCTACGTGGCGCAACCGAGCGGGAACACGGTGACCCAGTACCAGCCCGACGGCACGACGTACGAGATCGGCGGGCTCGAGGGCTGGTGGAACGCGATCCCCGCCGACCCCGACGGCGGCTACCTCCCCGTCGAGAAGTGGCCCCAGCAGGTCCTCGACCACCCCGCGACCGCCACGGTCGAGACCGTCAGCGGCACCGTCCTGGAGTCCTTCGACCGGCGCACCTGCGGTCCCGTCGAGGGCTACGTGCCCCCGCCGCCCGAGACGCTGCCCGCCGACGCGATCGTCGTCCTCGACGCCCGGACCGGTGAGGTCCTGGCCGAGCAGGTGCTCAACACCCCCACCACGCCCTAGACCGACGCCGGGGGGAAGCGGGGTCCGATCCGTGAACTCACGATGGCCCGTCACAGGCACTCGTCCTGCCTCGACCCGCCGCGAACCAGGGCGGCGACAAAGAACAACATCATTCGATTGGCCCAACCGTGAAGGGTGGGCCATTTGGAGTATCCCTCGGGGCTCAAAAAATGCACTAGGATAAGATGCCTCGGTGGCGCCAGTTTCTCTAGCCGGTCCATGTTCACATGGAGCGCGCCAAGGCAGGGGTTGCGTGGAACCCAAGCGGAAGAGACGAGCGATTGTGGGGAGGCTGTAAGGCTCCAAAATGAACACGTCTGATGCCATTAGAGAACTAGCTCTCTTCGAGGGTGAGTTTGGCGATCTCTCGCGGGAGTTGGGACAGAAGGGTGACGCGGCATACCTATTGGTTCGTGATCCACAACAGCCTGGTCGCTGGGCTGTGATCGCGACCCCCGGCGACCGATGGTTCTCTCTCGAGGTCGCCGGCGGCTATTCAATCGACCAATTCGAGGAGGATGTTACGGACGAAGACATGCGTTGCACCATAAAGAAGTACGTGCAGGTCGCTCTTGCATATTTCCGGGACAGTCCCGCTCCAGTTCGTGGGCGCCTCACTGGCCGTTCATCCTTGAGGGTTGAGACAAAGTCCGGCGATGTCATGCTTCGAAAGTCGCTCGCCGACGACCTGCGGGATCGACTACGTCGGCGTCGCTCCTCGTGAACTCGGCTGACGTTCACCCGAATGCAGCTCGTGCGGGGGCCCGAACGCTGCTCGTTCGACCAGTAGCGGGTGGCTCGCGATGTTCGCGGTCGTCACCGTGTCGGCCGCAGGCATCGGCTAGTACGACCCGCTCGTCCATCCTGACGGCGACTGCGCGCCGTAGTGCGGATCGACCGGTGGCGGCGGGATCGTCTCGCCGGAACGTCAGCAGCAAGTCGACGATAAGGGCGACGGCGAGGACGCCTGGAAGATACTGAATCGGAGTCCGTCCGCACGGAGTGGAATCCAGAGGCTGGCGTTGCCCACGTCTTGGTAGATTCTGTCTTTTCAAGAGTGCAGAACGTCGTCGACGGACCAGTGGGCATCGCCATTCACGAGGCTAGTGTTGGAGTCCTTGACAAGACTGGGTTATCCAGTGTGGCCGATGTCGTCCTCGAGTCGATGGACGAGCGGTTGCGCCTCCACGGCCCCAACGATTCTGTGTCTTTGGTGGTCCAGTCGGCCGAGTCTGACTTGTTGCGCGTGCACGTCTTCGTGGATGACGAGGAGTATGGCGAACGGGCAATCGTGCTTCTCGGATGGTTGTCTGTGACTCACTGACCCGCTCAGATCTCCGTGGCGCTCGACCGGGCCCATCTTGTATCGCAGCCATATGTGACTGCAATGCGCGCGACGCCGTAGACCGACACGCGCGCGGGTCCGGCCGGGATGACACCGACCTCTGCCAGACTCCTCAGGCATGGACGACGGACGAGGCTGGACGTGGGGCTTTCGCGCTGCGCGCCCGGCCGTCGAGCTGTTCGCGATCGCGACCGTCCTGCTCTGCGTCGCCGGCGCGCTGCCCGGCCTGGTCGTCGCCGCGGCGGTGACGGAGTACCGCGACGAGGCGCCCCGTGCGGCAGCGGCGTCACCGGAGCTCCTCGCGGAAGTGCAGCAGCTCTCCGCGTTCGTAGGTGGTGTCGGGGCGGTCCTCGCCCTGGCGTGCGGGGTCCTCGGCTGGCGCCTGGTCCGGGGCTGGGCCCGCGGCTCGTCCGACGTCGAGGCGCCCCGGGCCGCCGCGACAGCGGCGACCCTGAGCGCCGCCGCGATCGTGGGGGCGTTCTTCACCGCTGCGAGCGGGTCGGGCGTGGCTGAGGTGTGCGCGGCCGGGGCGGCTCTGCTCGTCGTCACGTCGCTCGCCGTGCTCGGGTCCACGCAGGTGCGCGCTGCACGGCGCGAGCCGGCTGGCTGATCGGCCGGCGGCAGGGCACGCGGACGACGCTCGGGCCCTACGGGTGGGTCGTCGACGGCCGGTCCGTGCTCGGAGGTGATCAGAGCGTCCAGCCCACCCGGGCTTCCATCGGGCCGCCGCACGCTTCCGACCCTCCGACGCGGACCCAGTCGACGGACTTCTCGGTCTCGGTGAGGACGGTTCCGGTCTCGTCGAGGGCGCGCAGCCCGACCGGGTTCGTCTGCAAGAAGAGACTGAAGGACCAGGTGTCGCCCTCCCGCGAGGTCGCGACGGCCGGCTCCTGGGCGTCGGGACCCGTCGGCAGCGGTGGTTGCCACACCTCGCCTCCGCCGTCGCGCACCTGAAGATGGTGCACCTCCTCGGTGTCGCCGGTCAGCACCACCTCGAGAAGATCGGCGTACCCGATCGCGGGGCAGACCTCGGCGCCGCCGGAGAGCCGCGAGACGAGGAGCGCCACGACGACCAGCGCCCCGACGACCACGAGGCTCGTCCCCGCCCAGACGGGCAGGCGCACGCGCCGAGGTCTCGTCGGCCGGTGCGCCCGGTCGACGTCCTGCTCCTCCATGAGTGCCCCCCTCGTCGCGGGACCGGTCCCGGTACCGTGCACGTCGCGGAGGACGACCCTGGCCGCGCGCGACATCGAGGACCATCATGGCCGATCCGCCGCCCGGTCAGGCGGTGCGCACCCGTCCCCGCAGGTCCGCGTCTCCTCGCGGAGCCGGGTGTGGCGGCGTGGACCCCACCCGGTTCGCCCGCCGCGGGTGATGCCGCGCCTCGCTCGTCGTCCGTACGGTCGAGCCGATGCCCTCCGCCGCGCCGTCCTGCTGCGCGCCGGTCGGCGACGACGTCGCACCCGCCCACCGCACCTCGGCAGGTCCGCACCCGAGGCGGGCCACGGCGTCGGTCCGCACGGCCCAGGAGAGACGGGAGAGCGTGGATGAGCACCGAGCCCCGCCGGACGGTCGTCGGACCGCCGCTGCCCACGGAGCGGTCGTTGCCGTTCCCGCCCCGCCGCTCCGGCAGCGTCGCGGGCCGGACGATCCAGGAGTCGACGTACTCCCCGCGCCCGCCGGAACGCCACCTGCCCCCCGGCACGCCGAACGTCGTCGTGATCCTCATCGACGACGCGGGGCCGGCGCTCCCGACGACGCTCGGGGGCGCCGTCCGGACCCCCACGCTCGACCGGGTGCGCGCGAACGGCATCGGGTACAACCGCTTCCACACGACCGCGATGTGCTCCCCGACGCGCGCGTCCCTGCTCACCGGGCGCAACCACCACCGCGTGGGCAACGGCCAGATCGCGGAGCTCGCGAACGACTGGGACGGCTACTCGGGGCACATCCCGAAGAGCAGCGCCACGATCGCGGAGGTGCTGCGCCAGTACGGGTACGCGACCGGCGCGTGGGGCAAGTGGCACAACACCCCGGCGGAGGAGACGACGACGGCCGGCCCGTTCGACCGCTGGCCCACCGGGTACGGGTTCGAGTACTTCTACGGCTTCCTCGCGGGCGAGGCGTCGCAGTACGAGCCGCACCTCGTGCGCAACACGACCCCGACCCTGCCGCCGAGGACCCCGGAGGAGGGCTACCACCTCAGCGAGGACATCGCCGACGACGCGATGCGGTGGCTGCGCGACCACAAGGCGAACGCGCCGGACAAGCCGTTCTTCGTCTACTGGGCCACCGGCGCGCTGCACGGGCCGCACCACGTCATGAAGGAGTGGGCGGACAGGTACGCCGGCGCGTTCGACGACGGGTGGGACGCCTACCGGGAGCGGGCCCTCGCGGGAGCGAAGGCGGCGGGCTGGGTGCCCGACGACGCGGAGCTCACCCCGCGCCCGGAGAGCCTCGCCGCCTGGGACGACATCCCCGACGACCAGAAGGCGTTCCAGGCGCGGCTCATGGAGGTCGCCGCGGGGTTCGGCGAGCACGCGGACGTGCAGGCCGGGCGCCTGCTCGACGAGGTGGAGCGGCTCGGTTACGCGGACGACACGATCGTCGTCTACATCTGGGGTGACAACGGCTCGTCGGGGGAGGGGCAGAACGGGACGATCAGCGAGCTGCTCGCCCAGAACGGCATCCCCTCGACGGTCGAGCAGCACATCGCAGCCCTGGAGGAGCTCGGGGGCCTCGACGCGCTCGGCACCCCCGCGACGGACAACCAGTACCACGCCGCGTGGGCGTGGGCCGGGTCGTCGCCGTACCAGGGCATGAAGCTGCTCGCGTCCCACCTCGGCGGCACGCGGAACCCGATGTTCGTGAGCTGGCCCGGGCACATCGAGCCCGACCCCGTGCCGCGCACCCAGTTCCACCACGTCGTGGACCTGGTGCCGACGATCTACGAGATCCTCGGCATCTCCCACCCGGAGACGGTGAACGGCGTCCCGCAGGACCCGATCGACGGGACGAGCCTCGCGTACTCGATCGACGACGCCGGGGCCGAGGGCCGCCGTCGGACGCAGTACTTCGAGATCATGGGCAGCCGGTCGATCTACTCCGACGGCTGGATGGCGTCGGCGACCGGCCCACGCCTGCCGTGGGTCCAGGGGATGCCGGCCGGGATCCAGACGTGGACCCCGGACCAGGACCGGTGGGAGCTCTACCACCTCGACGAGGACTGGAGCCAGGCGCACGACCTCGCCGCGGAGCACCCCGAGAAGCTCGCCGAGCTCAAGGAGCTCTTCGCGATCGAGGCGGCGCGCAACGACGCGCTCCCGGTGGGCGGCGGGCTGTGGGTGCCGGTCATGCACCCCGAGGACCGGATCAGCCCCCCGTACACCGCGTGGGACCTCTCGGGGGACACCGTGCGCATCCCGGAGTTCTGCGCGCCGGCGCTGGGCAACCGCCCGAACCGGGTCGAGATCCGGCTCTCCGTCCCCGACGCCGCGAACGGCGTGCTCTACAAGCTCGGGGGCGCGGGCGGCGGGCTGACCTGCTTCCTGCTCGACGGCGTCCTCACCTACGAGTACAACCTCTTCCTCGTCCAGCGGACCGTGGTGCGGTCGGCCGCGCCGCTCGCGGCCGGCGACCACACGGTCGAGATCGTCACGACGTACGTCGAGCCGCGGCCGGGCGGCCCGCTCGACGTCGTGCTGCGGGTGGACGGCGAGGAGGTCAGTTCCGGCACGGTGCCCGTGAGCGCGCCCCTGCTGTTCTCCGCGAACGACTGCCTCGACGTCGGGCGCGCGTACGGGGGCGCGGTGTCGCGCGCGTACGCGGACCGGATGCCGTTCGCGCTCGACGGGCGCATCGACGGCATGCACGTCGCGTACCTGTGACGCGACTTCACACTTCCCGGGTGAGGACGGGGACGGGGCCCGGGGGCCAGCCTGGGGGTCGAGCCCGTGCGCCGCGCGGGACGGACGCGGGGAGGACGCGACGATGACGCAGGAACTCAGCGACGGGCCTGGTGCAGGGCTCGACGACCTCCGGGAGAGCGGGCCCGTCGACTTCCTCGTCGTCGAGCTCCCCACCGACCGCGCGACGGGTGACCGCGCGTTCCCCTACCTCGTCGACCTCGTGGACCGCGGCATCATCCGCGTGCTCGACCTGGTGGTCGTGCGCCGCGAGGACGACGGCGGCGTGACGGCCGTCGGGCTCGAGGAGCTCGACGACGGGTCGACGGAGCTCGCGGTGTTCGAGGGCGCGCGGTCGGGGTTGCTCGACGACGACGACCTCGCGCAGGCGGTGGACGCCGTCGAGCCCGGCATGACGGCCGTCGTGCTGGTGTACGAGAACGTGTGGGCGGCGCCCTTCGCGACCGCGCTGCGCCGCAACGGTGCCCAGCTCGTCGCGAGCGGGCGCATCCCGGTCCAGGCGCTCATCGCGTCGCTGGACGCCACCGAGCCGGTCGGCTGACCGGCGCCAGGAAGGAGACCACCGTGCCAGGACTGCTCCGCGGCGTCGCCCGCACCGCCGTCGTCGCCGGGACGGCGACCGCCGTCTCGAACCGTGTCTCGCGCCGCCAGGCGGGCCGCTGGGCCGCCCAGGAGTCGGCGCAGGAGCCGCAGTACGCGGCCCCGCCGCCGCAGTACGCCGCGCCGGCACCCGCCCCGGCGGCCACGGACGCGCGCATCGAGCAGCTCACGCAGCTCGCCGCGCTCCGAGACCAGGGCGTGCTCACCCCGGCAGAGTTCGAGGCCCAGAAGGCCCGCATCCTCGCCTGACACGGCCGGTCCGCCGTCGCGCGGGCCGGCCCGGCACGGCGGAAGGACGAGCATGACCCGGACCCGCACCGCCGACCCGGGGCGTCGTCTGCGGCGCGAGGCCTGGGGGTTCGCGGCCGGGTCGCTGTGCTTCCTCGTCGGCGCGCTCCCGCCGTACGCGGGCGCGGTGGGCGCCGTGGCGACCGGGGTGACGTTCGTCGTCGGCTCGGTGTTCTTCACGGCCGCGGCGTTCGTCCAGCTCGGCCTGAGCGGGCGCCGCCCGCCCCGCACGGGCACGCCGCCCGCCGACCGCTGGGACTGGTGGTCCGCGGCCGTGCAGCTCGTCGGGACGCTGTGCTTCAACGTGAGCACGACGGCGGCCCTCGTCGCGGCCGTGAAGGCCCCGACCGCGCTGTGGGTGGGGTGGAGGCCGGACGCCTACGGCTCGGTCGCGTTCCTCGTGTCGTCGGCGCTCGCGGTCCTCGCGACGCGCGACCGGGGCCACCTGTGGGACGCCGACGCGCGCACGTGGCACGGCACGTGGCTGAACATGATCGGTTCCGTCGCCTTCGCGGCGTCCGCCGTCGGGGCGTACGTCGACCCGTCCACGGGCACGTACCTGAGCGCGTGGTGGGACGACGCCGGGACGCTCTTCGGCGCCGTCTGCTTCCTCGCCGCCGCGCTGCTCTCGCGCCGGTCGGCCGGTGCTCCCGCCCGCACCGACGCCGTCCCGGCCGGGTGACGCCCCCGCGTCACCCGGCCGGGCGCTCCCTGGGTCAGGAGCAGTCGGCCGCCGCGTAGTCGGCGTCCACGGCCGCCGTGGCCGTCCCGGCGCTCGCACTCCCGGCGTCGACCGACGCCGCGCGGACCGCGAACGACTGGTACGCCGCCCGGCCCGGCTGGACGCCCGCCACCGTGCGCTCGCCGTACGGCGTGCGCAGCGTGACGTCGGCGGGCTCGTCGCCGGTGTTGCGCGCCGTGACCGCGACGTACGCGCTGCCGGCGAGGCAGCGGCTGGTCGCCTGGACGGCGAGCGCGGCCGGGGCGGCGGCGAGCTCGACCGTCGGACCGTCGAGCTCGACGACCGTCACGCTCGACCCGGAGGTCGAGGTCCACGTCGTGGCGGGCGTGAACGACCCGCGGTCGAGGTCGGCCTGCGTGACGACGTGGTGCGCGAACGTGCACGTGTACGACCCCTCGGCCGGAAGGTTCCGGTACCGGCAGTTCTGCGCGGCGTTCGCGGGGTCGAGCCCGGCGAGGTTGCCCGTCGGCACGACCTGGGTCGCGGCCGTCGAGAGGTTGCGCACGTCGAACGTGAAGCTCAGGCGGTCGCCCACGGCGTACGACGGCTGCGGGTTCGCGTGCGTCCCGCGCACGCTGATGTTCCCGGGCGCCCCGAAGTACACGCCGGGACCCTCGTGCTCCACGGTGGTGACGGTCGTGCCGGACGTCGACGTCCACGCGGTGCGCGGGGCGAAGTAGCCCGCGTCGAGGTCGGCCTGCGTGATGGTGTGCCGGGCGGACGTGCACGTGTACGCCGCGCGCGCCCCGAGGTTGCGGTAGCGGCAGTTCGGCGCGCCCTGCGCGGGGTCGAACCGCTCGAGGTTCCCCGTCGGCGAGACGGTCGTCACGGCGTCGGACAGGTTGGTCACCGTGAACGAGTAGGTGACGACGTCGCCGACCTTCCAGCCGCCGGCCGGGGTTGCGCTCGTGACGCTCGCCGCGGTGACCTCGATCTCGCCCGGCGTGCTGCTGGGGGCCGCGAGGAGCCAGTCGTGGTCGAGCTTGGCGAACCGGATGCCGCCCCCGCCGCCGCCCGGCTCGTAGAGCAGGCCGACGGTCCCGTCCGCGAGCGTGGCGAGCGTCGAGTACGCCATGCCTCCCGGCTGGAAGACGCGCGCGACGGGCCACGTCTCGCCGTCGTCGTAGCTGACGCGGACGGTGCCGTTGACGCGCCCGGTCTGCGACGCGGCGTTCGAGAAGAGCAACACCTTCGCCTCGGCCGACCCCTGGGGCGCGTTCGGGTACGCGCGCACGATCGACGCGTTGTTGGTCGGGTCGGGCAGCTCGGTGTCGAGGGTGACCGGCCCGTACGTCACGCCGCCGTCGGTCGAGTACGCGACCTTGCGGTACTTCGACCCGGCGGAGTCGCGCGAGTTGAGCATGACGCGCCCGTCCGAGAGCTCTACGGTCTTGTTCTCGTCCATGCCCGTGCCGACGGGCTGCCCGACCTGCCACGTGGCGCCGTGGTCGTCGGAGTAGACGGACACGGCCTGGAACTGCCCGGACCCGTTGATGATCGTGTACTGCTGCACGAGCCGTCCCGCGTGGGGGCCGTACCGGAGCTGGATGCCCTGGCCCGACGCGGCGAAGCGCGAGCGCCACCCGAGGTCCGCCGTGACGTCGGCGGTGATGGTGCGGTGGGTCCAGGTGCGGCCGTCGTCCGTGGAGGCGGAGACGTTGGCGTGGATGACGTCGCGCGCGGTCGGGTCGACGCCCGGCCGGGACCCGCCGAAGCCCTGGTCGTACGACTTCACGTGGAAGTTGAAGATCGTCCCCGTCTCCCGGTCGACGACGTAGCTCGGGTCGGAGTAGCCCTCGATCGGCGCGGTGGTCTTCCCGGCGGCGACGACCTCCTGCGGCCCCCACGTGACGCCGTCGTCGGTGGAGCGGCGCTGGAGGATCGAGTTCGGCCCGGGGGAGTCGGCCGCGGTGGGGCGGCCGTCGTACGAGGCGAGGACGTCGCCGTTCGGCGCCACGGTGAGCGCGGGGATGCGGTAGTTGGGGAAGCCGCCCTGGCCGTTCGTCGCGAGCTGCTGCTCGGTGTACGAGCCCGGTCCGCCGGTGGCGGGCGCGAGGTCGAAGTCGGGGGCGAGGGTCGTGTGGTGGGCCGACGCCGTCGTGACGGGGGCGACGACGCCGCCCACCGCGAGCGCGAGCGTCGCGGCGACGGTCACCGCGCGGTGCGCGGGTCTGCGGAGGTGTCCGATCATGCCGTTCCTTCCGGTCGGTGCTCGGCGCGGGCGGACGGTCACGGGGGAACGCGGCGACGCTGCCGAGAACGCTTGAACAGATGATGTCAGATGTCTGACGTCAGGAAGGTATCCCGGCGGGTCGGCAGGGTCAAGGGCGGCGCGCGGACAGCACGACGCCCGCCGGCCGCGCGGGGTGCGCGGCCGACGGGCGTCGGGGTGGGTCGGAGCTCTCCGGCGGCTCAGCCGCGGCGGGTCCGGCGGGACGCGATCACGACGGCGGTGCCCGCGGCGGCGAGCACCGCGGCGATCCCGGCGTACAGGGCGGCGCTCACGCCGGTCTCCGCGAGGCCCGGGTTCGCCGCGGAGGCGCTGACCGTGCTCGAGACGGGGACGACGCCGGCCGGGTCGCCCAGCCCGGGCGGGTTCGTCGCGCAGTCGGGGGACGCCGGCGGGTAGACGGTCGTCACGACGACGTGGGGGTTGACCTCGAAGCGGACGTCGACGGAGGGGCGCACCCAATCGTACTCGTCGCCCTCGACCCACCGGCCGTCCTCGAGGCGCCAGCCGGGCCAGTCGACCCCGCGGCCGGAGTCGTCGACGACCGCACCGGGCCACAGGAGGCGGCCCGAGAGCGGGAGCCCGCTCTGCACGACGCTCTCGCCGTCGGGGTTGATCCACGTGACCGTCGCGGTGTCGTGGTCCGTGCCCTCCACCTCGATCGCGTAGTCGAGGTACGCGGCGTCGCTCTCGCACACGGGCGCGAGGGTCGTGAGGCGCATCGACGGCTCGGTCGGCACGTAGGTGTCGCCCTCCGCCGCGTGGGCCGGCCCCGCGAGGAGCGCGGCGGTGGCGGCGAGAGCGGCGGCGGCGGTGGCCCGCCCGGCGGCGCGGCGCCCGGTCGAGGTGCTCATGGTGGTTCCCGTCGGGTCGTGGTCGGTCGGGTCTCGGCGGGCGTCGTCCACGGGCGCCGCCGTACCCCCGCGGACCAGCGGGACCGGAGCAGCAGGGGCACGGGCGTGTCGGACACGAGAGGCGGCACCGCCGTCGTCGCCGATGCCCGCACCTGCAGGGGGCTGTGGTGCGGGCATCGGCTGGGCCTCAACCTAGACACCCAACTGGACAGGCGTCCAGTTCTCGAGCGGGTGAAGTCCGGGCGGTGTCGAGCCGCCCGGGCGGCGGGCTAGAGGCCCTGCCAGTCGGGCTTGGACGCGTACGTCTGGCGGTAGTAGTCGCCGAGCTGCAGGCGCGAGGCCGCCGCGTCGTCGACCAGGACCGTGGCGTGCGGATGCATCTGCATGATCGTCGCGGGCCACATCGCGCTCACCGGGCCCTCCACCAGCTGGTGCACCGCCTCCGCCTTGCCCTTGCCCGTGGCCAGCAGCACCAGGTGCCGCGCCGACATGATCGTCGCCAGACCCTGCGTCAGACAGTGCCGCGGCACCCGCTCCACGTCATCCCCGAAGAACCGCGCGTTGTCCTCGCGCGTCTGCGCCGTCAACGTCTTGATCCGCGTCCGCGACGCCAACGACGACCCCGGCTCGTTGAACGCGATGTGCCCGTCCGTCCCGATCCCCAGGATCTGCAGGTCCACACCCCCCGCCCCCGCGATCGACTCCTCGTACGCCGCGCACGCCGCCACCAGGTCCGCCGCGTTGCCGTCCGGACCCTGCACCGCACCCGGAGCGAAGTCCACCCGCGAGGCGATCTCCGTCTCGATCACGTTGCGGTACCGCTGCGGATGATCGACCGGCAACCCCACGTACTCGTCCAGCATGAACGCCCGCACCCCCGCGAACGACAACCCCTCCTGCACATGACGCCGCACCAGCTCGTCATACACCTTCAACGGCGACGACCCCGTCGCCAACCCCAGCACCGCCCCCGGCCCCGACCGCACCACCGCCTCCACGGCATCCGCAGCCAGCACCGCCAACCGCTCCGCCGGAGCGATCACGACCTCCATCAGACCCTCGCCTCCTCGGGCACCGTCCGGTGCTCCACCGCGACCACGTCGCCCGTCTCGACCGAGCGGTACGCCGCGTCGATCACGGCGAGCGATGCGCGCGCCTCCTCGATCCCGTAGTCCGGCCGTCCGCCGGCCAGCACCGCCCCGACCACGTGCCGCAGGTACGCCGCCGCGGCGACCTGGCCCGCGTCGGCGGCGATCGCCGTGCGCCCGTCCGCGCCGAACCGCGCGACGGCCGGGGCGTCGTCGTCCGCGACGGCGTGGCCGTGCGACCCGAGCAGCCGCACCGACGACGTGGTGGGCGTCCCGCCGGGCGCGAACGGGACGCGCCCGAGGGTGATCGTCGCGGTCACGCCGCGCTCCAGCTCGAGCGTGACGACCGCCGTGTCCTCGACCCCGGCCTCGCGGTGCGGCTCCAGGAACAGCGACCCCGCGAACGCGTGCACCTCGACGGTGCGCAGCCCGGTGAGGTGGTGCGCCGCGTCGGCGCAGTAGCCGAGGAAGTTCAGCAGCTCGCCGCCCCCGGAGAGCGCGCGGTCCACGACGAGGCCCGGGCGCTCGACCGACGTCGCGAAGTGGGCGCCGGACGCGAGGAACTCGAGGTCCAGGTGGCGCGGCAGGCCCACGTGGCCGGCGTCGACCCACGCGCGCAGGCGGCGCAGCGCGGGCGCGTGCGTGCGGTTCACGACGGCGCACGTCCGGCCCGTGCGGGCGGCGAGCGCGACGAGGTGGTCGGCGTCGGCGAGGGTCGTCGCGACGGGCTTGTCGACGAGCACGTCGAGGCCCGCCTCCAGCAGCGCGGCGGCGAGGCGGGCGTGCCGGGTCGGCTCGGCGCACACGACGACGAGGTCCACCGCGCCGCCCAGGGTCTCCGCGACGGACGCGACGTCGGTCACCTCGGCGTACGGCATCCCGGTGCGCTCGGCGACGGCGCGCGAGTCGTCGCGCACCCAGCCGGGCGCGTCCGCCTCCTCGACGACGCCGACGAGCTCGACGCGGTCGTCGGTGGCGAGGAGGCGCAGGTAGTCGGCCGCGTGGCGCACGGCCGACGCGAACGCGACGCGCAGGACGGTGCTCATGCGGCCACCCCCGTGGTCGCGTAGCCAGGGACGTCGGCGACGCGCTCGCGCCGCCCGGAGACGAGCGAGCGCTGCGCGGCGAGCGCGGTCGCGAGCGCGGCCCGCACCTGCGGCGTGGTGACGACGGGCGCCGCGTCGCCGCGCACCACGTCGAGCCAGTGCGCGAGCTGGAGCCCCAGCGCGCCCTCGACGGAGACCGGCGGGGCGGTCGTGGCGTCGGAGTGCAGGCCGTCCTCCTCGGTGGTGGAGTGCGCGAGCGTCCCCTCGGTCCCCACGAGCACGACCCGGCGCACGAGCTCGCCGCGGCGGCGCAGCGCGTAGCAGAGCTCGAGCGTCGCGAGCGCGCCCGACGCCGTGCGGAGCTGCACGTGGAACGAGTCGGGCGACTCCATGTCGGGCGAGAACGTGCGGAAGCCGCGCGCGAAGACCTCGACCGGCTCGTCGTCGAGCAGCCACGTCGCGGCGTCCATGATGTGGGTGCCGTTGTGCACGGGGTGCCCGCCCGAGAGCTCCGGGTCGAGCTGCCAGCCGCGCCACCCGGCGGGCCACGCGTGGCCCGTGTACCAGGAGATGTGCGCGAGCCGCGGGGTGCCGATCTCGCCCCGGCGGGCCGCGGCGGCGAGCGCCGTCACGGCGGGCTGGAAGCGCACGGTCTGCCCGACGACGAGCGTCGTGCCCCGGCCGTCGGTCGCCGCGACCATCGCGTCGAGCTCGGGCAGCGACAGCGCCGCCGGCTTCTCGACCTGGACGTGCTTGCCGGCCTCGCCCGCGGCGATCGTGTCGCGCGCGTGCGTGGGCGTCGCGGTGACGACGTCCACGGCGTGCACGGCGTCGTCCGCGAGCGCCTCGTCGAGGGCGGTCGTCGCCCGGGCACCGGGGACGAGCGCCGCGAGCGCACGGGTGCGCTCCAGGTCGTGCCCGACGACCCAGCGCACGTCCGCGCCGTCGAGCGCCGCGAGGGCCGTCAGGTGCTCGCGCGCGAACGCCCCGATGCCCACGACGGCGATCCCGACGGGGCGGCGGCTCGACGGTCGCCCGGCCGGGGGGAGGTGCTGGGGTCTCACGCGGTCGTCACCCCGAGGGCCCGGTCGATCGGCTGGTAGTGCGAGGCGACGGCGGCCCGGAACGCGTCGACGTCGCCGGCCTCGGCGGCGTCGAGCATCGCGCCGTGCGCGCGGGCGGTCTGGTCGAGGTCGGCGGCGACGGAGAGCCCGAGCTTGGGGATCACGGCGGTGTGCACGTCCCAGAACGCGGCGACGAGCTGCCCGACGAGCGAGTTGTCGAGCCGCGCGAGCAGGCCGGTGTGGAAGGCCCGGTCCTGGGTGGGGAACGACTGGCCCCGCGACGCCGCGGCGACCATCTCGTCGACGAGGGCGTGCAGGTCGGGGTTCGACGTCCCGGTGAGGCTCGCGACGATGCGCTCGGCCATGGCGAGGTCGAGGGACTGGCGCACCTCGACGACGTCGCGCAGCGCCCGCAGGTCGTCGCCCGGGGACAGGACGCCGCGGAAGACGAGCGCCTCGACGAGCGCGTCGAGCGACATGCTCCCGACGAACGTGCCGTGCCCGTGGCGGACCTCGACGATGTCGAGGGTCGACAGGGTGCGGATCGCCTCACGCACGCTCGACCGGGAGACGCCGAGGTGCTCGCACAGCTCGGCCTCGGTGGGGAGCGGGTCCCCGGGCCGCAGCCCTTCGCCGAGGATGAAGTCCTTGATCCGGTCGGCGGTGGTGGTCCGCCGCGGTGCGGTCGCACCGGTGCTGCCGGCTCTGGAGGCGTCGAGCGTCGCGAAGCTCCTCCGCCGTGGTGTCGCCATCTTGACCCCTTCGGTTTCTGGTCCTAGTGTCATGCTACACAACGTCAGACATCAGACATCTTCTCTCCGGAAGAGTGTCGGTCTCATGTCAGGAGAACCAATGAAGCTTCACGTCAGCTCACCTCCCCGTCGCCGGGGAGTCGCTGCGGTCGCCGCGGGCGTCGTGCTCGCGCTCGGCCTCGCGGCGTGCTCGGGTGGCGACGCCGCGCAGGACGACCCGACCGAGGGCACCGCCGCCCAGGGCGAGATCGACCAGGACGCCGTGATCGAGGCGGGCATCTCGTACTCCCTCTCCGGTGGTTTCGACCCGATGATCACCACCGGTGCCGTGACAGTAGCCGCGAACTGGCACGTGTTCGAGGGACTCACCGAGCTCGACCCCGCGACGCGCGAGGTCTACGCGGCGCTCGGCACCGACCTCCCGGCGCAGGTCGACGACACCCACTACGAGGTGGACATCCGCGAGGGCGCGGTCTTCCACGACGGCACGCCCGTCACCGTCGACGACGTCGTCTTCAGCTTCGCGCGCGTCCTCGACCCGGCGAGCGAGTCGCTCTACGCCGGCTTCATCGACTTTATCGAGTCCGTCACCCCCGTCGACGAGGACACGGTCTCGATCAACCTCAAGTACCCGTTCAGCCTCGTCCCCGAGCGCGTGTCGGTCGTCAAGATCGTCCCGAAGGCGCTCGTGGAGTCCGACTACGAGTCGTTCAACGCCCTGCCCGTCGGCACCGGCCCGTTCAAGATGACCCAGGCGACGCCCGACGACAAGATCACGTTCGAGCGCTTCGACGACTACAACGGCCGTCGTCCCGCGCTCGCCGCCGGTCTCGTGTGGAACCTGCTGTCCGACCCCGCGGCGCGCGTCACCGCGATGAGCTCCGGCACGGTCAGCGCGATCGAGGACGTCCCCTACATCGACGTCCCGACGCTCGAGGGCGCCGTGGACGTCGAGTCGGTCCAGTCGTTCGGCACGCTCTTCATGATGTTCAACACCGACCTGCCGCCGTTCGACGACGTCCGCGTGCGCCAGGCGTTCTTCTACGCGCTCGACATGGACAAGATCATCGACAACGGGCTCCTCGGCAACGGTGCCGCGGCCACGAGCTTCCTGCCGCAGAGCCACCCGAACTACCACGAGGCGTCGACCGTCTACTCGTACGACCCGGAGAAGGCGAAGTCGCTGCTCGCCGAGGCCGGCGTGAGCGACCTGTCCATCACGCTCCTCACCACCGACACCGGCTGGGTCGCGGACATCGCGCCGCTCATCAAGGAGAACCTCGACGCGATCGGCGTCGACACGACGCTCGACATCGGCCAGTCCGGCGGCCAGTACACCAAGGTCGACAACGGCGACCTGCAGGTCATGGTGGCGCCCGGCGACCCGTCCGTCTTCGGCAACGACCCCGACCTGCTCATGCGCTGGTGGTACGGCGACAACGTGTGGTCGCAGTCGCGCTACCGCTGGAACGACGACCCGAAGTTCGCCGAGCTCCAGTCGATCCTCGACGCCGCCGTCCGCACGTCGGGCGACGAGCAGCAGGAGCTGTGGGACCAGGCGTTCGACCTGATCTCCACCGAGGTGCCGCTCTACCCGCTGCTGCACCGCAAGCTGCCGACCGCGTGGGACGGCGACACGCTCTCCGGCTTCAAGCCGCTGCCCATCACGGGCCTGTCGTTCCTCGACGCCGGCCTCGTCAAGTAGCCGCGGGCGCGTAGCCCTCGGCGCCGACCGACCCCGGGCCCCTCGCCCGCCCCGGCGAGGGGCCCGGTACCCGCCCGGCACCCAGAACGGACAGACCATGCACCGCACCCCCGACGCACCAGGAGGTCGACCATGAGCGCGCTGCTGCGACTCGTCGGACGCCGTCTCCTGCAGCTGCCGATCATGATCCTCGGCATCACGTTCCTCGTGTTCCTCGTGATGTCGTTCTCGCAGGTCGACCCCGCGATCCAGGCCCTCGGCGAGGGCGCCTCGGTCGAGGCGCGCGAGGCGTACCGCGAGGCGAACGGGCTCAACGACCCGCTCCTCGTCCGGTACGTCGCGTTCCTCGGCGGCCTCCTGCACGGGGACCTCGGCACGTTCAGCGCACGCCAGGTGCCCGTGGCCGACGAGGTCGCGCGCGCCCTGCCGATCACCCTGCAGCTCACGCTCATGGGCCTCGTCATCGCCGTCGTGGCGGCGCTCGTCATGGGCATCCTCGCCGCGCTCTACCGCGACCGCTGGCCCGACAAGGCGATCCGCGTCGTGTCCGTCGCGTCCCTCGCGACGCCGTCGTTCTGGCTCGCGGTGCTGCTCATCCAGGTCGTCACGCTGAGCGCCGGGTGGCTGCCCGCGAGCGGCCCCCTGCCCGACCCGTCCGAGGACCTCGGCGGCTACCTCGCGCGCATGACGCTGCCCGCGCTCGCGCTCGCGATCCCCGTCGTCGGCCAGCTCACGCGCGTCGTGCGCACGTCCGTCGTCGAGGAGCTCGACAAGGACTACGTCCGCACCGCGATCGGCGCGGGCATCCCGCGCCACGTCGTCGTGGGGCGCAACGTGCTGCGCAACGCGCTCATCACCCCGATCACGGTCCTCGGCCTGCGCGTCGGCTACCTCATCGGCGGCGCCGTCGTCATCGAGATCATCTTCGCGCTGCCCGGCATGGGCACGCTCATCCTCAACGGCGTCACCAACAACGAGCCCAACCTCGTGCAGGGCGTGACCCTCACCGTGGCGCTCGCCTTCGTGCTCATCAACATCGTGGTCGACATGCTCTACGTGCTCGTCAACCCGCGGATCAGGACGGTGTGACGTGCGTCGACAGCTCACCGAACGACTCTCGACCCCCGGGCTGCGCCTGCGCGCGCTGCCCCTCGGGTCCAAGATCTCCCTCGCGTTCGTGCTCCTCGTGGCGCTCGCGGCCGTCTTCGCGCCGCTCGTCGCGAGCCACGACCCGCTCGCCACCGGCACGCCCGTCCAGCCCCCGAGCGCGGAGAACTGGTTCGGCACCGACCGCCAGGGGCGCGACATCTTCTCCCGCGTCGTCTACGGCGCGCGGTACTCGCTCGTCATCGGCCTCGGGGCCACCGCCATCGCGCTCGCCGCGGCCGCCGTGCTCGGCGCCGTCGCCGCGACTGCCCGCAAGAGCGTCTCCGAGACGCTCATGCGCGTGCTCGACATCGTCATGTCGTTCCCCGGCATCGCGCTGGCCGCCGTGTTCGTCTCGGTCTTCGGCCGCTCGCTGCCCGTGCTCGTGCTGACGATCGCGTTCCTCTACACGCCGCAGCTCACGCGCGTCGTGCGGGCCAACATCCTCGACCAGTACGGCGAGGACTACGTCGCCGCGACCCGCGTCATGGGCGCCCGCACGGCCTGGATCCTCGCGAAGCACGTCGCCCGCAACTGCGCGGCGCCCGTGCTGGTGTTCACCACCGTGCTCGTGGCCGACGCGATCGTCTTCGAGGCGTCGCTCTCCTTCATCCAGGCGGGCGTGCCCGACCCGGAGCCCTCGTGGGGCAACATCATCGCCGCCGGCCGCGACCTCGTCATGGGCGGCTACTGGTGGGCGACGTTCTTCCCGGGCCTGGCCATCATGCTCACCGTCCTGTGTCTCAACATCCTGTCCGAGGGCATGACGGACGCGATGGTCGCCGCCCCGCGGGCGACGCGCGCCACCCCGGCGAAGGCCGTCGCGACCCACTCCGACGACGCGGCCGTCGCCGCGGAGCTCACCGCGATGGACGCCGACGAGCCGGTCGAGACGGCGGACGAGGCGCGCCTCGCCGAGTCCGAGCCGGTCGTGCCGGACGTCGAGCCGCAGGTCGCGCACGTCGGGCGCGCCGTGCCCCTCGCCTCGCGCCTCGCCACGCTGCGCGCCGCCGAGTCGGCCCGCACGGACCGGCCCGTGTACGACGGCGACGCCGAGCCCCTGCTCGAGGTGCGCAACCTGTCCATCCGGTTCCCGCGCCACGGCGACGTCGCGGTCGTGGACGACGTGTCGTTCTCCGTGCGGCCCGGCGAGACGATGGCGCTGGTCGGCGAGTCCGGCTGCGGCAAGTCGATCACCTCGCTCGCCGTCATGGGCCTGCTGGACCCCTCCGCGCAGATCAGCGGCGAGATCCGCTACGGCGGCAAGGACCTGCTCGCGATGGGCAACCGCGAGCGCGCGGCGCTGCGCGGCACCGAGATCGCGATGATCTACCAGGACGCGCTGAGCTCGCTCAACCCGTCGATGCTCGTCCGGGCGCAGATGAAGCAGCTCACGCGCCGCGGCGGGACCCGCACGGCCGAGGAGCTCCTCGAGCTCGTGGGCCTCGACCCGGAGCGCACGCTCAAGAGCTACCCGCACGAGCTCTCCGGCGGGCAGCGCCAGCGCGTGCTCATCGCCATGGCCCTCACGCGCGACCCGAAGCTGGTCATCGCGGACGAGCCGACGACGGCGCTCGACGTCACCGTCCAGGCCCAGGTCGTCGCGCTGCTCGACGAGCTGCGCGTCAAGCTCGGCTTCGCGATGGTGTTCGTCAGCCACGACCTCGCGCTCGTCGCGCAGATCGCGCACCGCATCACGGTCATGTACGCGGGCCAGGTCGTCGAGCAGGCGCCGACGAGCGAGCTGCTCACCGACCCCCGCCACGAGTACACGCAGGGCCTGCTCGGCGCGGTGCTCTCGATCGAGCAGCGCTCCACGCGCCTGCACCAGATCCCCGGCACCGTCCCGTCGCCGCGTGACTTCCCGACGGGCGACCGGTTCGCGCCGCGCTCGTCGCGCCCCGACCGTGGCCTCGACGTGCGGCCCGTGCTGCGCGCCGTGGACGCGGACGGGCAGCACCTCGTCGCGATGCCGCCGGACGAGCCGCTCGGCGCCGTCGCGGGCGGTGGCCCCGCCCCGATCACCACCGGAGGGACGCGATGAGCGCCACCGACCAGACCCCGACCGCCGCGGAGCGGGGGTCCGTGACCGACCACGACACCCCCGTCGTCGAGCTGCGCGGCGTGCACGTCGTCTTCAAGGCCCGCACGGGCACGCTCTTCAAGGCCAACCGGGTGCACGCGGTGAACGACGTCAGCGTCGCGGTCCGCCGCGGCAGCACGCTCGGGATCGTCGGCGAGTCCGGCTCGGGCAAGTCGACCATGGCGAAGGTGCTCGTCGGGCTGCAGGCGCCGACGTCCGGCGAGATCCGCTTCCGCGGGCAGCCGGTCGACAAGTACACGACGCGCGTGCGGCGCGACGTCGGGCGGGTCGTGTCCGTCGTCTTCCAGGACCCGGCCACCGCGCTCAACGCCCGCATGCGCGTGCGGGACGCCCTGCGGGACCCGCTCGACGTGCACCGCGTCGGCGACGCCGCGTCGCGCGAGGCGCGCGTCCGCGAGCTCGTGCACCTCGTCGGGCTGCCCGAGTCGGCGCTCGACGCGCTGCCCGGCCAGCTCTCCGGCGGGCAGCGGCAGCGCGTCGCGATCGCGCGCGCCCTCGCGCTCTCGCCCGACGTGATCGTCGCCGACGAGCCCACGTCCGCGCTCGACGTGTCCGTGCGCGCCCAGATCCTCAACCTGCTCGCCGACCTCAAGGCCACGCTCGACCTGGGGATGGTCTTCATCTCGCACGACATCCAGACGGTGCGCCACGTCTCCGACGAGATCGTCGTCATGCAGGGCGGCCGCATCGTCGAGTCGGGCCCGGCCGCGCGCGTGCTCGACGACCCCCAGGACGACTACACCCGCACGCTGCTCGCGGCGGCGCCCGCCCTCCTGTGAGCGGCGCCGCGCCCCTCGCGACGCGGGGCACCACCCAGACCGAACCATCGCTGAACCCAGAACCGGAGCTCCTCGTGACCACCCCCTTCCGCGGGATCGTCCCGCCCGTCCTCACCCCGCTCACGACCGAGGGCGAGGTCGACGTCGCGTCCCTCGAGCGTCTCGTGGACCACCTCGTCACCGAGGGCGTGCACGGCCTGTTCGTGCTCGGGTCGACCGGCGAGGTCGCCTACCTCACCGACGCGCAGCGCGACGTCGTCGTGCGAACCGTCGTGCGCGCTGCCGCCGGTCGCGTGCCCGTCATGGGCGGCGCCATCGACCTGACGACGGCGCGCGTCGTCGAGCAGGCGAAGGCGCTCGTGGCGGGCGGGGTGGACGCGGTCGTCGCCACGGCCCCCGTCTACGCGCTCAACGACCTCGACGAGATCGAGCGCCACCTGCGCGCCGTCGCGGCCGCCGTCGACGTGCCGCTGTTCGCGTACGACATCCCGGTGCGCGTGCGGACGAAGCTCCCCGCGGACCTGCTCGTCCGGCTCGGCACCGAGGGCGTCCTCGCGGGCGTTAAGGACTCGTCGGGCGACGACGTCGGCTTCCGCCGCCTCGTCGCCGCCAACGCGGCGGCCGGCTCGCCCCTCGCGCTCTTCACGGGGCACGAGGTCGTGGTCGACGGGATGCTGCTGCTCGGCGCCGACGGCGTCGTGCCGGGCCTCGCGAACGTCGACGCGGGCGGCTACGTGCGCCTGTGGGACTTCGCCCAGGCCGGGAAGTGGGACGATGCCCGGGTGGAGCAGGACCGTATCGCCGCGCTGTTCGAGATCGTGTTCCAGGCCCGCGGCCGCTCGGGCGACGCCGCGGGCGTCGGGGCGTTCAAGGTGTCCGCGCAGCGCCAGGGGCTCATCGCGACCGAGACCCTCGCGTTCCCCGTCGAGCCGCTCGCGGACGACGTCGCCGCGCGCGTCGAGGAGATCACGCGCGCCGCGGGGCTCCTGCGTGGCTGACGCCTCCCCGGACGCCGCCGCGCCGACGGTCGTCGTCGGCGTCGACCTCGGCGGCACCAAGACGGCCGCGGCGACCGTCGCGGCCGACGGGACCCTCGGTCCCGTGCTCGCCGTGCCGACCCCGGCCGCCGGCGGCCCCGACGCGGTGCTCGACGCCGTCGCCGGGGTCGTGCGCGAGGTCGTCGCCGCGCTGCCGGGCGCGGCGCGCCTGCGCGCGCTCGGGGTCGGCACGGCCGGCGTGGTCGACGTCGGTCGCGGCGTGATCGTCTCCGCGACCGACACCCTGCCCGGCTGGCCCGGGACCGACGTCGCGGGCGGCCTGCGCCGTCGGCTCGCCGACCTCGCGGCGGACGCCGACCTGCCCGTGTTCGTCGAGAACGACGTCGACGCGCACGCCGCCGGCGAGGTGTGGCGCGGCGCCGCCGCGGGCGCGCGCAGCGCGCTGCTCGTCGCCGTCGGGACCGGGGTAGGGGGTGCCGTCGTGCTCGACGGGCGTCCCCTGCGCGGCGCGCACCACGTCGCGGGCGAGCTGGGGCACGTGCCCGTCCCCGGCGCCGAGCTCCTGCGCTGCCCGTGCGGACGCACCGGCCACCTGGAGGCCATCGGGGCGGGCCCGGCCGTCCACCGCCGCTACCTCGCGCTCGGCGGGGACGCGACCAGCCCCGACACGCGCGACGTCGTCGCCCGGGCCGACGCGGGCGACGAGCTCGCGGCCTCGGTCGTGCGCGACGCCGCCCGCGCCGTGGGCCGCGCCGTCGCCGGGGTCGTCACCGTGCTCGACCCGGAGGTGGTCGTCGTCGGAGGCGGCATGGCCGGCGCGGGCGACCTGTGGTGGTCCGCGCTCGAGGACGCGCTGCGCGCGGAGGTCGTCGACGTGCTCGCCGACCTGCCGCTGCGGCCCGCCGCGCTCGGGAACGTCGCGGCGGTCGTCGGCGCGGCGCGCGGCGCGTGGAACCTGCTGGACGACCGCACGACCGACGGAGGAGCGCGATGAGCGCGGAGCAGCACGACCGGACCCCCTGGACGCGCGACCGCGTCCTCGACGCGATGCGCGGACGCCTCACGGTGTCCTGCCAGGCCTACCCCGGCGAGCCCCTGCGCGATCCGCGCACGACGGCGCAGATGGCACGCGCCGTCGTCGCCGGGGGAGCGGCCGCCGTCCGCGTGCAGGGCCTGGACGACGTCGCGGCCGTCGTCGCGGCGGTCGACGTGCCCGTCGTCGGGTTGTGGAAGGACGGCGACGGCGGGGTCTTCATCACCCCGACCCTGCGGCACGCCGTCGCGGTCGCGGACGCGGGCGCGCACGTCGTCGCGCTCGACGGCACGCGCCGGCCGCGCCCCGACGGGCTCACGCTCGCCGAGACCGTCGCACGCCTCCGCGAGACGACCGACGCGCTCGTCATGGCGGACTGCGGGTCGCTCGACGACGCGCTCGCCGCCCAGGGCGCGGGCGTCGACCTGCTCGGCACGACCCTCTCCGGGTACACCGGCGAGCGGCCCCGGACCGACGGCCCCGACCTCGCGCTGGTCGACGAGATGGTCGCCGCCTGCACCCTCCCGGTCGTCGTCGAGGGTCGCGTGCACACCCCCGCCCAGGCCGCGGAAGCGATGGCGCACGGCGCGTTCGCCGTGTGCGTGGGGACCGCGATCACCCACCCCACGACTCTGACGTCCTGGTTCGTCGACGCCGTCGCGCCGCCCGCCTGAGGCGGTGCGGCAAGAGGTCCGCTCGAGGGGGCCGGGCAAGATCTCTGTCGAGGCGCCCTAGGCCCACGGCCGGTGTGTACGCCCGGCCAAGCCTGGTGTGTGCTGCTGTCCCGAGCGATGCGGCAGGATGTCGCGCATGACGTCCTCGGGGGGTGGGCTGGAACCAGTCGGATATGCCGAGCTCCTGGCCGAGCTGAAGGCGCGAGTCCGCGCGACGCAGTTCCGCGCAGCGCGTGCGGCGAACACCGAGGTGCTGCGTCTGTACTGGTCGGTCGGGCGCGACATCCTCGACCGACAGCGTGCGGCGGGCTGGGGGAGCAAGGTCGTGACGTCGTTGGCGGCGGACCTGCAGCGCGAGTTTCCCGACCAGCGCGGCTGGTCACGGTCGAACCTGCTCTACATGCGCCGAGCGGCGGAGGCGTGGCGGACCGAGGACGAGTTCGTCCAACAACCCGTTGGACGATTGCCGTGGGGGCACGTCACCGTCCTGCTCGATCGGCTCACGACCCGCGAGGAGCGTGACTGGTACGCCGCGCGTGCGGCCGAGTACGGCTGGTCTCGCGCGGTGCTCGAGCACCAGATCAAGGCCGACCTGCGGCGCGCCGTCGGTGCTGCGCCGACGAACTTCACCGAGGCGCTCGAGGCCCCGGACTCTGAGCTGGCGCAGCAGCTGGTCAAGGACCCGTACGTGTTCGAGCACCTCGCGATGGTCGAACGGGTGGCCGAGCGGGACGTCGAGCAGGCGCTGATGGACCGGCTGCAGGACACGATGCTCGAGCTCGGGCGGGGCATGGCGTTCGTCGGGCGCCAGGTGCGTCTGACCGTGCCGGACGACGCGAGCGATCGGGTGGACGAGTTCTACGTCGACCTGTTGTTCTTCCACGTTGAGCAGCTGCGGTACGTGGTGGTCGAGCTCAAGATCGGGCCGTTCGAGCCGGCCCATGTCGGCCAGCTCGGCACGTACGTCGCGATCGTCGACGACCAGTTCCGCCGGTCCGAGATCCATGCCCCGACGATCGGGATCCTGCTGTGTACGGGCAAGACCGGCCCGACGGTGCGGTACGCGTTGGCCGGTACCCGGGTGCCGATCGCTGTCGCGGACTACCAAGGTCTGCCCGAGGACGCCCGCGGCGTGCTGCCGAGTGCGGCCGAGCTCGAGGCGGTCATCGAGGACGAACTCGACCACCGGGGATGAGCGCCCGAAACCCCTTCTGAACAGCGCAGACGCAGCGCCGATAAGCTACCTTATGTCACGCGCCGATGTTGAACGGCTCTCTGAGAATCTCTTCGCACCCCTCACTCGATCAGCCGTAGCAGCTCTCGAACACCACGGCGGGTCGGGCCAGGCTCTCGACGGCATGCCGAGCTACTGGCGACTGGCTCCGGGGACCGGTGCACAGACGATCAACCAGGACGTGTAGTGCTCGACGACGCGCCCTCCGAGGTCCGCGACGGCCGCCGCGACCTCGTCGACCTCGTCCCGGCTCCAGTCGCTGAACGTGCTGAAGAGCCCGTGAATCTGGTCGGCGTCGAGCTCGATGCTCCAGCGGTACTTACCGATGTCCTCGACGGCGAACAGCCCGGAGGCAGTCAGCCGTGCTGCGGTCGACCTGACGTCCTCGGGGCTCCCGGCGCGCGGCGGCCTGCTCCGCCGCGCGACGATCCGCGCGACCCGGTCACGGAACGCGGTCGGTTCCGCCGCGGGGTCACCGAAGACGTGCCGCCAGACGAGGAACCGCCCGGCTGGCACCAGGGCGCGATGGAGCCGGGGCAGGAGCGCGTCGAGGTCCATCCAGTGGATCGAGGTCGCGGCGACCGCCAGGTCGAACGCGGCTCGTCCGAGCTCGGCGTCCTCGGCCCGTGCGACGACCACCTCCGCCGTCGGGTGACGGGCGGCGAGCACGGCGGCGAGCTGCGTGCCCGGTTCGACGGCGACCACGTCGACCCCCGCTGCGAGCAGCGGCCCGGTCGCCTCCCCGGTGCCCGCGCCGAGGTCGACCGCTCGCCGGCCCGGCGCGACCAGGCCGGTCCGACGCACCCGCTCCCACAGCTCGGCCGGATACGGCGGACGGGCGGACCCGTAGGAGTCCGCCAGCGCGTCGAAGTGCGTCGGGTTCCCCATCGTCCGACCCTACGACCGCAGATCCTGGCGCTCGGTCGCGCCTCGCTCGGCGATCCCGCGCTGCGTCAGGCGCGGCCGGCGCGGCCGGTGCGCTCGAGCACCCCTCGGAGGTAGGCGGCCTGGCCGGCGTGCTCGAGGGCGTCCACCGCGACGCTCACGAGCCGGACGCCCAGCGTCACGGGCGGGTCCCACGCCTCGTCGACGACCCGGTGGAGGTCGCGGGCGGTGAGGGACGCGAGCACGTCGCGGGACTCGACCTGGACCGCGTGGACGTAGCCGAGCAGCAGGTCGTCGCGCGCGCGGACGCGCGCGACGTCGTCGGCCGACTGCCCGTAGCCGGTCGCGCCGTCGTCGAACGGCAGGTCGAACCGGCGGGCCCACCCGTCGCGCGTCCACACCTGGTCCCGCCCGACGGCGCCCGCGACCTGGGCGTCCTGCCCGCGCGCGAGGTGCCACGCGAGCCACGCGATCGTGTTGGCGCCCGGGTCGACGCGCGCGGTGAGCGCGTCCTCGCCGAGGCCGTCGACCGCGCGCGTCGCGGTCGGCCCGATCCTCCCGAACAGGTCCTCCAGCACGGTGATCGCGTCCACGGTCCTCCCTCTCCTCGGGTGCCCGGCGGTTCGTCGCCTCTGGCAGCGTCTCCGGACCGCGGGCCGCTCGCGACCGGAGCGGCTCCACCCCGAGACGCACCGCGGCAGGCACGGGCGAAGGTCCAGGTCCGGGACGTGCGGACCGTCTCCTGCCCCTGCGACGCGCAGCACTCCGTGATAGATGTCGGGAGGTCGCGTCACGACGGAGAGGCACGAGCAGGGGGAAGAGACTTTGACGACGACCGACGCGCTCCAGGACGAACGCACGCGGGTCCTGGCGCTCCAGCGGCTCGGGGTGCTCGACAGCTCGCCCGAGGAACGGTTCGACCGCGTGACGCGGCTCGCGCAGCGCCTGTTCGGCGTCCCGACGGTGAGCATCACGCTCGTGGACACGGACCGGCAGTGGCGCAAGGCGTTCGTCGGCCTCGACGGCCCGGTCGCGCAGCGCGAGGGTGCGTTCTGCGACGTGACGATCCGTGCGGACCGCACGCTCGTCGTCGAGGACGCGGCGCAGGACGCCACGTTCGCCGACAACCCGTTCGTCGTGGGCGACCCGCACCTGCGGTTCTATGCCGGGCACCCCATCGCGGCGCCGGGCGGCGAGCTGGTCGGCACGCTGTGCGTCATCGACACCCGGCCGCGCCGGTTCGACGACGCCGACCGCTCCCTGCTGCGCGACCTCGCGCTGTGGGTCCAGGGGGAGCTTCAGCACGACGTCGAGCTCGACCGGGCGGGCGCGGTGCAGCGCGGGCTCCTCCCGCGCCGCGCCCCGGAGCTCGACGGCTACCGGGTGGCCGCGCGGTGCCTGCCGGCCCGCGGCGTCGGGGGCGACTTCTACGACTGGACGACGACGGCCGACGGCGCCGGGTTCGTCGTCGCGGACGTCATGGGCAAGGGCATGCCTGCCGCGATCGTGGCGGCGTCGGCACGCGCCGCGCTGCGGCCCGCGCTCCGGTCGCCGTCGCTCGCGGCGGGCGTCGAGACGGCCGACGACCTGCTCGCCCCGGACCTGGAGGAGGTCGGGTCGTTCGTCACGGCCTGGTGCGCCACGGTCGAGCGGGACAGCGGCCGGCTGGCGTACGTCGACGCGGGCCACGGCCTGGCGAGCGTGCTGCGGCCCGACGGCGGCATCCACCGCCTGGAGGCGGACGGCCTGCCGCTCGGCGTCGCGCCGGGCACCGCGCGGGTCGTCCACCACGTGACCCTCGACCCGGGCGACCGCCTCGTCGTCGTGAGCGACGGGCTCGTCGACCTGCTCGCCGACCTCGGGGTCCCGGGCGGGGACCCGCGCCTCCTCGACCCGGACGTCCCGCTGCCCGTCCCGGACGGGCCCGCCCTCGCGCGTGCGGCCCGCGAGGTCCGGCAGGCCGGGGACGCCGCGGCGACGCTCGAGGTCCTGGTCGGGCTCGCGGAGGGGCGGTACGTCGGGGACGACCTCACGGTCCTCGTCGTCGAGCGGGTCGCGGCATGAGGGGCTCCGCGCGGCGGCTCGTGCTGATCCGCGTGCTCGTCGTGCTGGCGCTGGTCACGGGCGTCAACTACGTCGCGTGGCGGTGGCTCGACTCCGTGGCGTGGTCGCACTGGTGGATCGCCGTCCCGCTCGTGCTGGCCGAGACGTACAGCCTCGTGGACACCGCCCTCTTCGGCGTGACGATGTGGCGCCTGCGCGAGCGGGGCGAGCCGCCGCCCGCCCCGGAGGGCGTCACGGTCGACGTCTTCGTCACGACGTACGACGAGCCCGAGGAGCTCGTCCTCGCGACCGCCCGCGCGGCCCGCGCCATCCGGTACCCGCACCGCACGTGGATCCTCGACGACGGCGCGCGCGAGAGCATGCGGGCTGCCGCCGCGGAGGCGGGCGTCGGGTACCTCACGCGCAGCGCGAGCTGGGCGGGCAAGCCGCGGCACGCGAAGGCGGGAAACCTCAACAACGCGCTGTTCCAGACGGACGGCGAGCTGCTGCTCGTGCTCGACGCCGACCAGGTGCCCGACCCGGCGATCCTCGACCGCACGGTCGGGTACTTCACCGCGGACGAGCGCGTCGCGATCGTCCAGACCCCGCAGTGGTTCGTCAACGTCGACGACGCCGACCCCCTCGGGAGCCAGGCGCCGCTCTTCTACGGGCCGATCCAGCAGGGGAAGGACGGGTGGAACGCCGCGTTCTTCTGCGGCTCCAACGCCGTGCTGCGGCGCGAGGCGCTCATGCAGCTGGGCGTCGTCGGGTACGTGCGGGGCGTGACGGTCGGCGTGCGGCGCGCGCTGCGCACCGCGGGCTCGGTGCTGGCCCGGGCGGCGCGCTCGCCGGAGGCGGCCGACCCGGCGGTGCGGACCGCCGTCGAGCGGCTGCGCGCGGAGGCCGACGAGGCCCGCCGCGCCCTCGCGGCGGGGGAGCCCGCGGCCGACGTCACCTACCGGTTCCAGCGCCGCGTCGACGAGGCGTCGCGCAGCGTCGTCGCCGGCCAGGTGGAGGCGCTGCGGGCGGAGCTGGCGACTGTGGAGCCCGAGCTCGTGTCCGGCGGCCCGCTCCAGGTCGACGAGGAGATCGGCCAGCTCGTCGTCGACGAGGAGGCGCTCGACCGGCTCGCGCGGCGCGACCTCTCGCCCCTCGTCGCGGTCGAGGCGGTGCGTCGCCTCGCGGACGCGGTCGACGTCGGGCGCAGCGACGAGGCGCAGGCCGTCATGCCGATGGCGACGATCTCCGTCACCGAGGACATGGCCACCGCGATGCGGCTGCACGCGCTCGGCTGGCGGTCGGTCTACCACCACGAGGTCCTGGCCCACGGGCTCGCCCCCGAGGACATGCCGACGATGCTCCAGCAGCGCCTGCGCTGGGCGCAGGGCACGGTGCAGGTGATGCTCCGGGAGAACCCGCTCACGGTGCGCGGGCTGCGCGTGGGGCAGCGGCTCATGTACTTCGCGACGATGTGGAGCTACCTCGCGGGCTTCGCCGCCCTCGCGTACCTCGCGGCGCCCATGGTGTACCTGTGCTTCGGCATCCTCCCGGTCCAGGCGTTCGGGACGGACTTCTTCGTGCGCTTCGTGCCGTACTTCGTGCTCAACCAGCTCTTGTTCCTCGTCGTGGCGCGCGGGGTGCGGACCTGGCGGGGGCAGCAGTACTCGCTCGCGCTCTTCCCGGTGTGGATCCGGGCCTGCTGGACGGCGTTCGCGAACGTCGTCCTCGGCCGCCCGCTCGGGTTCGTCGTGACGCCCAAGACGCGGACCGGGGAGCACCGGCCGGCCTGGCGCACCATCTGGCCCCAGCTCACGGCCATGGTGCTGCTCGTGGTCTCGGCCGTCGTCGGGACGGTGCGCCTCGTCGCGTTCGACGCCGACCTCGGCGCGACCCTCGTCACCCTCGCCTGGGTGGCGTACGACCTCGCGGTGCTCGGGGTGCTCGTCCCCGCCGCGCGGTACTCCGGCCCGCGCCCGCCGCGCGAGCCCGTGCCGGAGACGACGATGACCGGACGACGGACGGAGGACCAGTGAAGCTCGACGTGACACCGCTCGAGGAGACGGGGGCGGTGATCGTGCCGCGGGGGCGGCTCACGCTCACCACGGCACCCCAGCTGCGCGACGCGGTCACTGACCTCGTCGAGGCGGGCCGGACCCGGCTCGTCGTCGACCTCGGGAGCCTCGAGTTCGTCGACTCCTCGGGCCTCGGCGCCCTCGTCGGCGGGCTGCGCACGACGCGCGCGGCCGGCGGAGACCTGCGGCTCGCGAACGCCGCGCCCTCCGTGGCGACGGTCCTGCGACTCACGAACCTCGACCGCGTGCTGCGCGTGCACGACGACGCGGCGAGCGCGTTCGCCGACGGGTGACCCCCGCGTGACCCCGCCGGACGACGCCCCGCTCGTCGTGCTGAGCGCGACCGCGTCCCCGCCGTGGCTCGACGCCCTCCCGGACGCGTTCGCCGCGCTCTGGGGCCAGGCGCCGTGGGTGCCCGCCGACGACCGGCTCGCCGTCGAGCTCGCCACGACGGAGATCGCCGCGAACATCGTGCGGCACTCGCCCGCACCCGAGACGGTCGAGGTCCGGGCCGAGCTCGACGCCGGGGCGGGACGCGTCGTCGTCGTGCTGCGCGACACCGCGCCCGCCGCCGACGTCGACCTCGACCGCACCATGCCGCCCCCCGAGGCCGAGTCCGGGCGCGGGCTCGCGCTCGCGCGGGCGTGCGTCGACCGGCTCGAGCACCGCTGGGTCGCGGGGACCTCCGGCAACGAGTGGCGCCTCGAACGCCGCGTGCGCACCGCCGGGGGCGGCCCCGGCGGCTAGCGTGGGGGCGTCCCGCGCGCGCCGACCCGGGCGCGGCGCCGGTAGCCGGAGGTGCAGATGGAGTTCCCGTTCAGCCTGACCGAGGAGCAGATCCTCTCCCTCATCGTCGTCGGGACGCTCGCGGTCGTCGCGATCGTCGGGGTCAACGCCTTGGCGCCGAAGGCGGGCGTGGCCGCGCCTCTCGTGCTCGTCGCGGTCGGCGTCGTCGTGAGCTTCGTGCCCGCCGTCCCCGAGATCGAGTTCGAGCCCGAGTGGATCCTCGCCGGGATCCTGCCGCCGCTGCTCTACTCGGCGGCCGTCGGCCTGCCCACGATGGACTTCCGGCGGGACTTCACCGCGATCAGCGGTCTGTCGGTCGTGCTCGTCCTGCTCAGCACCGCGCTCCTCGGCTACCTCTTCACGTGGCTCATCCCCGGCATCCCGCTCGCGGCGGGCTTCGCGCTCGGCGCCATCGTCAGCCCGACCGACGCCGTCGCGACGTCCATCGTCAAACGGCTCGGCGCGTCACCCCGCGTCGTCACGCTGCTCGAGGGCGAGAGCCTGCTCAACGACGCGTCCGCCCTCGTCCTCCTGCGCTCCGCCATCGCCGGGATCGGGATCGCCGTCGCGACCGGGGAGTCCGCCACCCGCGTGTCGCTGTGGTCGGTCGCGGGCGACTTCGTGTTCGCCGTCGTCGTGGCCGTGCTCGTCGGGTTCCTCGTCGGGTTCCTCGGCCTCTTCGTCCGGCGCCGCCTCGCCAACCCCGCGCTGAGCACCGCGGTGTCCTTCGTCGTGCCGTTCCTCGCCTACCTGCCGTCGGAGGAGCTCGGCGCGTCGGGCCTCGTCGCCGTCGTCACCGCGGGCCTCGTCACCGGCAACGGCGCCGCGAAGTACCTGCGCCCCCAGCACCGGCTCGCCGAGGAGTCGAACTGGCGGACCGTCGAGCTCCTGCTCGAGGGCACCGTCTTCCTCCTCATGGGGCTCGAGCTGTTCGCGCTCGTCACCGACGTGCAGGAGGCCCACGGCAGCCTGTGGCGCGCGGTCGGTGTGGCGGCGCTCGCGGCCGTCGTCATCCTCGTCGTGCGCTCCGCGTACGTCGCGACGCTCCTGCGGTCGCTCGCGCGACGCGCGCGGCGAGGAGAGTCGATGCGCGGCGTCATCGCGGGCATGCAGGAGAAGCTCGACGCGCGCTTCGCGGCCGACGGGACGCCCGTCGCGCCGACCGTGCCCGCCCCGGCCAGGCCGGCGCCCGGGACCGCGGAGCGACGGGGCGCCGAGATGGTCGCCAAGGCGCCCCCTGAGCGGGTGGGCCGGCTGCGGTCGTCGCTGCGGCGTCGTGCCGCCGACATCGACTACCTGACGGCCGAGCGGCTCGGGTGGCGCGAGGGCACGCTCCTCGTGTGGGCGGGCATGCGCGGCGTCGTGACGCTTGCCGCGGCGCAGACCCTGCCGCTCGACACCCCGCAGCGCTCGTTCCTCGTGCTCGTCGCGTTCGGGGTCGCGGCCGGGACGCTCGTCGTGCAGGGCGGCACGCTCCCGTGGGTCGTGCGCCGGCTCGGCCTCTCGGGCGGGTCCACGCGCGCCGACGAGGACCGCGGCGCCGTGCGCGCCGAGCTCGACGGCGCGGCCGTGGCCGTGATCGACGCGCCCGACCTCCGCCGCGCCGACGGCACCACCTACGACGGTGCCGTCGTCGCCCGCGTGCGCCGCGACGTCGTGCGCGAGCTGGAGAACCGCGACACCGACGCCGCGACGTCGGCCGACCTGTTCGCGCAGTACAAGGAGCTGCGGCTCCGGGCGATCGCCGCGCAGCGCGTCGCGCTGCTCGACGCGCGCACGTCCGGCGCGTACAGCTCGCAGGCGCTGCGGCACGCGCTCGACCTGCTGGACGCCGAGCAGATCGACCTCGAGCTCCGCCGCGGGCCCTACGTGCCCGGCGACGACGACTGAGCCGCCCCCTTGCGGCTGTCCCAGGGGAAGGCCCTAGCGTCGCGGGCATGGACGAGTACACGACGGGTCAGGTGGCGCGCGCCACGGGGCTGAGCGAGAAGGCCGTCCGGATGTACGTCGACCGCGGGCTCCTCGACGCGCGCCGCACCTCCGCGGACGGCCCGCGGCTGCTCGACGGCGGCCAGGTGGAGCGCGCCCGCCTCGTCCGGCTCCTGCGGGGCGTCGGGCTGTCGCTCGCCGAGGTGGGCGACGTGCTCGCCGCCCCCGACCCGGTCCCCGCGTTCGACGCCGTGTGGAGCGACCGCCGCTCGGCGCTCGCGGCGTCGCTGACGGCGGCGGAGTACGTCCGGTCCGCGCTCGTCGGCGCGCCACGGCTGGACGTCGTGGTGCACCGACGGCACGTGCCGGAGCGGCTCGTGCTCGGGACGGAGCGCCGCGCGACGCTCGCCGAGCTGCCGTCCGTGCTCCCCGAGGCGACCGGAGCGGTCTTTGCCGTGCTGCGCGCCGCCGACGTGCCCCTCGCCGGCCACCCCTACGTCGAGCTCCACGAGCGCGCGACCGAGGGGTACGCCGCCCGCCTCACGCTCCGGGTGCCCGTCCCCGCGCCCGTGCGGCCGCCGTCGGGCTTCGCCCTCACGACGGACGACGCGCACGAGGAGGCGTACGTCGCGCTCACGGCCGCGGAGGCCCGCGACCAGGAGCGTCTCGTTCTCGTGCACGACTACCTGGCGTCCGGGCGGGCGCTCGCGGGCGGTGTGCCCGCAGGGGACGACCGGGAGGTCTACCTGCCGACCTGGGAGGCAGGCGGTCCCGGCCCGGTGATGGAGGTCGCCGTGCCGGTCGCGGCTCGCCGACCCGGGGCGTAGCGCCGCTCTGACCGCCCGACGGCCTTCCCCCGGGCTGCGGCGAGGATCCCGGCCTCCTGCGCGACGGCGACGGCCTCGCGCCGGCTCGACACGCCGAGCTTGCGGTACAGCGTGCGGATCTGGGTGCGGATGGTGTTCACCGACACGTTGAACCGTGCCGCCGTCTGCTCCGCCGTGTAGCCTTCGCTGAGCGAGCGCAGCACCTTCCTCTCGCGCGGGGAGAGCCGGCTCGCGAGCGTGACCGGGGGTGTGTTGCGGGCCTCGACGGCGCCCCGGGGCAGCACGTCCGCGGTGTCCGCGAGCTCGGCGAGCGTGCGCCGCTCGTCCGGCTCGAGCGCGAGGAACGGGGCGGCGTGCTCGGGAGACGACCGCAGCCGCAGGGCCTTCTGGAACCAGCTCCGCGCGCGGTCCTCGCGCCCGGCGCGGAGGTGGGCGACCGCGAGGACGACGTGGAGGTCGAGCGCGTCGGTCGGTGACAGGGACGTCTGGTGGATGGCGGACGAGGCGAGGCCGATCGCCTCGTAGTGCTCGCCCACCGACAGGTGCGCCCAGGCGTGGTGGTTCGCGAGCCACTCGGTCGTGTCCTCCTCGGAGCCGTGCGCCAGGTGCAGCACGCGGCCCGCGCCGCCGGCGCGCAGGAGCAGCTTCGCCTCGGCCCGCAGGAGCACCCGCCCGACGAACGACCCCGGGTCGGGGTCGATCGTCCCGTGCACGAGGCGCACCTCGTCCAGCTCCCGCAGACCCTGGAGGGGGTCGCCGTAGAAGGCGGCGTGGCTTGCGCGCGCTGACGCGAGGAACGCCCACAGCTCGCCCGCGGCCGGGGAGGTCGGGTCCATCGCCTTCAGGATCCGCTGCGCCGTCGCCGGGTCGCCCTCGTGGATCGCGAGGTGCGCCCGCGCGAGCGCCTCGCCGCGCAGGTGCGCTCCGGCGATCCACCGGGGGAACGGTGCGGCGTCGCGGACCACGGCGAGCTGCTCGCGCGCGAGGTCGTGGTGGCCGCGGTAGGCGGACAGGAGCGCGAGGTTCGACGCCGCGCTCACCCGAGCGAAGTGGCCGTGGGGCTCGTCGCCCGCCTCGTCGGCCGCGCGGCGCAGGTGCTGGGTCGCCAGGTCGGTCGCACCCGCCAGCATCGCGGTGATCCCGCGCTGCGCGCTCAGCCAGCCCGGCCGCGCGTCCGGGCGCCCCGCGGTCCAGGGGAGCGGGCCTCCGGTCATGAGGAGCGTCGTCCGCTGCTCGACCCACGCGCCGACCCGCGTCGAGGCGTCGTGGTCGCGCCGGTGCCGCAGGCCCACGACGGCCGCGGTGCCGGCCGAGAGGACGTCGTGCAGGCGGGTGAACCCGTTGAGCCGCCTGCTGTGGCGCAGACCGGCCCGCGAGTAGTGCCGCACGAGCCGGGACATGCTGCGTTCGTCGTCGTGCTCGTGGTCGCGTCGTCTCTGGGCCAGCAGCACGAGGTGGCCGAGGCGCGGGCGACGGTCGAGCACCTCGGGAGGAACCCGTGCGAGCGCTGTCAGGAGCTCGCGCGCGAAGCGGTCGGGGAGGTCGTACCAGAGCCTGTCGAACACGGTCTCCAGGCCGTCGAGGTCGCCGGCGTCGAGCGTCCGGAGGATCTTCTCCCGGCTCCGTGGGACGTCTCTGGCGCCTGTCATAGCCGTGATCCTGGCGGACGTCCCGGGTTCTGCAAGCGTGTCTCGCAGGCCGGGTGAATTCCTTCACGGAACTGGTGATGGGACAGGTGATTTCCCAGGTCACGGTCGTCATAGGTCTCGGTGGCACGGGTCCTATGGGGTGACGACCGTGCACGCGAGGGGCGCGTGCGCACGACGAAGGGGACCCCATGCAAGGTTTCGAGCGAGACGCCGCGGCCGCGGCAGGCGGGCGACCCGCCAGGCACGCGGCACCCCGCGGCGCCCGGCACGCCCGCACCGGTTCGTGGTGGCGAGGAGCGCGTGCACGTCGCCTGATCGGTGGCGTCACGGCCCTGGTCCTGGGAGGCGCGGGGCTCACGGCTGCGGCGCTGCCCGCGACGGCGGCGACCGTGTACGAGCTCGAGGGGTCCTGGGCCGACTCCACGCCCGCGACGCTCGAGACCGGTGACGCGGTCTCGGCGGAGTGGTGGTTCAACCTCAACGACGACGCGGCGGCCCCCGGCAACGCGCCGGTGGAGAACGTCACGGTGACGATCACGGCGCAGGGCGCGGTGTTCGACGCGCTCCCGCCCGCGTGCCTCGTGGACGGCGTGGACCCCGCGTCGAGCGTCTCCGAAGACGGTTCGACGCTCGTCTGCAACGTCGGGACGCAGACCGAGGGCACGGCGTTCTCGCTGACGACGCCGATGCGCGTGACGGCCGTGACCGGAGAGACCGTGAGCGCGGGCGCGACGATCGCCGACCAGCAGACGTCGCTGCCCGAGCTGCCCGTGCAGAACGGGTTCGTGCAGGACATCCACTGGGTGGAGAGCGTCTCCGGGAGCACGCGAAACGACACCTCCCGCGACTTCCTGTTCAACTGGACGCTGTTCCACGGGACGAACAGCCCCGCGGGTCAGGACCCCGTCTCCTACAACCTCACGGTGTCCAACAGCCTCGGCGCGGTCACGCAGGTCGGGCCGCAGGCGTGCTCGGCGTTCACGAGCGGGGCGGCGACCGGCCACCCGTGGTCGGGCGGGACGCACGACGCGAGCCAGGTGGCGCCGTCGGTCGGGTCCTGCACGCTCACGCGCAACAGCTCGACGTCGTACACGCTGACGCTGGCCGGGATCGACTACAGCCACGCGCAGGTGCCGACGACGGACTCGGCCGGGAACCCGCTGCCGACGGACCGCTTCGCGGTCGCGTCCGGGCAGATCCAGCTGCGGGTCGTCACGACGGCGGGCGCAGGGCAGATCTCGGTCACGTCCAGTGCGCCGACCTACACCGCGGTCGACGGGCAGACAGCGAACGACGACCCCGCGAACAACACCACGGCGAAGAACTGGACGACGGGTGTCTGGTCGCACGCGTGGCAGCCTTCCTACACGGGGTCGAGCGCGAGCGTGTGGAGCGACACCTACCGGGTCGCCCCGGAGTCGGAGCTCGGCTCGGCGGTCCGCGTGCTCTACCCGAACGTCCAGAACCAGAGCTCCACCCAGGGCGGCCTGTGCCAGGTGCTGGACACGCGGTACGTCGAGTTCACGGGCGCACTCACCCGCTTCGACGACGGGACGACGGGTGAGCCGGCCGGCCTGCCCGTGGCCTACTACGTCGGCACCTCGGCGCTCGTGGACCCGGCGAGCGGGTCCTACAACCCGAACGCGTTCACGTGCGACGGGACGACCGGCTGGACCACCACCCGCCCCGCGGACCTGTCGACCGTCAAGGCGGTCCGGGCCACCTACTCGATGACGGCCGCTCGATGGCAGCGCACTCTCGTCCTGCAGGTGACGCAGCAGCTCCTGCCCACCGCCGCCGTCGGCCAGGACGTGTGGAGCTGGGGGTCGTACATCAACCCCTCGTCCGCGACGAACGCCTGGGTGAACCCGGCCCGTTCGACCTCACCGGCCGACGCCGGGCCGTCCGCGACGCTGACCCCGGACGCGCGCTACCCGTACACGGTGGGCGGTCGTGACATCGTGCGGATCGTCGGCGTCACGCCGGACGTGGCGAAGTCGGTCCTGCCGACGACCGTCGACCCGGGCGGGCAGGCGACCTACACGCTGAGCTACGCCGCGAACGGGACGGGCGCGGTCGCGCCCACCGTGGACGACTACCAGCTCGTGGACACGCTGCCGCTCGGCACGACGTACGTCCCGGGCTCGTCGAGCCCTGAACCGGTCGCTACGACGAACGGCTCCGGTCAGCAGGTCCTCACGTGGACCCTCGACGGGGTGCCCACGAACACTCCGCAGTCGCTGTCCTACCAGGTGACGTACCCCGACGACGTCGCCGGCGGTGAGCGGCTGGTCAACACCGTCACCGCCTCGGCCGAGGGCGTGCAGTCGGACTCCGCGACCGCGACGGTCGTGGTCAACGAGTCCGGGCTGACCAGGATCATCAAGACGGCGGACCAGGCGTTCATCCCCAACCTCGCCGGCGACGGCGCGGGCGCGGGCTCGTGGACCGTGCTGGTGCGCTCCGAGGATCCCCTCCCGCAGGAGTTCGTCGACGTGATCGACATCCTCCCGTACGTGGGTGACGGCCGCGGGACCGCGTTCTCGGGCTCGTACCGGCTCGACGGCCCGGTGACCTCCTCGGTCGGGGGGACCGTCTACTACACGACCGCCGACCCGGCGACGCTCACCGACGACCCGGCCGACGCCACGAACGGCTCGGCGGGCAGCACCACCGGCAACACCGTCGGGTGGAGCACCACGTACACCCCCGACGCCACCGCGGTGCGCGTCATCACCGGCGCCCTCGCGGCGCGGGGCGAGCTGACGCTCGACGTCCCGGTCGTGACCGACGGCATGGTCGGTGGCGACGTCCTCGTGAACCGCGCGCAGGGCCGTGCGGAGAACACGCGCCTCGTCATGCGCACGTCGGCGTCGACCTCCATCGCGAACTACTACTCGGCGTCGCTGAAGAAGTACGTGCAGGACGCGGACGGCGAGTGGCGCGACGCGAACGACCCGCTGGACTACCCGCGGTTCCGCGTCGGCGACACGGTCCGCTACCGGATCGTCGTGGAGAACACGGGTCAGGGGACGCTGACGAACGTCGCGGTCTCCGACGACCTGCAGCCCGAGCTGGGGTCGTTCACGATCGAGTCCCTCGCCCCGGGAGCGACCGAGAGCCACGAGTTCGAGATCGAGCTCACCGAGCCCGTCGCCGACTCCGTCGTGAACACGGCGTGCGCGGACGCGGACGTGCCGGCGGACTCGGGCGTCGAGCCCACGATCAACTGCGACCCGGCCGGGTTCGTCGTCGTCGGTACGCCGACGCACACCAAGGAGGTCGTCTCGGCCACCCCGGTCGGCGACGGCCGGTGGGAGGTCGTGTACGAGGTCGTCGTGTCGAACACGCAGACCCCGTCGACCACCTACTCCCTGACGGACGCGCTGCACTTCACGGACCAGGCGACGATCGTCTCCGCGACGGTGACGCAGGCGCCCGACGGCGTCGTCCTCGCCGACCCGGCGTGGGACGGCCAGGGCAACACCCTGGTCGCGGCAGACGTGCCGCTGGCCGGGAACGACGACGAGGGCTACGCCCCGCACGTCTACCGCGTCACCGTCCTCGCCGACGTGCCGCTGCAGCTCGACGGCGCCGGCTCCGGCGCTGACGCACCGACCGCCTGCCCCGCTGAGGGGTCCGACGCGGACCAGGGGTTCAACAACACCTCCGGGCTGACCGGCCCGGAGGGCGAGACGGAGGAGGACCAGGCGTGCGCGCCGATCCCGTCGATCGACATCGCGAAGACGGTCTCCGCCGGCCCGACGCCGAACGGTGACGGGACGTGGACGGTGACCTACGACGTCGTCGCGACGAACGCGGGCGCTGCGGACGGCACCTACGAGGTGACGGACCGGATGACGGCCGACGGTGACCTCGAGGTCCGCTCGGGCGCCGTCGTCACCGCCCCGGACGGTGTGACGCCGAACGCGGCGTGGACGGGCCTGGGTGCCGAGGGCGCCCCGGAGAACGTCATCGCCTCCGGCGTCGTCCTGCCCGCGGGCGGGACGCACACCTACCAGGTCGAGGTCGTGCTGGGGATCGCCGAGGGCGTCGAGGGCGCGCCGGTGATCACGCCGTGCTCGGCCGAGCCCGGAGCTTCTCCGGGCGGCCTGTCGAACGCGGCGACGGTCGAGCACAACGACCTGACCGACGACGCGACGGCGTGCGTGGCGATCGCGTACATCGTCGTGGACAAGTCGATCAGCGCGGGCCCGACACCGAACGGCGACGGGACCTGGACGATCGTCTACGACGTCGTGGCCGAGAACGTCGGCGGCGAGTCGGGCGAGTACGACGTGTTCGACCGCCTGCACTACGGCGACGGCATCGAGATCGTCGACGCCGCGGTCACCGCGGCCCCGGACGGGGTCGAGACGAACGCGGGGTGGACCGGCCTGGGTGCGGAGAACGCCGCACCGGAGAACCTCGTGGCGTCCGGCGTCGAGCTCGCCGCGGGCGCGTCGCACACCTACCAGGTCGAGGTCACGGTCCAGATGGACGAGGCCACGATCGACCCGGCAGACCTGCAGTGCCCGCCGCCCGGGTCGGGTGCGGACGGTGGTCTGGCGAACTCGGCGAGCCTGGACCACAACGGGATCGTGGCCGAGGACGGCGTGTGCGCGTCGCTGCCGCTGATCGGCATCGAGAAGTCGATCTCGGCGGGCCCGACGGGCAACGGTGACGGGACGTGGACCATCACCTACGACCTGGTCGCCACCAACACCGGCCAGACCGCGGGCGACTACGACCTCGTGGACCAGCTGCTCTACGGCGAGGGCATCGTCGTCGAGTCGGCGGCGGTCGCCACGGCGCCGGAGGGCGTCGAGCCGAACGCGGGCTGGACCGGTCAGGGCGAGGCAGGCTCGGAGGAGAACGTGGTCGCCACGGCGGCCACGCTCGAGGCCGGTGCGACGCACACCTATCAGGTGCAGGTCGTGGTCTCGCTCGATGCCGCGACGGTCACGCCGGACACGCTCGCGTGCCCCGAGCCGGGGTCCGGTGAGACCGGTGGTCTCGCCAACGCCGGCACGCTGACGCACAACGGCGAGACGCAGGACGACGACGTGTGCGCCACCCTCCCGCTCCTCGACATCACCAAGTCCCTCTCGGGTGCGGTGACGCCGGTCGAGGGCGAGGACGGCGTGTACGACGTGGTGTACGAGGTCACGGTGACCAACCGGGGCCCGGGTGCCGGGGTCTACGACCTGGACGACACGCTCGCGCCGGGCGAGGGCGTGACGGTCGTCGGTGTCCAGGGTGTCGTCACCGACGCGCCGGAGTCTGTGGGCGTCAACGAGGGCTTCGACGGCCTCGAGGACGTCCGGATCGTGACCGGTCAGCCCATCGCGGGTGCCGGCACGGGCCCGGTCGTGCACACCTACACGGTCACGGTGCGGTACGCGGCGGACCTGTCCGATGTCGAGATCCCGGACACGGACGTGTGCACCACGGACGGTGGCACGGTGCCCGGCGGGCTGAACAACGTCGCGGCCGTGGACTGGAACGGCATCCCAGGGCAGGACGAGGAGTGCGTGCGTCCGGGCAAGCCCACCCTCGACAAGGCGCTGGTCTCCGCTCGACCGACCGGCGACGGGACGTGGGAGGTCGTCTACGACCTCACCGTCGGCAACGTCGGCGGGGAGGCCACGACCTACGACCTGGACGACGAGCTGCTCTTCGCCCCGGTCATCACCGTCGACTCGGTCGCGGTGACCGGTCCGGACGGCGTCACCCTGAACGACGGGTTCGACGGCGACACCGACCGGCGGATCGCCACCGACGTCGTGATCGGCGGCCTGGACGACGAGGGGTACGCCCCGCACGTCTACCGCGTCACCGTGGTCGCCGGCGTGCCGCTGCACTTCACGGACGTGGAGGACGACGGCACGGGCTCGCCCGCGTGCACCGCGGCTCCCGGGGGCGACCTCACCGAGCAGGGGCTGAACAACGCGGCGACGCTCACGGACGAGACGGGCGGGACGCAGACCGACACCGACTGCGCCCCCGTGCCCTCCGTCGACATCACCAAGTCGACGGACGGCGCGCCGGTCAAGGGTCCCGACGGGTCGTGGACGGTGGCCTACACCGTCACCGCCACGAACGACGGCGCCGCCGCCGGGGTCTACGACCTCACCGACCGCCTGCGCTACGGCGCCGGCATCGAGGTCCGCAGCGCGACGGTCACCTCGGCGCCCGACGGCGTCACGCCGTCGGGCTCGTGGACGGGCCAGGGCGCGCCGGGCGACCCGGCCAACGTCGTGGCGACCGGTGTGAGCCTCGCCGCGGGCGCGGTCCACACCTACCGGGTGGAGGTCGTCGCGACCCTCGACACGGAGCAGGTGGACGACACGACGTTCACCTGCCCCGAGCCGGGCTCCGACGGCAGCGGCGGGTTCGCGAACACCGCCGGGATCGGGCACAACGGGCTGACCGACGCCGCCCAGGCGTGCGCGACGCCTGACCGACCCGGCGACCCGGGCACGCCGGGCAAGCCCGGCGGGTCGCTGGCCACGACCGGCGCGACGCTGGCGTGGGTCGCCGGCGCGGCAGCGCTCCTGCTGCTCCTCGGCCTCCTGGCCCTGGCCGCGGCCCGGCGCCGGAACGCCGTCGGCTGACGGCGCGACGAGGAAGGCCCTGCCCACGACCGTCCCCACCGGTCGTGGGCAGGGCTGTTCGTCAGCCGTCTCTCAGCGCTGCGCGCGGGCGGCGGCCCGACGGCGCAGGACGCGCGCCGTCGTGACGAGCGCGAGGCCCGCGACGAGGAGCGTCCAGGCCGCGACGACGTGGAACGCGGTCGCGACGCCGGTGACGGCGAGGACGGGGGCGGTCTGGGCGAGGGTCGAGTTGTACATGGCTGCTGTCCTTCCGGGACGGGTGAGGGCATGCCGAGGACGTCCCGGTCGCGTGCGCGGCGGGCGGGTCGGCGAGGGGAGGGGAGGGGTGAGGGTCAGGCGGTGGCGGCGACGTGGTTCCACGTCGTCTGGCGCCGCGTGACGAACAGCGCTGCGGCGTGCAGGAACGCGCGCTGCAGGGCGAGGTCGTAGAGGAGCTCCGGCAGCACGAGCGCGGCCAGCAGCCGCGCGCGCCGCCCGGCGCCCCAGACGGTGACGAGGCGCTCCGCGGCGAACACGAGCCCGACGGCCGCCCACAGCGGGGACAGCGTGAAGGTCCCCGTCACGAGGGTGACGGCCGTGAGGAGCAGGTAGGCCGCCATCATGAGCGTGCCGACGGCGAGCATCACCTGCTGGCCGACGTAGCGCCACGTGGTGCGCGTGAGCCCGTACTCGGCGAGGTTGTCGAGCATCCCCTTGTACCAGCGGACGCGCTGCCGGTGCAGATCGCCGGCCGTCGGCATGAGCTCGGTCGTGCAGCTCATGGTGACGGGGGAGCGCAGCTCGTGGCCGAGCGTGCGCAGCGCGAGGGTGAGCTCGGAGTCCTCGGTGATCGCGTGCCGGTCGTACACGTCGCCGCGCTCGCCGGGCAGGACCGAGCCGCGGGCGTCGGCCACCTCCTGGAGCGCGGTGCGGCGCACGAGCGCGGCGGTCCCGGTGAGCACGGCCGTGCGGCCGGTGAGGTCCACCTGCACGCCGTAGCGCGTGTACTCGTTGGCCTGGCAGTGCTGCAGGTAGCCCTGCGGCGGCCGCCCGCGGAACACGCCGCCGACCGCGGCGACCTCGGGCGCCGAGGCGAGGACGGCGAACCCTTCCTCGACGAACGTCGGGGCGATCGTGGTGTCCGCGTCGAGGACCATGACGACGTCCTCCGTCGTGGTCGCGATCGCCTGGTTGAGCGCCCCCGCCTTGCGGGCCGTGTTGCCCACGGTCTCCATGACGTCCGCGCCGGCGGCGCGGGCGACCGCGACGGTCGCGTCCGTGCTGTTGTCCGAGACGACGAGCACCCGGTCGGGGCGGCGCGTCTGGGCCGCGAGCGAGGCGACGGTGGCGGGGAGCGCCTGCTCCTCGTCGTGGGCGGGGATGACGACGACGACGCGCACGGCGGGCCCGTCCGCGGGACGGGCGGCCGCCTCGGCGCGGTGGCGGGGGGTGTGCGGGGCAGTGGTGTTCACCGGAGGCTCCAGGTCGACGAGTGCTGTCGACAAGGAGCCTCGGGCGGTCGCCTCAGCGTTCCCCCGGGGGTGGCGCAGCGGTCGGCGAGGTCTGGCTCAGCGTTCCGGAAATCTGATTGAGAGTTCAAGCAGAGGAATTCCTGAGGTTCGCGCCGCCCTCGCGGCGCGGACGCGGTCAGACGTCGGCGGCCGCGAGCGCGCCGTCCACCCCCACGACCCCGAGCTCGAGCCGCGCGATCCCGTCCACCGGCACCGCCGACGACGCGCCCAGGCCCGACGAGCTCCCCGCCTCCGTCGAGGACCACGTGGCCACGACCGAGCGCGTGCCGTCGTCGTCCACGAGCACGAGCTCGTACGTCGCGCCGTCCTCCCAGACCCCGGCCGGGTACGAGCACGACCAGTCGAGGCGCGTGCCCCACGAGGCCGGGGTGAGCGTGAGCTCGGCGCGCACGTCCGCACCCCCGACCGGCTCGAGCGCGACCTGGGTCGTGCCGGACGTCGCGGGGGGCGGGACGTCGTCGGACCGCGTTACCGCCGCGCCGCCCGCGGCGCCCGCGACGACCAGACCCACCGCCGCCACGGACAGGAGCGACCGCCGTCGGGTGCGGCGGCGCCGGGCGCTCGCGGCCACCACCGCGAGCGGCACGACGGCGCCCCCCGCCCCGCCGGACGCCTCGGCCGGGTGGTCGGTGCGCGCGTCGTCCACGAGCGCGTCCGCGTGCTCGGCCGTGAGCATGCCGAGGATGCCCGGCATGCCCGCGAGCTCCGCGACGGCCTCGCGGCACGCCGCGCACGTCGCGAGGTGCTGCTCGAACGCGCGCCGGTCGCGCGGGCTGAGCGCGCCCAGCACGTAGGCGGCGTCCCACTCGCGGTACGGGTCCGGGGTAGCGGTCATGACGAGACTCCCTTCTCCTGCAGCGCGAGCCTCAGCGCGCGGAGCGCGTAGTGCATGCGGGACTTCACCGTCCCGGGCGGGACGCCGTGCGCCGACGCCATCTCGGCCACGGAGCGCCCGTGGTAGTACGCGTCGACGACGACCGCCCGGTGCTCCGGCGAGAGCGAGACCAGCGCGTCCGCGACGAGCCACGCGTCGAGCACGGCCTGGGTCGCGTCCGCCTCGCCGCGGTCGGGCACGTCGGCGCTCGCGAGCTCGCGGCGGTGGTGGGCGCTGCGCAGCTCGTCGACGACGAGGTTGCGCGCCACCGTGAAGAGCCACGCGCGCACCGACCCCTCCGGCCGCTCCAGCACCTCGGGGTGGCGCCACGCGCGCAGCAGCGTCTCCTGCACCACGTCCTGCGCCTGCGCCGGGTCGTCGGTGAGGCGCGCGACGTAGCGCTCCAGCGCCGGCCCGTGCGCGGCGTGGACCGCCCGCAGCAGGTCGTCGGCGTCGGCGCGCACGCGCGGCACCTCCCCGTCGGTCACGACCCGGCCGACCGCACGAGTTCGAGGCCGAACTCGACGCTGCCCGCGTCGTCGACCGTGACGAACCCGAGGCTCGGCGCCTCCACGTCGAAGTCGGAGAACGTGATCGGCACGCTCCCGACGACCTGGACGCCGTCGGCGGTTGGGCCGACCTGCGCCTCGACCGTGACGGCCTGCGTCACGCCGTGGATCGTCAGGTCGCCCGCGAGCTCGACGTCGCCCGACCCGGTCGGCAGGTCCACGGGGCTCGTCAGCTCGAACGTCGCGGTCGGGTACGTCCCGACCTCGAGCGCGTCGCCCCGGAAGTACGCGTCGCGCGGCGGCTCGTCGGTCGCGACGCTCGCCATGTCGACCTCGATCGTCGCCGCGGTGAGCGCGCCGTCCGCGACGGTGAACGACCCCGTGACCTCGTCGGTCCGGCCGGTCACCGTGACGTCCTCGCCCTGCAGCACCTCGTGCACGCGGTACCCCGCGTACGAGCCGTCCCCGACCGTCCACGCGCCGGCCAGGTCCGCCGGGTCGAGCGCGGCGCCGTCGCCCGACGACGCGTCGAGCGTCGGCTCCTCGGCCGCCGCGCGGTTGGACCAGTCCGCGTACAGGCCCGGGCCGAACGCGACGGCCGCACCGCCGAGCACCACGACACCGACCCCGACCCCTACGAGCACCTTCGTCCTCCTGCGCACGTCTGCCCCTTCCGATCATCCTCTGCGACTCCGTCACCTGGGAGACGAGGCAGCGGCCCGATCGGTTCACCCGCGCCCGTCGACGCTACGCGGCCGGGCGGTGGGCCCGACGGTCGGACGGGCCGCCGGACGGGCGTGCGGGCCGACGCGCGGGCGGGCCGGTGAACCTCGCGGCGCGCCGCGCCGTCGTGAGAGTAGGGGCCGTGCTCGCGACCCCGACCGTCCTTCCGAGGAGTCGACATGCGACGCACCCTGACCACCGGTGTCCCGGCCGCCACCACCTGGGCCCTCACCGCCCTGCTCGCCGCCACCCTCGCCGGGTGCTCCGGCGGGGGAGGCGGACTGTACGGGGGCGGTGGCTCCAGCCCGTCGGGCTCGACCTCCGACGGCTCGGCGGGCGACGGCTCGTCGGACGTCGCGCTCGGCACGGCGGACTCCTCGCTCGGGACCGTCGTGGTCGACGGCCAGGGCATGACCGTCTACTACTACGACAAGGACACGAAGGGCTCGGGCACGAGCGCGTGCGAGGGCGAGTGCGCCGCCGCGTGGCCCGCCGTCCACGCGGCGAGCGCGGACCCCGAGGTCGACGGCGTGACGGGCGAGGTCGGCACCATCACCGGGGTCGACGGCGAGCTCCAGGTGACCGTCGACGGCCGCCCGGTCTACACGTACGCGGCCGACACCGGCCCCGGCGACGTCACCGGCCAGGGGGTGAACGGCGTCTGGCACGTCGTGGCTCCCGACGGGACCGAGATCATGGACGCGGCCCCCGGCGCCGGGTCGGGCTACTGACCGGTGCGCCGGCGGGACGCGCGCGGGCTGGTCGTGCGGGGACCGGCCTCGCGCGGGTCGGCCCTGCGCAGGCCCCTCACGGGTGGTCGAGCGGCGGCGAGCTCAGGCAGAACGGGTGGCCCTCCGGGTCCGCGTAGACGCGGAACAGGTCGTCGGGGTGGCCCTCGTCCACCGGCGTGCCCGTGAGCGGGCGCGCGCCGCAGGCGAGCGCGTGCTCGTGCGCCGCGTCGAGGTCGGGGACGTCGAGGTCGACGTGCACGCGCGCCCCGCCGGGCCAGGGTCGTACCTCGGCGTCGGACCGCTGGAACGCGAGGCGCGACGCGCCGCCCGGGACCTGGAGCGAGAGCCAGTCGTCGCCCGCCGGGTCGGCGACCTCGTGGCCCGGCGTGTACGCCCAGCCGGTCAGGCGCCGGTAGAACTCCGCGAGCGCGCGCGGGTCGCGCGCGTCGACGGTGACGTTGCGGAGCCGCAGCGGGCGCGGGTCTCCCACGGCTCAGCCGACCTGCTCGCGCAGCCACGCGACGTCGGCCGGGACGTCGGCGTGCGTCTCGCAGACGACCGACGTGCCCGCGGCGCGCACGACCCCGAGCAGGAGCTCCGGGTCGATCGTCCCGGCCGTGAGGCCGGCGTGGCGGTCGGCGCCGGAGCCCGCGGTGTCGCGGCTGTTGTTGAGGTGCACGAGGTCGACGCGACCGGTGATCGCGCGCACGTCGTCGACCGCCGTCGTGAGGTCGATGCCGCCCGCCCACGCGTGGCACGTGTCGAGGCAGAACCCGACGTTCTCAGCGCCGTCGGCCTGCTGCACGGCCGCCCACAGGCCCTCGATGCGGTCGAGGCGGCGGGCCATCGAGAAGTCGCCCCCGGCGGTGTTCTCGATGTACACGGTGACGTCCGTCTGGAGCGCGTCGATCGCCTTGCGCCAGTTGTCGAAGCCCTTCGCCGGGTCCTCCTTCGCGGTGACGTGCCCGCCGTGGACCACGACGCCCGTCGCGCCGACCGCCGCCGCGCCGTCCACGATCTGCTGGAGCAGCTTGCGGCTCGGGATGCGGATGCGGTTGTTGGGGCTCGCGACGTTGATGACGTACGGCGCGTGCACGACGAGCTCGAGGTCCGCCGCCGCGGCGGCGTCCTTGAGGGCCTCCGCGCCGCCCGGGAACGTGAACTCCGGGCCCTTCCAGGACTGGGGGTCGCCGAGGAAGATCTGGGCGACGTCCGCGCCGATGCTCGCTGCCTGCGCGATGACGTCCGACTGGTCGAGGTGGGCTCCGATCCGCATGGGGACCAACCTACGCGGCGCCGCCCACGCGCGCGGCCGCTCGTCACCAGCCGGTCGAGCTCCTCCGGATGACGTCGCGGCGCAGGTCGAGCAGCGCCGCGCGGGCGCGCCGACGGCGGTCGGTCGGGTCGACCGTGAGCTCGTCGCCCGGGTTCGCCCGGCGGCGCGGCTCGCCGTGGACGTTGAGGTCGGGCGCGGCGCCGTGGTCGGCCGCGCGGTGCGCCGTCGTGGTCGTCGGGCCGGCCGACGTCGGGCCGGCCGACGTCGGGGCGGGCGGTGCGGAGAAGAGCGGGCGGTTGTCCGGCACGGGAGCCTCCTCGGGGACTCCGTCGCGCGGGGCGGCGGAGGGTCGGGACGATGCTGGTGCGCCGGGCTCGCCGCCCGGCGCCCCCTCATCGTGCGACCGCGACGTTTCCCCCGTTCGCCCTCAACGTTTCGGCCATGTTGCGCCCCCACCCCGGCGCCGAGCACGGGGTTCCCGACCGCCGAAGCCCGATTCCGGTCGCCGATCCCGTGCTCGACGGCAGCGGGGGGCCAGGTCAGGAGGGGCCGCGGGCTCCGCACGTGGCGATCGTCTGCGAGCCTTCCTCGCCGTCGATGACCACCGAGGCCTCCCAGCGCCAGGCCTGCGGCAGCAGGTCGACCGTCCCCGCCGGGACGTGGACGGTGTCGAGACCGGAACCGGGCGGTGTGGGGCCGACGGCCTCCCACGACACCCCGCCGTCCGGCGTCGGCTCCACGTGGAAGGGCGAGCGGAGCTCCGCGAGCTCGTCGCCCTGCCACGTCTCGAGGCGCAGGACGAGCGCGCCGTCCAGCGGGGCCGCGAGCGTCGGGCCCGGGAGGTCCAGGCCGAACCTCGCGTCGAACCCGGCGTCCGTGCCGGTCGCAGGCGGCAGGGGCGTCGTACGGGTCACTCCCCAGCGCGTCATGGTGCCTGCCGTCGACCAGCTCGACACCTGGACGTCGTCGACGAGCAGCGGCGCGGGGGCGGTCGTGGGCGGCGTGCACGACGACGTCCACACGTCCCCGCTGGTGGACGTGGCAGGGCCGAGCATGAAGACGGCGCTGCCCACCGCCGCGAGCGTCGCCGCGCCGGTCACGACGCGCGACGGCGTCGGGCCGCCCACGCCGGTGCCCGGGCCGAGGAACGGGACGGGCGGCCGGACGCGCTGGAGCACCACCGTGCTGCACAGCGAGTCGGCGAACGTGCGGCGCTGCGCGTTCCACAGGGGCCGGAGGAAACCGATGTAGAGCAGCGCGTCGAGGAGGTGCGCCACGTCCCGCAGGACCGTGCGCACGAGACCCGCGGGGCGACCCGTGGCGTCGTGCACGACGACGATCCCCACCGTCTGCTTGCCGGGCGTCGCGCCCGTCCAGGCCTGGAGGGCGAGGAGCGCGGCCGTGGTCCCGAGGGCCCACCACGTCCCGCCGGGCGCCGGTGTCTCCGTGCTCGTGCTGAAGCTGATCGTCGGGACCCAGGCGACCTCGTAGGCCGGCCCCACGGCGAGGAACAGCACCGTCGCGGCGATCGCGGTGTCGAGCAGCGACGCGACGACCCGGCGCGACCAGCTCGCGTAGGGGCCGGGCGCGGGTCCGAGCTCCGGGAGCGCGTCGTCGAGGTTCCCGGCTCCGACGGATTCCGTCGGCCCCCTGCCGGTCGGGGCATCGATGGCCACGCGCGCATCCTGGCACACCCTGCTCCCGCTGAACACACCCTCTCGCCGAGCACGCGGAGCAGCCTCGTGCTCGGCCGTCGTCTCAGCGGAAGGAGTGCCGCCGGCCCCGGGCGACGGTCGCGAGCACCGGGACCATGAGCGCGAGGGAGACCCACGGGAGGCCGCCCGGGCCCGCGACGGCGAGCGCCGCGCCGCCGACGGCACCGCCGAGCGCGACGGACGTGTTCCACACGGTGACGAGCGCGGACTGCGCGACGTCGGCGCCGTCGCCCGCGGCCCGGGCGGCGGCGGTCGTGTAGAGCGTCCCGGCGCCACCGAACGCGGCGCCCCAGGCGGCGACGGCGAGCACGACGACGACGGTCGACGTCGGGGCGAGGCCGAGCACGAGCATCGCGAGGGCGAAGACGACGACCGACCCGAGGGTGAGGGCGCGCAGGCGGTGGTCGATGAGCGCCCCGACGAGCACGAGCGCCCCGGCGGACGCGGCGCCGAGGACGAGGAGCAGCGCGCTGGTGCGCGAGCCCTGGCCGAGGTGCGCGAGGTGGACCGCGACGTACGTGTACAGGGACGTGTTGGCGAGCACGTTGAGCCCGGCGACGAGCAGCACCGGCCGCAGGCCGGGGCGGGGGAGGACGGCGCGGATCGCGAGCTGCGCGCCGCGCGGGGTGCCCGCGGCGCCGGGGACGCCGAGCCGGATCCAGGCGAGCAGCGCGACCCCGACGACGGAGAGGACGCCGAACGTCCAGCGCCACCCGACGGCGGCGCCCAGCACGGCCCCGGCGGGGACGCCGAGCGTCAGGGCGAGCGGACCGCCTGCCATGGCGATCGTCATCGCGCGGCCGACGCGGTCCGCCGGCACGATCCGGCGCACGTACCCGGGCAGGAGCGCCCACGTCAGCCCGGCGACGAGCCCCGCGGCGAAGCGCGCGACGAGCGTCAGCGCGAACGACGACGACACCGCGGTGACGGTGTTCGCGACGACGAACCCCGCGACCGCCACGAGGAGCAGCGTGCGGCGGTCCCACCGCGCGGTGGCGCGCGTGAGCGGGATCGCGGCGACGATCGCCCCGACGGCGAACGCGGTGACGGTCTGTCCGGCCGCTCCCGCCCCGACGCCGAGGCCGGCGGCCATGGCGGGCAGCACGCCCGCGGGGAGGATCTCGGTGAGGAGCGTGAGGAACCCCGACGCCGCGAGCGCGAGGAGCGCGCCGACGGGCAGGGCGCCGGGGCTGCGGGTCACCGGGGCCGCCGGGGCTTCGGCCGAGGTGGGGCCCGGGCCGGCGGCGGCCGTGGGACCGGTGGGGGGTGTGCTCGTCGTGGACATGGGGTTAGCATCGATGTCTGACATTGATGTGAAGGTCAAGCGACACGACCCGGTGAGGAGGATCACGTGCGGATCGGCGAGCTGTCACGGCGCACCGGGACCCCGACGCGACTCCTGCGGTACTACGAGGAGCAGGGCCTGTTCACGCCCGAGCGGGCCGAGAACGGCTACCGCGAGTACGGCGAGCACCTCGTCGACCGCGTGCTCCAGATCCGCGGGCTCCTCGAGGTGGGGTTCACGACGAAGATCATCAAGGAGTTCCTGCCGTGCCTCGGCAACGCGCCGGAGATCCACCTGCACAACGCCTACCCGGACAAGATCGCGCTCCTCGAGACCGAGCTCGCGCGCCTGGAGGACCGCATCCGCATCCTCGAGAAGAACCGCGAGGCGATCGCCGACTACCTCGACCGCATCCGCCCGTTCGCCCAGCGCCCGGAGGACCGCGTCGCCGGGAGCGCCTCGTCGAGCACGACGTTGCTGTCGTCCTCCGCCGGATAGCGACGGCAACGTCGTGCACGGCGGGGGAGGGGCAGGGCGTGGGCGGGGGGCCTCGGTCACTCGGGGCGTGGGGCGTACATGATGACGGCGACGCCGGTGAGGCACAGCAGCGCACCGGTCACGTCCCAGCGGTCCGGGCGGAAGCCGTCCACGACCATGCCCCACGCGAGCGAGCCGGCGACGAACACCCCGCCGTACGCGGCGAGGATGCGCCCGAAGCTCGCGTCCGGCTGGAGCGTCGCGACGACGCCGTAGAGCCCGAGCGCGACGACGCCCGCCCCGATCCACAGCCAGCCCCGGTGCTCGCGCAGCCCCTGCCACACGAGCCACGCCCCGCCGATCTCGAGCAGGGCAGCGAGCACGAACAGCGGGATCGAGCGCGCGAGGTCCATGCGCGCCAGCGTAGGGGCGTGCTGCTCAGCGGGCGGTGCTTTCCGCGCGGTCCGCGGCGATCGCGCGGACGGGTTGGCACGGGTTCCCCACCGCGACGACGCCCGCGGGGATGTCCCGCGTGACCACGGACCCTGCCCCGATGATGCTGTCGTCGCCGATCGTCACGCCGGGCGTGAGGGTGACCGAGCCGCCGATCCACACGTTGCTCCCGATCGTGACGGGCTCGGGGCGCTCCCAGCCCTCGCGGCGACGGACGACGTCCTCGGCGTGGTTCGGCGTGTAGATCGAGCAGCGCGGGCCGATGAGGCAGTCCGGGCCGATCGTGACGAGGCCGCCGCCGATGACCATGAAGTCGGCGTTGATGAAGGTGCGCGCGCCGATCAGCAGCCGGTCGCCGTAGTCGATCGTCAGCGGCGGGCGGAAGTCGATCCCCTCCTCGGCGCCGGGGACGAGCCGGTGGAAGAGGCGGCGTGCCTCGTCGACGTCCTCGAAGTACACGCGCCCGATGCGGTCGCACGTCGCGTGCGCGTCGCGGGTCAGCTCTTGCAGCGCGGGCGACGTGCGGTAGCGCAGCCACCCGCCGGAGAGCAGGCTGCGGAGGTCCTCGTCCGTGGCGGCCAGCTCGGCCATCCTCGTCGTCGGCTCGGTCGTGCTGCTCATCGGACTCCTTCGTCGTGATTAGTATTTCGGTTGAACATATAGGCGCGCGCGAAGGGACGCAAGACTCCTCGGGCTCGACCTCTCTGGGCCGCCGTCGCCGGGCCGCCCCGGAACGCCGTGACCGGGGCGGCTCCCGGCGCCCGGTCAGGACGTGCGGTCGAGGACGCGGCGCAGGCGCGCCTTCTTCTCGTTCTCGCGCACGACCCACGCCACGTCCGGGTCCGACGACCCGCGCAGCGCCGCGAACCGCGGCACACCGGCGGCCGGGTCACCGACGACGGCGACGCTCCAGCAGTACCCGAGGGCCTGGCGCAGCGTGCGCACGTCGGGGTCGCGGCGCGCGTCGGCGGGGAGCGCGCCGATCGAGGCGGTCGCGGCCGCGCACGCGTCCAGGGCGGCGGTCGCGGTCGCCGGGTCTCGCAGGAGTCGCGGCTCGCAGATCCCGGCGACGGCGGCGCGGCGGACCAGCGGGTCGGGGTCGGCGACCCACGACGCGACGAGCGCGCGGAGCGTAGCGGGCTCGGCGTCGCCGATCCGTTGGAGCGCCATCGCGGCGGCCTCGCGGACGCGCCACGACCCGTCCGACGCGCGGGCGCGCAGCCGGTCGGTCGGCTCCGCGCGCGCGTCGGTGGGGGCCGCGACGACGAGCCGGCCCAGCCCGCACGTCCCGCAGCACCGGAGGTACTCGTCGGGGTCGTCGGCCAGGGCGCGGACGAGCTCGGCGGGCGCGACGTCGGCGAACGCGCCCAGGAGCTCGAGGTTCGCGCGCGGACCCGGCAGCCCCGACCCCGCGGTGAGGTGCGCGCGCACCGCCGCCGGGTCGCCGTCGAGCGCGCGCAGCGCGGCCCGGTGCTCCTCTCGCACGGTCATGCCGACCACGCTAGGACGCGGCGCCCCCGCCCGACAGGGTCTTTCGGGCGGGCTCGGCCGGGCTCGGCCGGCCGCGAGCCACGATCCGGGAGCCGCCCGAGAGCGCCTGCCGCCCGGCTCAGCGCAGCGGGTCGAACGCCCGGATCTCCTCGGGGGTCTCGCCGGCCGTCACGAGGTGGGCGAGCGCCCGGCCGGTCGCGGGCCCGAGCACCATGCCCCACATGCCGTGGCCGCCCGCGACGTAGACGCCGCGCGTGCGCGTCGCGCCGACGAGCGGCAGGCCGTCGGGCGTGACGGGGCGCGAGCCGACCCACTCGTCGTGCCGGTCGTCGAGGTCGACGCCCTGGAACAGGTGCCGCACGGACGCGAGGATCGCCTCGATCCTCCGGGGCTGGAGAGGCTCGTCCGGGCCGCGGAACTCCATGGTCCCCGCGATGCGGAACCGGCCCTGGTAGGGCGTGCACGCGACGCGGCGCGCGGGCAGGTAGATCGGTGTCTCGACGGGTTCGTCGGTCTTCACGGTGAACGAGTAGCCGCGGCCGGCCTGCACGCGCGTGCGCACGCCGAGCGGCGCCGCGAGCGAGGGCAGCCACGCTCCGGTCGCGAGCACGACGGCGTCGCCGCGCAGCACGACGCCCTCCTCGCGGTCGGCGGGGGACGCGGCCCGGCGCGGCGCCACGGCGTCCAGTCCGATGCCGTCGGTCACCCCGGACCCGTCGCCCGCCCCGGCGCCCACGAGGGCGGGGTGCCGGGCGGCGTCGGGGTGCACGGCGCGCGCGAAGACGCACGCGCCGAGGCGGCCGGGCTCGACGTCGAGCACGTCCAGGCCGGTGAGGATGGTGCCGCCGCGGGCGCGCACGGAGTCGGCGAGCGCGTGGACGTACGGTCCGGGCTCGAGGAAGCGCTGGCCCTCGAGGGCGTAGACGGTGGAGACGCGGTCGGTGAGCTGGTGAGCGCGCTCCCCGGCCTCGACGCGCCGGACGGGGACGGTCTGCCCGGCGGCGGCGACGTGCTCGAGCTCGCGCAGGAAGGGCCGGGCCTCGCGGACGTGCTCGAACGCGACGGTGAACGGGCCGGGGGTCGTGCCGGCCTCGACGCCGTGGCCGAGGCTGCCGCCCGCGGCGAGCTCGTCGAACGCGTCGAGCGCGACGCCGTCGATCGGGGTGAGGGCCGCCATCGCGCGGTCCCAGCGGGCCTGTGTCGCGTGCGCCATGAAGCGCGCGAAGAACGTCCACAGGCGCGGGTCGAACCGCAGCGGGACGTGCAGGGGAGCGGCCGGGTCGAGGAGGGCGCGCGGCCCGTACGTCCACAGGGACGGGTCGGCGAGCGGCATCGCCATACCGGGGGTGAGCCACCCGGCGTTGCCCCACGAGGAGCCCGCGGCGACGCCCTCGCGGTCGACGACGGTCACCTCGACGCCCTGCTCCTGGAGGTGCCACGCGGTCGCGAGCCCCACCATGCCGGCGCCGACGACGACGGCTGTGCGAGGGGCGCGGCCGGGGGGTGCCGACCGGGCGTCGCGAGAACGGGGACGGGGACGAGAGGTCGTGCTCACGCCGGGCTCCTTCGACCGACGCCCGCCCCGCGGGTGGCGAGGCGGGCGCGTGGCTGGTGTGCGGCGGGATGGTGCCGCACGACTCACAGCGTGGTGGATCCTTCGGCGTGCGGCAAGATGTGCCGAAGGATCATCGTCCCGGGCTGCTGCCGCCGCCGCGACGTTCGCCCGCTGACCAGGGGAGGCCCACCGTGCCGAAGGATCTTCGACCGTCCGCGCTGGACGACGTCGACCGCCGCATCCTCGACGTCCTCGCGACCGACGCGCGCGCCACGAACGCGGCGGTCGCTGCCCGCGTCGGCATCGCCGCCTCGACGTGCCACGCGCGCGTCCGGGCCCTCGTGGACCGCGGCGTGATCCGAGGCTTCCGGGCCGACGTCGACCCCGCGGCGCTCGGCCGGGGGCTCGAGGCGCTCATCGCGATCCGCCTCCAGGCCGGGGCGCGCAAGGGCCTGGAGGCGTTCCGCGACTACCTGCTGACGCTGCCCGACGTCGAGGGCGTCTTCTTCGTCACGGGCGACCGCGACTTCCTGCTGCACGTCGCGGTCGCCGACTCGGACGCGCTGCGCGACCTGGTGTCCCGGACGCTCAGCGTGCGCCCCGAGGTGGCCGGGACGAGCACGACGGTGATCTTCGAGCACGCGCGCCCCTGAGGCCGTCCGCCCCTGCGGTCGCCCGCCCCGGTGCCGTCCGCGCCCGGGCCGTGCGCCCGGGGGGAGTGGCGCCCCGGACTCACGCCACCGTCGTCCCCTCCCGCACGCGCGACCGCAGGACGTGCTTGGTGAGCTTGCCGGAGGGGTTGCGGGGGAGCTCCGTCACGAGCGCGACGTCGCGCGGCACCTTGTAGCGCGCGAGCCGGTCGGCGAGGAACGCGCGCAGCGAGTCGAGCGTCGGCTCGGCGCCGGGGGCGGGGACGACGAACGCGACGACCGTCTCGCCCCAGTCGGCGTGCGGCCGCCCGACGACGGCGACGTCCGCGACCTCCGGGGAGCCGCGCAGCGCCTCCTCGACCTCCTGGGAGTAGACGTTCTCGCCGCCCGTGATGATGACGTCCTTGAGCCGGTCGACGATGAACAGGTACCCGTCCTCGTCGACGCGCACGACGTCGCCGGTGCGGTACCAGTCGCCGACGAGCACGGCCTCGGTCGCCTCCGGGTCGTCGAGGTAGCCGACCATCCGGGTGTCCGACCGCAGCCAGATCTCCCCGGTCCCGCCCGGGCCGACGTCGTTCCCGTCGAGGTCCACGACCCGCACGTCGACGCCGGGCATGCCCGCGTGCCCGATCGAGCCCGCCTTGCGCTCCTGGTCGGCCGGGCCGAGCGCGGTGCCGACCGGCCCCATCTCGCTCATGCCGTAGACCTGGTGCAGCTCGCCCGGGTAGGCGGCGCGGATCGCCCGCACGGTGTCGGCGCCGACGGGCGCGCCGCCGGCGAGCCACAGCCGTGCGCTCGACAGGTCGAACGTCGACAGGTCGATGCCCTGCGCGGCGGCGACCTGGAGCGGCGCGACGTACGCGATGGGCGCGCCGAAGAACGCGGTCGTGCGCTCGGCCTCGACCGTCCGCAGCATCTCGATCGGGTGGTACTCGCGCAGCAGCACGGTCGTCCCGCCGAGGAACACCATCGACAGGAACCAGTTGTTGAGCGGCGAGGCGTGCCAGATCGGCATCGCGAGGAGGAAGCGGTCGTCCGCGCGCAGCCCGACGGCTGCCGTCGTGTAGGCCGCGACCGAGCTCAGCCCGCGGTGGGTGTGCTCGCAGCCCTTGGGGGCCGCCGTCGTGCCGGACGTGTAGAGCACCTGGGCGATCGCGTCCTGGTCCGGCGGCACGCCGTCCCACGGCGCGGCGGCCGCGACGAGCGCGTCGAAGTCGTCGCGCCCCGGCGTCCCCTCCGCGTCCTGCCCGACGGCGTCCGCCTCCGTCCACAGCCAGCGCACCGCGGGCGCGGCGGCGGTCGCGACGGGGGCCAGGCTCGCGTCCGCGACGCCCAGCACGGCGCCGCTGTGGGCGACGAGCCGCGCGACCTCGGGCGCCTGGAGCTTGTGGTTGACGGGGACGAGCACGGCGCCCGCGCGCCACAGGCCGAACGCCGCGACGACGAACCCCGGCGTGTTGTAGGTCATGACCGTGACGCGGTCGCCGGGGCGCACGCCGGCGTCCCGGAAGACGGCCGCGGCGCGGCGCGCGGCCGCGTCGAGCTCGGCGTACGTGAGCCGGCGCTCGCCCAGCACGAGCGCCTCCTTGGTCGGGACCTTGCGTGCCGTGCTCTCGAGCATGCTGCCCAGGTGCATGTCGTCCTCCTCGACGTCGTGCGCGGCGTCGTCCTCGACGCCTCCGGCCCGGCGGCCGGTACCGCGATGAATTGAATCATGCTTCAATTCTTCGTGGAAGCCGCCCCGAGGCGGTTCACCCGACGACGACGGAGGACCCGTGCCCTACCGCGAGACCCCGGCGACGCGCGCCGCCCGCGAGCGCAAGCGCGACGCCCTGCTCGACGCAGCGCGGACGATCGTCGCCGAGCACGGGTTCGCCGGCGCGAGCGTGCAGGCGCTCGCGGCGCGCGCCGGGGTGAGCACCGGCGGCGTCTACTCCTACTTCCCGACGAAGGCCGACCTGCTCGTCGCGGTGTTCCGCCAAGCGGCCGACGTCGAGCTCGACGCGGTGCGCGCGGCCGCCGCCGCGCGCCCGGACGACCCGCCCGGCGGCGGCACCGCGGCGCGCCTCGGCCGCGCCGTCGACACGTTCGCGCGGCGCGCGCTGCGCGGCCCGACGCTCGCGTGGGCGCTCCTGCTCGAGCCCGTCGACCCGGCCGTCGACGCCGCGCGGCTCGAGTACCGCCGCGCGTACGCGACGACGTTCGCGGACGTCGTGCGCGACGGCGTCGCGGCGGGCGAGATCCCCGACCAGGACGTCGCAGTCGTCGCGACCGCGCTCGTCGGGGCGATCGGCGAGTCGCTCACCGGTCCGCTGTCGCCGCTCGCCGCGGCCCGCGACGGCGGGTCCACGGGCCCGGCGCCGATCCCCGGCGAGCGGGACGCCGTCGTCACCACGATCCAGCGCTTCTGCCTGGGTGCCGTGGGCGCCGCCCGGGCGGTGGCGCCCGCTCCCGCCTGACCTGCCCGCCCGACCCACCCGACTGACCCGCCCGTCCGGGCTGCACCCGAGCACCGCCGCACCGACCCCGAGCCACCCGCAGAGCCGCAGGAGGACACCGTGACCCCGACCGACACCCGCAGCGACACTCCCACCCGGACCGCCGGCGCCACCGGGACCGCAGGCGTCACCGACGCCGCGACCGCCGTCCCGCACCCGGCCCCGCGCACGACCCACCGCGTGACCAACCAGCCGCCGGAGCGCGAGGGGGTCAACGAGTACCTCGACCACCCCGTGCTGCGCGAGGCGGTGCACGCGTACGGCGGGGCGTGGGGCGAGGGCCGGCTCGTCGAGGTCGGCGCGCTCGTCGGGACGGGGGACTTCCAGCGCGCGGCCGAGCTCGCGAACGTCCACGAGCCCGTGCTGCGCACGCACGACCGCCGGGGCCACCGCATCGACGAGGTGGAGTACCACCCGGCGTACCACGAGGTGATCGGGGCGGCCGTCGCGCACGGCGCGCACACGAGCGCGTGGGCAGAGCCCGGGCCGGGGGCGAACGTCGTGCGGGGTGCGGTCTTCTCGCTGTTCGCGCAGGTCGAGCCGGGCCACGCGTGCCCGGTCTCCATGACGCACGCGGCGGTGCCCTCGCTGCGGCACGCGCCGTCGCTCGCCGCCATGTGGGAGCCGCGCCTGCTCTCCCGCGGGTACGACGGCGCCCTCGCGGCCCCGGGCAGCAAGCCCGGCGTGCTCGTCGGCATGGCGATGACGGAGAAGCAGGGCGGCTCGGACGTGCGCGCGAACGCGACGACGGCCGTGCCCGCCGGGGCCGACGGCGCCTACCTGCTGACCGGGCACAAGTGGTTCTGCTCGGCGCCGATGTCCGACGCGTTCCTCGTGCTCGCGCAGGTGCCGGGCGCACCCGGTGAGGGGGCGCCGTCGTGCTTCCTCGTGCCGCGCGTGCTGGAGGACGGCACGCGCAACGTGTTCCGCATCCAGCGACTCAAGGAGAAGCTGGGCAACCGGTCGAACCCGTCGTCGGAGATCGAGCTCGACGGCACCGTCGGGTTCCTCGTCGGGGAGCCGGGCCGCGGCGTGCGGACGATCATCGAGATGGTGTCGCGCACGCGGCTCGACTGCGTGCACGGCTCGGCCGCGGGCATGCGCCAGGCGGTCACCGAGGCGCTGTGGCACGCGCGGCACCGCACCGCGTTCGGCGCGGCGCTCGTGGACCAGCCCGCGATGACCGCGGTGCTCGCCGACCTCGCGCTCGAGTCCGAGGCCGCGACGCTCACGTCGGTGCGCCTCGCCGCCGCGCACGACGGCGAGTCCGAGCACGACCGCGCGTTCCGCCGCCTCGCGACCGCCGTGAGCAAGTACTGGGTGTGCAAGCGCGGGCCGCACCACGCGTACGAGGCGATGGAGTGCCTGGGCGGGAACGGGTACACGGAGGCGTTCCCGCTCGCGCGCCGCTACCGCGAGCAGCCGGTCATGGCGATCTGGGAGGGGTCGGGCAACGTCATCGCGCTCGACGTGCTCCGCGCCATGGGCCGCGAGCCCGCGTCCGTCGCGGCGTTCGAGGCGGAGCTCGCCACGACGGCGGGCGCGCACCCCGTCCTCGACGCGCACGTCGCGCGCACGCGCCGTCTGCTCGCGGAGGTCGCGGGGGCCGACGCCGGGGCGAAGCAGGCGCAGGCCCGTCGCGTCGTGGAGTCGCTCGCCCTCACGCTCCAGGCGTCGCTCGTGGTGCGGCACGCGCCGTCGGGCACGGCCGACGCGTTCGTCGCCGCCCGGCTCGGCGAGGACCGCGGCCACGGGTACGGCGTCCTGCCGCGGGGCACCGACGCGCACGCGATCCTCGCGCGGCACGCGGGGGCATGACCGGCGGCCGGCTCGCGTCTGGAGCACCACTCCCGTCCTGCTCGGCTACGGTCTCGGAGAGCGGTGGCCCGCGATCGAGGCCGTGATCGGGCCGTACCAGAGGGGGTCCTCGCGTCGGTGAGCGCCCTCGTCGGCGAGGAGGGGCACGTGGGTTCGTGGGAACGGGGCGACGGCGTCCTCGAGCTGCCCGACGGACGGCGCGTGCGGGGTCGCGGGCTGCGCGCGGGGCTGCCCGGGCCGGGCGACGAGCCGGAGCTCGGCGTCTACCTCACCGGAGGGCGGCCGCCGTCGCAGCCCTGGGAGTCGTGCTGGGTCCGGTGGCCGGACTTCGCGCTGCCGCGGTCCACGCCGGACGCCGTCGCGGTGCTGCGCGAGGCGTACGAGCGGGCCCCCGACGAGCGCGTGGAGGTCGCCTGCGGGGGTGGGACCGGCCGCACCGGCACGGCGCTCGCGCTCCTCGCCGTCTGGGGTGGCGTCCGTCCCGACGACGCCGTCGCCTGGGTTCGCGCGCACTACCGGCCTCGCGCCGTCGAGACGCCGTGGCAGCGCCGCTGGGTCCGCCGCACCGGGGCCAGCACGGTCCCGTAGATCCGGCTCCGGGACAGTGGCGTGCCAGGGAGCGATCGTCCGTGGGTGCCTGGTCGTACCGTCCGGTGCATGGATCGAGAGACCTTCTGGGAGATCGTCGACGCCGCGCGTGACCGGGCGGGCGCGGGTGCCGACGACCGCGGCGCCGAGGACGACCCGCTGCCCGGCGTCCTGACCGACCTGCTCGTCGAGCGGCTGAGCCCTGACGAGATCCTCGCGTTCGCCGAGGTCGCCGGTGCCGTGGCGCGCGACGCCTACGCGTGGCCGGTGTGGGGAGCGGCGTACCTCGTCGAGGGCGGGTGCAGCGACGACGGGTTCAGGGACTTCCGCGACGGGCTCGTCCTCGCGGGTCGTGCGACGTTCGAGCGTGCGGTCGCCGACCCGGACTCGCTCGCCGACCATCCCGTGGTCGCCGCGATGGCCGACGGCGGCTCGCCGTGGTTCGGGTACGAGTCCCTCGAGTGGCTCGTCGGCGGTGCCTGGTCGCGCGCGACGGGTGAGGACGACGAGGCGTACCACGCGGCGCGCGAGCGGACGTCGTCCGGGCACTCCCACCGCGAGCCCGCCGGCGAGCAGTGGGACTTCGACGACGACGAGGAGAACGCGCGTCGCCTCCCGCGGCTCACCGCCCTCTTCGCGGTGTGACCGGAACGGGCCGGGGCGCCTCCCCCGGGCGCCGGGGGAGGCGGCGAGGTCAAACCCGCCAGGCGAACAGGCCCGTCGGGTCGTACGCCGCGCGCACCGACGCGAGGCGTGCCGCGGTCTCGGGCGACCAGGCCCGGGCGAGCGCGTCGTCCGTCCAGGGCCCGGGCAGGAAGTTGATGTTCGTCTCCGTCGCGGCCCACGGCTGCGACCACTGCGCGAACGAGGAGGCGGCGGCGACCATGTCCGGCAGCCGCGGCGGGTTGACGCCCACGAGGCTCAGCAGGAACCCGGCGGTGCGGCCGCCCGCGGCGGACCCGCCCTCGACGTCGCGCGCCCCGGCGCCGCCGACGTGCCGCAGCTCGGCCGCGACGAACGGCGACCCGCTGCCCGGCCCGAGCGCGGCGAGGAACCGGTCGAGGAACTCCTCGTCCACCTCCCGCAGGCCCGCGCCGTAGACCCACGACGGCCCGGCGTCCTCCGGGTCCGCGTGGATCGTCGCGACGGCCGTCACGGGCAGCTCGCCCACCGTGTCGGCGAGGGCGGGCGCGAGCGCCCGCAGCGGCGCGGCGAGGCGCTCGCCCTCCGCGGGGTCGCCCGGGTAGGCGAAGCGCAGGGCGAGCACCGTGCGGCCGCGCAGGTGCTCCGGGACGAACGGCAGGTCCGGGAGGGCGAGCACCGCGACCGAGGTCGTGACGTCGTCGGGCGCGGTCGCGGTCCACGACGCCCAGCCGCGCAGGACCTCCTCGACGTGCGGGGCGTCGAACGTGAGCGAGCCCGCGTACAGCGTGCGCAGCGGCACGAGCTCGAGGTCGAGCCGCGTCACGACGCCGAGCCCGCCCTTGCCGCCGCGCAGCGCCCAGAACAGGTCCGGCTCCGTGTCCGGGCCCGCCTCGACGACCGACCCGTCGGCGAGCACGACCCGGAACCCGCGCACCCGGTCCGACGTCAGGCCGTGGCTGCGCGTCAGGGGCCCGTACCCACCGCCGAGCGTGTACCCGACGACCCCGACGGACGTCGACGAGCCCGTGACGGGCGCGAGCCCGTGCTCCGCGGCCGCGTCGACGACCGCGTTCCAGCGCGTCCCGGCACCGATGCGTGCGACGCGCGACGCCGGGTCGACCTCGACGCCCGCGAGGCCGCTCGTCCCGAGGACGACGCCGTCCGTGATCGGCGACGACTCGCCGTGGCCCGTCGCGTGCGACCGTACGCGCAGCCCGTGGTGGGCCGCGAACCGCACGGCCTCCACGACGTCGGCCTCCGTCTCCGCGAGCACCGCGACGTCGGGGTCGTGCGTGACGAGCGTGCTGTGCGCGGCGACGGCCTCCGCGGCGGTCGGGCCGCCGTCGGGCAGGTCGCCCCGCGCGAGGACGCGACCCGTGACGCGGTCCCGCAGCGCGGCGACGTCGGTGGGCGAGAGCGTGGTGGAGGCGGTCATGGTGCTGGTCCCCTTCGTCGGTGTGCGCGCTGCACGGCCGGAGGTGCGGTCAGGTCACCTGGACGACGACGCGCGGGCACGGTCTGTGACATGCCCGAGGGGTAGGGAGGGCGCCGCCTCAGGTTCGTGGCGTCCCGGCCAGCGGCAGCCAGTCGAGGACGTGCTGGATGGTGCGGTCCCAGAAGCCCCACTCGTGCGTCCCGGGCGAGAACTCCGACCGCAGCGCCACGCCGGACTCATCGGCCACCCGCTCGAACGCCCGGTTGCCGTCGACGAGGAAGTCCTCCGTCCCGCACGCGAGGAACAGCGCGGGGAGATCGGCCGTGCGACCCTCGGCCGCGGCGCGCCGCAGCAGGGCGAGCAGGTCGTCGTCCGAGCCCGCGATCTCGCGGTCGCCGAACACGCGCTCGATGTCCGGCAGGCGCCGCTCGCGGTACGACTCGTCGGCGAGGTCGAGCACCCCGGACAGGCTCGCCGCCGCCGCGAACCGCTCGGGGTGCCGCAGCGCCCAGCGGAACGCGCCGTACCCGCCCATCGACAGCCCCGCGACGAACGTGTCCTCGCGGCGCGTCGACACGCGGAAGAACTGGTCGACGAGGCTCGGCAGCTCCTCGGACAGGAACGTCCAGTAGCGGTGCCCGTGCACCTCGTCGGCGTAGAAGCTGCGCTCCACGCGCGGCATGACGACGGCCAGCCCGCGGTCGGCGACGTACCGCTCGATCGACGTCCGGCGCGTCCAGATCGTCTCGTCGTCGCTCATGCCGTGGAGCAGGTAGAGCACCGGGGCGCCCTCGGCGCGGGCGCTCGCCGACCCGGCCATGCCGATCTGGGTCGTCGTGGCCTGGGGGAGCACGACGGTCATCGACGTGCTCACCTCGAGCACGTCGGAGTAGAAGCTGCAGCGGACGAGAGCCACGGGTCGCCTCCCGGCGGGGTCGGACGGGCCGCCGGCGGTCCGCGGCGGCGGACCCAGTCTGCCCTCCGGACGGGCGGCGGCCGCTCAGCCGCGCAGCGCGTCCAGGAGGCGCTGCACGGACGACCCCAGACCCCAGCGCTCGCCGAGCTCGGCGAGCGCGTCCGGGTCGGCCGGGGCGGTGGGCAGCGCGTCGTCGACGTCGCCCAGCGGGGCGTCGGGCGCGACGCGCACGACGAGCGGGGCGACCTCCAGGTACGGGGCCGCCTCGGTCAGCCGGCGCCGCTGGGTCGCCGTCAGACCCGGGTCGCCCGCGTCGCGCGCCGCGAGCACGCCCGCGAGGTCGCCGTACCTCCCGAGGAGCGCGACCGCCGTCTTCTCGCCGATGCCGGGGACGCCCGGCAGGCCGTCGCTCGGGTCGCCGCGCAGCACCGCCATGTCCGCGTAGGCCGCCCCCGTCGCGACGCCGTACCGCTCGCGCAGGCGCGCCTGGTCGACGACGTCGAGGTTCTTCACGCCCTTCGTCGGGTAGAGCACGCGCACGCCCGCGGCGTCGTCGACGAGCTGGAACAGGTCGCGGTCGCCCGTGACGACCTCGACCGCCGCCCGGCCCGACGGGTCCGGCGTCGCGCCCGCCGCCGCACGGCGCGCGACCTCGCGCGCGGTGAGGGTGCCGATGACGTCGTCCGCCTCGTAGCCCGCCGCCCCGACGCGCGCGATGCCCAGCGCCGCGAGCACGTCGACGATGACCGGGACCTGCGCGACGAGCTTCTCCGGGACCTCCTCGACGCCCGTCGTGCCCGGGACGACCTCCGCGACGCGGTGCGCCTTGTACGAGGGGATCGCCTCCACCCGGAAGGCCGGGCGCCAGTCCACGTCCCAGCACGCGACGAGGCGCGTCGGACGACGGTCCGTCACGAGCGTCGCGATCATGTCGAGCAGGCCGCGCACCGCGTTGACGGGCGTGCCGTCCGGCGCCTTGATCGAGTCCGGCACCCCGAAGAACGCCCGGAAGTACAGGCTCGCGGTGTCGAGCAGCATGAGCTCCCCGCCGGGGGTGGCGTCGCTGCTCGCGGGGGCGCCGTCGTCCGTGCTCTGCGTCATGCGGTCATCCTGCCGCACGGCCCCGACACCGGTCTCCCCGGGGCGTCGCGCGGGCCGGCCTGGCCGTCGGGCGGCGCGAGCGGTTCACTGGTGCCCGGAGGTGAGCGACATGTCCACGACGACACGACGAGCAGCCGGCACGACCGCCGCCCTCGCGGTGCTCCTGCTCCTGGGGGCGTGCGCGGCCGGGCCGAACGTCGCCGCGAACCCCGGGGGCTACGGGTTCTGGTGGGGTCTGTGGCAGGGCGCGATCCTGCCGGTGACGTTCATCGTGTCCCTCTTCACGGACACGGTGAGCATCTACGAGGTCGACAACAACGGGACCTGGTACGACGTCGGGTTCGTGCTCGGCATCGCGCTGTTCTCCGGCCCCGCGATCGCGCTGCGCGGCCGACGGTCCTGACGAGCGGGAGTCATCCCTCGGCCGGGGCGGTGCCCCGCGCACGGCCGGAGACGAGGAAGATCGCGAGGATCCCGACGAGGACGAACACGACGTTGAAGGTGCCCGCGATCGCGTTCAGCGCCTCGGAGCCGGAGCTCGCGCCGTGCGCGTCGACGCCGTCCGTCGCGAGGAACGTCGTCGGGTCGGTGGCCGCGTGCAGGAGGATCGCGGGCACGATGCTGCCGGTGACACGCATGGAGAGGTACATCATCGTGCCGAAGCCGAACGCGTAGACCACCGTCGTGCCCACGAGCAGGAGGTTCTGCCCCGAGACGAGGTTCGTCGTGTGCAGGAGGCCGAACAGCAGGGACGACAGCACCATCACCGCCTTCTCGCCGTACCCGGCCCGGCGGAGCATTGTGACGGCGACGCCACGCGTCAGGACCTCCTCGGCGAACCCGACGCACAGGCCGAGCGCGAGGACGGTGAGGACCACCCTGACGTCGTAGGCGCCCCAGTCCGTCGCCGCGAGATGGAGCGCGACCGGCACGAGCACGAGGACGACCGCGACCCACATCCACGGGCGGCCCGCGACCGGCTGCGGCCCGAACACCTCGCGCCGCCAGCGCACGGTCCGCAGGAAGACGACGAGCAGCAGGCCCATGACGAGGATCGGCAGCATCAGCCCGAAGAACACGGTGCCGGACGAGTCGAGGAGCTCCTCGCCGCTGCCCGGCCCCAGCCGGGTGAGCCCGACGAGCCACCCGACCCCCAGGTACACCGCGATGTAGAGGACCGCGAACAGGAAGGCCCGCCACCAGCCGCCGCGGTCCCAGAACCGTTGCCAGCCGGACCGGGGGCCGGCCTCCTCGATCGATCCGGTCAGCTCGGTCATCGTGTGCCTCGCTCGTCGTCGGACGACCGTCGCCGACGGCCGGTCGGTGCGGACGGCGTCACCGACAGGGGCGAGCGTAGGGACAGGAGAACGGGAACGCGCGGCGAAGCGGCGCTCAGCGCCCCGCGATCTCCGTGAGCGACTCCGCGACGCGGGCGAGAGCGCCCGGGACGAGCGAGTAGTACGCCCAGCGGCCGCGCTGCTCGCGGCTCAGCAGACCGGCGTCGACCAGGATCTTGAGGTGGTGGCTGACGGTCGGCTGGGAGAGGCCGACCGGCCCGGTGAGGTCGCACACGCACGCCTCGTGCCCCTCCTGGGCGGCGACGATCGCGAGGAGCTGGACCCGCGTCGGGTCCGCCAGGGCCTTGAAGGTGCGCGCGAGCTCGCGCGCGGCATCGGGGTCTGCCGCCCCGGTGGCGGCCGGGCCGCAGCAGCCGGGTGCGCCGCGCGGGGGCGCCGGGGGCAGCGTGGCCGTCGTCATGCGGCCATCCTGCCACACATTGACACTCATCGATGGGTGGTCCACGATGCTCGCATCGATAACCTTCAATACGAGGAGTGGTCATGGTCGAGGTGGGGCGGGACGAGCTCCCGGTCGTGGTGATCGGTGCAGGTCCGGTGGGTCTGGCCGCGGCGGCGCACCTGCTGGAGCGCGGGCTGGAGACGATCGTGCTCGAGGCCGGAGACGGGCCGGGTGCGGCCGTGGCGTCGTGGGGCCACGTGCGGTTGTTCTCGCCGTGGCGCTACGACGTCGACGCCGCCGCGCGGCGCCTGCTGGAGGCGACGGGGTGGGTGGAACCGGATCCGGACGCGCTGCCCACCGGCGGGGAGCTCGTGGGGCGCTACCTGGCTCCGCTGGCCGCGACGCCGCAGATCGCGCCCCGACTGCGTACCAGCACGCGAGTGGTGTCGGTCGCCCGCGACGGTGCGGACAAGACACGCTCCCTCGGCCGGGAGCGGCGCGGGTACCGGGTGCGGACGGTGGATGCCGGCGGCACGGTGACCGACGTGCTGGCCCGCGCGGTGATCGACGCGTCGGGGACGTTCTCGACGTCGAACCCGCTGGGGGTCTCGGGACTTCCGGCCGTGGGCGAGCGGGAGTCGGCGGCGTTCGTCACCGGACCTCTCCCGGACGTGCTCGGCACCCGGCGCGACCGGTTCGCAGGCAGGGACACCCTCGTCGTCGGGATGGGCCACTCCGCGGCGAACACGCTCCTGAACCTCGTCGAGCTCTCCGAGTCCGAGCCGGGCACCACGATCACGTGGGCGATCCGCGGTGGGTCCGCGCGTCGCCTCTTCGGCGGTGGAGCCGACGACGAGCTCCCTGCGCGAGGCCTGCTCGGCACGCGCCTGCGGGCCGCCGTGGAGGCTGGGCGGCTGACGCTGCTCACGCGCGTCTCGATCGAGCGGCTCGTCCCCGGGGCAGGAACCGTCCAGGTGCTGGGGACCGCGCGCGACGGGGCGCTGAGCCTCGAGGTGCACCAGATCGTCGACGCGACCGGCTTCCGCCCGGACCTGGACATGCTGCGCGAGGTGCGCCTCGACCTGGACCCGGTCGTGGAGGCACCCACGGCGCTCGCTCCGCTCATCGACCCGAACCAGCACTCCTGCGGCACCGTGCCGCCGCACGGCGAGCAGGTCCTGTCCCACCCGGACGACGGGTTCTACCTCGCGGGCATGAAGTCCTACGGACGTGCGCCGACGTTCCTGCTCGCCACGGGCTACGAGCAGGTGCGCTCGATCGCGGCGGCGCTGGCAGGGGACCGGGCTGCGGCCGACGCGGTCGAGCTGGCCCTCCCCGCGACCGGGGTCTGCTCGACCGACCTCGCTCTGGAGGCGGACGGCGCGGGGGCGAGCGGGTCGTGCTGCGGCACCGCGCCGGCGGCGCCGCAGCCGGTCACCCTCGGGGTCGGGGCACCGGCCGGGGTCGGGTTCGCGACCGGCGTCGTGCACGGACGCTCGGGCGACGCGGACCACGGCTGAGCGCCCGGCCGCGCGTCGGGTCCGGGTGAGACCGGCGCGCGGCCGGCCCCTCAGCCGCGCGGGAGAGCGACCGGGGCGACGCCGAGCTCGTCGAGGAGCGACAGTACGCGGGTGCGGATCTGGTCGCGGATGGGGCGCACGGCGTCGATGCCCTGGCCGGCCGGGTCCTCCAGGGCCCAGTCCTCGTACCGCTTGCCGGGGAAGATCGGGCAGGCGTCCCCGCAGCCCATGGTGATCACGACGTCGGACGCCTGCACCGCCTCGGCGGTCAGGACCTTGGGCTGCTCGGCACGGAGGTCGATGCCCTCCTCCAGCATGGCCTCGACGGCGACGGGGTTGATCTGGTCGGCCGGGGCGGACCCGGCAGAGCGGACCTCCACGGCTCCGCCGGACAGGGCGCGCAGGTACCCGGCGGCCATCTGGGAGCGGCCGGCGTTGTGCACGCAGACGAACAGGGCGGACGGCTTCGCGGTGGCGTTCTCGGTCATGGTGATGTCTCCCGGGGTCAGGCTGGGGGCAGGTCGAGTTCGGGCAGGAGGTCGGCGAGCAGGGCGCGCACGCGGGCGTCGAGCTCGTCGCGGATCGCGGCGACCCCGGCCGGGGAGGCCAGCGCCGGGTCGCCCACGAGCCAGTCCTCGTACCGCGTGCCGGGCAGGACCGGGCACACGTCTCCGCAGCCCATCGTGACGACGACGTCCGCGGCGCGGACGGCGTCGTCGGTCAACGGCTTGGGGAACGCGTCGTCGGCGGTGATGCCGAGCGCGGTCAGGCTCTCGCGCACGCCCTCGTGGATGTCGGACGCGGGCGCCGACCCTGCGGACCGGACGACGACCCGGTCGCCGGCGTAGCGGCGCAGCAGGGCGGCGGCGAGCTGGGAGCGTCCGGCGTTGGCGACGCAGACGAACAGCACCTGCGGTCCCGCGTCCGCGGGGCGGGTCAGGTCGCTCAGCCGCTGGCGGGCGAACCGTTCCGTGAGCGGCACCAGGTGGGCCGAGACCTTCGCCGAGCGGGCCAGGTCGGTGTACGACTCGCGGACCACGCGCTGCACGACGTCGAACCGCACGTCGGCGAAGGTCCCGGCCAGGTCCTCGGCCAGGTGGTCGAGGGCGGCGTCGACGTCGTCGAGCCCGGCGAGGACGGTCGCACCGTGGCTGGCGCCGAGCGCCGCCGGGGCGAAGGAGTCCAGCAGCGTCGTGACCGCGGTCGTGTACCCCGGCGCGACGCGGTACCAGACCCAGGTGCCGCGTCGCTCGGACGTCAGCACCCCGACGTCGCGCAGCACCTTCAGGTGGTGCGAGACGGTCGGCTGCGAGACGTCCGTGAGCGAGGCGAGGTCGCACACGCACGCCTCACCGGCCGTGGAGGTCGCGATGAAGGAGAGCATGCGCAGCCGCAGCGGCTCGGCGAGGGCCTTGAGCGTCGTGGCGACGGCGCCCGCGACCTCGGTCCCGATCGCGTGCGCCTCGACCTGCGGCGTGCAGTCGGTGTCCGTGACGGTCATCGGCAGGGGAGCGGTGGTCATGACCTCACCTCTTCCAGCTCTCGTGCTCGGGTCGGGTCAGCGTAGGGGTCGATGGCGAACCAGCGGCGTGCGAGCCACAAGGAGACGTAGACGAGACCGACCAGGACGGGGACCTCGATGAGCGGACCGACGACTCCGGCCAGGGCCTGGCCGGAGGTCGCACCGAACGTGGCGATGGCGACGGCGATCGCGAGCTCGAAGTTGTTGCCCGCCGCGGTGAACGCGAGCGTCGTGGAGCGCGCGTAGCCGAGCGCGAGCGTCTTGCCGGCGACGATGCCGATGCCCCACATGGCAGCGAAGTACACCAGCAGCGGCAGGGCGATCCGGGCGACGTCGAGCGGGTGGGAGGTGACGGCCTCGCCCTGCAGGGCGAACAGCAGCACGATCGTGAACAGCAGCCCGTACAACGCCCAGGGTCCGATCACCGGCAGGAACCGGTCCTCGTACCAGGCACGGCCCCGGGCGCGTTCCCCGACCAGGCGCGAGGCGAACCCGGCGACCAGCGGGACGCCGAGGAACACGAGCACGTTGAGCGCGATCTGCCCCACCGACACGTCCAGGCCCTGGGTGTCCAGGCCCAGCCACGCGGGCAGCACCGTGAGGTAGAAGTAGCCGAGCAACGAGAAGGCGACGACCTGGAACACGGAGTTGATGGCGACGAGCACCGCCGCGGCCTCCCGGTCCCCGCACGCCAGGTCGTTCCAGATCACGACCATGGCGATGCACCGGGCCAGGCCGACGACGATCAGCCCGGTGCGGTACTCGGGCAGGTCGGGCAGGAAGGCCCACGCCAGGGCGAACATCAGCGCAGGCCCGACCAGCCAGTTCAGGACCAGCGAGGAGGCCAGGAGCCGCTTGTCGCCGGTGACCGCACCCACCCGGTCGTAGCGGACCTTGGCCAGCACCGGGTACATCATCACGAGCAGGCCGAGGGCGATCGGCACGGAGATCCCGCCGACCTCCAGCGCGGCGAGCACGTCGGACAGGGCAGGGACGAACCGGCCCAGGACGAGCCCGGCGACCATCGCGAGCCCGATCCACAGCGGCAGCCACCGGTCGAGCGCCGACAGTCGTGGACCCGGTGCGGCGCTGGGTGTGCTCACGGGAGGCCCGGCCCGTCGGTGGCGACGACCCAGGAAAGCGCGGAGTGCATCGACATGCTTCTATATTGACAGGTCTCGATGCAGTCGCCAAGTGCTGGTGCCCCTCCTGTGCGGGAGTGCCCGTGACCTCTCGGGGCCACCGCGTGGCCGTGGCATGCTCGTGCCGTGACCGATCCCGTGCTCCGACCCGCCCGCCCCGACGACACGGACGCGCTGGTCGACGTCTGGCGGCGCGCCGTCGAGGCCACGCACGACTTCCTCGCCCCCGACGACGTGCGCGAGCTGGAGGCCGCCGTCCGGGACGAGTACCTCGGCACCGTCGACCTCACCGTCGCGGAGGTCGACGGCCGGGTGGCGGGGTTCGCCGGGACGGTCGGGCACCGGGTCGAGATGCTGTTCGTGGACCCCGCGCTGCACGGGCGCGGGATCGGCCGCGCGCTGCTCGACGCGGTCGGGCGCGGTCACCCGGTCGTCGAGCTCGACGTCAACGAGCAGAACCCGGGCGCGCTGGGCTTCTACCGGGCGCTCGGGTTCGAGGTGACCGGGCGGTCGGAGACGGACGACCAGGGCCGCCCGTTCCCGCTGCTGCACCTGCGCCGCGAGGCCTGACGCCGCGCGACCGATGAGCCGGTGGCCTGCGGCCGGTCGACCCTGGGGAGAGCGGGCACCGGCTCGCGCGACCTCAGGAGGAGACATGCTCGACACGGCGTTCAGCGGGTTCTCGGTCGACGACGTCGACGCGGCGCGGCGGTTCTACGCGGACGACCTCGGCCTCACCGTCAGCGGGGACGACATGCTCTGGCTCGAGATCGGCGGCGGTGCGCGCGTGCTCGTCTACCCGAAGGGCGAGGCACACGCCCCGGCGTCGTTCACGGTGCTGAACTTCCCGGTCGCCGACGTGCCGGGCATGGTCGCCGCGCTCCGCGAGCGCGGCGTGGCGTTCGAGCGCTACGCGGGCACGCCCGTCGAGACGGACGACGACTTCGTCTTCCGCGGGGGCGGCCCGCTCATCGCGTGGTTCACCGACCCGGCGGGGAACGTGCTGTCGGTCATCCAGGACGACGACGCCTGACGCGTCAGCCGCCCAGCCCTTCCTCGCGCGCCCGCACGATCGCGGCGGCGCGGTCGCGGACGGCGAGCTTGGCGAGCACGTTCGCGACGTGGTTGCGCACCGTCTTGGGGCTCAGCACGAGCCGCCGGGAGATCGACGCGTTGTCGAGACCGGCCGCGACGAGGTCGAGCACCTCGCGCTCGCGGTCGGTGAGCTGGGGGAACGGCGCGCGCACGGCGGAGCGCCCGCCCACGACGTACGCCATCGCCCGGTCGGCGACGGACGGGGAGAGGATCATCGCGCCGTCGGCCACCGCGCGGACGGCGCGCTCGACCTCCGCGGGGCTCGCGGACTTCACGAGGAACCCGCGCGCCCCCGCGCGCACGGCCGCGACGACGGCGTCCTCGTCCTCGTGCATCGTCACGACGAGCACGCGCGCGGCCGGGTCCGCACGCACGAGGTCGCGCGTCACGTCCACGCCCGACCCGTCGCCGAGGTCGAGGTCCAGGAGCACGACGTCGGCCCGCGCCCCGGCGCCCGCATCCTCGCCGGGGTCGAGGTCGAGGTGGGTGCCGAGGCCGAGCAATGCGCGCGCCTCCGTGGCCGACGCCGCGCTCCCGACGACGCGCACGCCGTCGAACGAGTCCAGCAGCGCGGCCATGCCGAGCCGGAACACCGGGTGGTCGTCGACGACCGCGACCCGGATCACGACGCCGACCCGCGCGCGAGCGCCCCGGCCGGGACCAGCGGGAGCGTGGCGCGCACGCGCGTGCCCGGGCGCTCGCCGTCGGGCCGCACCGCGGCGACCTCGAGCCGGCCGCCGAGCTCGTCGGCCCGCTCGCGCAGCGACCGGGAGCCGACGCCGGCCACCGCGTCCGGCGCGACGCCCCGGCCGTCGTCCTCGCACGTGACGACGAGCGCGCCGTCCCCGAGCCGGACCGTCAGGCGGCACTCCGGCGCCCCGGAGTGCCGGGCGGCGTTGACGACGCTCTCGCTCGCGATCGCGTACGCGGCCGCGGCGACGCGCGGGTCGAGGCCCCCGCACGGGTCGCAGCGCACGTCCACGACGAACCCGCCGAGCGCCTGCCGCCCCGCGAGCTCGCCGAGCGCGACCTCCAGACCGTGCTCGTCGAGCGACGGCGGCAGGAGGCTGCGCGACAGCGCGCGCACGTCCTCGACGCGCTGCGCCACCTCCACCCCCAGGGCGTCCAGCACCGCGGCCGCGGCCTCGGGGTCGGTCCGCAGCGTGTTCCGCGCGCCCTGGAGCCCCAGGCGCAGGCCCACGAGCCACGGCCCGACGCCGTCGTGCAGCTCCCGGCGGATCACGCGCCGCTCGGCGAGGCGCGCGCGGGTCGTGGCGTCGCGCGCCTCCTCGAGCTCGTGCGCGCCCCGCGCGAGCGCGAGACCGGCGCCGAGCACGGGCAGGAGCTGCTCGAGCGCGTCCCGCGTCCGGGCGTCGAGCCGCTCGCCGGCCCGCGCAACGACGTGGACCCGGCCGAGCACGCGGCCGCCGTGCTCGACGGGGAGCGTGACGGCGTCCCCCACCGGATGGCTGCCGGGACCCGCCCAGGGTGCCGGGCCCGCGGGGCTGGCGGACGCCGTCGGGCCGGGTGCGGACCGCTCGATCGTCACACTCTCCAGGCGGAGCGCCTCGCGCACGCCGACGGCGAGGCTCACGACGAGGTCGTCGGCCGTCGACGCGGACGACAGGTGGCGGCCGACGCTCAGGGCCGCCCGGCCCGGATCGTTGCCCTCCCCGTAGACGAGCGTGCGCACGCGGTGCCGCAGCCACGTGTGCAGGGGCTGCACCGCGAGCGCGACCCCGACCGCCGCGACGACCTGCGCGGCGGGACCGTCGACGACGGTCGTCGCGAGGACGACGACCACGGCGTAGACGACGGCGAGGCCCACGGCCAGCATCGCGGCCACGGTCGCGCGCGAGAGGACGAGGTCGATGCCCCACAAACGGTTGCGCAGCACGCACACGAGGATCGCGGCGGGGAACAGCGCCTGGCACGCGAGGTGCGTGAGGGGGAGCGCGAGGAGCACGTCCGGGTCGGCCCACGTGCCGAGCAGCGGGAGGAACGACAGCGCCATGAGCGCCGTCCCGAGCGCGAGGAGGCCCAGCCCGCGCCGCTCCTCGACCGGCCCGCGGAACCGACGCCACGCCGTCGCGCCCGCGGTGACGAGCCCCATGACGACGACGCCGACGATCGCAGGGCGCGGGTCGTCGGAGGGAGCGAGGAAGAAGAAGGTGATGGACGCGACGCCGCCCGCGACCCCGCACCACGCGCCCGCGCCGAGCCGCCCGCCGCGCACGAACCACGGGACGAGGACGAAGAGCCCGACCGTGCCCGGCACCCACGCCCACCCGTAGGCGTCCGCGAGCGGCGTGAGCGGGGGCAGGCCGGGGTGGGTCGACGCGTAGCTGCGCCACCCGCCGCCCAGGGCCGCGACCCCGCCGCCGATCGCGGCGAGGGCCACGAGCCAACCCACGACGTGCGGCCGCCGCACCAGGATCACCGCCGCAACCGTGCCGTAGACGAGCGCGACCGTCGCGTCCACGACGACGAACAGCAGGTCGCCCAGCAGGAGCGGCACGCCGGACGTGAGCTGGAGCGCGAGCGCGGACACGCCGAGCACCCAGGCGAGGACGCCGATCGTCCAGCCCGTGCGGGGCATCCCGGCGCGGCCGGGCCCGGGCTCGGCCACGGGCCCACGGTAGGGCCGCGGCACGCGCGGCGAGAAGGGCCCGGGCGGGAGATCACCCGGCCGTGGACGACGGCGAGATCGGCGGTCCGGTGTGGGGTCGGCGGTCCAGACCGCCGATCCCGACCGGACCCGCCGATCTCGTCGCGCGTCGCTGATCTCGCGCGTCGCGCTCAGCGCCGGTCCCCGAGGGCGAAGCCGAGCGCGGTGACGAGCAGCCAGATCGGTCCGACGAACCCCGCCATGTACTGCAGCGGCGACACGCCCGTGAGGAGCGCGAGCCCGCCGAGCACGAACCCGACGACGCCGAGCCAGCGCGGCGCGGCCGCGTGCCGCAGCGCCGCGACGCCGAGCGCGACGCCCGCGACGCCCGCCCCGACCCACAGCCACGGGATCGTCGCGACCCAGTCGCTGTAGAACGCGCCCGACTCCGGGACGATGAGCGCCGTGTCGCCGAGGCCGAACAGGAACTGCGTGTCGAGGCCCGAACCCAGCAGCCCGGCGACGGAGACGAGCACGAGCCCCCAGCCCGCGACCGTCGGGAGGATCGACCCGGCGGGCGCCTGCCCGTCGAGCCGTCGCTTGAGCCCGGCGGCGAAGACGAGCACGAGCAGCGCGCACGCGATCGTCGCGGTGTGGAACACGATCTGCGTGCCCGTGCGGCCGGAGAGGTCGGCGACGATCGCCTCCGCGTCGCCCGCGGTCTCCTCCCAGTTGATGCCGAGCGCCATCGAGGACTGGATCGAGACCAGGCCGAGGACACCGGCGACGACCCCGGTCCAGGCCCACGCGCGGGGCGTCGTGCCGCGGGCGCGGCGGGGCGTGCCGTCGGCGACCGCCGACGGCGTGGTGAGCGAGCTGTCCTGCATGGGACGACCTTCCGTTCGAGGCCGCCTCCCGCGGCCGGGGCCCGTCACGCGGTGCGACGGCCCCCGCAGCGTCGGCCGGGCGGCGTCCCGGGTCCCAGGGGCAGGTGTCCCGACCTCCCGGGCAGGTCGCACGGGGCGGGCTCCCGCGCCGCACCAGCGGTTGCGGAACCTCCCGCGCGGCGGGACGGTTGCGGCATGATCCGGTTCCTGCTGAGCTTCGCGATCAACGTGGTCCTCGCCGCCGTGGGCCTCCTCGTCGCCGCGAACGTCTTCGACGGCGTCACGGTGCACGCCTCCGGGTTCACGGTCGCCGTCCTCGTGTTCGCGGTGGCCCAGGGGGTGCTCGCGCCCTTCGTGTTCAACGTCGCGCGCAAGTACGCGTCCGCGGTGCTCGGCGGCATCGGCCTCGTGTCGACGTTCCTCGCGCTGTGGATCGCGACGCTCGTGGGCGACGGCCTGGAGATCTCCGGGGCCTCCACGTGGATCGGGGTGACGGTCGTCGTCTGGCTGATCAGCGCGCTCGGCGGCTGGCTCCTCGGGTGGCTCGTCCTCACCCGCTGGTGGGACCGCCGCCAGGAGGACAAGCGCATCCGCGAGGCGACGGCGCGCGGCTGACGAGCCGCCGACCAGCCGGGTCTCCTAGGCCGACCCGGCGTCCTCCCGGCGCGCCCAGCGCTCGGCGTCGCGGAACCCGGCCTCCAGCGCTCCCAGGACCTCGTCGGTCGCGTCGACGACGGCGTCGGCGCCCAGCTCGCCCACGGTGCCGGTCCGCTCCAGGAGGTTGCGCATCGCGGGGGTCACCCCGACGAGGACGAGCCGGTTCCCCTGCGCGGCGAGCCGTCGGGCGGTGCGGTGGAACAGGTCGATCACCGCCGAGGAGGGGATGTCGGGGAGCGTCCGGAGCACGAGGACGAGCACGGCTCGCTCGGCGCCGGAGCCGTCGGGGAACTGGTCCTCGATGCGGGGGAGCGACGCGAAGAACGACGTCCCCGCGAACTCGAGCACGGTGACCTCGCCGGAGCGCAGCCGGGCGGGCGTCCGTCGCGACGTCCGCCAGCGCCCGTCGGGCTCGCGGGTGAGGAGGACGAGGCGGGACTGGCGCGCCGCCTGGACGCAGTACAGCAGGAGCGACAGGACCGCGCCGAGGACGATGGCCTGCTGGAGGGGGAGCTGGGTCGTCGCGGCGAACGTGACGACCATCGCGAGCGACGACAGGGGCGACGTCCGCAGCACGAGGAGGATCTCGTGGCGCTTGCCCCAGACGAGCTCGCCGCCGACGACGAGGATGAGCCCCCCGATCACCGGCATGGGGATGAGCTCGGCCAGGCCGCCGAGGAGCAGCACGACGAGCGCGAGGAACACGCCGCTCACGACGCCCGCCCAGCGGGTCCGGGCGCCCGCCTCGGCGGCGACGCCCGTGCGCGACATCGAGCCGCCGCTGGGCAGCGCCTGGAAGAGGCCGCCGGCCACGTTGGCCCAGCCCTGCGAGCGGAAGTCGGCGTCGGTGTCCGAGCGGGAGCCGTCGGGGTTGGGCATCGACGGCGCGATGGACGCGGCCTGCGCGAGGGCGACGAGCGCGACGGCGACGGCGCCCCCGACGAGCGCGGGCGCGACCGAGAGGTCGGGGAGCGACAGGCCCGGGAGGGCGGACGGGATCGAGGCGATGTCGGCGACCTGGCGCACGTCGATGCCTGCCGCGACCACGACGACGGTCACGACGACGAGGGACACGAGGAGCGCCACGGGCACGAGGCGGCGGACCGACCGGGCCAGCGCCCACACGAGGACGGTCACTGCCGCGACGAGCGTGGACGCGAGGTCCCACGACGTCACGTGGACGAGCCAGTCGCCGAGCTGGTACAGCCGGTTGTCGCCGCGCGGGTCGTACCCGGTCGCGTCGCCGAGGACCCCCGTGATGATCTGGAGCGCGATGCCGGTCGAGAAGCCCACCATGACGGCGTTGGACACGAAGCTCATCACGGCGCCGAGGCGCAGCGCGCCGAGCACGAGCATCACCAGGCCGACCATGATCGTCAGCGTCGCGACGTTGGCGGGGTCGGTCGGCTCGAGGCCGGCGGACGCGAGCACGCTCTGCGACGTGAGCGCGATGGCGCTCGTGAGCGTCGTGATCATGAGGACGGTCCGCGCGGTGAGCGAGCCGACGATCGCGGGCACGATGCCCGCGTAGAGGCCCGCGACCGGGTTGAACCCGGCGATGGAGGCGTACGCCATGCCCTCGGGGATGGAGAAGAGCCCGGTCACCATGCCCGAGACGACGTCGGAGCGGGTCGGTCGCCCCGCGCGGCGCAGCAGCCCGGCCGCCCCGCGCCGCCCGGGCGGTGGCGCGGCCGGGGCGTCGGCCGCGGCGCCGGTGTCGGTCGCCGCGTCGTCGTCACCGCGCTCCGCCACGACCACCGCCCTCCGCCGTGCGTGCCGGGCCGGGGGCGGTGGCGAGCGCGGGGAACTCGGGGGTTCCCGGGGGGAGGTCGACGCGCAGCGGGGGCATGGAGCGGGCGACGAGCCACAGCGGCAGGACGGCCACGCAGAGCACCGGGAGCAGGTGGACGTCGCCGACGGTCACGGCCGCCATGAAGAGGGCGAGCCAGCCGTCGCGCGCCACGACGAGGACGGCGCCGAGGACGGCGGCAGAGACGGCGATCGCGGGTGGCACGGCGGGGACGAGGGACGACGCCGAGAGGCCCAGGGCGACGCCGATGAACACCGCGGGGAAGATGCGGCCGCCTCGGAACCCGGCAGCAGCCGCGACGACGAGCGCCGCGACCTTGACGACCGCCATGAGCAGGATCGTGGACCAGGCGTACGTGTCGGCCTGCTGCGCGAGCTCCTTCATCTCGTCGAGGCCCTTGAACAGCGTGAGCGGCCCGCCGAGGAGCCCGAGCAGACCGAGGACGAGGCCGCCCGCACCGAGCGCGAGCACCGGGCTGCGGAGGCGGTGGAACAGCCTGTGCACGACCGGGAGGGCGACCACCGCGAGCGCCGTCACGAGAGCCGCGACGGCGCCGATCAGCACGCTGCTCGCGACGTCGCCGAGGGCCGGTCCGGGGTAGTCGGGCAGGTCGACGGAGAACGTCGGGGCCCCGACCGCCGTCATGGTGACGGCCCCCGCACCGGCCGCGGCCAGGGGCGCGAACAGCCGGTCGAACAGGGGGCCGCTCTGCCCGCCGCGCTCCGCGAAGCTCTCCGTGATGACGAGCGCCGCCGCGACGGGGGTGGCGAACATCGCGCCGATGGTCCCGGCCATCGCGAGCGCCACGGCGCCCGGGACGGGGACGCCGAACCGGGGGCGGCAGAGGAACCACGCGGCGAGCGCGACGTTGAGGGCGATGATCGGGTTCTCGGGCCCGAGGCTCACGCCGCCGGCGAGGCCGAGGACGAGGGCGAGGGCGAGGCCGGGCAGGGCGCGCAGGGGGAGCGGCTCGGAGACCAGCTCGGTCGTCGCGGGGTCGACGCCCGCGTGCCCCGGTGCCCACCGGACCGTGGCGCCCACGAGCAGCCCGGTGACGGTGAGCACGAGGACGGTCCACCACGTCCGCGTGCTCGCGACCCCCCAGGCCTCCGGCAGCCGGTCCCACACGAGGTGCTGGATCCAGGTCGCGAGCTCGGAGAGCGCGAGGAGCGTCAGGGCGCTGACGATCCCGACGACGAGGGCCGGCACCACGGAGCGCAGGAGGCGACCCGACGTCGTCCCGGCAGCCGGTGCGTCGGACACACGGGAAGAGAACCACGGGGGTGGTCGCAGCGCATCCGGAGCCTCGGCATCCCCCACCTCGCGGCCGCGCGGGACGCGGATGCTCGCCGCGCGCGACCCGGGACGCGGGGATACGTTCGACGCGTCACGGGGCGCGACGGCGCGCCCCCGCCGAACGAACGATCCGGAACGAGGTCTGACGTGGCAACGCTCACCGTGTGGAAGTTCGACACCCCCGAGGGCGCCCAGCGCGCCGAGGACGCGCTCCTCGCCCTCCAGAAGCAGGAGCTCATCCAGGTCCAGGACGCGGCCACCGTGTCCTGGGAGGAGGGCAAGAAGAAGCCGAAGACGCGCCAGGGGAACAACACGACGGCGATCGGCGCGCTCGGCGGCACGTTCTGGGGCCTGCTGTTCGGGCTCCTGTTCTTCGTCCCGCTCCTGGGCGCAGCGATCGGTGCGGCGTCCGGCGCCATCGCCGGCGCGCTGACGGACGTCGGCATCGACGACGACTTCATCGACTCCGTGCGCAGCAAGGTCACGCCGGGCACGTCCGCGCTGTTCGTCCTCACGTCGGGCGCCGTCGTCGACCGCGTGCACGAGGCGCTCCAGGCCGAGGGCATCCACGGCGAGCTCATCCAGACGAACCTCTCCGCCGACGAGGAGGCCAAGCTCCGCGCGGCCTTCGACGAGAACGCCTGAGCGGTCCAGGGCCCGCGGCGAGGCCGCACGGGTGAGGTGCCCGACGGCGGTGCGTGACGCCGTCGGGCACCTCGCCCGCTCGCGCGCCTCCGTCCGCGCGCCGTCGTTCCCGTAGCTCCCGCCGTCCCGCCCGGGACCGGACCACGAAGGAGGCCGCCCGTGGGCGCGGCGATCGGCCAGTCCCTCCCCGTCGCGGTCGGCGTGCTCGTGAGCCCGCTGCCGATCGTCGCCGTCGTGCTCATGCTCGTGAGCGGGCGCGCGAAGGCCAACGCCTTCGCGTTCCTCGTCGGCTGGTTCGTCGCGGTCGGTGCGGTGACGCTCGTCGTCGCCCTGGTGGCGGGGTCCGCCGTCCCGCAGGACGGCGAACCGCCGCTCTGGGCGGCGATCCTCAAGCTCGTCCTCGGCGTGCTGCTGCTCCTGCTCGCGCTCAAGCAGTGGCGGGGGCGCCCGCGCGACGGCGTCGACCCGCCCGCGCCCCGCTGGATGACCGCGATCGACGCGTTCACGCCCGCCAAGGCCGCCGGGCTCGCCGTGCTCCTCGGCGCGGTCAACCCGAAGAACCTGCTGCTCGTCGTCTCGGGCGGCGCCGCGATCGCGTCGGCCGCGCCGGACGACACGAACGCCCAGGTCGTCGCGGCCGTCGTGTTCGCCGTCGTGGCGAGCATCGGGGTGGCGGCGCCCGTCTTCATCTACCTCTTCATGGGCTCCCGCGCGGCCGCGATGCTCGACGCGCTCAAGGCCTGGATGACCCACAACAACGCGGTGATCATGGCCGTCCTGCTGCTCGTCCTCGGGGCGAAGCTGCTCGGCGACGGCATCGCGGCGCTCTGACCACGCCGGACCGTCCCGCTAGTCGATGCCCTCGGCGCGCCGTTCGTCGACCGTGCGCTCGGCCTCGAGGTTCGCCTCGCGGTTGCGGCGTCGGCGGCGGGCGGTGCGCCCGTCGCCGTCCTTGCCGTCGCCCTTCCCGTCCCCCTTGCCCCGGCCCGGGCCGTGGCCCTCGGCGTCCGGGTCGTGGAGCATGTGCGACTCGATGAGCTCGTGCCGCTGGAGGTAGGTGTTCCCGACTGCCTGGATCGTCGCGGCGATGGGCAGGGCGAGGAACGCGCCCAGCGCGCCGAACACCGCACCGAACGCGAGCACGACGACGAAGCTCACCGCCGGGTTCATCTCCAGCGCCCGGGCGGAGACCTTGGGCGAGAAGTACAGGTTCTCGAGCTGCTGGTACCCGATGATGAACGCGAGCACGCCCAGGGCCTGCGGCAGCCCCTGCGACGTGAGCGCGACGGCGACGGGCAGCGCGCCGCCGATGTACGTGCCGATCGTGGGGACGAACTGCGAGACGACGCCCGTGAACACCGCGAGCGGCAGGGCGTACGGCGTCTGGAGGATCAGCAGGAAGACGAACGTGAAGACGCTCGACAGCGCGGCGAGCACGATGCGCGAGTTGATGAAGTCCGACACCTTGACCTGGGTGATCTCCCAGAGGCGCAGCACCTCCTCCTGCCGGTTCGGCGTGAGCCAGCGGCACACGGCCGCCCGGAACCGCGGTCCCGCCGCGAGGAGGTAGTAGGTGACGAGGAGGATCGTCAGGCTCGCGAAGACCCCGCCGACGATCGTGGTCGTCACGACGATCGCGCCGGACGCGACGTCGTCGCCGAAGTCGTTGATGACCTGCTTGAGGAGGTCGTCGGAGTCCGGGATGACGACGTCGAAGCGGTCCGCGACGAAGTCCTGGATGCTCGCGTACAGCGCGGGGATCGACTGGACGAGCTGCACGAGCTGCTGGACGAACAGGTTCCCGAACAGCGCGAGCACGACGAGGATCCCGACGAGCGACCCCAGGAGCGCCACGGCGGCGGCCGCGCCCCGCCGCCAGCCGTGTCGCACGAGCCAGACGACGATCGGCTCGAGCGCGAGCGCGACGAAGAACGCGATGAGGATGTTGACGCCCAGTGCCTTGAGCTGACCGAGGGCGTACCAGGCGAAGATGCCGACGAACACCGCGACGACGGCCATCGCGAGCGCGCGGGGCACCCAGCGCGGCGGGCGCCGCGAGTCGTGCTGGACCGGGCGCGTGCCGGCGTCCGGGACGCCCGACCACGGGTCGTCGGTGGGGGGCGGGGTCGTCATGGCCACGAACCTAGCGGGGCCGCCGGGCAGCGGCCCCGGGACGCGCCGACCCTCCGGATGCCGAACCGGACGGCCGGTGCCACGATCGATCCGCACGCTCGTCCGGTCGGGGCTCCACGGTTCTCAGGAGGATGGCATGGCACGCTCGTCACAGGTGACGGCATGGGTCGGCTGGGTCTGGTTCGCCGGCATCGTGCTCGTCACGATCGGCTTCTTCAACGCCATCAGCGGCCTGGTCGCGGTGTTCTCCCCGAACAGCCTCGTCGGCGTCTCCGACGCGGGCATCGTCGTGCTCGACGTGTCGACCTGGGGGTGGATCCACCTCGTCATCGGGGTGCTGCTCGTCCTCACCGGCTTCGCCCTGCTCTCGGGCAAGGGATGGGCCCGCATGGTCGCCATCGTCCTGGTGGTGATCAACGCGATCGCCCAGTTCACGACGTTGCAGGTGACGCCCTGGTGGTCGCTGATCACCATCGTGCTCGACGTCTTCGTCCTGTGGGCGCTCGTCGTGCACGGCGACGAGGCCGAGCGCGCCGCACGCTGACCGCCGGCCCGGCACCGTCCTCGCCCCACGACCCGCTGACAGGAGCACCGTCCATGGCCACGTCCACCTTCGGCCCGGTCGAGATCGTCGCGGTCGCGTTCCCCACCGAGCGCATCCCCGACGGCATCCGTGCGGCCGTCCTCGAGGTGCTCGCGCAGGGCACCGTCACGCTCCTCGACCTCGCCGTGGTCCGGCGCTCGCGCGACGGCGACGTCGAGGTGCTCGAGGTGACCGACCTCGGCGACGAGCTCGCGATCACCGACGTCGAGCTCACCGCGGCCGGTCTCGCCGCCGAGGAGGACCTCGACCACGTCGCGGCCGGTCTCGCGCCGGGCACGTCCGCGGTCGTGCTCGTCGTCGAGCACACGTGGGCGCGCGCCCTGGTGGCCGCGACCCGCAGCGCCGACGGCGTCGTGCTCCTCAGCGAGCGCGTCCCCGCCGAGGTGGTCAACGAGGTCGCCGACCTCGCGCTCGCCGACGGCTGACCCGCTCGGCCCGGGCGTCCCGGCCCAGGCGCAAACCCGTCCGACAGACAGGAGTGACCACATGCTCGTCCGACGATTCGGGCGCCCCGGGCTCATCGGGACCGCCGCCCGCACCGCCGTCATCGCGGGCACGGCCTCCGCGACCGCGGGAGCCGTGAGGCGCCACCAGGCGAACCGCGCCCAGGAGTCGTGGGAGGCCCAGCGGGCCGCGGCCGCGCAGGACCAGGCGAGGGTCGAGGCGGCCGCGCAGCAGGCCGCGGCGCAGTACGCGCAGCCCGCTCCCGCGTCGGTGCAGGACGACCTCCTCGACCAGCTCGAGCGGCTCGGTCAGCTCCACTCCTCGGGCGTCCTGAACGACGCCGAGTTCGCCGCCGCCAAGGCCAAGCTGCTCGGCTGAGAGAAACGGAGAGAACGATGGCCACCTTCACCGTCTGGAAGTTCGACTCCCCCGAGGGCGCCGACGCGGCGTCCCGGATCCTCCACGACTCGGCGTCCGAGCACGCCGTCAAGATCGTCGACACCGCCGTCGTGTCGTGGCCCGAGGGCGCGGCCAAGCCGACGACGCGCCACGGCCACCAGGACGAGTGGCGCGGCACGGGCTGGGGCGCCTTCTGGGGCCTGCTGCTCGGGTCGCTGTTCTTCGCGCCCGTGCTGGGCGCCGCGGCCGGTGCGGCGATCGGCGCGTCGACGAAGGCGATGGAGGCCGTGGGGATCGACAAGGACCAGCTCGACCGCATCCGCGAGGGCGTGACGCCCGGGACGTCGGCGCTGTTCGTCGTCACCGAGGACGGCGACCTCGACCGCGTCGGCGAGCGGTTCCACGGGGTCCACGGCACGCTCGTCGCCACGAACCTCACGGACGCCGAGCGGAGCACGCTCCTCGAGACGTTCGGCTGACCCGCGGCGCGTCAGTCGTCGAGGCGCTCCGGGAGCCCGAACAGGGGAAACCACGAGGCCGTGTCGAGGAACGCGTTGATGGCCGTGACGCGGCCGCCCTCCGTCTCGACGACCTGGAGCGCCCACGGCTCGTGACCGCCGCCGGCCGCGCGGCGGTACTGGCCGAACCCGAACGTGCCGTTCACCGCGACCGGGACCATGCGCGAGCCCTCGCACTCGTACCCCGGGCCCGTCATCCACGCGACGATGTCCGCCTGGCCGCGCATCCACAGCGGGTACGGCGGCATCGACAGCGTCGCGTCCTCGTGCAGGATCGCGACCAGCGCGTCCATGTCGTAGCGCTCGAACGCGTCGAGGTAGCGCTCGAGCAGGAGCTTCTCCTCGTCGCCGAGGCCCGCGTTCGCCGCGACCGGCGCGGCGGACCCCGTCTCGTCGCCCAGCCCCGAGCTGTCCCAGTGCGCGCGCGCCGCGAGCGTGGCACGGGCGCGCTGCAGCGCGCTGTTCACCGACGCGACCGTCGTGTCGAGGAGCTCCGCGACCTCGCTCGCCTGCCAGCGCAGCACCTCGCGCAGCAGCAGCACCGCGCGCTGGCGGGGCGGCAGGAACTGGAGGGCGGCGACGAAGGCGAGGCGGATGGTCTCGCGCCCCACCGCGACCTGCGCCGGGTCGCCGTCGTGCGGGAGCACCCGGTCGTCGGGCACGGGCTCGACCCACGTCTCCTCCGGCAGCACCTGGCCCAGGTTCTCCAGCTCCGGGGCCTGCGGTCCGCCCAGGCCCATCGGGCGCTCGCGCCGCTTGCGCGCGCCGAGCGCGTCGAAGCACACGTTCGTCGCGATGCGGTAGAGCCACGAGCGCAGGGCCGAGCGGCCCTCGAAGCGGTCGTAGGACCGCCACGCGCGCAGGAACGTCTCCTGCACCGCGTCGTCGGCCTCGAACGACGACCCGAGCATGCGGTAGCAGTAGCCGGTGAGCTCGCGCCGGTGGCCGTCGAGGACGGCGTCGAGGTGCTCGCGGTCGGGCAGCGGGGCAGGGGCGTCGACGGGGGCGGCGGCGGTCGCGGTGGCGTCGCCGCGCAGGGTCGCGGGGGTGGCGAGGTCGGTCATGGTGCTGCCTCTCAGGACTCGGTCGTCTCGACGTGCACGAGGGGTCACGGGATCGCGCGCGGTGCCCGGGGGGAGTGGCCCACCTCACACACGCTACCGCCGCCCTCCGACACCGCACAGGGGCACCGGACGAGCGCACGGGTCAGCCGTCGAGGTCCAGCTCGAACCACACGGTCTTGGCCGCCCTGCCGTCGGCCGCACCGCCGTCGGCCGCACCGCCGTCGGCCGCACCGCCGTCGGCCGGGTCGCCGTGGGCTGCACCGCCGTCCGCGGGGCCGCCGTCGGCAGCGCTGTCGTCGGCCGGGTCGTCGTGGAGGTCGACGCCCCAGCGCGACGCGCACCGTTCCAGGAACTGCACGCCCCGGCCGCCCGTCTCCTCCGGCCGCGGCGAGCGCAGCCTCGGCAGCGCCGTCGACCCGTCCTCGACGCCGACCCGCACCACCCGGTGCCCGACCTCGAGCTCCGCCCGGACCGGCGTCGTGCCGTGCTGCACCGCGTTCGTGAGGATCTCGCTCGTCAGGAGCATCGCGACGCGGCGGACCGCGGGCGACACGTCGCAGCTCTCGAGCACGTCGTCGACCCACCGCCGTGCGGGGCCGATCGCCGTCGACGTGTGCTCGACCGGCCGCGTCAGCACCGACGGGCGCCCGGGCGCCGGCGCCCGCGGGACCGTGTGCCGCACGCGCAGGGCGAGGACCGCGACGTCGTCCCGCTGGTCGGCGACGAGGCGGCGGACGAGCGCGTCCGGGACGGCCGACGTCGCGGTGCCCGCGTGCTCGCCGAGGACGGACCGCAGGCCGGCGAGGCGCTCGGCGAACGAGGTGCCGCGGCGCTCGACGAGACCGTCGGTGTAGAGGAGCAGCGTGTCGCCCGGCGCGAGGCGCGTGCGGTGGTCGTGCCGCTGCGTGCTCGGCAGCACCCCCAGCATGAGGTCGGGCGCGGACTCGAGCGGGTCGACCGTCCCGTCGGCGCGCAGCACGAGGGGTGGGGGGTGCCCGGCGTTGGACCACGTGAGGTCGAACCCCTGCGGGGTGCGGTCGAGCCGCACGACGACGGCCGTCGCGCTGGAGTGCAGCGCCAGCCCGCGGTTCGCGCGGTCGAGCAGGCGCAGCAGCACGGCGGGCGGCTCGTCCTGGCACCAGGCGAACGTCCGCAGCATCGACCGGAGCTGGCCCATCTGCGCCGCGGCACGCATGTCGTGCCCGGTGACGTCCCCGATCATGAGCACGCACGCGTCGTCGTCGAGCACCACCGCGTCGTACCAGTCGCCGCCGACCTGGTCCGTGCGGGTCGCGGACGCGTACGTCGCCGCGAGCTCCGCGCCGCGCACCGGCGGTAGCTCGGTGAGCATCGCGGCCTGGAGGGTCGCCGCGACGCGGTGGCGCTCCTCGAGCAGACGGACGCGCTCGACGGCGTGCGCGACGTACGACGCGATCGTCGTCTCCGTCTTCACGGCGTCGTCGTCGAACTCGCGGACCGTGTCCCACGCGAGCGCCACCACGCCCAGGAGGCGGTCGTCCGCGAGCACGGGCACGAACGAGCGCGCCTCGACCGTGTCGGGCGCGATGAGCGACGCGGCCTCGGGGAACCGCTCGCCGTACTGCACGTGGTCACGGAAGAACAGGGGCTCGCGCGTCCGTGCCGCGGTCGACGCGGCCCGCTCCGCGTCCACGCGCATGCGGCGGAACGACGCCGGGACCCCCGGCTCCAGGTGGTCCAGCGTCGTGAACTCGAGGCGGGTGCCGGCGCCGTCGAGCAGCGCGAGCCCGGCGTAGCGCGCGCCGATGGCCGCCCCCACGGCGGCCAGCCGCTCGGCGACGTCGCGGACGGACGTCGCGGCGGCGAACGACTCGGACAGCTCCAGGAGCAGACGCGACCGCTTGTTCGCCGCGAGCGCGACGCGCTGCATGCGCTTCGCGCGGGCCTGCGCCAGGCGCAGCCGGAGCTCGGACGTGCACGCGGACGCCAGGTCCGCGAGCGTCGCCAGCTCGTCGTCCGACCAGGTGCGGGGCCGCGCGTCGAACGCGCACAGCGACCCGACCGCCCGGCCCTGCGGGTCGAAGATCGGGAAGCCTGCGTAGGCGACGACCCCGATGTCGTCGACGGCCCGCAGCGTGGCCAGGTGGGGGACGGTGCGCGCGTCCTCGACCACGAGCGGGCGCGCCTCGTTCGCCACGAACTGGCAGAACGTGTGGCTGCGGGGGGTGCGGCGGGCCGACTGGTACGGCTCGGGCACGCCGTGCGCGCCGGGCAGCACCGCCTCGTCGTCGAGGACCAGCGTGACGAGCGCCGACGACACCCCGAGCTGCCGGTGCACGAGCCGCGCGAAGCGGTCGAACGACTCGTCCGCCGCGGGCTCGGCGAGCCCCGCCTGGACGAGCTCGTGGATCGCCTGGGCGTCGGTCATGGTCCAGTATCACCGGGACGAGCCTGGTCAAACAGCGCAACCCGCCCAGCGCGGCGCGGCGCCGGGGGTGAAATCGGACAGAAGGGAACGTCGCGGGCAGGTGCTGCGTGTTCCGCTCGTGAGACGACGACACGACGACGGCCGCCCGCCGAGCAGGGCGGCACGGTGAGCGCGCGGGACCGCCCCGGGCGGTACGAGCTCGTGCTCGAGCAGGGGGACGGGGTGGTGGGGGACGAGGAGCGAGGGCCCGACGACGAGTGGCCGCCCGAGGCGCCGCTCGAGGTCGACGTGGTCGCCCGCCGCACGCGCGACGAGGAGTTCACCGCGTTCGTGCGCGAGGCCCGCGACCCGCTGCACCGCATGGCGTACCTCCTGTGCGGGGACCGGCACCGCGCGGAAGAGCTCACGCAGCACGCCCTGGAGCGCACCTACCGCGCCTGGCCCCGCGCGGCGCAGCACGACCCGCTCGCCTACGCGCGCCGGGTCCTCGCGAACCTGCGGATCGACACGTGGCGCCGCACCCGGCGCGAGGTGCTCGCCGGGCCGGACGAGCTGTCGTCCGCCGAGCGAGCGGCCCGTCCGGTGGGGCGCGACGGCGGGGCGGTCACCGCCGCGGTCGACGACCGGGACGCCGTCGTGCGCGCGCTCCTCGCGCTCCCCGTCCGGCAGCGGCGCGTCGTCGTGCTGCGCCACCTGCTCGACCTCAGCGAGAACGAGGTCGCGGCCGAGCTCGGCATGCCCGTCGGCACCGTGAAGTCGACGGCGTCGCGCGGCCTCGCCCGGCTCCGCACGCTCCTCGACGCCCCCGACGGCGGTGCCCCCACGACCAGCGGAAGGACAGCCCGATGAGCCGCGAGACCGGTTCGACGCCCACCCCGCCCGACGACGACTTCCTCCTGCGGCTGCGACGCTCGGCCGACGACGCCGTCCCGCCCTCCACGCTCGACCTCGACGTGGTCCTGCGGTCGAGCCGGCGCGGTGCGCAGCGGCGCCGGTCCCTCGCGGGGGTCGCGGGCGTCGTCGCGCTGGGGCTCGTCGGGACGGGCGTCGTCACGGCGGGCGGCCCCGGCGGCGTGCGCGAGCTCGCGCGCGAGGTCGTCACCGGCTCTCCGGGGTACGAGGTGCTCGTCGACGAGCCGACCACGGTCGACGTCGCGCCCGGCGTCGTCGCCGTCACCGAGCCCGCGACGTACCTGCGCGACGACGGCACGTACGTCCTCGACCTCGGCCTCGGCGCGTGGCGCGACGGCGAGCGGTTCCTCGTCGAGTACGACCCGGGCGCCGAGGCGGAGGGGTCCGCGCCGGCCATGCGTGTGGTGGCTGGCGACAGCGGCGACCTCCGACGCCTCCGGCGGGGTGAGGATGCCGGCACCGTCGTGCGCTCCGGTCACGCGAAGATGGCCGTCGTGGAGCGCGCCGCGAGCGACGAGCGGCTCGTTCTCGGGTTGTCACCGTTCGACGGCGACGGGGAGCTCTGGGCCGTGCTCGCGGGCGAGGTCACGGACGCGGCGGGGGCGTCCGTGACCAGCCTCGTGGTGCCGACCAGCGTCCACGGCGGACGCGTCCTCTACGCGATGCTGCTCGGCACCTCGGGCGCTCCCGGTCCGGAGATCCGCGGTCTGACCTCGTACGACACCGAGGTGTGGAGCACCGAGACGTGCGAGAGCGCCGGACAGGGCGAGGACGGGTTCTCCGCCTGTCGTACCGAGTACGACCCGCGGACGGGCAGGTCCGACGCGCTGCTGCGCGTGCCTCCGACAGGTGACCCAGCAGTCCTGGGCGCGCTGCGCTCCGTCGTGGAGGAGCGCGGCGACCCGGACGTGTACGCGCTCCTGGGCGCGTGCCTGGACGCGCGGGGCGAGCCCCGGTCCACGCCGGCCACCGGAGGGTCCCTCGACGTCCCGCCGGGGGTGCGGGGTGACACCTGGCGGCAGTGCCTCATGGACGCCGCGCTCGTGCGCGACGAGTTCTGGCGGGACCACCGAGACGCTCAGTCGGCGGGATGACGACCCGTCAGGTGCCCCCGCGGGCCCGGAGGTCCGTGACCGCGTGCTCGGCGCCCTGCGCGTCGAGGTAGGTGCCGCCGCGGACCTCGGGGACGAGCGCGCCGTCGGGCCCGGCCGTGAAGCGGTGCACGAGCGGGTGCCCGGTGGGCACGTCGAGGTCCTGGACCTCCTCGGGCGTGAGGTCGTCGACGAGCACGGACAGGGCGCGCAGCGAGTTGCCGTGCCCGACGACGAGCACCGCCTCCCCGTGCACGAGCCGTGTGCGGGTGGCGGCCCAGAAGGGGCGCAGGCGCTCGACGACGTCCGCGAGGGACTCGGCGTCCGGCCGCAGGGTGGCGCGCGCGGCGTCGGGCAGGCGCAGGAGCGTGTCGTCGACGAGGGCGCGCGCCGGGTCGTCGTCGGCGAGCGGTGGCGGCCGGTGCAGGTACGACCGGCGGTAGCGCCAGTAGGCGGCCTCGCCGTAGTCGCGGCGGACGACGTCGCGCAGCTTGTCGGTGAACGCGCCGTAGTGCCGCTCGACGAGCCGCCACTCGACCGCGAGCGGCGGCGGCCCGGGCAGGGCCTCGGCCACGACGGCGGCCGTCGCGGACGCGCGCACGAGCGGCGAGGTCACGACGCGCCGCGGGGCGAGCGCGGGCTCGCGCGCGACGGCGTCCGCGAGGAGCCGCGCCGCGCGGCGCGCCTCGGCGACCCCGACGTCGGAGAGCGGCACGTCGAGCAGCCCGGTGAAGCGGTCGCCCGCGTTGAACGTGCTCTGCCCGTGCCGCACGAGCACGAGCACCCCGGGCGACGGGTCCACGCGTCAGACCTCGAGCAGGCCGCGCTGGTGCGCGAGCGAGACGGCCTCGGCGCGCCCCGACGCCCCGAGCTTGGCGAGGACGTTCGACACGTGCACGCTCACGGTCTTCCCGGAGATGAACAGGCGCTCGCCGATCTGCCGGTTGGTCAGGCCCTGCGCGACGAGCAGCAGGACCTCCTCCTCGCGCTCGGTGAGGACGGCCGTCGTGGACCGGCGGACGCCGGGCAGGTCCAGGCGACCGCGCCGCCCGAGCGCGCGGACCGCCTCGGCGAGCGGCGCCGCGCCCATGGCCTCGGCCTCCTCGAGCGCCTGCGCCGCCTCGATCTCGGCGGCGTTGCGGTCGCCCGCCCCGAGCAGCGCCTGGGCCCACCGGAACCGGGACCGCGCGACCTCGTACCGGTAGCCGTAGTCGAAGAGGCGCGTCGTCTCCTCCCACAGCGCGGGGTCGTCCGTGCCGGTGAGGCGCGAGTGCTCGGCCGCGGCGCGCGCGAGCCATGCGCGGCCCTCCGGCCCGAGCCGCCCCCCGCGGGGGCGGCCGCGCTCGGCGGTCGTGCGGGCGGCGTCGAGCAGCTCGGCCCCGCGGGCGACGAGCTCGCGGACCGTGGCGGCCCCGGCCGCGCCCTGGAGGCGGGCGGCGTCCGCGGCGTCGGCGAGCGCGGCGAGCGCGAGGGCGGAGATCCAGATGCGGCCCAGGAAGTAGTCGCTCCACGTGCGGCCCAGGTGGTCGACGAGCTCGACGGCGAGCGCCACCGCCTCGTCGCGGCGCCCGGCCCACGTGAGGGCGTCGATCGAGCAGCCGCCCGAGATGAGCGCGATCTGCCCGTCCCGGAACCAGTCGCGCCGCAGCGCGGTGCCCCGCGCGATCGCGTCCGCGTCGCCGCGCGCGACGGCGGCGTAGAGCTGGACGCACGAGAGCTGCGGCGCGGAGCCCTCGGGCATGGTCTCGCCCGCGGTGTCCGTGGGGGTGAGGTCGCCGAGCACGTACCGGACGAGGTCGCGGAACAGGCGCAGCTCGACGCCGTACGCGCTCCACCCGAGGCCGGTCGCCCGCGCGCGGTCGAGGCCGTCCTCCGTGACCTGGAGGGCCTCGTCGATGCGGCCCGCGTAGTAGCGGTTCGCGGCGATGTTGTACCAGCAGCGCAGCTCGGTGAGGATGTCGCCCGCCTCGACCGCGCGCTCGCGGGCCTGGGCCAGCAGCACCGCGGCGCGGTCGTCGTCCGCGACCTCGAGGATCGCCATCGTGGTCAGCACGTCGGCCTCCACGTCGGGCGCGTCGAGGCGGTGCGCGACGTCGATCGCCTCCGCCGCGACCTCGGCGGCGAGCTCGTCGAGGTCGGCGTTCATCGCGGCGCGCGCCCGCATGGCCAGCGTCCACGCGCGGTCGAGCGACGGCGGCTCGACGGGCAGGACGGCGAGCGCCGCCTCGGTGTGCGCGAGGGTCTCCTCGACCTCCTCCGTGCCGAGCAGGTACCGGGACAGCACGTGCCGCAGCGACGCCTGCCGCATCGGGTCGTCGGCGGTGCCCTCGACGACGCGTCGTGCGAGCGCGACGGCGCGGTCCGGCTCGCCCGCGCGGCTCGCGGCCCCGGCGGCGGCGAGCGCGACGGTGACGCGGTCTTCGCCGAGGAGGGTCGCGGCGTCGGGCACGGCCTGCCACAGCGCGAGCACCTGCTCGAGGTGCCGGAGCTCCTCCGCGGGCGCGAGCACGCGCGCCGCCTTGCGCGCCGCGGCGCGCGACGCGGTGAGCGCGGCCGGGAGGTCGTGCGCGGCGAGCGCGTGGTGGGCCCGCAGGGCGGGGGAGCCGAGCGCCGGGTCGTCGTCGAGCGCCGCGAGGTACGCGCGGTGCACGCCGACGCGCTCGCCCGGGAGCAGGTCGGAGGCGACCGCCTCGGCGAGCAGCGCGTGCCGGAACACGACCGTGTCGCGCGCGCCGTCGCCCTCGACTGCGAGGACGTGGTGCGCGATGGCCTCGCGCAGGGCGGCGTCGAACGGACGCCCGGACGACCGGTCCGCGGGCTCGCCCGCGTCGGTGTCCCGCGCCAGCGCGGCCCGCAGGAGCGGCTCGCTCACCTGGCGTCCCGAGACCGACGCGACGCGCACGAGGTGCTGGACGGCCGGGTCGAGCCCCTCCAGGCGGGCGCGCAGCACGTCCGCGAGCGACCACGGCAGCTCGTCGCCCAGGCCCGACTCGACGAGCTCCTCGGCGAAGTAGGCGTTCCCCTCGGAGCGCGTGCGCACGGACTCGAACGCCGCGGGCGGCAGCGGGCTGCCGGCGAGCGCCGTCGTGAACTCCCGCAGCTCGCGCTCGGTGAACGGCGAGAGCTGCACGTGCTCGACGCGCGGGTGGCGCAGCAGCTCCGCGAGCACCGGGCGCAGGGGGTGGCGGCGGTGCAGGTCGTCCGCGCGGTAGCTCGCGACGACCAGGACGTGCTCCGCGCGCAGGCGTGCGACGACGAAGCGCAGGACGTCGCGGCTCGACGGGTCCGCCCAGTGCAGGTCCTCGACGACGAGCACGAGCGGCGCCTCGGGCGTCCCGGACGCCGCGATCGCGGCGGCGACGCTCTCGAAGAGCTGGAGGCGCTCGCCCTGGCTCTGCTCGTCGTCGGCCGGGGTGCCGGCGTCGAGCAGGCGTGCGAGCGCGGGCCGGGCCGCGACCGTCTCGTCGACGGCGGGGTGCTGGGCGCGCAGGGTCGTGAGCGCCTCGGAGAAGGGGAGGTAGGGGAGGCCGACCTCGCCGAGGTCGACGCAGTGGCTCCACACCACCGTCGCGCCCGTCCCGGCCGCGAGCTCCGCCGCGCGCGTGAGCAGGCGCGTCTTGCCCACCCCCGCGTCCGCACCGACGAGCACGACGCCCGGCTCGCCGCGGCGCGCGCGCTCGACCGCCGCGGCGAGCACGTCGAGCTCGGCCGCGCGGGCCACGAAGGGCGCGCGCGTGGAGGGTCGGGGCACGGTCCCCATACTCGCAGCGGGCACCGACACGTGACCAGCCGATCGGCCGCCAACGGCCGGGCGGGACCCCTCGTCGGACACGACGACGCCGCCGGCGAGAGGTGCCTCGTCGGCGGCGTCGGGCGGCGCGGTCACCGCGCCGGGTGGTCGTGGCGACGACGCCGGCCGCGCCACCAGTGCAGCAGCGCGGGCTCGTCGTGCCGCAGGTCCGCCCGCAGGCGCTCGGCGCGGTACTCGAGGTCCGCGTCGAACGTCGGATCGATGTGCGTGCTCATGGTCGTCCCCGTCTCCCAGGCTCCCTGCCTGTCCGAGACTCACAGTCGTCCTGAGCACCGGGCCGTCGCATCGGTCGACCGCGCACCGTTCGTCCGGGGGTGCCTTAGGCCGGGCGTCGCCCGTGGCCTGAGGCGTCTGAGGTGGGCTCCCGCGTCTAAGGCATCGGCGCGTCCGTCCGTGTCCGGTCCTGGGGCGGTCGCGGTGCTCCCCGCCCTGAGATGCGGGTGCCGGGGTCGCGCGCACGCTGGGAGACCAGCCGAGCACCGAGGAGCCACCATGCGAGCGATGACGTACCGCGGGCCGTACAAGGTCCGGGTCGAGGAGAAGCCGGAGCCGGTGATCGAGCACCCGAACGACGCCGTCGTCCGGGTCACGCGGGCGGCGATCTGCGGCTCCGACCTGCACCTCTACCACGGGATGATGCCCGACACGCGGGTCGGCCACACGTTCGGCCACGAGATCGTCGGGGTCGTGGAGGAGGTCGGCCCGTCGGTGCGGAACCTCAGCGTGGGGGACCGCGTGATGGTGCCGTTCAACATCTACTGCGGCTCGTGCTTCTTCTGCGCGCGGGGCCTCTACTCGAACTGCCACAACGTCAACCCCAACGCGACGGCGGTGGGCGGCATCTACGGCTACTCGCACACGACCGGCGGGTACGACGGCGGCCAGGCGCAGTACGTCCGCGTCCCCTTCGCGGACGTCGGGCCGTCGGTGATCCCGGACTGGCTCCACCCCGAGGACGCGCTCCTGTGCACCGACGCGCTCGCGACCGGGTACTTCGGCGCGCAGCTCGCCGAGATCGCCGAGGGGGACGTCGTCGTCGTCCTGGGTGCCGGCCCGGTCGGGCTCTTCGCGGCCCGCACGGCGTGGCTGCTCGGCGCGGCGCGCGTCATCGTCGTCGACCACCTCGACTACCGGCTCGCCAAGGCCCGCGAGTTCGCGCTCGCGGAGACGGTGAACTTCACCGAGGTCGACGACGTCGTCGTGCACCTCAAGAAGGAGACGGACTGGCTCGGTGCCGACCGCGTGATCGACGCCGTCGGGGCCGAGGCCGACGGCAACCTGCTCCAGCACGTCACGAGCGCGAAGCTCAAGCTCCAGGCCGGTTCGCCGGTCGCGCTCAACTGGGCGATCGACGCCGTGCGCAAGGGCGGCACCGTCTCCGTCATGGGCGCCTACGGCCCGCTGTTCACGTCGGTGAAGTTCGGCGACGCGATGAACAAGGGGCTCACGCTCCGCATGAACCAGGCCCCCGTGAAGCGGCAGTGGCCCCGGCTCCTGGAGCACGTCCGCGCGGGCTACCTCACGCCGCGCGACGTCATCACCCACCACGTGCCGCTCGAGCACATCGCCGAGGGCTACCACATCTTCTCCGCCAAGCTCGACGGGTGCATCAAGCCCGTCGTCGTCGTGGACGAGGACTGAGGAGGAGCACCATGACGCACGCCGCACCGCTCGACCCGACCACCGCGACCCGGCCCCCGGCCACCGAGACGCCGTACGTCGCCGGCCCCGCACGGCGACCCGTGGACGCCGACGCGCTCCGCGCCCGCGTCCCCGGCTGGGGCGTCGACCTGGACCCGAGGGACCGGCCGTCGTACCCGCGCGAGGTCTACGACCCCGCGGCCACGGGTGCCCACTGGGACGTCCCGGAGCAGCAGCCCGAGCTCCGGCCGCGCGAGCGGTCGGTCGAGCACGCGCACCTCACCCCGGTGTTCGGCACGTCCGTGCCGCTGCACGGGGCGTCCGGTGCGGTGCGACGCTACGCGTACCGCCGGTTCAGCGAGGGCCGGGCGGCCCACTGGCTGCTGCTGCTGGCGGGCGACCGCGTCGACGCCGTCGAGAGCCACCTGCGGTCGTTCGCCTCCCTGCACCCGGACGACCCGGTGACCGAGACCGGCGTCGTCGGCGAGCTCCACGGGCACGGGATCCGCTCGCGGCGCGGGCGCGTCGACACCCGGCACCAGGTCCTCGACCCGATCCTCGTGGTGGGGCCGTGGGTCGCGGCGGCCGGGGTCGGGGTGTGGGCCCTCCGGGCGCTCGCGCGCCGTGCCCGGCACTGAGACCGGCACCGAGACCGGCACTGAGACCGGCACTGAGACCGGTACTGAGACCGGCACCGAGACCGGCGGCGCGGGACACGGCGACGCGACCCGCGGTCAGTCCGTCTCCAGCTCCGTCTCCAGCTCCGTCGCGTGGACCGGTCGTCCGCCGAGCGGCTGGACCGGGCGCGCGTTGCCCCGGGGGAACTCGGGCCCGTCGAAGAGCTCCTCCAGCCCGCTCACCTGTCCCGACGAGAGCGGGCGGACGTCCTTCGCCACGAACCACGTGACGGTCTCGGAGCAGGGCGGCGTCGTGAGCGACCCCGCGTAGGAGTAGACGTCCAGGTCGTCCGGGACGACGCGGTCGAGGGCGAGCGTGACCCGGCGCGCGTCGTCCTGCGGGGAGCCCGGCAGGTCCGACAGGACCGGGTGCAGCGCCGCGTCCGCCGCACGTTCGCGGTAGAGCAGGCCCACGACCGCCAGGCTGCCGTCCGGCGCGGCATGGACCAGGTGCAGCTCCACGGGCTGCGCCACCCCGGAGAGACGGTGCTCGCTCGGCGTGTGGAAGTGGAGCTGACGCAGCTCGTAGGCGGTGCCGCCCGCGTCGAGCGAGCCCGCGCCGGCCGGCACGTCGACCTGGACCGTGTGCCCGGTGTGCCGCACCGTCACCTCGCTCGACCGCGCGTAGTCCAGCGTGACGCCCTCGACGGGAGTGCCGTCGGCGTCGACGGCGGACCCCCGACGGATGTCGACCGGCGACTGCGCGGCGCCCTCGCAGGTCGGGTAGTGGTCGCGCCAGGTCTCCGGTCCTCGCTCGGCGTAGTCCCAGCCGCCCGAGGCGGACGCCGGGACCAGGAAGCCCGTCGCCACGACGGCGACGCCCACGGCGGTCGCCCGTACTCCGGTCCTGCGCACGGCACGAGTCATCCTCGACGCCTCCCCTTGTCGTTCCGACGCGGCCGGGCGGTCGCTCGGTCGCGTCCAGGACGCTAGGAGCGTCCCGAGACGTCGGACAACACCCCTACGTGCTCTCCGTACGCGGCCGCGCGCGGGGGTACGGGACGACCCGTACGGATCGTGGTGTGTCGTGCGTCACTCCTCCCGTTGCCAACGGCGGGACCGCGGCGCAGACTGGACGAAGGACCGGACCCGCTGTGGGGGTGACCTCGTGACCGACACCTACGACATGCTGCCGATGCTGGGCCGTGGCAAGCACCGCAACCCGAAGAAGGGTGCGTGCTTCATGGAGCTCGCGTCGTATCTCGCGGGAGAGCGCTGGAGCGACCATCCACGGTGCACGCACCCGCTGCTCGCGATGCTCGCGCGCGCCGTGAACGACCTCACGGTCGACCCGGAGCGCCCGAGGCTCGCGCCGCTCATCCCGTCCGTCATCGGGTTGACGAGCGACGACCCGCACTGGGACGTGCGCATCGCGCTGCGCGCCGCCGTGACGGCGCTGCCGATCGCCCCGGCGGACCGGCAGCAGACGCTCGCGGTGGCGATCATCGGTGCCGAGAAGATGCTCGACGTCCTCGACGACCGCCCCGCGGGCACGCTGAGCGCCGAGTCGGCCGACGCGCTCGCGAGCTGCCCGCGTACCGCGCGGTGGGCGCAGCGGTTCTGCGAGGGCGCGCGACTGCGGCCCACGCGGTTCGTGCGCGACGCCGCACCGAGCATCATCTCCGCGGCGGTGCAGGGCATCGCCGAGGCGTGCGTGAGCGACCCGGACGAGCGCCTGCGCGCGCTGCTCTCCGCGACGATCGACGACTGCCGTGCCTGGGCTGCGGCAGAACCCGCGCCTGCTCTCGACCCCGAGGCGTGGGCGCCGGTCGTCCGGGCCGCCGGGGCGGGGGCGCGGTGACGACGGACCGCGCGCCGAACGTCAACGGCGAGGGTCTCGACGACCCTGCGCTCGCGGCCGCCCTCGCCACCGCGGTACGTGTCGAGGTGCCGCCGAGCGGCACCGGGTGCGCCGAGTGCGACGAGGCCGGCGGCTGGTGGGTGCACCTGCGCCGGTGCGCGACGTGCGGGCACGTCGGCTGCTGCGACACGTCCCCCGCGCAGCACGCGACCGCGCACTACGACGAGACCGGCCACCGGCTCATGCGCTCGTTCGAGCCGGGTGAAGAGTGGTACTGGGACTTCGAGACCGAGCAGGTGCTCGAGGGCCCGCACCTCGCCGCGCCGCTGTCCCGGCCGCCCGAGCAGGGGTCGCCCGGCCCCGCCGACCGCGTGCCGCCCGACTGGACGTCGCTCATCCACCGCTGACGGAGCGCCCGTTGCCGCCGCGCATCGGGGCGCGTAGCCTGGTGGTGCAGGACCCCATTAGGCCGAGTGCCGAACACGGGGCCCTGCCTCCGCAGCCCTCGGCCTCTGGCCGAGGGTTTTTGCGTGCGAGGGCCTCTACCCGAGCCAGTAGATGCCGTTGTCGCTGTCGACGGGCCAGTGCTTCGCGAGGCGCATGTAGGCCTGGATCGCTGCCTTCCACGGTTCTCCGGGCCCCCACAGCTCGGGATGATCCTGCCGGTGGCGCTGATACGCGCCGTAAGCGATGAGATCGGCAGCCTGGATGAGCTGGCTGAACTGGCTGTCCTGCATCACCACGTCTTCGACGACGCGTCGAGTCGTGAGGTCGAGGGCGCGATGAACCTTGCGATACGGCGCGGCGTTCCGCACCGCGGTCGTCCACAGCGCTGAGAGCTCCGCGGGGGACGGTTCCGCGTCAGGCTGCGCCAGACCTTGCTGGCCGTCGTAGAAGACGATCAGGAAGGTGTCACGCTCGACGGCCCAGTCCTCGAGCGTGGCGATGAATCGCGCGTAGACCTCGGGCTTCCTGACCTCGCTGGAGCCGACGGTCACGACGTGGAAGTGCTCGAAGCTCGAGAGGCTCGCAAGGAGGGTGCGCCCGGCGACTCCGCGCTCCACCCTGGTGAACGCGCTGTTCTGTTCCGGTGTCTCGCAGAGCGGCGATCGCCTCTTGTAGAACTCGACAGCGTGGATCTCGCGGCTCTTGGGGACCCCGAACTGGGCGTGGATCTTTCGCCGACCTGTGAGCCAGGCGTCCAGCAGCGCAGACCAGTACCGGTCTTCGACGATGAGGGCCGAGAGCGTGACGCCGCGCTTCGAGTCCCCTGAGTCGTCGACGTAGGCGAGGTGCACGGCGGGAGTATCGCAGCCCGCGTGCCATACGAGGCGCTTGTCCACAGCCCGGCGCCGACACCTCGTGTCGCCCGGCCCGTTGTTCTGTGCTGTGCCCTGTTGTCTTTTTCTGGTGGAAGTTGTTTGATTCTGGGGAGACGTTGTGCGGTGCGCCAAGGACGGCGACCGCCGGAGCATCGGTGCCCGGTTCGCCGCCGCGTCGTGCAGTCCCTGGATTCACTCGACGAGGAGGAAGCACGGATGCAGTCCATGACAGCGGTAGCACCCCCACGGGGCAGACCGGCGAGGATCCTGGCGGCGGCACTGGCCGCCGCGCTCACGGTGCCCCTGGCCGTGGCGACGGCGGCGGGGGCGACCGCGACGCCGTCGGCCCCGACCGACGAGGCCACGCAGGACGTCGCGGCCCAGGACCTCGCCCTCGACAACGGGCTCAAGGGCGAGTACTTCCTGTCCGGCGGACCCGGCTGGCCGCTCACCGACCTCAAGGCCACGATCCCCGACCAGCGGATCGAGTTCCCCAACCTGGTCCCGACGTTCGCCGAGCTCACCGGCCGCGGCGAGCGCACGTCCGCGCGCTGGACGGGGCAGATCACGCCCGACTACAGCGAGGCGTACACGTTCTCCGCGATCGGCGACAACGGGTTCCGGCTGTGGATCGACGACCGGCTCGTCATCGACCACTGGGTCGACGACTGGGACGTCGAGCAGACGTCCGCGCCGGTGCAGCTCCAGGCGGGCCAGGAGTACGCGTTCCGCATGGAGATGTTCCAGAACACCGGCGGGTCGCACCTCCGGTTGCGGTGGCAGAGCCCTTCGCAGCAACGTGAGATCGTGCCGACCGACGCCTTCACGTACCCCGACGACTTCGTCGTCTTCCCCGCGCAGGCCGCGCTCGAGAGCGACGGCACGAGCCTCAACGTGGCGTTCGAGGGCGCCGCGGGCGGCGTCGACGAGAGCCTCGTCGACCACCTCAAGGTCCAGGTCGACCAGCTCGCGTGGCCCGTCGCGCAGGTCGCGGCGCAGGGCGACGTCCTCGGCATCACGCTGGCCGAGCCCGTCGACCGCGCGTCGACCGCACGCCTCGTCTACGACGGCGAGGGCGACCTGACGGTCGGCGGCGAGAAGGTCGGGCCGCTCAACCTGCCGGTCACCAACGGTTCCGAGTTCCGGATCCAGACCCCGTGGGCCGACGACTTCGACCCGACGAACCCGCTGCCGGAGTACCCGCGTCCCCAGCTCACGCGCGACGCGTGGCAGAACCTCAACGGCGTGTGGCAGTTCGAGGCGGCGGAGTCCGACGACGCCGTGCCGAGCGGCCGCGACCTCGACGAGGAGATCGTCGTCCCGTACGCGGTCGAGTCCGCGCTCTCGGGCATCGAGCGGCGTGAGGACGACATGTTCTACCGCCGCACGTTCGAGGTACCGCAGGACTGGGCGGTCGGGAGCGACAACCGCCTGCGCCTGAACTTCGGCGCGGTCGACTACGTCGCGACGGCGTACGTGAACGGCCAGGAGGTCGGCACGCACCGCGGCGGCTACGACGCGTTCTCGTTCGACGTCACCGACGCGCTCGTCGCGGGCGCGGAGCAGGAGCTCGTCGTGCGCGTCGTCGACACGACGGACGGCAGCAACCAGGCCGTCGGCAAGCAGACGCTCAACCCGGGCGGCATCTTCTACACCCCGACGTCGGGCATCTGGCAGACGGTGTGGATGGAGCCCGTCCCGGCCGCGGCGATCGACGCCGTCGTCACGACGCCCGACGTCGAGGCCGGCGTCCTGGCGGTGACCGCGCAGTCGGCCTCCGCGTCCGACGCGGCCGAGGTCACCGCCGTCGTGCGGGACGCGGACGGCACCGAGGTCGGCACCGCGACCGGCGCCGCGAACGAGCTGCTCGCGGTGGAGATCCCGGACGCGCACCTGTGGTCGCCCGACGACCCGTACCTCTACGACGTCGACGTCACGCTCACCGACGGGGACTCGACCGACACCGTGGCGTCGTACGCGGGCATGCGCTCGATCGAGGTCTCCGAGGTGGACGGCGTCCAGCGCATCCTGCTGAACGGCGAGAGGACCTTCCTCATGTCGACTCTCGACCAGGGCTACTGGCCGGACGGCATCTACACGCCGGCGTCCGACGAGGCGTACGTGTTCGACCTCCAGGCGCACAAGGACCTGGGCTTCAACACGGTGCGCAAGCACATCAAGGTGGAGCCGGCCCGCTGGTACCACCACGCCGACACGCTGGGCCTCATGGTCTGGCAGGACATCCCGAGCGGGTGGTTCGACAACGGCGACACGGACCCGGCGTCGCGCGTCTTCTGGGAGCAGGAGATGAAGACGATCATCGACCAGCACCGCTCGGTGCCGTCGATCGTCGGCTGGGTGACGTTCAACGAGGGCTGGGGCGAGTGGAACCTGGCCGACACGGCGCGGATCGGGAACACGATCGACGCCTACGACCCGAGCCGGATCCTCAACACGCACTCCGGCTACAACTGCTGCGCGTCCAAGGGTGACTCGAAGACGGGCGACATCATCGACTGGCACCAGTACACCGGCCCGGCCCTGCCGAAGCCGGACGCCACGCGCGCCGCGATCGACGGCGAGCACGGCGGCTTCTCGATGAGCGTCCCGGGCCACATGTGGCCGGGCGTGTCCGCCAACCCGTACGGCGGCGTCGCGAACAGCGAGGCCCTGACCGACGCGTACGTGCAGAACACCGAGAAGCTCGTGCGGCCGGCGCAGTGCTACCTGTCCGGCTCGGTGTACACGGAGATCTCCGACGTCGAGAACGAGCTGAACGGCTTTTACACGTACGACCGGCGCGTCCTCAAGATGGACGCCGCGCGCGTCAAGGACGTCAACGAGCGGGTCGTCGCGGCGGCCGTGCAGGGCTCCGCGCCCGTCGACCCGGGCACCCCGGGGCTGACCGGCACGGGCCGCTGGTCGTTCGACGAGGGCCAGGGCACGACGGCGGCCGACGGCGTCGGCGACCACGCGGCGTCGGGCACGGGCACGTGGGTCGCCGGTCACGGCGACAGCGGGTCCGCGATCAGGCTCGACGGCACGAACCAGTCGTTCGCGACCGAGGGTCCCGTGGTCGACACGACCGGCTCGTACACGGTGTCCGCGTGGGTCCAGCTCGACAAGACGCCCGGTGGCGCGTGGTCGACGATCGTCGGCCAGGACTCGGTCACGGGCTCGAGCGCGTTCTACCTCCAGTACGGCGGGGGCGGCCGGTGGGCCTTCTCCTACGACGGCGAGCCGCGCGCGGAGTACGTCGTGCAGCCCGTGCTGGGCGACTGGTACCACGTCGTGGGCGTCCGCGACGCGGCCGACCAGAAGCTCAAGCTCTACGTCAACGGCGAGCTCGTCGGCCAGTCCGACGTGTGCGGCGGCACCACGCCGTCCGGTCCGCTGACGATCGGGCGCGGGCAGTGGAGCGGCAACCCGGTCGACTACTGGCCGGGCACGATCGACGACGTGCGCGTCTTCGACCGCGCGCTGTCCGACGCCGAGGTCGCCCAGGTCTACGCCGGCGACGACGGCGAGGAGCCGACGCTCGACGTGACGGTCACGGCCGAGACCCGCTGCCTCGCGGGCAAGGCCTACGTGGCCGTGCGCGCGACGAACGGCGAGGACGTCCCCGTGGACGTCACGCTCGCCACGCCGTTCGGGACCAAGGCGGTCACCGCCGTGGCCCCGGGGGCGAACGCGTACCAGTCGTTCGCGGTGCGCGCCCCGTCCGCCGAGGCGGGCGAGGCGACCGTCACCGCCACGGCGACGGTCGACGGCGAGCAGGTCAGCACGGAGGTCGTCGCGCCGTACGCCGCGACCACCTGCGGCTGACGGCCGACCGGCGCCGCCGAGCGGCGCCGGCTCGGGGTCGTCCCCCGCCCGTCACGGGCGGGGGACGACCCCTCGTCGTACTCCCGTGCGACCGCAGCACCCCGTCGTGAGACCCCGGGAGCCCGTGGTCGCGCCGGTCAGGCCACGGGCGCGCCGCGCTCGGACGGCAGCTCGGCGGACGTGTCGCCCGGCATCTCGGCGGTGCCGGGCACCGGGGCGTCCTCCGGGCCGGTCCGGAGCACGACGAGCGCGACGTCGTCCTCGCCCGGCCCCGGCAGCATCCGCGTGAGCGCCGCCTCGACGACCTCCTCGATGGGCCCGCGGTGCGTGCCCTCCAGCGCGCGGGCGAGGTCGGCCAGGTCGTCGCGCAGGTTGTGGCCGCGACGCTCCACGAGCCCGTCGGTGTACAGCACGAGCGTGTCGTCCGGGTAGAGCTCGACCGTGTGCTCGGTCCGCACGGTGCCCGACGAGAGGCCGAGCGGCAGGTCGTTCCGCCGCGTGAGCGTGTCGACGCGGCCGTCCGCCCGGACGAGCATCGGCGGCAGGTGCCCCGCGCTCGACCACCGCACCGTCCGGGCCCCGCGGCGACGCTGCTCCGGGCTCTGCTCGATGCGCGCGAGGATCACCGTCGCGATCGCGCCGCTCCCGAGCGCGAGCCCCTGCACGGCCGCGTCGACGCGCTCGAGGACGCGCGCGGGCGACGCGCCGCTGTCGTAGCCGATCGCCCGCACCAGCCCGCGCAGCTGCCCCATCATCACGGCCGCCGCCAGGTCGTGGCCGACGACGTCGCCCACCACGAGGGTCGTCGCGCCGTCGGGCGTCACGAACCCGTCGTACCAGTCGCCGCCGATGTCGCGGTCGAGCGCGGCGGGCTGGTAGTGCACCGCGACCTGGAGGTGGTCGGGGTCGGGCGGCTCCGTGAGCACCGCCTGCTGGAGCGCGAGCGCGACCTCGCGCATCTGCGCCGTCTGCTCCTCCGAGCGCTCGACCCGCAGCCGCAGCGCGTCCATCGTCGTGCGCAGGCGGACCGCGTCGCGCAGCGCGGCCCCGACCGTCGCGGCCAGGCCGGCGAGGTACCGCGCGTAGTCGCGGTCCCAGGGGCGCAGCGGGCTCGCTCGGAGCACGAGGATCCCGGCCACGCCGCCGCGCACCGCGTCGCGCAGCGGCTTGACGACGAGACCCTGCGAGACGATGCGCTGGCGGGTCCGGAACACGCGCTCGACGAGGCGGGTCTCCGCCGGCTCCGCCTCCGGGCCGACCGACCCGACCACGCGGGGGCGCGCGCCGCGCACGTCGTAGAACGCGGCGCGCGCGACGTCGGGGCTCCCGGCGAGGACGTCGAGCACCGGGCGGCCGAACGTCGCCAGGTCGGTGAACGTCGTCGGGAGCGCGCCCTGGAGCTCCCCGAGCATCGCGAGGCGGCGTTGGTTGACGACCGCCAGGGTCGTCTCCGTCGAGATGTCGAGCACGCCCGCGATACGGCCGTCGTCGTCCCGCAGCGGGCTGTAGGAGAAGGTGAAGAACGTCTCCTCGTCGTAGCCGGAGCGGTTCATCACGAGGTGCAGGTCCCGGTCGGACGACGCGCGCCCGGTGCGCAGGACCTCGTCGAACAGCGGCCCGACCTCGTCCCAGATCTCCGCCCACACCACTGCCGCCGGGGCGCCCAGCGCGCCCGCGTGCTTGGCGGTGCCGAGCATCTCCTCGTAGCCGTCGTTGTAGATCAGCGTGAGGTCCGGCCCCCAGACCAGCATGACGGGGAACTGCGTCGAGAAGCACAGGCGGACGGCGTGGCGCAGCGCCTCGGGCCACTCGTCGGGCGGGCCCAGGGGCGTCCGCTCCCACGCGACCTCGCGCGCCTGCCGACCCACGGCGCACTGCGCCGTGGCGTCGACGAACCACTCGGCATCCATCCGCGCATCGTAGGCGAACGGCCGTCGCCCGCTCCCTGGACGGGGTCCGCCCGTGCGGACGGGCGGCCGGTCTCGCGCGGCGGGTCCGCCCGTCGGTCGACGCCGCAGGTCGGCTAGGGTGTGCCCGGCCCGACGGCGGCCACCGGACCGCGGGCCGCTCGCCCGCGCCGGCCGGCAGGACCGAGACCGACAGGGGCGTGGACGTGCAGCGCAACCTCGTCCACGTGTTCGACGTGACGGGCGCGGACCCGGCGCTGCTCGACGACGAGCCGACCGTCCGCCGCTGCCTCGACGCGATCGTCCGCGAGGCCGGGATGACGCCGCTCGGGGAGGTATCCCACCGCTTCGAGCCGCAGGGCACCAGCGTCGTGCTGCTGCTCGCGGAGTCGCACCTCGCCGTGCACACCTGGCCCGAGGACGGCACGGCCTACGTGACCCTCACGACGTGCCGCGCCCCGGCGTCGGCCACGTTCACGGACGACGTGCGCGCGCTCCTCGCCGCGGAGCTCGGGGCCGCCGACGTCGCCGTGCGGAGCCTCGTGTGAGCAGGACGCCCCGCCCGCGGCTCGCGATGCGCGTCGGCGAGGACCTCGTCGGCGCCCCGCCGCAGCGCGCGACGCCGCGCGCCGTCGCCGTGCTCTCGACCGTGCACGGCGGCTCCACGTTCACGTGGGAGGAGTGGCAGCTCCTCGCCCACGACGGCTCCGACGTGTGGGTCGAGTACGACCACGACACGCGCGACGTGACGCTCCTGCACCCGACCGAGCCGTGGCCGCCCGTCGTCGACCTCTCGGGCCTGCAGACCGGCCGGACCCTCGGGCTGACCCTCGAGGGGCGCCAGCACACGCTCACGGTGCGCGAGCACGGGACGGGGCGCGTCGAGCACGTCGAGGGGCAGTTCGCCGAGCCGTTCGCCGTCGGGCAGGAGGTCGAGTACGTCGACCTCTCGGCCCACGGGACGATCGTGTCGATCGAGCGCACGACCGGACCGCTCGGCCCCGTCACCTCCGTCTACCACGGGCGCCGTCTCGACGTCGCCGAGCAGCAGCGCCTGTTCGGCCGTCGCGTCGCGCCGCGCACGGTCCCCGGCGGGCGGTTCGTCGCCTTCGCGGTCGCGGCGGTCGTGCTGCTCGGTCTCGGGTCGTGCGCCGCCCGCGCCGCCTCGGGCAGCGCGTCGTGCACGCCCCGGTCCGTCGTCACGACGTCGCCCACCACCGGCCAGGTCGCCACGACCGACGACGGCACGTGCGTGCGGCGCACCGTCTACGGCGGGGGCGGCGGAGGGCTCGGCAAGTGACCCGACCCGCGCCCGCCCGTCCCGGCCCCGAACCCCTGCACCCGTCCGCCCGTCCCACGACCCGAACCCGGGAGACCCCGTGATCTCAGCCGCCGCCCCGCTGGCGTTCCTCTGGTCCTTCTTCTCGACCGTCCTCTACTCGGTGCTCGGCATCGTGCTGCTGCTCGTCACGCTCGTGGTCGCGAACAAGGTGTTCCGGCTCAACCTGCACCGCGAGCTCGTCGACGAGCACAACGTCGCGTTCGGCGTGATGATCGCGGGCCTCGCCGTGGCGATCGGCCTCATCATCGCGGGGACGATCAGCTCCTGACCGTGCTCGACCAGCAGGAGGTCCCGCCCGGCGGCCCGCCCGGGGCGGACGCGGCCGCGGACCGCGACGCGCCCGCCGGGCGCTCGGGGGCGCGCCACCTCGACCGACCGACCGTGTTCGCCGCCGCGCTGCTCGTCGCCGTCGGCGGGCTCGTCTACGAGCTCATCCTCGGGACGGCGGCGTCGTACCTGTTCGGCGACTCGGTCGTCGCGTTCTCCGTCGCGACGGGGCTCACGCTGTTCGGCATGGGCCTCGGCTCGCTCCTCGCGCCGCGTCTGCAGCGCACCGCGGGGCTGAGCTTCGTGCGCAACGAGCTCGTGCTCTCGCTCCTCGGCGGGACGTCGGTGCTCGCGCTGTTCTGGGCGTACGCGGCGACGGAGCTCGCGTGGGTCGTGTTCGTCGTGCTGTCGCTCGCGATCGGGACGGCGATCGGCGTCGAGATCCCGCTCCTCGTGGCGGTGCTCAAGGAGCGGGGGAGCGAGGGCTCCGTCTCGCTGCTGTCGAAGGTGCTCGCGCTCGACTACTTCGGCGCGCTCGCCGCGTCGCTGCTGTTCCCGTTCCTGCTGCTCCCGTACCTCGGCCTCGTGCGCACCGCGTTCGCGGTCGCGGTGCTCAACGTCGCCGTCGCGGGGTTCATGCTCGCGCGCATGGGCCACCCGCCGCGGTGGTCGGTGCTCGCGGGCGTCACGCTCGTCGTGCTCGTCGCCGGGTTCGCGGCGTCGTCGTGGCTCGAGGCGCGCATCAGCGCGGGGATGTACCAGGACCCGGTCGTCGCGCAGGAGCGCAGCGCCTACCAGCAGGTCGTCGTCACCGAGTACCAGGGGGATACGCGCCTCTACCTCGACAACCAGCTCCAGTTCTCCTCCGTCGACGAGGCGCGGTACCACGAGACGCTCGCGCACGCGGCGATGACGTCGGTCGCGGCGCCCGCGTCCGTCGCGATCCTCGGCGGCGGCGACGGCCTCCTCGCGCGCGAGGTCCTGCGCTACGGCTCGGTCCAGGAGGTCACGCTCGTCGACCTCGACCCCGCCGTCACCGACCTCGCGCGCGAGAACCGGCTCCTCACCGCCGTGAACGAGCACGCGCTCGACGACCCCCGCGTCACGGTCGTCAACGCCGACGCGTTCCGCTGGGTCGAGGACACGCCGCAGACGTTCGACGTCGTGCTCGTCGACCTCGTCGACCCCTCGTCCGAGCGTGTCGCCAAGCTCTACTCGCAGGAGTTCTACGGCATGGTCGCCGCGCACCTGCGGCCCGGCGGCGCGTTCGCGACGCAGGCGACGTCGTCGTACTTCACGCCCGACGCGTTCTGGCAGGTGGTCTCGACCGTCCGCGCCGCGGCGCCCGGGCGCACCGTCGTGCCGCTCACCGTCAACGTGCCCTCCTTCGGGGAGTGGGGCTTCGCGCTCTCGCTCCCGGGCGGACCGGCCGACGTCGTGCCCGGCCCCTTCGCGCGCACGCCCCTCCCGGACGGGCTGCGCTTCCACGACGCCGCGTCCCTCGCGGCGGCCACGCGCCTCCCGGCCGACAACCCGCCGCGGGACCTGCCGCCGTCGACCCTGCTGTCCCCGACGGTCCAGCGCACGTACCAGGAGGACATGCGCGCCTGGCGCTACTGATGCGGCGGCGCCGACGGGACGACGTCGGTCGTCAGAGCACGGACGGGAGCTGGTCGCGCGAGGTGATGCCCAGCTTCCGGAAGATCCGGTAGACGTGGTTGTCGACGGTGCGGTCGCTGAGCACGAGCTCGCGCGCGACGTCCTTGTTGCTCAGCCCGCGCGCGACGAGCCGGGCGACCTCGCGCTCGCGCGGGCTCAGGGTGTCCACGGGCGCGACCGGCGGCACGAGCAGGTCCAGCTCCTCGCCCGCGGTCGCCACGAGGGCGCGGAGCCGGTGCGCCTCGTCGGTGGCGAGGGCCGTGCGACCGTCGTCGCGCAGCAGCCGGACGGCGGTCGCGTGGGCCTGGGTGCCGTGCAGCACGAGGCCGCGGGCGCGCAGGTCGTCGGCGGCCGCGAGGAGCGCCTCGGGCGAGCGGTCGGCGGCGGCGGTGACGTAGCGGCCGAGGGCGGGCAGGAGCGTGCCCTGCGCGGCGGCCGCGTGCTCCGCGACCCGCCGGGCGCGACGCGCGTCGGGCCAGAGGGTCACGAGCCAGGCCGCGTCGAAGAGTGCGGCGAGCAGGTAACCGCGGCGGTCCATCGCCTCGACGAGATCCCACGCCGCGCGCGTCGCGGCCTCGGGCCCGGCCTGGCCGGTCGCGAGCGCGAGCTCCGCGGCGAGCGGGTGCGGCCGGGCGAGCGGGGTGGACGCCGCGAGGAGCTGCAGCGCGTCGAGCTGGTGCGCGAGCGAGCGCGCGCTCGTGACGTTCCCCTCCCGGAGCGAGAGCTCGGCGCCGAGGCAGCGCAGTCCCGCGCGGGTGTTCGGGCGCAGGGGCGCGTGCGCGCCGGCGGCGAAGACGCTCGTCAGGTGCTCGCGCAGGGTCGTGAACCGGCCCTGGAGGTAGAGGCCGAGGGCGACCACGTAGCCGTGCGGCTCGAACTCCCAGACCGCGAACCGGTCCCGTGCCTGGTCCAGGAGGCGGCGCGAGCGCTCGACGGCCGCCTCGACCTCTCCGGCGCACAGCAGCGTGAACGAGCGCCACGAGGCGCCGTCCTGGCGGTCGGCGGCCTGCGGCACGACGAGGTCGTCGAGCATCTCGGCCGCGTCGTCGCACCGACCCCGGGCGAGCAGCACCTCGGCACGGACGAGCCCCACCACGTCACCGGGCCCGACGAGCAACGACGCGGTCGACGGCGGCTCCGCGCTCTCGTCGGTCGCGGGACGGGGGAGCGGGGGCGGGAGCTCGGCGGACGGTCCCGTGCCCTCGACGTCGCCGACCGCGAGCAGGACGTGCTGGGCGACCGCGATCAGGACGGCGTCGTCGGCCTCCGTGGTCCCGGCCGGCTCCAGCAGCGCGAGGGCCGCGTCGCGCTCGTGGCGCACGACCGCGCGGTAGACGGCCTCCCACGCGACGAGGAAGCTCTCGCGACCGGGCTCCTCGGGGACGAGGTCGTGCGCGCGCGAGAGCACGTGCTCCACCACGTCGGGCGCGGCGTCGTCGTTGACGAGCGCCTCGAGGTACCGGACGGTGTTCCGTGTGGTCGGGGTGCGCTCCCACGCGTCCCGGCTCGCGAGCAGCTGGGCGGCGGCATGCCGCCGCAGGGCGCGACCGAGGATGGCCGCCGACTCGCGCGACGCGGCCCAGCCGGTCGGGACGGCGGCGTCGGCGGTGCGCGCGAGGGGGTCCCACTCGTCCGCCCGGCCGCTGCCGAGCGCGTCGGCGACCTGCTCCGCCGCGCGCAGCGCTCGTGCGCCCCCCGACTGCCGGAGGAGCTCCCCGACGAGCGGCGGGTAGAGCGTCACCGTCGTGCGACCTTCGGCCTCGACGAAGCGGACCAGGCCGTGGTCGTCGAGCGCGACGAGCACGGGCCAGGGCAGGAACCGGTGCACCGTCCCGAGCTCCGCGGCGCCGGTCGCCGCGAGCGCCCAGACGCCGTCCACCTCCTCGGGCGACAGCCCGCTGACCAGGCGGCCGACGTCGCCGGCGAGCGCCGAGGTCACGAGGTCCCGGCGCGCGACCCAGGTCCCCGACTCCTCGACGAGGCGGCCGGCGCGCCGGGCCTCGGTGGCGACGGACCGGACCAGGCCGGGCAGGCCGCCGGACAGGCCGTACAGGCGACCGGCGACACCGGCGTCGAGGTCGCCGCCGAGCAGCGCGCTCGCGGTGGCGTGCATCTCCTCGAAGGCGAGGGGCGGCATCGGCAGCGCGGTCGCGGGTCGGCCGCCGAGCACGGTCTCGACCGGGGCCGCGGGGTAGGGCGGGCGCTGGCTCAGCACGACGGTGGCGTCCTGGCGGGCGGAGACCGCCCCGAGGACCGCGGCGGAGGTGTCGTCGAGCGCGTCGGCGTCGTCCGCGAGGAGGACCGCCGGCCCGGTGCCGAGCGCCCGCTCGACGGCGTCGACCGCGCGCCCGAGCGACACGGGCTGGCCGGGGGCGGCGTCGAGCACCCCGGCGAGGACGAGCGACTCGAGCGGACGCGGGGCGCCGGGGCCGACGCCCACGAGGGACAGGACGTGCCGGTCGTCGTCGAGGACGGCGGCCCGGACGCGCGCGAGGAGCGTGGACCGGCCGGAGCCCGGGAGCCCGGAGACCACGACCGACGTGCCCTCGCGCACCGCGCCGAGCACGGTGTCGACGAGGGACGCGCGTGGCCCCGGGGCGCTCATGGGGCGGTCAGGCGCGTGTCCGCTGCCGTTGTGCGCGGGCCTGCGCGTCGCGGTAGACCCGCAGCCGCTCGACCTGGACCTCGCCGAGCGTGGGGGCGTCCACCTCGTCGGCGAACGCCTCGGAGAGCTGGCGGAGGATGTCGGTCTCGAGGTCGTCGAGCTCCTCGAGCCGACGGCGGTCTCCCGGGCTCAGCAGGGGCCAGGTCTCGGTGTAGGTCGGTGCGTGCTCGCTCACCTGCCCATGGTCGGCTCTCCGGCGCGGTCTCGCAGGTCGACGGCCGCCGTCAGACGGCGGGGCGGGTCACCGCGGCGAGCGCGTCGAGCGCGCTGAACGGGTCGTCCGGCCGGGCAGGGTCGGCTGTCGTGGCGACGAGGACGACGCTGGACACCCCGCCGGCGCCGAGCTCGGCGAGCCGCGCGCGGAAGGCTTCGGGCGACCCGACGACGGCGAGCGCGTCGACCCACGCGTCGGGCATCGCGGCGGCGAAGTCGTCGGGGGTGGCGCTCGCGTCGCGCAGGGCGCGGAAGTCGGCGGCGAAGGGCAGCGGGTCGATCTGGGCGGACCAGTCGGCCTCGCCGAGGACCGCGAGGTAGGGGCGGACGATCTCGCGGGCCGTCGCGACGTCGTCGTGCACGGCGCCGACGGAGAACGCGACGACGCGGTGCGCGGGCGGGGCCGCGTCCCCGGCGCTCGCGCGCCCGGCGTCGATCGCGGCGCGCGCGACGGCGAGGTACTCGGGGGTCACGGGCATGTCGAGGATGGTCCCGTCCGCGACGCGGCCCGAGACCTCGAGCGACCGCGGGCCGCGCACCCCGGCGAGCACGGGCGGCGGCGAGGCGGGCGGGGCGTGGAGGGCGACGTCGTCGACGGACACGTAGCGGCCCGCGACGCTGACGCGCTCGCCGTGCAGCAGCGCGCGCACGGTCGCGGTGGTCTCCTCGAGCATCGCGAGCGGGCTCGCGGGCCACACGCCGATCTGCCGCATCCACGCCGGCATGCCGTGCCCGAGGCCGAGGTGCAGGCGGCCGGGGTGCAGGGCGGCGAGCGTGCCGGCCTCCATCGCGGCGGTCGACGGCGCACGCGTGGCGGCGGGCAGGATCCCGATGCCGACGGTGAGGCGCTGGGTCGCGGCGAGGACCGTCGCGGCCTGCGCGATCCCGCCGTGGAAGGTGAGGTCCTCGACGACCCACAGCTCGTCGAGGCCGACCTCCTCCGCGCGGCGCGCGAACGGCACGATGAGGTCGGCGGGGAGCTCGCGCGGGAGGATCACACCGAGCGCGGGGGTCGTCGTCGAGGTCGCCATGCGGCGACCGTACCGTGATAGCGCTCCCACCCGTGACGACGTGCGGCTCTCCGGGACAAAAGTCCTGGCCGGGAGCGCCCCGGCCCGCCTACGGTCGGGCCATGACCGCGCTCGACGACGCCGCTCTCGCCGCCCTCGACACGCACCTGCGCTCCGCCGCGGATGCCGACGACTTCTCCGGCGTCGTGCGGGTCGAACGCCACGGCGAGGTGCTCCTCGAACGCGCCTACGGCGTCGCGTCGCGCCGCTGGGGCGTCCCGGTCCGCACGAGCACGCGGTTCGACGTCGCGTCCGTCACCAAGCTCTTCACCGCCGTCGCGGTGCTCCAGCTCGTGGGCGACGGCCGGCTCGGGCTCGACGACCGCGTCCACGACCACGTGGACCTCGCGGGCACGACCATCCCGCGCGAGGTGACGATCCGGCACCTGCTCACCCACACGTCGGGCATCGCGGACGACGCCGACGAGGAGGCGGGGGAGTCGTACGAGGAGCTGTGGGCGGACCGGCCCAACTACTCCGTGACGCGCACGGCGGACTTCCTGCCCGGGTTCGTCCACAAGGAGCCGAACTTCGCGCCCGGCGAGGGGTGTCGCTACTGCAACGTCGGCTACGTCCTCGCCGGCCTCGCGCTGGAGTCCGTCACCGGGACGACGTACCGCGACCACGTCCGCGAGCACGTGTTCGCGCGCGCGGGCATGGACCGCTCCGGATTCTTCCGCATGGACGAGGCCGAGCCGGACGTCGCGGAGGGCTGGGAGCCCGTGCGCGAGGGCCCGGACGACGACGGCCCCGTCACCGGGTGGCGGCAGAACGTCTACTCCTACCCGCCCGTCGGCTCGCCCGACGGCGGCGCGCACGTCACGGCGCGCGACCTCGCCCGGTTCTGGGCGGCGGTGCGCGGCGGCGAGCTCCTGCCGCCCGACCTCACGCGCGCGTTCCTCACCCCGCAGGTGCTGCACGACGACGGCGCGGACGACACGGACGGGGCCGAGCCCGCCCCGAGCGTGCACTACGGCTTCGGGCTCGAGTTCGAGCTGCTCGCCGACGGGTCGGTGCGCTCGGCGTACAAGGACGGCATCAACACCGGGGCGAGCGCGATCCTGCGCCACTACCCGGACCCGGTGGGCCCTGAGGAAGGCCCGGACGCGCTCCCGCAGGCCGGGGCGCCGGGCGTGACGGTCGTCGTGCTGTCGAACAGCGAGGCGGGCGCCTGGGACCCGATCCGTCGCCTCGACGAGCTCGTCCGCGGCTGAGCGGGCCGGTCCCCCGCGCGTCCCGCGCCTCCGCACGAGACCTCCACACCCTCCCGGCCGCATCGGCGCTCGCGCCACCGACCGCTCGCCTAGGCTCGTGTCCCATGCCCTCCGGACTCTCCGCCGCCCTGACGGCCGCCGTGCCCGCCGCCACGACGGCGGAGCCCGCTCTCGACGGCGTCGCCGGCTGGGCGGTCAACCTCATGGAGACGCTGGGCCCGGTCGGGGCCGCGATCGCCATCGCCCTCGAGAACCTGTTCCCGCCGCTGCCGAGCGAGATCATCCTGCCGCTCGCGGGCTTCACGGCGAGCCAGGGGAGCTTCGGGCTCGTCGAGGCGATCCTGTGGACGACGGCGGGGTCCGTCGTCGGCGCCCTCGCGCTCTACACGGTCGGGGCGATCATCGGGCGCGAGCGCACGCGGTGGATCGCGGAGCGCCTGCCGCTCGTCAAGGTCGAGGACGTCGACCGCACCGAGCAGTTCTTCCTCCGGCACGGCAGCGCGACGGTCTTCTTCGGCCGCTTCATCCCCATCTTCCGCAGCCTCATCTCGATCCCCGCCGGGGTCGAGCGCATGCCCCTGTGGAAGTTCACCGCGCTCACCACCGCCGGCAGCGCCGTGTGGAACACGATCTTCGTCTACGCCGGGTACGCGCTCGGCGAGCAGTGGCACGTCGTCGAGGAGTACGCGGGCGTCCTGCAGAAGGTCGTCATCGCGGTCGTCGCCGCGGCGGTCGTGTGGTTCGTCGTGACGCGCGTCTGGCGCTGGGTGCACGACGACGAGCGCCCCGCCCACGCGCGCGGCCGTCGGGACGCGGCGCCCGCGCGCGACGAGGCCTGACCACCGCGACCACGCGCGACGGCGCCTGACCGCCTCGCCCGGACGTCCGGAGCCGTAGGCCCGCCCGCGCGGTGCGCGCCGCGGTGGCGGATGATCGGAACGTGCCCGCCCCGACCGAACGGCCCAGCGTGCCCGTGCGCGCGGCCCACGTCGCGCCCGCCGCGGGCGACGGCCTCGGGGTCGCGTCGTGATCCTCTCGCTGCTCGCCGCCGTGGCCGCGAGCCTCCTGTACGCGGTGAGCACGATCATGCAGGCCGTCGCGACGCGCCGGGCCCACGGCCTCGCGGCCGTGGCCCAGCCGCTCGTCGTCGGCGGGCTCGTGGTCGACGGCGTCGGCTGGCTCCTCTCCCTCCTCGCCCTGGACCACCTGCCGCTCTTCGTGGTGCAGGCGGTCGTCGCGGCGTCGCTCGTCGCCGTCGTGCTGCTCGCCCGCCTCGTGCTCGGCGCGACGCTGCGTCGCACGGACGTCGTGTCGATCGGCGTCGTCGTCGCGGGGCTCGTGGTGCTGGCGCTCGCGGCGGGGGAGCAGCCCGCGACGCACCCGCCGGCCGGGTTCACGACCTGGGTCAACGTCGCCGGGGTGGCCGTGGCGGTCGGCACCGCCGCCGCGTACCGGCGCGGGCACCCCGTGCTGCTCGCCGTCCTGGGCGGCCTCGGCTACTCGGTCGCCGCCGTCGCGGCGCGCGGCGCGCACGCGTCCGGGGACCTGCTCGACACCGTGCTCCAGCCGCTCGCCCTCGCGATCGTGCTCGGCGGCGTCGCGGGCGCGCTCGCCTACCTGCGCGCCCTGGAGCGGGGCGCCGTGGGGACGGTCGCCGCGACGGTCTCCGTGATCGAGGTGCTCGCCCCGGGGATCGTCGGCCTCGCCGTGCTCGGCGACGTCGTGCGGTCGGGCTGGGCGGCGCCCGCCGTCGTGGCGACGCTGGCCGCCGTCGGGGGGTGCGTCGTGCTCGCGACGAGCCCGGCGAACGCCGCGGCTGAGGAGGGTGCGCCCGCGGCGACGGAGCCCGAGCCCGCCTAGGGTGGGCCGGGTCGGCCGACCGGGGCAGGCCCGCCGACCGGTGCCGGGCAGACGCTCGGCCCGCACCGAGGAGGGGCACGATGCGCACACCGTTGGACGTCCTCACGCTCGACGAGCTGCGCCGTCGGACGTCGGCGAAGTGGTGCACCTACCCGCCCGACGTGCTGCCGCTGTTCGTCGCCGAGATGGACGTCGCGCCGTGCGACGCGGTCGTGGACGCCGTGACGGCCGCACTGCGCTCGGGCGACACCGGGTACGACGTCGGCACCGCGTACGGCGAGGCGTACGCGCGCTTCGCCCGGCGCCGCTGGGGCTGGACGCCCGACGCGGCGACGTCGCGCACGCTGCCCGACGTCATGGTCGCGATCGTCGAGGTGCTGCGCGTCCTCACGTCCCCGGGCGACGCGGTCGTCGTCAACCCGCCCGTGTACCCGCCGTTCTACGGCTTCACCGCGAACGAGGGGCGCCGCGTCGTCGACGCGCCGCTGGGCACCGACGGGCGTCTCGACCTCGACACCCTGGAGCGGGCGTTCGCCGACGCGACCGGTGCCGCCGCGAACGGTGACGGCCCGGGGAGCGGGCGCCGCGCCGTCTGGCTCGTGTGCAACCCGCAGAACCCGACGGGGACCGCGCACACGCGCGCGGAGCTGGCGGACGGCCTGGCGCTCGCCGCGCGGTACGGGGTGCGCGTCGTGGCGGACGAGATCCACGCGCCCCTCACGCGGCCCGGGCTCGACGGGCGCCCCGCGACGACCCACACGCCGCTCCTCACCGTCCCCGGGGCGGGATCGGCCGTCGCGATCGTCTCCGCGTCGAAGGCGTGGAACCTGCCGGGCCTCAAGGCGGCGGCGGCCGTCGCCGGCCCGGACGCCGCCGACGACCTGCGGCGCATCCCCGAGGAGGCGAGCCACGGCGTCCAGCACGTGGCCGTGCTCGCGCACGTCGCGGCGCTCGACCACGGCGAGGCGTGGCTCGACGACGTCCTCGCGGGCGTCGAGCGCAACGCGTGGCTCCTCGCCGACCTGCTCGCGGAGCACCTGCCCGCGGTGCGCTACCGGCCCGGCGAGGCGACGTACCTCGCGTGGCTCGACGCGCGCGGGCTGCCCGGCCCGGAGGGTGCGGACCCCCGGTCGTGGTTCCTCGACCGCGCACGCGTCGCGCTGGAGGACGGGCGCCGGTTCGGCCCCGGCGGGCAGGGGCACGTCCGCCTCAACCTCGCGACGGGCGTCGACGTGCTCACCGAGGCGGTCGAGCGCATGGGCACGTCGGTGCGGGACGCCTGAACGTCGCTCGACCACGACCGACGAGTTCTCGGCCCTCGGCCGGTCAGACCCCCCGACCACGACCGCACGACCCACCGGAGCACTCCCATGCCGTTCGAGCCCGTCCTCCTCGACCACACGTTCACCGCGCCCGTCGGCGTCGACGTCAAGGGCGACACGTGGCCCTGCGTGGAGGTGCCCGGGGCGCGCGAGCTCTTCGGGTCGCTGCGCGCGGTCCGCGTGGACGCGACCGTCGACGACGTCGCGCTGCGCAACGTGGGGCTCATGCCGACCGGGTCGGGCGGGCTGATGCTGTCGCTCAACGCCGGCGTGCGCAAGCGCCTCGGCAAGGACGTCGGTGACACGGTGGTGGTGCGGCTGGAGCGCCGCCTGAGCTGAGGCGCGCCGCCGCGCCCGCCCTGTCCGGGCATGGGCAGTTGTCCCCATCGCGGCGGCCGACCCGGCCGCGTACCGTCGGCGTGCGACCGTCGAGGACGAAGGCGTCGACGCGTGCGCGTGAGGGGACGCGCAGGGGCGGGAGGGGACGGCATGAGCGGGATGTGGGGCGCCGACGTCCGTGCGCTGCGCGCGCTCGCGTCCGGCCTGCGCTCCGGCGCCGACGCGCTGCGGACCCATCGCGCGCAGGTGGCGGCCGTCGTCGAGGCCGCGACCCGGTGGGACGGGCCCGACGCCGCGCAGTTCCGCAGCGCGTGGGCCAGCACGCTCGGGCCCTCGCTCACCGGCACCGCGAGCCTCCTCGACGCCGCGGCCGACCGCCTCGCCACGGACGCCGACCAGCAGGAGTCGGCGAGCGCCGACGGCGGCGCCCTCGCGGGCCCGGGCGGCGCACCCACGTCCGGCCCGGGCGGGCCGCAGCAGACCGTCCCCACGCCGACGCCTGGCGAGTACGCCGCGATGGACGCGGGCGAGCGCGCCGCGTGGCTCGAGAACGCGACGGACGCGCAGGTCGCGGCGCTCTACGACCAGATGGTGCGCCTCGGCGTCGACCCCGACTCCCCGGGGTTCGCGGAGCTCGCCGTCACGCACTGGACGCGCGTCGCGGCGGGCGAGGCGGGGTTCGACTTCGCCGACTGGGACCCGTCCGCGGGGGCGTCCGCCAACCGGGAGATCATCGAGAGCGTCTACACGTACTACGGCGAGCTCTACCTGGACAACCCGTGGATGCAGTGGGCAGGCATGGCCGCGATGATCGGGCCGTCGTTCGCCGCCGGGTTCTTCGACCTCGACATGATGCGGCAGCTCGCGCAGGGCGTCGCGAGCGGCGCCCGGGCGCTGCCGCCCGGCGTCGACCGGGCGGCGCTCGAGGCGATCGCGACGATGTCGGACGCCGAGCTCGGCTTCTACGAGAACCAGTTCCTGTCGATGCAGCGCGAGATCTTCGTGGACCAGGCCGTCATGCACGAGGCGTACCTGAACGGTGGTCTGGAGGAGATGGAGCGGCTGCTCGAGGCCGGCGTCATCGACGGCGCCGCGTACCAGGCGTGGGCGGACGTCGAGGCCGGCCGGGCGGGCGACGCGCAGGCGCTCGCGGACGGCAACACCGCCCTGCTGTGGCGCGAGCAGAACCAGATCATCGCCGACGACTGGCAGACCATGCGCGACCACCCGGTCACGGGCGAGGCGTTCACGTACCTCATGACGCTCGTCGGCGAGCCGTCGATCCCCGGCGCGGGCACGTACGCGCAGCACGACCCCTTCACGGTGAGCGTCGAGACGCCCGGCCCGGAGAACCTCGGGATCCCGTTCACGGGCATCACGTTCGACAACCCGGTGCAGGGCACCGTGACCGTGGAGACGCCGCTGCCGGGCGGGAACATCGCCGACCAGGCGACCCGCTGGGAGTACATCTCGAACGACACGCTGCCCGCCTACCAGCAGCTCGTCACGCAGCACCCGGACCAGGCGGCGCAGATCATCGGCACCGACGTCTCGGACCGGATCGCCGACTACCGGCTCACCAACCCCGCCCGCATCGGGCGCATCCTTGACAGACTGACCGAGTGGGACGTGGACGTGGACCAGTGAGCCGGGGGTTCCGTCGCGCGCACGGGACGGCGCCGAGGGCCGGCGTCGCCGCGGTCCTGCTCGCGGGGGCGCTCGCCGGGTCTCTCGTGCTGACGGGGTGCACCGTGACGTTCGGCGACCCGGACGACGCGGCCACCGGACCGGGCGGGACGACGGCCCCGGGCGGCCCGACGTCGTCGGGCGGCGGGGGCGCGACGGGCGCGACGACGATCGACGACATCGAGAGGGGCGAGACCGTGCGCTGGGACGTGAGCAGGCCGATCACCGCGGAGTCCGTCGGGCTGGGCGAGTCGATGGCCGTCGTGCAGGTGCCGGACGGCGCGGCCGAGGTCGAGCTGACGCTCCCCGACGGCACGTGGACCACGACGGCCGAGGAGCTGACGATCCAGCCCCGCCGCGGGTACGTGAGCGCGATCAACGTGTTCCGCACGCTCTCCGGCGGGCAGGCCGTGCACGACCAGCTCGTGGCCGACGCGCAGGTGCTGGGCTTCCCCCGGTCGCAGGTCGACCGGTGGCTCGACGAGCTGCCTGCGTCGCTCGACGCGTCGCGCGCGGGCGGGACGCGGGCCCGCACGGGCATCAACGGGTCGAACGGCGACGTCGAGACGTCCGTGCAGATCAGCCACGAGCCCGGGCCGGGGGGCGACGCGTCGGTGCGCCTCTGGTACGTCATCAGCCCGGTCACGCCGGACTGACGTCCACGGCGGACGCGCGTCACGGGCAGGCCGACGTGCCCCCGCCGCCCTGCTCGGCGACCTGGAAGTAGATCGGGTTCTGCCAGTCGGCGCCCTCCCCGCGCACGCGCGGCAGGTCGGCGCAGGTCCAGCCCTGCTGCGGGGTGAACTGGCCCCCGGCGACGACGTGGGCGCCGCTCCACCGCCACGAGGTCTCCTGGCCGGTCGCGGCCCGGAGGTCGACGTCGAAGGACACCGACCGCGTGCCCGCGGGCACGGTGAAGGCCACGTAGTAGTTGCGGACCTGGCTCCCCGGCTCGCCCCACGTCTCGAACGAGATCGAGCGGACCGTGCAGCCGGAGAGGACGGTGCGTCCCTCGCCGCGCGCGACGCACGTGCCGGCCGTCGTCGTCTGCCACCGGCCGGCGGAGACGGGCGCGGCGGCCTGGGCCTGGTCCGTCCACGCGGCCGTCGTGGGCTCGACGGCCGCGTGGGCGACCCCCCACCACGACACCGTCACGAGGGTCAGGACCGCGAGGAGCAGGCTCAGCGTGCGGCGCCCGGCCGTGGGACCGGCGGTCCCGCCGGCCCTCCGGCCGGTCCGGGTGCCGGTCACCGGTGGACCGGCACGCGCCGCGGTGCGGGCGGGACGAGCAGGGTGAGGCCGAGCAGGCCGAGCAGGCCGACGAGGAGGGGGACTGCCACGGCGGGGGTCGTCAGACGCACGATCGCGGTGCCCCAGCCGGCGAGCTGGACCGCGGGCTTCCAGACGTCGCCCGAGGCGGTGTAGTCCAGGGCGTCCGCGTAGGCGTTGTTGTCGCCCTTCATGCTGACCGTGTACCGGTCGTCGCCCGTCTGCTCGACGGCCTCGACGCGGTGGGTCACCAGGTCGCCGGTCAGCTCGCTGGGCAGGCTCACCACGTCGCCGACGGCCAGGTCGGCCGCCGGGACCGGCCGGGCGACCAGGAGGTCGCCCGTCATGATCCCCGGCTCCATCGATCCGGAGATCACGACGAGGGGCTTGATGAGGCCGGCCGCGGTCGCGCCCCACACCGCCCCGCACACCAGCCCGAAGGCGGCGAGGACCCACAGGACGAGGACGGCCCCGCGCCGCAGTACCTGCATCGGTGGTTCTCCTCCTCCTGCGTCCGGCGTCGGGTCAGGCCGTCGCGGTGGCGGAGACCGTGACGACGAGCGTCCCGGTGGCCCCCTGGTTCGACGGCGCCCAGTCGCTCGGCGCCGTGACGGTGAGCCGGAACTGGTCGCTGGACGTGCCGCCGGTGGCGTCGAGCGTCGTGGCGAGGCCGGAGACGGAGGCGGAGGGGTTCGTGGTGAAGGTCGAGCCCGAGGCGAAGCGGACGCTGGACGTCAGCGCGGCCTTCACCGAGCTCTCGTTGCGCACCCACAGGTCGATCGTGCGCGTCTGGCCGGGCAGGAGGTTCGTGAGCGCGTCCGACGGCACGACGAGCTCGATGGCGTCCGGGTCGGCCGAGTCCTTCCAGGTCGTCCCGTCCAGCGACCCCTGGAGGTCGAAGGTCGCGGCCGTCGCGGGCGCCGCGAAGAACGCGTTGTCGGTCCAGGCGGCGCTGGTGAGCGCCGCCCCGATGCCGCCGACGGCGAGTGCCGCCAGCCCGAAGGCGGCGAAGGCGCGGCGCTTGTCGCGGCGCGGGGCGGGGGTCGTCTCGGGGGTGTGGAGAGTCATGACTCGAAAAGTACGGAGTCCTCCTCAACTCTGGCGCACCTGTTCCTCAGGAAAAGCGCAGGATCAGCCCGGGATCGCGGCGCGCGCCCGCACACCTGCGCAAAGACCGGGCGAGCGTGCGGGGAAGGGGAGCGCGTCGCGGCTCCGCGGGACGTGGGAGAAGTTGTGGGAGGTGAAGAAGCGGCGGACGAACCGGGCCGGTCCGTCCGTCGGTGCCGACGGCGTCGGTGCCGTCGGGTAGCGTCCGTCTCGTCCCGAACGGCACGGAGCAGGGGAGCACAACGAGTGAGCAGCGTCGCGCACGGCCACGGTCGGTCCGGCACGCACGGCCGGTGGCGCGGGAGGGCCGCCCGCTGGACGACGGCCGCGGCGCTCGTCCCCGTCCTCGCCCTGCCCCTCGTGGCGTGCACGCCCGACCGCCCGGAGGCGTCCGACGCCGCGGCCGCGCTCGCCGACGCCATCCAGGCCGGCGACGTGAGCGCGCTGGAGTTCCGCAACGGCGCCGCGAAGGACGTCCAGGGCCACCTGGAGGCGGTGCTCGAGCCGCTCGCGCCGTACGAGCGCACGGTCGAGGTGAAGTCGGTGGACGTCGACGAGGAGGGCGACGACGCGGGCGACCGCGCGACGGCGACGCTCGCCTACCGCTGGGAGGTCGGGGGCGACCAGGCCTGGGAGTACACCACCACGGCGGAGCTCACGTTCGCGGAGCCGGGCGAGGGGGAGGACGGCCCGGGCGCCTGGGACGTCGTGTGGGAGCCCGACGTGCTCGTCCCCGAGCTCGGCCAGGGCGGCCGGCTCGCGGTGAGTCGCGTGCCGGCGGTCCGCGCGGGCATCCTCGGCGCCGACGGCGTCCCCATCGTCGAGGACCGTCCCGTCTACCGGATCGGCGTCGACAAGACGCGCGTGGGCTCCGCCCAGTGGGACGGCGCGGCGCGGGCGCTCGCGGGCGTCGTCGGGCTGGACCCGGAGGAGTACGCGCAGCGCGTCGCAGGCGCCGGGGAGAAGGCGTTCGTCGAGGCCATCACCGTCCGCGCGGAGGACACCGCGGGCGTCGACGTCGACGCGGCGCGCGGCATCGAGGGCGTCGCGGTGATCGACGACGCGATCCCCCTCGCCCCGACGCGCGAGTTCGCGCGTCCCCTGCTCGGGCGCGTGGGCGAGGCGACGGCGGAGATCGTCGAGGAGTCGGAGGGCGCGGTCGCCGCGGGCGACCAGGTCGGGATCTCGGGCCTCCAGCGGCAGTACGACGAGCAGCTCCGCGGCGTGCCGGGCCTGTCGATCGAGGTCGTGCCGGGCGAGGCGGACGCGGACGCGGAGCCGACGGAGGTGTTCTCGGTCGAGCCCGTGGACGGTGTGCCCCTGAGCACGACGCTGCGCCCGGACATGCAGGTCGCCGCCGAGACCGTGCTCGCCGGGCAGGGGCCGAGCGCGATCGTCGCGATCCAGCCCTCGACGGGCTCCGTCCTCGCGGCGGCGAGCTCGACCGCGGGCGAGGGGCTCTCGACCGCCACGACGGGCCAGTACGCGCCCGGGTCGACGTTCAAGGTCGCGACGACGCTCGCGATGCTGCGCGCGGGCCTCACCCCGGACACGACCGTCTCCTGCCCGCCCACGCTGACCGTCGAGGGCCGCGAGTTCCAGAACGTGCCCGGGTACCCGACGGCCGCGCTCGGCGACGTGCCGCTGCGCACGGCGTTCGCGAACTCGTGCAACACCGCGATGATCGGGCAGCGGGAGGCCGTGTCGCAGCAGGCGCTGCACGACGCCGCGGCCTCGCTCGGCCTGGGCGTCGAGTCCGAGCTCGGCGCGCCCGCGTTCTTCGGCGACGTCCCGACGGACTCGCAGGGCACCGAGCACGCCGCGTCGATGATCGGGCAGGGCAAGGTCCAGGCGTCGCCCCTCGCGATGGCGACGGTCGCCGCGAGCGTCGCCGCCGGGCGCACGGTGGCCCCGGTCCTCGTCCACCCGGACGTGCAGACCGTCGCCGAGGAGCAGCCCGCCTCGACCCTCACCGAGCAGGAGGCGGCGACGCTGCGCGAGCTCATGCGCGGCGTCGTCACGGACGGCTCGGCGTCGATCCTCCAGGACCTCCCGGGCGAGCCCGGGGCGAAGACGGGCACGGCGCAGTACGGCGACGGCAGCCAGTCCCACGCGTGGATGATCGCGACGCAGGGCGACCTCGCGGTCGCCGTGTTCGTCGAGACGGGCGAGGGCGGCGCCGTCACGGCGGGGCCGCTCATGCACGCGTTCCTCGACGCGCCGAACGCCTGACGCCCGCCGCTCCGCGGCGGCCGGAATAGGTCCGGCCGCCGGACGGTTGTCCACGAGCGGGTATGATCGGTTGCCGCGGGCGTCCGTATGCCTGCGTCCAGCGAGAACCCACCGTTCCGGGAGAACCTCCGTGTTCGTCAGCGTGCCTGCCTGGCAGCTCACCCAGCGCCGCGACGTCGACCTCCGTCGAGTCGCCAGCGCGCTGTGTCGCTGACCCCCCGTCGCCGCTGACGCCTCCCCGTCTCCGCACACCCGTCAGGACCCCGGGTCGCCTCGCGACCTGAGCCGCTGACGCGCGTGGCGCGCCCCCGTCAGGCCGCAGGCCACCTCCGTGCCTGCGTCCCTGCCCGGGCCGCGCTGCTGCCGGCGCCCCGCGACGACGTCCCGAGCCCCTCTCCCGAGAGCGGGCGCTCGTGCGCCCGCGACACCCGAAAGGTCCCCCGTGTCCTCGACCCCCTCACCGGCCTCCTCCAAGGCCGGCTCGCAGCAGGTGAGCCAGGCCCCGGCCGCCGCACCCGCCACGAAGAAGCGCCGGTTCCCCTCGTTCAGCGTCCAGATCCTGCTGGGCCTCGCGGTCGGCGTCGGCCTCGGTGCCCTCGCCCTCGCCATGGGCCCGCAGGACGCGGCCGGCGAGGTTCCCAACGGCCTGACCACGACGCTCGACACCGTCGGCTCCTCGTTCGTCACGCTGCTCAAGGCCGTCGTCCCGCCGCTCATCTTCACGGCGATCGTCGCGTCGATCGCGAACCTGCGCACCGTCACCAACGCCGCGCGCCTCGCCGGCCAGACGCTCCTGTGGTTCGCCATCACCGCGGCGATCTCCGTGGCCGTCGGCATCGGCCTGGGCCTGCTGTTCAACCCGGGCCAGAACGCCTCGGTGTCCGTCGACGACGCCTACGAGGCCGGCCGCACCGGCACGTGGCTCGACTTCCTCACCGGCCTCATCCCGGGCAACGTCCTGGGCCTCGGGGCGTCGACCCGCCTGACGACCGGGGACGACGGCGCGCTGACGGGTGCCGCCGAGACCTCGGTGAACTTCAACGTCCTGCAGATCCTCGTCGTCGCGCTCGTGATCGGCATCGCCGCGCTCAAGTCGGGCAAGAAGGCGGACCCGTTCCTCGCGTTCAACCGCTCCGCGCTCGCGATCGTGCAGAAGGTGCTGTGGTGGATCATCCGCCTCGCGCCGATCGGCACCGCCGGCCTGATCGGCTACGCCATCGCGGCGTACGGCTGGACGTCGCTCGCGTCGCTCGCGTGGTTCGCCGTCGCGATCTACGTCGGCCTCGCGGTCGTGCTGTTCGTCGTCTACCCGATCCTGCTGCGCACCAACGGCCTGAAGATCTCGAGCTACTTCCGCGGCGCGTGGCCCGCGATCCAGCTCGCGTTCGTCTCGCGCTCCTCGATCGGCACGCTGCCCGTGACGCAGCGCGTCACCGAGCGCAACCTCGGCGTGCCGAGCGAGTACGCGTCGTTCGCCGTGCCGCTGGCCGCGACCACCAAGATGGACGGTTGCGCCTCGATCTACCCGGCCATCTCGGCGATCTTCGTCGCGCAGATCTTCGGCATCGACCTGTCGATCACCGACTACCTGCTCATCGCGTTCGTGTCCGTCGTCGGCTCCGCCGCGACCGCGGGCCTCACCGGCGCGATCGTCATGCTGACCCTCACGCTCTCGACCGTGGGCCTGCCGCTCGCGGGCGTGGGCCTGCTGCTCGCGATCGACCCGATCCTCGACATGGGCCGCACCGCGGTCAACGTCGCGGGCCAGGCGCTCGTGCCCACGATCGTGGCGAAGCGCGAGGGCATCCTCGACCTCGAGCAGTACGAGGCCGCCACCGCCGAGGATCTCTTCGTGGACGAGGACGACGACGCGTCGTCCGAGGCGACCGCGGAGTCCCCGGCACCGGCCGAGACCGGGGAGGCCACGCCGTCGGGCACCAAGGAGCGCGTGGGCGCCTCCGCCTGACGCCGACCAGGCGATCCCTCGCCGTCGAGCACGACGTTGCTGCCGTTGTCCGCGGGATGACGGCAGCAACGTCGTTCTCGGCGTCAGGGGTGGGGGTGGCCCTCGCGCAGGACGGCGAGGCGCGAGCGGTACTCCTGCTCGTCGATCTCGCCGCGCGCGTACCGCTCGCCGAGGATCGCGACCGGGTCAGGGCCGGGGGCGCGCCAGCCGCCGGGACCGCCCGGGCCCCAGCCGCGCCGCGCGCGGCGGGCGAGCAGGAAGACCACGGACGCGAAGAGCAGGAACCACAGCAGGGGGAACACGAACCACCACGGCCCGGGCCCCCAGCCGGCGTGCCCCCACGACGCGACGGCGTCCGTGGGGAGCGCGCCGGCCGCCCCGGTGAGTGCGGTGAGCATGACGACCTCCGGTGTCGGTGCGCCTCGCCGGTCCCGGCAAGGGCGGCCGTCCGCCGGCCGCACCCCCAGGCTCGCGCCCGCCCGACGCCGCGTCGTCACCCGGGCGTGCCGACCTCGCTCGTCCCCCGGTGCCGCCCGCGACGGTCGGTCGGGGGCTCAGCCCGCCCAGCCCGGACGGACGACGCCCGACTCGTACGCCGCGACGACGAGCTGTGCCCGGTCCCGCGCGCCCAGCTTCGCCATGACCCGCGAGACGTGGGTCTTCACGGTCGACTCCGACAGGACGAGCGATCCGGCGATCTCCTCGTTCGACAGCCCGCCCGCGACCTCGACGAGCACCTCGCGCTCGCGCGGCGTGAGCTCCTCGACACCGCGCACGGGCCCGACGGCGCGCGTCGCGTCCGCGACCCGCGACAGCAGCCGCCGGGTCACGGTGGGCGAGAGCAGCGCGTCGCCGCGCGCCGCGACGCGCACCGCCCGGACGAGGTCGACGGGCTCGGTGTCCTTGACGAGGAAGCCGCTCGCGCCGCCGCGGATCGCGTCGGTCACGTACTCGTCGAGCTCGAACGTCGTGACGACCACGACGTGCACGTGCGACGCCGCCCGGTCTGCGACGATCCGCCGCGTCGCCTCCAGGCCGTCGAGACCGGGCATGCGGATGTCCATGAGCACGACGTCGGGCAGGTGCTCGAGCGCGAGGCGGACGGCGTCGTCGCCGGTCGCGGCCTCCGCGACGACGCGCATGTCGTCCTCGGAGTCGATGAGCGCGCGGAAGCCACCCCGCACGAGCGCCTGGTCGTCGGCCAGCACGACGTCGATCACGGTGCCTCCTCGCGCTGCGGCGGTGCGTCGTCGGCCGCGTCGGACCGTCCGGGGGTGCCCGGTCCGGGCGGGGAGCCCGGCCAGGGAAAGACTGCCCGCACGCGGAAGCCACGTCCAGAGGGGGACGGCGCCGGGCCGGCGGCGAGCGACCCGCCGACGCTCTCGACGCGCTCGCGCATGCCCCGCAGGCCGTAGCCCGGCTCCGGCTCGGCGCCCGGGGCAGCGCCGTCGTCGGTCACGGTCACGGTCACCGCGCCGTGCGGCGCGGGACGCACCGCGACCCGCGCGTCCGCCCGCGTGGCGCCGTGCGCGTGCCGGCGCACGTTGGTCAGCGACTCCTGCACCACGCGGTAGACGACGCCCGCGAGCCGGTCGGGCAGTCCCGCGGCGGCCGGGTCGATGTCGAGCGCGACCGTGAGCCCACCGCTCTCCGCCTGCCGCACGAGCCGGGGGAGCGCCGCGAGGTCCCACGTCGGCGCGAGGGGCGCGCCGTCGTCGCCCGCGTCGTCGCGCACGACGCCCAGCACGGCGCGCACCTCGTCGAGCGCCTCCGTGCTCGCGGCGCGGATCGCGATGAGCGCACCGCGGGCCTGCTCGGGGTCGCGGTCGAGCAGGTGCAGGCCGACGCCCGCCTGGACGGTGATCGCGGACAGCGAGTGCGCGAGCACGTCGTGGACCTCGCGCGCGATCCGCAGGCGCTCGTCGGCGACGGCGGTCCGCTCCCGCTCGGCGCGCGCCAGGCGCTCGGCCTCGCGAGCCGCGGCGAGGCGCGCGGACCGGTCGCGGACCGTCCCGGCGACGAGCAGCACGACGACGGTCCACGCCGTCCCGCCGAGCAGCGTCGCCGGGGGCGGCGCGTCCGGGCGGAGCGCCGCCGCCGTGACGACCGCGCCCGCCAGGAGCACCGCCCCGCCCCACGCGACCCGGCGCGCGCGCACCGCGGGTCCGCTGAGCAGCACCCCCACGAGCACGCCCACGGGACCGGCGAGCACCGGGCCCCACCCGTACCCGGCGACGAGGAACGTGCCCGCCGCACCCACGGACACGACGACGGCGACGACCGGCCACCGCACGAGGAGCACGAGGGCGAGCGGGGGCACGAGGAGGAGCGCGAGCGCCGCGGCGTCGAGCGGCCGGGCACCGGGCTGGCCGTGCGTCGCGCCCACGGAACCGACGACCGTGACCACCGCGAGCACCACGGCGAGGAACGCCCGGGGGCGGCGGCGGTCGAGCGGGCCCATGCGTCGCACGCTACGCCGCGCGCGGCCGGGCCGCGTCCGACCGGGGTGCCGCGCGACGTCGTCTCGGGGTGCCGGGTCGCGTGGCCCCGGGGTGCCGCGCGGCGGCGGACGGAGGCGCGGGCGTCAGGCGCCGTCGTGCACCGCGTCGAGCACGACCGGGTCGGCGCACCCGCGCGCGAAGCCGGCGATGCGCCGGTCGACGTCGCGCTGGAGCACCCACGACCCGACACGCTCGGCGACCGGGGCGAGCCAGCGCGGCCGGCAGCGGAAGCTGTAGCGCCACGTCGCGCGCGTGCCGCCGCCCGGGTCGGGCGCGAAGCGCCAGCCGCCCGCGAGGTTCTCGAAGAACCACGACCCGCGGACCATGCGCATGCCGACGTTGGTCGGCGGGTTGTACGAGACGTACTCGCTCACCATGGACAGCCCGCTGCGGTGCCGGGTGAAGGTCTGCACGCCCTTCGCGGGCGCGGTCGCGCCGTCGAGGAAGTGCTGGTGGCGGATGAAGGGGTCCCAGCGCAGGCGGACGGCGCCCGTCGTCTGCGAGACGGCGAACGCCGTCGCGGGGTCGACGGGGACCACGAGCGAGGACTCGACGACGGGCATGGTCGGATGCTCCCACGCCGGGCGGCGCCTCGCCGCCCGCCTCAGGTCGCGACGAGCCCGGCACCGGCGCGCCCCCGTGCTCGAGCGGCCCGGACGCGAGGACGGCCCGTCCCTCGACGAGGGACGGGCCGTCCGGACCGCGGCGCGTGGCGTCAGGACGCGAACGCGTACCCGGCCTCGACGCACTGGGCGCGGAACGCGTCGAGCGACTCCTGGAGCTTCGACGTGCTGACCGTCTCGCCCTGGACGGCTGCCTCGAAGGGGGCCTTGATCCCGTTGAGGTTCTCCTGGAGCTCCGGGTCGGCGAAGTTCTGCACCGCGGCGATGCGCTCGCGCGTCGTGTAGATCGCGGCGGCGGCGTCCTCGTCGTCCGGCGTGGCGAGCAGCGGCGTCGTCTCGGTGACGAGGCGCTCGGCGGAGTACTCGCCGCCGTAGAAGGTGCTGCACGTCGTGGTGACGGCGACGACGGTCGGCGTGACCTCGGGGGCCGCCTCGGTCGTGGTCTCGGTCGCGGGGGTGGTCGCCGCGTCGTCGCTCGCCGGGTCGGTCGGCGAGGCGCAGGACGCCAGCAGGAGGGCACAGGAGAGCGCCGCGGTGGCGGCAAGAAGCTTACGCATGCTAACGATTCCACACTCTGGCGCACGCGGGGCGCAAGAAGATTGAGCGGGCGCCGGGGCGGGAGCCGCGGAATCTCGCGGCTCGTGCGGCGAGCTTGTGCTCAGCGTCACAAAGGAGCGCGTCGCGTCACACGACGTCGAGGACGACCTTCCCGCGCACGTGCCCCTCGGCGACGAGGCGCAGCGCCTCCGCGGCCTCGGCGAGCGGGAACCGGGCCGAGATCTCCGCCCGGAGCCGCCCGTCCTCCGCGAGCGCGAGCATCTCGTCGAGGGCGCCCTTCGCGTCGACCTTGTCGGCGATCCCGGCGGCGCGCGAGGCGTCCGTCCCGACGACGGTCACGGCGCTCGGCGCGTTGTCGGCGTCGGCGGGGGAGAGGTGCTCGCCCAGCAGCGCGACGGTCGCGGCCACGGTCTCCTCCGTACCGACGAGGTCGACGACGACGCTCACCTCGTCGAGCCCGTCGGGCAGCGCGCGGACCGCGTCGACGAGCCCCGGGCCGTACGCGACGGGCGTCGCACCGAGGTCGCGCACGTAGTCGTGGTTCGCGGGCGAGGCCGTCCCGACGACGCGGGCACCGAGCGCGGTCGCGATCTGCACCGCTGCGGACCCGACGCCCCCGCTCGCGCCGTGCACGAGCACGACGTCCCCCTCGCCGGTGTCGGCCTGCACGAGCGCGGAGAACGCGGTCGCCGCCGCGACGGGCAGGACCGCGGCCTGGTCGAACGGGACGGACGACGGCTTGCGCCGCACGTGGTCGGCGCGGACGAGGGAGAGCTCGCGCTGCGCCCCCGTGCCGTGCCACACGACCTCGTCGCCCGGGGCGAGGTCCGGGACGTCTGGCCCGACGGCGTCGACCACCCCGGCCGCCTCGAACCCCAGCACGCCGGGGACGCGGCCACCGAACGCGCCGGCGAGCCGCTTGAGGTCCGCGGGGTTGACGCCGACGACGCGGTTCGCGACGCGCACCTGGCCGGGGCCGGGAGCGCCGACCTCCTCGTCGTCGACCCGCAGGCCCTCGGGCCCGCCGAACTCCTCGAAGACGACGACCGTGCTCATGCCGACCCCCGTGGTCTCGCCGTCGGTCGCCCACCGCGAGGGCGAGTCCGCGCGGTGGCCCCGGGGTGGCCGGGCGGTTCCACTCTTCCATCGCGGACCGCCGCTGTCATGCGGCGGACGTGGGCAGGAGTCCCCGTCCGGGACGGTTTCACCCCGTCCCGAGCGTTGGGGAGGGTGATGACGACACTGTTCGAGAGCTCCGACCACCCGCTCGACCCGCGGCCCGCGCGCGAGCGGCTGCTCGCCGTGCGTGCGGAGGCGTCGGAGCGCCTGCGGGCGCTGCGCGCCGACGTCGCGGGCATCGTCGAGGCGTCGCGCGACTCCAACGCGGACGACGAGCACGACCCCGACGGCGCGACGATCGCGTTCGAGCGCGCCCAGGTGGACGCGCTCGCGCGCGACGCGGCCGCGCGGGTCGAGGAGGTCGACGCCGCCCTCGCCCGCCTGGACGCAGGGACCTACGGCGTCTGCGCGGGGTGCGGGCAGCAGATCGCCGCCGGGCGCCTGGAGGCGCGCCCGACGGCGCGGACCTGCGTCGCGTGCGCGGCCGCGGTGCACTGAGCGACCGGGCCCGCCGCGACCGGGGCCGCCGCGACCGGGCCTGCCGCGACCGGGCCCGCCGCGGCGGGGTCAGAGCTGGCCGTGGCCCTTCTTCGACGGGACGCCGGCGATGAGGCCGCCGTCCACGACGAACTCCGAGCCCGTCGAGTACGACGCCTCGTCGCTCGCGAGGAAGACGATCATGCGCGAGACCTCCTCGGGCGCCGCGGGGCGGCCGAGCGGGATGAGGAGGTCGTCCGGGTTGAGCGACGCGGTCATGGGCGTCGAGATGAACCCGGGGTGCACCGAGTTGACGCGCACGCCGTACGGGCCGAGGTCGAGCGCGACGGACTTCGTCAGCCCGCGGACGCCGAACTTCGACGCGACGTAGCCGTGCAGGCCCGCGCTCCCGCGCATGCCCTCGACCGACGAGATGTTGATGATCGACCCCGCGCCGGCCTTCGCCATGATCGGCGACACCGCGCGGATCCCGAGGAACGTGCCGGTGAGGTTGATGTCGATGATCCGGCGCCAGTCGGCGACGTCGAACTCCGTGATGGGACCGCCGTTGGCGATGCCCGCGTTGTTGACGAGCACGTCGACGCGCCCGAACGCGTCGAGCGTGGCCGCGACGGCGGCCGCCCACTCGTCCTCGCTCGTCACGTCGAGGTGCACGTAGCGGGCGTCGGGGCCGAGCTCGCGCGCGAGCGCCTCGCCCTTCGCGTCGTCGAGGTCCGCGACCACGACCTTCGCGCCCTCGGCGACGAGCGCGCGCGCGTTCGTGACGCCCATGCCGCCGGTGCCGCCGGTGACGATCGCGACCTTGTTCTGCACCCTTCCGGGAGTGCTGCCCATGGTGGGGCTCCTTTCCTTGCGGGGGCACGGCGGCGTCGGCCCGCCTCGTGAGCGGGGGCGTCGTCGCGCGGGTGGTGCGCACCTGCCCGCCGGGGACCGCGGTCGACCGGCGGAGGGGACGGCTCGTCAGGGCGACGGCGTGGTCCACCAGGCGGGCAGGGCGTCTCGGGCGACCCGCGGGAAGAGCCCGGGGTCACGGGGAGGGGGCGTGGCGAGCCACACCTCGAGCGCGCCGACCGTGCCGAAGCCGACGTACGTCGCGAACGCGCGCGCCGCGACGTCGGCCGTCGCGGTGGTCGTGGCTCCCGCCGACGGCTCGGCCGGGAGTCCCGCCGAGGTGCCGGCCGGGGCCGACGGCAGGAGGCCCGGGTGGGCGTGCAGGTGCTCGACGAGCGTGCCGGTGACGTGGCTGGCGAGCAGCCGGAACAGCGGCGCGCTGAGGCCGCCCTCCAGCGCGCGCTCGTAGACGGGGAGGTGGGCCTCGACGTGCACGACGAGCGCGCGGCTCCAGTGGTCGACGACCTCGCGGGAGCGGGCGGCGACGTCGTCGGCCGTCTCGGCGGCCCGGACGTCGGCGAAGAAACGGTCGCGGATCGCGTCGAGCTCGGCGCCGAGCACGCGCGCGAGGAGCTCGGACGGGCTCGACGCGTGGTCGTAGAACGTCACGCGGTTGATCCCCGCCCGGGCCGCGACGGCGGACACCGTGAGCCGGGTGACGTCCTGCTCCGCGGCGAGCGCGAGGATCGCGGTCCGCAGGGCCGCGGCGGTGCGGGCGGTGCGCTTGTCCACGGCCACCTCCTCCGCGTCGTGCCGTGCGCTGCGTCGTCCTCGACGTTACGCCGAGGCAATCACTTAAGCAACAGGTGTTGCCTATCTCACCCGCCCAGAGGCGGTCCCGGGATCACGGTCGTACCGTCGAGAGAGCGGCCGCAGGTCCGCGGCCACACCAACCCGAGGGGGCGGACATGGTCACGAACACGCGCCGGGCCGAGAGGCACACCGGAGAACCTGACGTCGTCGAGCTCAACCCGATCTTCGCCAGACCGGGGGAGGCGACGGCGCTGCCCAAGTTCCGGTTCCCTGAGGACGAGTCCCTCCAGGAGACGGCGTACCAGATCGTCCACGACGAGGCGATGCTCGACGGGAACGCGCGGCTCAACCTCGCGACGTTCGTCGGCACGTGGATGGACGAGCACGCTGCGCGGCTGTACCTCGAGGCCGCCGACAAGAACATGATCGACAAGGACGAGTACCCGCAGACGGCGGCCGTCGAGACGCGGTGCTGGACGATGCTCGCCGACCTGTGGCACGCGCCCGACCCGGAGCACACCATCGGGACGTCGACCATCGGCTCCTCCGAGGCCTGCATGCTCGGCGGTCTCGCCCTCAAGCGGCGCTGGCAGCACGCGCGCCGCGCCGCCGGCAAGCCGACCGACCGCCCGAACCTCGTGCTCTCGAGCGCGGTCCAGGTGTGCTGGGAGAAGTTCTGCAACTACTTCGAGGTCGAGGCGCGCTACGTCCCGATCTCCGAGGACCACAAGGTCCTCGACGGCCACGACCTCGAGACGTACGTGGACGAGAACACGATCGGCGTCGTCGCCATCATGGGCGTGACCTACACCGGCATGTACGAGCCGGTCGCCGAGATCGCGGCGGCCCTCGACCGGATCCAGGAGTCCACCGGCCTGGACGTGCCCATCCACGTCGACGGCGCGTCGGGCGCGATGATCGCCCCGTTCCTCCAGCCCGACCTCGAGTGGGACTTCCGCGTCCCCCGCGTCGCGTCGATCAACACCTCCGGCCACAAGTACGGCCTGGTCTACCCGGGCCTCGGGTGGGTCGTCTGGCGCGACACGGAGTCGCTGCCGGAGGACCTCGTGTTCCGCGTGAGCTACCTCGGCGGGGACATGCCGACGTTCGCCCTCAACTTCTCGCGCCCCGGCGCGCAGGTGCTCCTCCAGTACTACCTCTTCCTGCGGCTCGGGCGCACCGGCTACGAGGCCGTGCAGCGCACGTCGCGCGACGTCGCGCTCTACCTGTCGGGCGAGATCGCGAAGATGCCCGCGTTCGAGCTGTGGAACGACGGCTCGGACATCCCCGTGTTCGCGTGGCGCCTGCGCGAGGGCCACACGAAGAACTGGGACCTCTACCACCTGTCGGAGCGGCTGCGCACCAAGGGCTGGCTCGTGCCCGCGTACCCCATGCCCGACGACCTCACGGACCTCACCGTCCAGCGCGTCGTCGTGCGCAACGGCTTCAGCCACGACCTGGCGTCCGCGTTCCTCGCGGACCTGCGCGACGAGGTCGAGCTCCTCGACGCCCTCACCGGCCCGATGCCGACCGAGGGCCAGCGCTCCAACTTCCACCACTGACCCGGACGACCGCGGGAAGGACGGACCATGGCACAGGGGGCAGCACAGGATCCGCCCGGAGGCTCGGGACCGCACGTCCGGGCCGACGGCACGCACGCGCCGACGGCGGCGCACGTCAAGCCGCACCCGTACGGGTCGCCCGGCTCCCGGCAGCCGCCGGGCCACGCGGGGCCCGCCATCGGGGCGCCCGCCGCGGGCGCGACGACGTACATGTCGGTCGTGCAGCTCGCGATGCTCACCGTGGTGGTGGTCGCGTCGCTGCGCTCGCTGCCGGCGATGGCGTCGTACGGGCTCGGCTCGGTGACGCTCTTCATCGTCCCGGCGATCCTCTTCCTCGTCCCGACGGCGCTCGTCGCGGCCGAGCTCGCGACCGGCTGGAAGGGCGGCGTCTTCACGTGGGTGCGCGAGGCGTTCGGCGAGCGGGCCGGGTTCGTCGCGATCTGGCTCCAGTGGATCCAGAACGTCGTCTGGTACCCCACGCAGATCGCGTTCATCGCGGCGAGCCTGTCGTTCGTCGTGGGCGACCCGGGCCTCACGCAGAACGGCCTCTACACGGCCGTCGTGATCCTCGTCCTGTACTGGGGGTCGACGCTCATCACGCTCGCCGGCGGCAACCTGTTCGCCAAGGTCGGCTCGTGGAGCGGCATCTTCGGCACGATCCTGCCCGCCGTCCTGCTCATCGTGCTCGGCGCGGTCTGGCTCGGCACCGGCGAGCGCTCGGAGACGACGCTCGAGGCGTCCGCCGTCATCCCGCCGTGGACCGGGATCGCGTCCATCGTGCTCATCGTCTCGAACGTGCTCGCGTACGCGGGCATGGAGGTCAACGCGGTGCACGCGAACGACCTGCGCAACCCCGGTCGGGGCTTCCCGCGCTCGATCGCCATCGCGACCGTGCTGATCCTCGGTGTCTTCATCCTCCCGACGCTCGCGATCTCCGTGGCCGTCCCGAAGTCCGCGCTCGGCGTGACCGACGGGATCAACCTCGCGTTCAAGGCGTTCTTCGACCACTGGGGCATGAGCTGGGGCACCCCGGTCATCTCGCTCCTCATCGCCCTCGGGGCGTTCGCGTCGGTCGTCACGTGGATCGCCGGGCCGTCGCGCGGCCTGCTCGCCGCGGCCAGGACCGGCCTGCTCCCGCCCGCGCTCCAGCGTCGCAACAAGGCCGGGGTCCAGGTCGGGATCCTCGCGGTGCAGGGCGGGATCGTCACGCTGCTCGCGCTGCTGTTCGTCCTCGTGCCGAACGGCAACACGGCGTTCATCGCGCTGGTCGACATGGCAGCGGCGCTCTACCTCGTCATGTACATGCTCATGTTCGCCGCGGCGATCCGGCTGCGGCGCACCAAGCCCGACGTGGTGCGGACCTACCGCACGCCCGCGATGCGGTTCGTCGCGGGTCTGGGGTTCGTCGCGTGCGCGGCCGCGTTCGTGCTCGCGTTCGTCCGGCCGTCCGGCTTCAGCGGCCTCTCCGAGACCGCCTACCCGATCGTGGTCGCCGGGGTCGTCGTCGTGCTCGGCGGCCCGCCGCTCCTCTTCTACGCGCTGCGGCGCCCCACGTGGGACCGTCGTACCGCGGCGGAGCGGCAGACCGCCGACGACGTCCTCGTCAACCCGCCGACGCAGCCCGCGCCGGCGCCCGCCCGCACACCGCGCGACCCGGAGGAGACCACGTGACGGGTACCAGCACCGTCGGGCGCGAGACGCCCACCCCGGACGGCGGACGGCGCGCTCCAGCGCCGCCCGCCGTCGCGTCGCCCTGGGCGGAGACGGTCGCGCGCTGGGGCGGCCGGATCCTCGAGGTCTACGCGGTGTGGCTCCTCGTCGCGCTGATCCTCCGTCCCGTCGCGCACCACGCCGAGCGCCCGGTCGCCGAGGTCCTGTCGGTCACGAACGTGCCGTCGTACCCGTCGCTCTTCTCCGCGGTCGTGGTCGGGCTCGTCGCGAGCGGCTTCCTGCGCCGGCGCCGCGCCGCGCTGTGGTTCGTGGTCCTCGTCTGGCAGCTCCCGTCCGCGCTCGTCATGCTGCTCGCGATCGTGCTCGACCGGATCGACCCGGCGGCCGGTGTGCTCGACGACGTGCACTGGACGGCGTACGCGGGCGGGCTCGTCGGGCTCGTGCTCGTCGTGGTGCTCGTCGCCGCGCGCCACGCGTTCCCCGCCCGCATCGCCCGGGGTGCGTGGTGGACGGCGGCGCTCGTCCTCGTGCTCGGCCTCGCCGTCGCGACCGGCGTCGTGTGGGCGCTGCTCCAGGTCGTGCCGTCGAGCCTCGACGACCAGTCGGCGCGGCTCGGGTGGGCCCTGAGCGTCTCGGTCGGGCTGTCGCCGCACGAGGAGCCGTTCGCCATCGACGGCGGCGCGCCGGGCTGGCTCGCGCTCGTCGGCGGCCTGCTCGCGGGCGCCGCGCTGCTGCTCGCGGTGCTCGTGTTCCTGCGGACCGGCCCGCGCGACGCCGCACGCACCCCGGACGAGGAGCTCGCCGTGCGCCGTCTGCTCCTGGAGCACCCGAGCGACGACTCGCTCGAGTACTTCGCGACGCGCGACGACCGCGACGCGATCTTCTCCGGCGACGGCCGCGCCGCCGTGTCGTACCGCGTGGTGAGCGGCGTGCTGCTCGCCGCGGGCGACCCGCTCGGGGACCCGGCGTCGTGGCCCGACGCGATCGAGCGCACGCTCGCGTACGCGCGGCGCCACGGGTGGGCGCCCGGCGTGCTCTCGGCGAGCGAGAAGGGCGCGCGGGCCTACCGCGACGCCGGGCTCGCCGTCCTCACGATGGGTGACGAGGCGATCGTCGAGACGCGGTCCTTCGACCTCGCGTCGCCGTCGATGCGGCCCGTGCGGCACGCCGTCGCGCGGCCCCAGCGCGAGGGGTACACCGTGCGCCTGCGGCGGCAGCGCGAGATCCCGGCGGACGAGCTCGCGGCGCTCGCGCAGGCCGCCGACGCGTGGCGGCACGGCGAGGACGAGCGCGGCTTCTCGATGGCCTTGGAGCGCCTCGGCAGCCCGCGCGACCCGCGCGTGCTCGTCGTCACCGCGCACGACCGCGACGGCGCGCCGCGCGGCCTGCTCACGTTCGTCCCGTGGGGCCGCAAGGGGGTCTCGCTCGACTACATGCGTCGGTCTCCCGACGCGGTGCCGGGCGTCACGGAGCTCATGATCTCGACGCTCGCGAGCGAGGGCGCGGGCATGGCGATCGACCGGGTCTCGCTCAACTTCGCGATGTTCCGCGGCCTGATCGAGCAGGGCGAGTCGGTCGCGGCGAGCCCCTTCCAGCGCTTCCTGCGCCGCCTCGTCCTCACGGCGTCGCGCTGGTGGCAGCTCGACCAGCTGTACCGCTCGAACCAGAAGTACGAGCCGCGCTGGCGCACGCGCTACCTCTGCTACGCCGCCCCCGCGCAGCTCACGTCCGTGTCGCTCGCGGCGGGGCAGGCCGAGGGCTTCGTGCCGCAGTGGCCCGGCGCGCGCGGCGGCACCGGGAGCCAGCAGGTCGCGACGGCCGACGCCGCGCTCGGTGCCGCCGTGCGCGAGCAGGAGGACGCGCTGCTCGCGCTCGACGTGCCGACCCGGCGGCTCACCGACCAGGAGCGCGCCCGCCGCGCCAAGCTCGACGTGCTCGCGGCGGCCGGCATGCCCGCGTACCCCGTGGCCGTGCCGCGCACGCACCGGCTCGCCGACGTCGACGACCTGCTGCTCGGGCACGAGGTGTCCGTCTCGGGGCGCGTCGTGCGGCTCCGCGACCTCGGGGGCGTCGTCTTCGCCGTCCTGCGCGAGGAGAACCACGAGCGCCAGGTGATGCTCACCGCCGACGGCGCCGCCGACCTCGCGCTCTGGCGCCGCGTCGTCGACCTCGCGGACCAGGTGAGCGTCACGGGGACCGTCGCGCGCAGCCGGACGGGGGAGCTGTCCGTGCACGCGGGGTCGTGGGTCATGGCGTCGAAGTCGCTCAAGGCGCCGCCGGACAAGTTCCGCGGGCTCGCCGACCCGGAGACGCGCATGCGCCTGCGCCACGTCGACCTCGCGCTCGACACGCGGTCGTCCGTGACGCTCCGCGGTCGCTCCGCCGCCGTGCACTCGCTGCGCTCGTCGCTCGTCGAGCGCGGCTTCATCGAGGTCGAGACGCCGATCCTGCAGCGCGTGCACGGGGGCGCGAACGCGCGGCCGTTCCGCACGCACATCAACGCGTACGACATGGACCTGTACCTGCGCATCGCCCCGGAGCTGTTCCTCAAGCAGCTCGCGATCGGCGGCATCGAGCGCGTCTTCGAGCTGGGCCGCAACTTCCGCAACGAGGGCGCCGACGCGACGCACAACCCCGAGTTCACGTCGCTCGAGGCGTACCAGGCGTTCGGCGACTACACGACGATGCGGCACCTCACGCGCGAGCTCGTCGTCGCGGCCGCGGTCGCGGTGCACGGCGACGCCGTGTCGCGCCGGCCCGACGGCAGCGAGGTCCGGCTCGACGGCGAGTGGCCCGTCGTCACCGTGCACGACGCCGTCTCGCGCGCCGTCGGCGCCGAGGTCACCCCGGACACCCCCGACGCGGAGCTGCACGCCCTGTGCGCCCGGCTCGGCATCGAGGTCGGCGAGGACGAGACGCACGGTGCGGTGGTCAACGAGATGTACGACCGCCTCGTCGAGGGCCAGACGGTCGAGCCGACGTTCTACACCGACTTCCCGGTCGAGACGTCGCCGCTCACCCGTGTGCACCGCCGCGACCCGCGCCTCGCGGAGCGCTGGGACCTCGTCGCGTTCGGCGCCGAGCTCGGCACCGCGTACTCGGAGCTCATCGACCCGATCGACCAGCGTGAGCGGTTCACGCAGCAGTCGCTCCTGGCGGCGGCGGGCGACCCGGAGGCCATGGAGATCGACGAGGACTTCCTCTCGGCGCTCGAGTTCGCGATGCCGCCCACCGGCGGGCTCGGCCTCGGTGTCGACCGCATCTACATGACGATCATCGGGGCGTCGATCCGCGAGACGCTCGCCTTCCCGTTCGTGAAGCCGCAGCGCCGGTCCTGACCGTGGCGACCGGCCTCCCCGTCCCCGACACCGACCCGGCCCTGCCCGCGGCCGTGCTGCGCGAGCTGCAGCCCGCCGAGACGTACCTGACGAGCTACCCGGTCGCCGTCGTGCTGACGGTGCTCGGGGCGGGAGCGGTGGCGTGGGCCGTGGTGCGCGCACGGCGCGGCGCCCGGGCGCGGCGCGCGCGGCGGGCCCGGGGCGAGGACCCGCGCCGACCGTGGCGCTCACGCGTCGCGACGGCGTCCCTCGCGACGCTCGGCGCGCTGTCCCTCGTGCTGGGCCTGGCGGTCGGCGCCAACGCCTACTCCGGCTACGTCCCGACGTGGGGGGCCGCCCGGGTGCAGCTCGTCGCGCTGGGTCTGGCCGACCTGTCGGCCGACGCGCCGGGCGGCGCGCACCGGGGCCAGGTGCGGACGCTCGCGATCCCGGGGACGGCCGCCGAGCAGATCGCGGACGAGGACGCCTGGGTGTACCTCCCGCCGGGGTTCGACCCCGAGGGCTCGACCCGCTACCCGGTCGTGTACCTCATCCACGGGTCGCCCGACGACCCGAGCAGCTGGTTCGCCGCCGGGCGGGTGCCGCGCACGATGGACGTGCTCATCCGGCGCGGGCTCGTCGACCCGATGATCGTCGTCGCCCCCACGGTGAACGGCACGGGGCCGGGCGGGCTCGACACCGAGTGTCTCGACTCGACGACGGGCGGCGAGCAGGTCGAGACGTACCTGACGACGACCGTCGTCGACACCGTCGACGCGACGTACCCGACGGTCGCGGACCGCGAGCACCGCGTCCTCGGCGGCATGTCGTCCGGCGGGTTCTGCGCGCTCAACGTGGGTCTGCGGAACCTCGACCTGTACGGGGCGATCCTCGCGATCGAGCCCTACGGGAACCCGGGCCCCGGGCCGGAACGGACGATGCTCTCGACGCAGGCGGAGATCGACGCGAACACCCCGACGACGTACCTGCCCACGATGACGTTCACGCACCCGATGCCGGTCTTCCTCGACTCCGGGCAGGACGCGCCGCGGGAGGCGCTCACCACGGTGCGGCGGATGGCGCAGGACCTCGAGGACCAGGGGCAGACCGTCGAGCTCCGCGAGGAGCCCGGTCAGACGCACACGTGGGCCATGGCCGCGACCGCGCTCCCGTACGGGCTCGTGTTCGCGCAGCGGCAGATGGCGGGCGGCGGCTGACGCCGCGTCACTCGTCGGTGAGGAACTGCCCGCCGATGCCCGCCTGGGTCTCGAGCAGGTCGCCGGTGTCGCCGAGCACGACCCAGTTCGGCCCGGCGAGCGCGGCCTCGCCCTCCTCGGTGGGCTGACGCGGCAGGAGCGCGAGGAACTCGTCCTCGGCGATCCCGTCGGCGAACACGGCGAGGAGCGTCGTGTCGTCGCACGCGCCCAGCTCGACGTCCTCGCTGTCCGTGCTCTCGGTCGTGAACGACAGGCACGTGAGGCCGGCGGACGTGGCGGCGCGGTGGAGCGCGTCGAGCGAGTCGTACTCGACGTCCTTGTCGCCCGGGCCGGGGCCGGAGCAGGCGGCGAGCGCCCCGACGAGGACGACGAGACCGACGACCGGGCCGGTCGCGGCGCTGCGAGGGCGGGGAGCGGGTCGGGTAGGCATGTTCCGATGGTCCGCCGCCGCGCGGGTTCGCGCCACGGGAACCTCGCCCGTCACCCCGGCGGGTCGGGACCGCCCCGGTCGGGTGCGGCGTCCGCGGACTGCCAGGTGAAGGGCGCGAACGTCGACGAGTCGTCCCGCCAGGCCGGTGTGCGGGCGCGGTACAGGAGCAGCGGGAGGGCCACGAAGACGAGGGCGAGCGCGACGAGCAGCACGACGTACGTCGTCGGGCTGCCGACCGCGACCTGGCCGGGCGGGGCGAAGCTCGTGACGAGCGCGAGCAGCGACGCGACGAACCCGAGCCCGCCGACCGCCCAGACCCCGACGCGGCCCCCCGGCACCCGGTAGGGGCGCGGCCGGTCGGGCTGCGTGCGGCGCAGCACGACGACCGCGGCGAACATCAGGAGGTAGGCGACGAGGTAGAGGATCACGGTGAGCTGGCTGAGGAGCTGGTACGCGGACTGCACGGAGGGCATGACGACGAACAGCACCGACAGCACGGTCACGACCAGCGCCTGGACGAGGAGGATGTTCGTCGCCATGCCGCGGTCGTTCGTCCGGTGGAACCACCGCGGGAGGAACCCCGCCCGCGCGACGGCGTGCAGGCCCGTGGCGGGACCGGCGACCCACGTCGTGACGCCGGCGAGGACGCCGACGGCGAGCATCGCCGCGACGACCGGCCCGGCCCAGCTGATCCCCGCCCAGGCGAGCAGGTGGTCGAACGCCTGGAGCAGGCTCGTCGTGAGGCTGATGTCCTGCTGCGGCACGACGACCGCGATCGTCAGCGTGCCGAGGGTCAGCACGACGACGGCCACGAGCGCGGCGACGAGGATCGCGAGCGGGTAGGTGCGCTCCGGCCGCCGGATCGCGCGCACGTGGACCGCGTTGACCTCGATGCCCGCGTAGAAGAGGAAGATCCCGGCGGCGAGCACGATGTTGTCGAGGCGCGTGAGGTCCGGGACGAACGCGCCCCAGGAGAGCGTGGTCCGGGACGGCTCGCCGCCGAGGAGGTAGGCGGCACCGAGCCCGACGAGCAGCGCGGCGGGGACGAGCGTCCCGACGATCCCGCCCCAGCGCGCGGTGCGGGCGAACGCGGACGCGCCGCGCAGGGCGATGAGCGTCGCGGCCCAGAACACGACGAGCACGATCGCGAGGACGAAGAGCCGGTCGTCGGCGACCCGTTCGTCGAACCGCGCGTCGGGCCCGGTGTAGGCGAGCGTGACGGCGGCGAACGTGAGGACGGTCGGGAACCAGATGCAGCCCTCGACGAACACCATCGCGATCGCGAGGAAGCCCCACCTGCTCCCGAACGCCTCGCCGACCCAGCGGAACATGCCGCCCTCCTCGGGCCACGTGGACGCGAGCTCGGCCGCGACGACGGCGACGGGTGCGAGGAAGCAGACGGCGGCGAGCAGGTAGTAGAACGCGGAGGAGAGCCCGTACTCCGCCTCGGCGGGCAGGCCGCGCAGGCTGACCACCGCGGCGACGTTGAGCATGACCAGCGACGTGGCCGTGATGGTCGCCGCGGCGGGCCGGGCGGGGTGCTGCGAGGTGGCGGTCCGGGCCATGGCGTCCCCCTCGGCGGGCGCGACGGCCCTCGGGGGAACGCTAGCGACGCCGCGCGCGACCGGCGAGCGGGGCCGGCGTCAGGCCCGGAAGCGCTCGCCGCGCTCGACGACGCGGCCCGCGCCGCGCCCGTCGGCGGCCGTCGCGTCCCACGTGTAGACCTCGGTGCCGGTGATCAGCACGTGCTCCGCGCGCGACGTCACGTCGAGCGGGTCGCCCGACCACACGACGACGTCCCCGTCGAGGCCCGGCGCGAGCGCGCCGACGCGGTCGTCGAGACCGAGGAAGGCCGCGGGGTTCACGGTGAGTGCGCGCAGCGCGGTGTCGCGGTCGAGGCCCTCCTTGACCGCGAGCGACGCCTGGTGAACGAGGAAGTTGATCGGCACGACGGGGTGGTCGGTCGTGATGGCGACGCGCACGCCCGCGCGGGCGAGCGCCCCGAGGTTCGCGATGTCGCGGTTGCGCAGCTCGATCTTCGAGCGCGACGTGAACAGCGGGCCGAAGATCACCGGCACGTCGCGCTCGGCGAGGACGTCCGCGACGGCCGCGCCGTCGGTGCCGTGGTTGACGACGAGCCGGTAGCCGAACTCGTCCGCGAGGCGCAGCGCGGTCGCGATGTCGTCGGCGCGGTGCGTGTGCTGGTCCCAGTACAGCTCGCCCGCGAGGACGCGCGCGAGGGTCTCCTTCGCGAGGTCGCGGTCGAACGGCTCGCCCTTCGCCTCGGCCGCGTCACGCCGCGCGGCGTAGTTCTGCGCGTCGACGAACGCGGCACGGATGACCTTCGCGACGCCGAGGCGCGTCGAGGGCGTCTTCTTCTGGTCCCCGTACACGCGCTTGGGGTTCTCGCCGAGCGCCGACTTCACGGAGACCGCCTCGCGGATCACCTGCTCGTCGACGGTGCGGCCGCCCCACGTCTTGATCGCGACGGTCTGCCCGCCGATGGGGTTGCCCGAGCCCGGCTTCACGACGGCGCTCGTCACGCCGCCGACCAGCGCGTCGCGGAAGCCCTCGTCCTCGACGTTGATCGCGTCGATCGCACGCAGCGCCGCGCCGTTCGGGTCGGTCATCTCGTTCGTGTCGTTGCCGGCCCAGCCCTCGGCCTCCTCCATGACGCCCATGTGGGCGTGCGCCTCGACGAAGCCGGGCAGCACCCAGCGGCCGCGCGCGTCGAGGGTCGGGACGCCGTCGGGCACGACGACGTCCGCGCCGACCGCGGTGATGACCCCGTCCTCGACGAGGACGGTCCCGTTCTCGATCGGGTCGGACGCGACGGGCACGACGTAGCCGTTCACGACGGCGACGCTGCGGCGCGCGGTGCGAGGGGCGGTGCGGGCGGGGGTGGAGGAGGTCGTCATGCCCCCATCATCGCCCGGGGCGACCGTCCGCCACACGCCATGGTGTAGCGTGAGGGCTGCGCCCAGGTCGCGAGCAGGGTCTCGCGACGATCTTCGGTCCTCGGCATCGAAGCACGACCGTGGGCGCCGGGCAGCAGACGCTGCCGACGACGATCTCCGCCCCAGAAGCGCGCGGAGCGAGAGCAGAGAAACACATCACTTCTTCCACCATCCTCGACCGCCCGGCGACCGCTCCTGCGGCCGCGGGCACGCCCGGACCAGACCTCGTGCTGCGCCGCGCCGACGACGACCTGTGGGTCGCGACGGCCGACGGCGAGTACGCCGGGATGGTCACCCGACGCCCGGACGGCTTCCACGTCCACGACCGCTTCACGCGGCCCGTGACCGTCGTCGCCGCCCTGGAGCACGCGCGGCGCCATCTGAGCGCCCCGCCCGGTCGCCCGGCGGGCTCCCGCCGCGACCACACCCCGAACCGCCGGCGCCCTGCAGGGCGCGGTACCCGGACCCGCGCACGTGGGCCGGTCGTCTCGACGAAGGAAAACACCATGGCTACAGGCACCGTGAAGTGGTTCAACTCGGAGAAGGGCTTCGGCTTCATCGCCCCCTCCGACGGCACCGCGGACGTGTTCGCCCACTACAGCGAGATCCAGTCGAGCGGCTACCGCTCGCTCGAGGAGAACCAGAGCGTCTCCTTCGACGTCACGCAGGGCCCCAAGGGCCCGCAGGCGACGAACATCCAGGCACTCTGATCCCGCTCCCGCCCGGCGCCTCGCGCCGGCGGGGGTGACGATCTCCACCGGAGGGCCGCGCCTCGTGCGCGGCCCTTCGGCGTGCCCGGACATCGACGCGCGCGGCGGTGCCCGACGGCGGTCGTGCCCCGGCCGCGAGGACTAGGCTCTCGACCGGAGCCACACCGCGCGCGAAGGAGCCCGCATGCACGTCGTCGTCGGACTGTTCCGGCTGTTCCTCGTCGTCCTCGCCCTCGTCGGGACGCGCGCGATCTGGCGCGACGGGGACATCGAGGGCCTCGTCTACTTCACGAACCAGACGGGCTTCCTCATCGCGGTCGTCTTCGCCTGGGCGGGGGCCGCGTCCCTCCTGCGCCGCCGGCAGCCGCCGGGGTGGCTGAAGGGCGGCGTGACGCTGTTCGCCGCGATCACGGGCCTCGTGTCGTGGCTCGTGCTCGCGCCCGAGGACCCGGGCGCGCCCGCCGTCTTCCTCGGGCTCACCGACGGCCAGATCGAGCACGAGGTGCTCCCGCTCGCCGTGGTCGCCGACTTCCTCCTGCTCGACGCGCACCGGCGCCTGCGCGGCCTCGACGCCGCGCGCTGGCTCCTGTACCCGCTCGCGTACTTCGCGTTCACGACGATCCGCGGGTTCGTCAGCCCCGGCAGCGAGTACCCGTACGGGTTCGTCGACCTCGACGCGCTCGGCTGGACCGGGCTGCTCGTCAACGTCGTGCTCTACGGGGCGGGCTTCCTCGTGCTCGGGCTCGTGATCGTCGGGCTCGACCGGCTCCTGCCCACCGGCCCCGCGATCGGCCGGTACCCCGAGCGCGCGGGGCGCAGCATGCACGTCGTCGCGTCGGGCGAGCGCCCGTGACCGTGCCGCGCGCCGCACGGGCCGACGGGTGAGGCGTCGTCCGTCAGACCGGTGGGGTGGTCGGCGCCGTGCACGGTGGGGGTGGAGCCGTGGTGCGTTCACCGTCGGGCTGATCATGACGGGTGTGCTCACCGGGATCGTCATAGCGGACCGCGGCGACCAGCGGGTCGCCGAGAGGCTCGCCGAGACCGGAGTCCTCACGACGGCGAGCGGGGCGGAGGTGCACGTGATCGCCGTCGGTCGCGGCAGCACGCTGGACGTGGACGCGGTGCGCGCCCTCGTCGAGCTGCCGCACGGGCCCGCCGAGGTGTACCTCGTCGGGGCGTGGGCCGACGGCGAGGAGATCGGCGAGACGGGGTGGCACCCGGCACCGGCTCCGTACGCGGGGACGTTCGACGTCCTGCGGGACCCGCAGGACGCGGGCACGGTCATGGCGGTCCCGGACGTCGAGCACGCCGCGACCGGTGACGACGTCGAGACCGGCGCGGTCCTCCTCGGCGGTGCGGGTGCGTGGACCGTGGCGTTCGCGTGGCCCGCGTGGCGGTCGTTCCCGGAGTCCACCCGCGCGGCCGTACGCCGTCGGCTCGGGCGCCTGTGGCGACGGCCCCGCTAGGGTGTCCTCGTGCCCTCCCCGGTCGTCGGTCCGCTGCGCGTCGCCCGCGCCGCGCTCGTGGCGACCCTCGTGCTCGCGCTGACGGCGCTCGCGCACCGCGTCGCCGGGGGCGCGCTCCCGGACCCGCTGGTCCTCGCGGCGCTCGCCGCGTTCACGCTCGCCGGCACGACGGCGGCCGCCCGCCTGCGCTTCACGCCCGCCCGGCTCGTCGTGCTCCTCGGGGGTGCGCAGCTCGCGCTCCACCAGGCGCTCACCGTCCTGACCCCGGGGTCGTGCCACGCCGTCGGCGGGGGAGCCGGGCACGCTGCGCACCTCGCGGCGTCGTCGGGCGCGGTCGTGTGCGCGGTGCCGTCGGCCGACGGCGCGGCGTCCCCGCTGCACCCGGAGCACCTCGCGGCGTCGGGCGCGTGGATGGTCGCCGCCCACGCCGCCGCGACGGTCGTGCTCGCCCTCGTGCTGGCGCACGGCGAGCGCGCGCTCGAGCGGTTCCTCACCTGGGTGACCCCGCGCGCCGCGCTCCCGCTCCCGGCCCGTGCGGCGGTCCTCGGCCGCCGCGGCGTCGTCCCCGCGCGCCCGGTGCGCGTCGTCGGCGTGTGGCGGTCGCTCCGGGCGCCGACGCGCGGACCGCCGCGGGCGCACGGTCCGTCGGGAGCACTGCTGCGCCCCCTCGCCGCGTCCTGACGCGGCACCCGACGAGGCCGACCCGGCGACGGCCGGGCCCCCGGGCACCACCGTGCGGCCACCGGCCGCGCCTCGGACGGAAGAACCTCATGACCCTCTCCCTGCGCCGACCGCTGTCGGCCCTGCTCGCCCTCCTCGCCGCCGCGGCCCTGACGCTCGGCCTCACCGCGACCGTCACGACGCTCACGGCCGGCCCGGCGTCCGCGCACGACCGGCTCCTCACCTCCGACCCGGCCGACGGCGCACAGCTCGAGGCCCCGCCCGCGGCGATCACGCTGACGTTCAACACCGAGCCGCTCCCCGTCGAGCCGCAGGTCGTCGTCTCCGACTCGGCCGGCACGGTCGTCACGCAGGGTGCGCCCACGATCGACGGCAGCACCGCGACCTACGCGCTCGACCCGGCCGTCGCGCTCGGCGGCGACACGTACACCGTCGCGTGGCGCGTCGTCTCGTCCGACGGGCACCCGATCGAGGGCACGTTCGCGTTCGCCGTCGCAGCCCAGCCGGAGGCGCCCGCGACGGACGACCCCGCGACGGACACGGCGACGCCGGAGGAGACCGCGACCGAGGAGCCGACGACCGGCACCACGTCCGAGCCCTCCGCGACCACGACCACCGACGCCACCGAGACCGCGGACGACGGCACCTCGTCGCTGCTGCCGGTGCTCGTGGGGCTCGGCGCGCTCGTCGTCGCCGCGGCGGTCGTCGTCGTGGTCGTGCTGCGCCGTCGGGGCCCCGGCCCGGACGCCGGCACCGACGACGGCGCCCCGCACGACCCGCAGGGCTGACCGTGCCGGCGCACGCCGCCCTCTCCCGCGCGGAGAGGGCGGCGCCGGCCCCTGCCGCCGGAGCCCCTTCTCCCGCTAGGGTGCGTCCGTGACGTCGCCCGGAGCAGGGGTGCTCCGCGGCGTGCGGGTGCTGCTGCTCGCCGCCGCGGTCGTCGGGCTGTCCGTCGTCGCGCACGGCCTCGCCGGGGGCACCGACCCCGGGGCGGTCCCGCTCGGGGTCCTCGCGGTCCTCACCGCCGTGGCCGTGCGACCCCTCACCCGGCGCGAGGTCGGGCTGCCGCGGCTGCTCGGCCTGCTCGGCGCGGGCCAGCTCGTGCTGCACGTCGTCTTCGACCGCTGCGCCGCGCTGTCCCCGGCCGACGCCGCCGCGCACGCGCACTCCTCCTCGCCGCTCGCGATGCTCGGCGCGCACGCCGTCGCGACGCTCGCCGTCGCGCTCGTGCTGCGGTACGGCGACGCCGTGCTGTGGCGCCTGTGGACGTGGCTCGCAGGACGCCGGGTCCCCGGCCGCCCGCGGCCCGTCGTCGTCCTCGCGGCCCCTCCCGCCGTCGGTGCGCTGCCGACGGTGCGCGACCTGCTCGTGCGCGGCGCCGCGCCCGGGCGCGGGCCGCCCCTTCCTGCCTGACCTCTCCCGGACGCCCCCGCGGACGCCGTCGCCCGACGGAGTTCGCGGCGTCCCGCTCCCGCGCGCCCGCGCGACCGCTTACCCGCCGCCGGCCGGCTCCGCCGACCCGTGGCGCGGCGCGCCGTCGTGCCCGCCGGAGCAGCGTCCCCTCTCCCCGCACCTCTCCCCGAAAGGCACCACCATGCGAAAGACCCTGCGCGCCGTCGGCGCCGCCGCACTGACCACCGGGCTCGTCGTGACCGGCGCGGCCGCCGCGTCCGCCCACGTCACCGTCACGCCCGACACGACCGAGGCGGGCTCCTACGCCCTCCTGACGTTCGGCGTCCCGCACGGCTGCGGCGACTCCCCGACGACGAAGGTCTCCGTCCAGGTCCCCGAGCAGGTCGTCACCGTGACCCCCACGGTCAACCCCGGCTGGGACGTCGTGAAGGTCATGGAGGACCTCGCCGAGCCCGTGGACGACGGGCACGGCGGCCAGTACACCGAGCGCGTCGCGGAGGTCGTGTACACCGCGAAGGCGCCGCTGCCCGACGGCTACCGCGACGCGTTCGTGCTGTCGCTCAAGCTGCCCGACGCGGCGGGCGAGACGCTCGTCTTCCCCACGGTGCAGGAGTGCGCCGAGGGCGAGAGCGCCTGGGTGCAGGTCCCGGCGGACGGCGAGGACGGCGAGGAGCTCGACCTGCCCGCCCCGCTGTTCGAGCTGACGGCCGCGTCCGGCGGCGACGCGCACGGCACCCAGGACGCCGCGGCGGACGCGACCGCCGAGCCGGCCGCCGCGGACGGCGAGGAGGCGGAGGCCGCCGCGAGCACGTCGAGCGGCCCGGCCCCCGCGGTCACGTGGACGGCGCTCGTCCTCGCGGCGGCGGGCCTCGTGCTCGGGCTGCTCGGGTTCGTGCGCTCGCGCCCGCGGGCCTGACCCGTGGGCCGCCCCCTGGCGCTGCGCCGGGCGGTGGCCGTCGTCGTCGGTGCCGCGGCCGCGGTCCTGCTCGCGATCCTCGCGAGCGGCCCGGCCGCGGCCCACGCCGTCCTCGTGGGCACCGACCCGCAGGACGGCACCGTCCTCGACGCGCCGCCCGACGCGCTGACCCTCACCTTCAACGAGCCCGTCCAGGTCGTCCCCGGCGGCACGACGGTCCTCGCGGCCGACGGCACCCCCGTCGACGTGGACGTCGCCGCGGTCGACGACGCGCTCGTCGTCACGCCCGGCACGGCCCTCGGCGACGGCACCTACGTCGTCAGCTGGCGCGTCGTGTCGCTCGACACGCACCCCGTGGCGGGGGCGTTCACGTTCTCCGTCGGCGCGCCGAGCACGACCGCGGTCGAGGCGCGCGTGGCCGAGCCGACGGCGGCGCTCGTCGCCGTCCGGGCGCTCGACCAGGCCGCCGTCTACGCCGGGACGTTCCTCGTCGCGGGGCTCGTCGCGTTCGAGCTCCTCGTGCTGCACGTCTCGCCCGGCGCGGCTCCCGTGCTGCGACGGCGGCTCCAGCGCGTCCGGCGCGGGGCGCTTGGCGTCGCGGCCGTCGGGACCGTGCTCGCGGTCCCGCTCACGCCCGCCTGGCAGGCGGGCGGCGGGCTGGGCGCGCTCGCGGACCCGGCGACGTGGGCCGCGGGCCTCGCCTCCGACACCACCGTGGCGGGCGGGCTCGGGCTCGCGGGGCTCGTCGTCGCGACGCTGCTCGCGCCCCGGGCCGCGCGCGAGACCCGGGCCGCGTGGCCCGCGGGGACCGTGCTCGGCGCCGCCGCGCTCGCGCTGGGCTCGCTCGTGCTCGTGGGCCACACGCGGACCTTCGGGCCGGCGTGGCTCGTCGTCACGGCGGACGCGCTGCACGTCGCGGCCGGGGCGGTGTGGCTCGGCGGCGTCGTCGGGCTCGCGCTCGTGCTCGCGCCGTCCGCCCACGTGGACGCCCGCCGCGCGGGTGTGACCGTGGCGCGGTTCTCCGCGCTCGGCGCGTGGGTCGTCCTCGCGCTCGCGGTCACCGGGACCGTCCTCGGGTGGCGCATCCTCGGGACCCTCGACGCGCTCGTCTCGACGACGTACGGCCGGACGCTGCTCGTCAAGGTCGGCGTCGCGCTCGTGCTCGTCGGCATCGCGGCGTGGAACCGGTACCGGCTCGTCCCCGAGGTCGCCGGGCCCGGAGGTGCCGGTGCGGCGGGCGGCACGACCGCGACGACGGCGCGCCGTCGGCTCGGCCGGACCGTCGCGGTCGAGGCCGCGCTGCTCGTGCTCGTGCTCGCCGCGACGGGCGTGCTCGTCTCGCGCAGCCCGGTCGTCCCGGCGGCGCCGTCCGCGGAGGGCGCCGCGACCTCCGGCGTCGAGGTGGTCGAGGAGCTCGGGGACGGGACGCTCCGCGCGCGCGTCACGCCGGGGCGCGTGGGCGTCAACGCGCTCGAGATCGAGCTGCTCGACGCCGACGGGGCGCCGTTCGAGCCGGTCGCGGTGCCGGAGCTGGCGACGACGCTCGCCGACCCGGCGCTCGGCCCGTTCTCGCGGCCGCTCACGCGCACGGGGCCGGGCGCGTACGAGGCGGCGCTCGACCTGCCGATGCCCGGCTCCTGGACGCTCGAGGTGAGCGTGCGGACGTCCAAGTACGAGAACCCGATCGTCCGCATCCCCGTGGAGGTGACCTCATGACCCCCGACCGACGGCCGCCCGGGCCGCACCGCGGTGCGCGCGCCCTCCTCGCCCTGGCCGCCGCCGGGGCGCTCGCCCTGCTCACGGTCGCACCCGCGGCCGCGCACGTGCTCATCGAGACGGTCGAGCCGCGCGGCGACGGCACGTCGCGGCTCACGTTCACGTTCGACCACGGGTGCGACGGCGAGCCCACCGACGCCCTGCGCGTCACCCTGCCCGCGGGTGTCGAGGCGCTGGACGCGGGCCAGCCGGCCGGCTGGATCGCCGAGGTGACGGACGACGCCGTCGCGTGGGCGGGCGCGCCCGTGCCCGACGGCGAGCGCGCGGCCTTCACGCTCGACGTCCGCGTGACGGGCGAGCCTGGGCAGGCGTTCGTCTTCCCGGCGGTGCAGGAGTGCCCGTCCGGGGCGTCGTACGCGTGGACGGACACCGACCCGGCGGGCGCCCGTCCGGCACCCACGTTCGTCGCGACGGCGGCGTCGCTCGCACCCGCGCCCGTCGCGCCGGGCGCTTCCCCGACGCCGACCGGCCCGCTCGTCGGGGCGGTCGTGCTCGGGGCGGGCGTCGTCGGCGTCGCGGGCGGGGCGTGGTCCCGGCGGCGCGTGCGGGGGTGACGCCCGCAGCCGTCGCGGGTCCCGTGCTCAGGGGCCCGCGACGGTGAAGCCGACGCTCACGGTCGGCCCGAACCCGGCGGCGTCCGACGCCGGCTCGACGAACCGGATCCCGAACGTGTGCGGCCCGGGCGCGAGGCCGTGCACCTGGCGCACCGCGGGCTCGTCGCCGAGCTCGTGGAGGTTGCCGGTCGAGCGTCCGTCGACGAACGCCTCGACGACCAGGCCCGCGGCGCCCGCGAAGGTCACGAGGACGGAGAAGCGCGGGTCCTCCCACGGCGCGGTCTCGCGCGCGCCGAGGACGGTCTCGCCGGGGCCCGGCGACAGCACGCGCGGGAGGTCGAACACGTAGGGGCCGAGCGGCGCGGCGGACGCGGAGACGACGTCGTCGACGTCTTGGACGACGTCGAGCACGTGCTCCCCGGCGGCACCGAGCCCGGTCGCGACGAGCGCCCAGCGGCCGTCGGCGGCGGCGGTCGTCGTGCCGACGACCGCTCCCGTCGCGTCGAGCGCCCGCACGCGCGCCCCGGGCTCCCCGCTGCCGCGCAGGGCGGGGTAGACGGTGAGCGTCCCGGCCGGGGGCGCCTCGTCGACGACGGGTGCCGGAGGCGCGGGTTCCTCGGGCCCGGGCTCTTCGGGCGCGGGTTGCTCCGGACCGGGCTGCTCGGGCTCCGGCGGGGCCGGCGTGGCCGGCTCGACCGACGGCGGGGCCGGCTCGGGCACGGTCTCGCCGGCTCCGGGCGCGTCCTGCCCGTCCGGACGGGAGGCGGGCGGGGCGTCGACGCCTGCGGCGGGCGGCTCGGGGCGGTCGCCCGCCCCGCCGGGGGCGTCCGGCTCGGTCGCGAGCGGCACGTCGTCCGCGCCGTTCTCCGCCGGGTCGCCGTCCGGCAGGACGGGGAGCGGCGCGGCGAGACCGGGTGCGGACGACTGGTGCCCGGCTGCGGCGGGCGGCTCGGCGGCGGACCACGGCCGCGCCACGGCCAGCACGCCGACGACGGCCGCCACGACCACCGCGGCGAGCGCGCCGACCAGGACACCGGGGACCGCGGCCCCCGGGGCGGCGGCTCTCGCCCCGGTGCCGGGCGCCGGCCAGGCGGGCCCGCCCCCGGTCGCGCCGGTCGCCGGGCCCGTCGTGGCGCCGGTCGCCGGGCCCGTCGTGCCGGGCGCGGCGGCCGTCGCCGCGAGCGCGCCCGTGGCGGCGTCGACCGCGGCCGGGACGCCGAGGACGAGCGGCAGGAGGACGATGCGCAGGCGCGAGGCGACGTCGTCGACCTCCTCCGCGAGGATCGAGCACGACAGGCACCCGGTGAGGTGCTCCTCGACGCGGTCCTGCGCGGCGCGCGACAGCGACCCGCGCGCGCGGTCGCCCAGGCGTTCGACCGTCCAGCGGCACTCGGGGGCCACCGCGTCGCTGCTCACGTGGGCCTGGAGCCACTCGCGGCGCAGGCCCTCGCGGGCGCGGTAGGAGAGCGCGGCGGTCGCGCTCGCCGAGAGCCCGAGCAGCGGCGCCGCCTCGCGCGGCTCCATCCCCTCGACCTCGGTGTACCAGAGCACGGCCTGCCACCGCTCCGGCAGGCGGCGGAACGCGCGGACCGTCACCGAGCGCTCGAGGACCTCGGTCGACAGGTCGCGCGGGTCGACGACCTCGGGCACGTCCTCGACGGGCGTCGGGTCCGGCGTGCGAGCCCAGCTCGCCGCGACGCTGCGCAGCGTCGTGTAGAGGTAGGGCCGGAACGGGCCGGTCGGCCCGTGGCCGGACTGCAGCGCGCCGAGCACGCGCAGGTACGCCTCCTGGACGAGGTCGTCCGGGTCGTACGTCGCCGTGAGGCGGCGGGCCGCCGAGCGCCCGGCAGCCGCGTGCCGCTCCCAGAGCACGGCGAACGCCTCCGCGCGGCCCGCGCGCACCGCGTCGGCGAGCTGCTCGTCGCCGAGCTCCGTCAGGTCCTGCGTGTGCACGCCGCTCCCGTCCCGGCCGCCTCCGTCCGGCGGCCCTCAGGGAGGAAGACGCTCCAGGGCCGCGATCATGACGCGGTTCCGGGCGTGAGGTACGCCTCGCCCACGGCGCTGCTCTCGAAGCCCGCCCGACCCCGGCGTCGTCCTCGATAGCGAGCTCGTGGTCTGGCTGGATGGCCGGCGTCACTGTTTTTCGATCCCCATGCCATGCGGCTGGTCCGCGTCTGAAGGATGCCAGGCGTGGGGGAAAGCGGCCCCCTTGACGTCGCCGCACACGAGAAGGGCCCCGGCCGAATGGCCGGGGCCCTGGCCCGCTCGGTCAGGTCACGTCGTCACGGCATGCCGCGACCCCACAGCATGTCCACGGTCCGCAGGATCGCGGACACGTCGTGGACGTCGGGCTCGACCTTGGTGATGCGCTGGTAGGCGAACGAGCGCACCTGCTCGCACATCGCGAACGAGCCGGGGGACCACTGCACGTGCATCGGCCACCCACGGTCGGTGGACGTCAGCGGCACTCCGGTCAGGATCTGCGTCGCGCGGTGGGTCAAGGGCAGGGACAGCACCAGGTGCGGGCGGTGCTTGGCCTGCTCACGACCCTGGGTCGGGTCCATGCTCAGCCAGACGATCTGGCCCTGGGTGATCTGGTCGGGACGGGGGAGAGAGGAGGGCATCAGCTGTCCTTGGGCGTCGGTGCCGGCGCGGAGTGCGCCGACGGTAGAGAAGTCGCCATACGGTCCTCCAATCCGTAGTCGTCGTCCGCGGGCCACTGGCCCTCGGCCTGCATCTGGGCCTGGTACTCGTGCGGGGCAAGCTTGGCCATCGCCGCCCAGAACTCGCGCTCGGCGTGCTCCGCCAGCAAGCGGTCGATCGCGACGTCGAGCGTGACCGCCTGGCCGGCGGCGTACTCCCGCAGCTTGTCTCGGGTGCTCACCCGGACCTTCAACGTGGTGGTCGCAGCAGTCATACTTTGCAGACTACCAGCGATAACCCGCGTCGATACCTACCGCGCGGCAGTTCCTTGGTCGGCACCCGCAGGGTGCGGTCGGCCGACCATGCGGCGAACGTCGTCGGTGCAGAGCATCTGTTCGGTACCCGTCCGCCCGTGGTAGCGCCCCACGTCGTCGCCGATGTTCCGGTCGAGCGCAGGGCGGCGACGGAGCGGCCGCGTCAGGCGACGGGGCCCCTGCGCCGTCGCGCGAGCACGAGCGCCGCGCCGCCGAGGGCGAGGAGCAGCGCGAGCGCGGCCACCGCCCCGAGACGTGCGCCCGTCGTCGCCAGCCCGTTCCCGGCGCCGTCCGTCGTGCCGCCGGGCGTCCCGGCAGGTGCGTCGAACGTGTTCGTCACGACGACCGCCGCACCCGGCCGGACCGTGAGGTCCGCCGACGCGCCGTCGACCGTCGTCCCGGGCTCGCCCGGCGTGGTCACCGCGACCTGCGTGGCGGCGGCCCCGCCGGTCGCCGACTCCTCGACGGCGCAGGACGCGTCGAGGGGGAGGTCGGCGTACGTGACCGTCTCGTCCGCGCCGAGGTGGCGCACGCCGCCCCCGGGCACGTCGAGGGCGACCGTCTCGCCGTCGACCTCGCGCGTGCAGGCCAGGCGGACCGTGAACGGCCCCTCGGCGCCCGGCGCGTCGACCGCGCCCTCGACCCGCTTGGTGACGTCCAGCGACGCCACGTCGAACGTGTTCGTCAGCGTCACGACCGCGGGCTCGTCACCACCCACCACGACGGCGCCGTCCGCGCTGATGGCGGTGGCGTTCGCCCCGCCCGTGCGCGTCTCGGTCACGACGCACCCCGCCCCGACGGGCAGGTCGCGCACGGCGGCGCGGTAGCCGCCCGCGGCCGTGAGGGCCAGGCGGCCCTCGGCCGGGAGCGCGAGGGTGCGCGTCTCGCCGTCGACGTCCCAGGTGCACACGGCCTGGGCCTCGAACGGGCCGGCGCCCCAGAGCTCGGCGCCCGCGCCCTCGACGGTCTTGACGACCTCGAGGTCCGCGACGTCGAACGTGTTCGTCGCCGTGACGACGGCCTCCGACACCGTGCCCGCCTCGGCAGGACCGTCCACGACGACCCGCCCGTCGGCCGGGGCGAGCGTCGAGCGCGTCGCCCCGCCCGCCGTCGTCTCCTCGACGACGCACTCCGTCCCGGCGACGAACGTCCCGAAGGTCCGGCTGCCGCCCGCGTCGAGGTCGAACGACTCCTCCAGCACCGTGCGTCCGTCCCGCGTGCAGACGACGTCGAACCCGAACGGCCCGACGCCGTACGCGGCGGCACCCGCCCCGTCGACCTCCTTGGTCACGCGGACGACGCCCGCGTCGTACCCGTTGTGGACGACGACCTCGGCCGGGGTCGTGCCGACGAGCACGTCCGCGCTCCCGTCCCCGTGGTCGGTCACGCCGTCGCCCGTGACGACGACGCGCTGCGGCGCGTCCGTGGTCGTCTCGGTGACGACGCACGTGGCGCGTGCCGGGATCGTGCCCTCCGGCGCGGTGAAGGTCTCCCCGGCCCCGATCGTGAACCGCAGCTCGGTCGAGCCGGCGGCGTCGAACGTGACGGGCGCTCCGGTGGCCGCCGTGCAGACGAGGGTGAAGTCGAACGGCCCCAGCTCCTCCTGCGTGGCCTCGGTGTCGACCTGCTTGGTGACGGACAGGCCCGAGAACGCGTAGTCGTTGCCGACCGTGACGACCTGGGTGGCCGGCACGTCGGACTCCGGGGACGTCGCGACGTCGACCGCGACGGTCGCCGGCGAACCGTCGCGCGTCGTCTCGCCGTGCTCGCCGAGGGCGCCGCGCTCGGACACGGTGCACTCCGCCCCCACCGGGAGGCCGTCGACGCGGGCCGTGAGCCCGCCCTCGACGGTCAGGGAGAGCCGTGCCGCGTCACCGAGGTCGAGCGTCACGCCGTCGACGGTGCACACGACGTCGACCGGGTAGGCGCCGGGCGCGTAGCCCGCGGCGTCGCCGGTGACCTGCTTGTCGACGCGGAGGGCGCCCGTCGGGAGCGCGACGCCGACCTGGCTCGGCGCGAACCGCTCGAACGTCGCCTCGCCCGTGTAGCGCCACTTGACGCCGAACTGGTTCCACGCCACGTCCGGGCCCGACGGGGCGACGGGCGCGACCCCGCCCGGCGTCGCGTCGGACGCCATGCGGTTGACCGTCGAGTAGGTGACGTCGACGACCTCACCGCTGTCGAGGCGTCCGCTCGCGGTCGTGCGGAAGTCGAGCGAGACGCGCAGACCCGTCACGGCGGACCAGTCGGTCGCGTCGTCGGCGGGGGCCCACGTCTCGCCGTTCTGCTCGCACACCGCCTGCGTCGTGAGGTCGCGCCACGTGCCCGCGCACACGTCCGGGCTCGTCGTCACCTCGACGACGGTGGTCGTGCCGTCGGGTGCCGTGAGGCCCGGCATGCCGGTGAGGACGGGGCGGTAGGTCGACCCGCGCGACGCGCCGGTCAGGAGCATGCGGTCGCCCGCGGTGGGGAGCTGCTCGAACAGGACCATCTCCTCGACCGGGGTCGTGCCCGCGTTGACGACGTGCAGGACCCAGTCGTCCGTCCCGCCGACGACGCTGTTCGCGACGCACGGCGTGCGGTACCAGGCGCCGCCGGCCGCCTCGAGCGTCGGACGGCACGCGGTGCCCGGGGCGGACGGGTTCGTCGCACCGTCCACCGCACCCCGCACGCCCTTGACGCTGTAGAGGTTCGGCCCGTCGACGGGGGCGACGAAGTCCGTCGTCCCGCACGTGCGCGGGTCGCTGCCCCAGGCCGGGGTCGTCGCGGCACCGTCGAGGCCCGAGCAGGTGTCGAGCGCCTCGTCGGTCCGTACCGTCATCTGGTTCGTCGCGCGCTGGCCCGAGGCGAGCCCCGGCTGGAGCTCGAGGAACAGCCGCACGCGGAACGTCTCGCCCGGTGCCATGACGCGGCCGTCCTCGGGCCAGGTGAGGACCAGGTCCCGGCCGTCGACGGCGAGCGTGACGTCCGTGGACAGCAGCCCGCCCTCGGACGTCGCGTACGACGGCGCCGGGTCGCCCGGGTGCACGAGCGTGGTCGGCAGGGTGTCGCGCAGCTCGGTGAGCGTGAGGTAGCCCGTGCCCGTGTTGGTGAACGACAGGTCCCACGGGACGGCTGCGCCGACCGAGACCGTCCGGCTCCCCTCGTTGGCGACCTTGCGGACCGCGAGCTCGCGTGTCCCGGGAGACAGGGAGACGGTCGCGCTCGTGCTGCGCTCGGCCGACGCCTCGCCGTCCAGGCGCTCGCTGCGCACCGTCACGGTGTTGTCGACGGACCCGTCCAGGACGACCGGGTCGCCCGAGGACCGGGAGGTGTCGCGCAGCACGACCGTGAACGCGGCCCGGGCGTCCCAGGCCGGCGCGGGGACGTCCGGGCTGAAGAAGCCGCCGTCGGCGCGCGAGAAGGTGATGCGCACGCCCTGGACGTCGGGGTACGCCTCGGCTCCCACGGGGACCACCGGTGCGTCCACGGCAGCCGGTGCACCCTGCGCCCAGGCGAGCGCGCCGTCCGTGCCGAAGGGCCCGTAGACGTCGACCGCGACGCGGTCGGCGCCGTGCGGTGCGGTGAGCGCACCGAGCCCGGTGAAGCTGAACGTGTCCCAGAACTCCGGGGACGACGCGACGTCGTCGCGCAGCCAGACCGTGGCCGGCGCGAGCGTGCTCACGGGCCGGGTGCCGGAGGACGCGCCGAGCGTGACGGTCACCGGCGTGCGGCGCGACGGCTCGGTGAGCGCCGCGGGAGACACGGACTTGGTCGGCGCCACGTCGATGTCGCCGCCCGTGAGCACGACGCGCACGTCGTCGAGGTCGCCCGTCGCCGTGCCGGGCGCGAGCACCGGGTCGGACGACTGCGCGAACGCGCGGTTCGGGACCTCGGTGGTCTGGCCCGCCCGCAGCGCGATCGGCTCGCCCGTGCTGCGCACGTGCGTGCGCAGGACCGTGTCGAGGGTGAGCGTGAGGCGGTTCGCCGCGGAGATCGTCCCCCCGGTGGCCGCGGGGTCGCTGCCCTGGAACGTCACGCTCACGCCGACGACGTCGGCGAGGCGCTCGGGCCCCCACGCCACGAGGTCGGCGACCGTCGTGCGCTCGCTCGCGTGCTCGCCGTCCGCCGTGCGGTGCAGGACCCACGCCGTGCTCTCCGCGAGGTCGACCTCGTGCCCGAGGCCCGCGTCGACCCGCACGCCGGTGACGTCGTAGCGGTCGAACGCGCTGGCCGCGCCGTCGGGCGCCAGCCAGTCCACGTCGGCCGTGAACGGGTCGCCGACGGCGGCCTCGGCCGTGCCGGGCACCTCGCAGCCCGCCACGCCGCTCGCCGTCTCGGAGCACGCGGCGGGGTCGGTGATGCGGACGAAGGACGCGCGCGAGACGGACGTGCTCCGCGCCTGGATCGTGAACGTCGCCGTGGGCTGCGGCGCGTCCGAGCCCTCGCGGGGGACGTGGACGGCCTGCGTCGGGGTCACGGACTTCGTCACCGCGACGCCAGGCGCGTGGTCGACGAGCGAGACGGTCGCGGAGTCGGTGTCGCGGACGGGGTCGCCGCCCGCGGCAGGGACCGCCTCGATGCTCGCCGTGTTGACGACGCTGCCCGGGACGTCGGCGTTGAGGGCGCTCTCCTGCGTCACCCACGCACCGGTCGAGCGGGTCGTGGAGCGCACCTGCCAGTCGAGCACGAAGCGGCGGTCGCTGCTGCTCGCGGCGACGCCCGCGCCGGGCCGCGGCGCGTACGGGTCGAGCGCGGCGCCCGGCTGCCGGGCGGCCTCGCGGGCGGCGACGTCCTCCGCCAGGACGAGCCGCACGCCGGTGGCCGTGGCGCGCTGCTCGCCGGTCAGCGTGTGGCCGACGAACCGGCCGTCCTGCACCCAGCCCCCGGCCGGGGGCGCGACGGCGGTCCACGTGCCGTCGACGAAGAGCTCGACCGCGGTCACGGTGTCGTAGCGCAGGTACCAGCCGGTGCTGAAGGGCACGTCGCTCGCGTCGACCGGCGCGACGCGCACCAGGTCGAACGCGTCGAAGACGGTGCCGGCGACGTCGGCGGGGTCTCCCGCCGGGTCGCTGATCGTCACCGACGAGAAGCCCTCGCGGACGCGCCAGTCCAGCGCCGTGCTGCGCTGCTCGCCCGACTGGGACGGGACCGTGCTCTGCAGCCAGGACTTGTCGATCCCGACCGGGCCCGTGCCCTCGCGGGTGACGACGCGCGCCGTCGCGGTGTCCTCGGCGTCGTCGATGAGCGTGGTGCCGCCGCGGGTCACGCCCTCGGCCCGCACCGTCGCCGTGTTCACGAACGCGGTCGGCTCGTCGGGCCGCGCGGTCACGTCACCGCCGGAGCGCAGCGTGCCGCGCGCCTGCGCGACGACGTACGGCGTGAAGCTCGTGTCGACGGGCAGGCCCGTGGCCGACTCGAGCACGAACCGGACGCCCGTGAGGTCCGACGGCGAGACGCCCGCGGGGAGCGCCGCAGCCAGGTCGTCCGCCGTGAGCTCCGCGAGGAACGGGTCCTCCTGGGCGGGGAACGCCGCCACGCGCAGAGCCGAGCCGTCGGGGCCGATCGCCTCCACGGTCAGCGACGCACCGGACGGCACCTGGGTCGGCGCGACGCCGGCCAGGTCGAACGCGTCCCAGAACTCGCCCGCGCCGCCGGCCCAGACGTCCTCGACGACGAACGTCCGAGGGCTGACGTACTCGGACGTCCCGACGACCCGCGCGGCGAGGCCGGCGACGACCCGCGCGCCCGGCTCGACGGCGGTGCCCGGCCGGACCGTCTTGTCGAGCGTCGCGTCGAGCGCGGGCCGGACGAGCTCGAGCGTGTCGCTCGCCTCGTCGGTCGCGGTCTGCCCGTTCGGGGCGACGACCTCGGCGCTCGCGGTGTTGCGGGTGGCGCGCGAGGCGGCGTCGCCCGCGGCGTCCTCGGTGGTGACGACGTCGAGGACGAGCGTCGCGGCGGCGCGCGGCGCGATCGCCCCGGTGAACGTCACTTCGAAGCCCGTCACGTCGGTGCCGGGGACGTCGGGCGTCTCGCCGGGGGCCAGGATGACCGTCGTGGTGGAGCCGTCCGCGCGGTGGAGCACGAGGTCGGCGGACTCGGCGCCCTCGGGCCACGAGAACGTGCTGAAGCCGCCGAGCACGACGCCGTCGGTGAAGTAGTCGCGGTCGGTGACGGTGAGAGTACGGACGGGGACGTCGGACGTGCTCGTCGCCGTGATGGTGGCCGTGGCCGTCTCGCCCGCGGAGATGCGGTCGGGGGTGATGTCCTTGACGACGTCGACGCCGACGGTCGCGGGCGTGACGCGGTGCTGGGCCGTCGCGGTGTCCGTCACGGGGTCACGACCCTCGGCGGTGGCGGTGGCCGTCGCGACGTTGTCGACGACGTGAGTCGCGGCCGACAGGTCGGCACCGTCCCGGTCCGTCGCGCGCTGCGTGAGGTCGAGGCGCGCCGTGGCGGTCGCCCCGGGGACGATCTCGCCGGCGTAGGTCAGCCGGAGGCCGCCGACGGCGGTCGGGTCCACACCGGCGGGGAGGGCTGCGCCGGGGGCGGGGGTGCCCGTGACCCAGGACCACGAGCCCGCGTCGGAGCGCACGTAGGCGTCGACCTGGACGCTCGTCGCGCCCTCGGGCAGCGGGTCGGCGGCGAGCGCCGTGAGGTCGGCGAGCGTGAACGGGTTGGTCGCGTCGAGCGCGCCCGCGCCGTCGGCCGACGCCTGCGGCTCGGTGACGACGAGCGTGCCCACCGGCACGTTCGAGGTGTTGGTCGCCGTGAGCGTGACCGTCGACGGCGCGCCCGCCTCGAAGGTCCGTGCCGCCGGGTCCCACGACTTCGCGAGGTCGACGCCCGTCTCGACGGGGACGCTCAGGTGCACGGTCGCGCTGGCGCTGTCCGGAGCGGAGTTCGCCGCGGTGGTCGTGGCGGTGTTGACGATGTCCGTCTCGCCGGGCCGGGCGTCGTCGGGCACCTGGAGCGTCAGGGTCAGGGTGAACGTCGCCCCCGGCGTCAGGCCGACGCCCGCGGGGGTCTCGTCGCGGAACGCGACGTGGACGGCGGTCGCGGCGCCGACGACGGCGGGCCGGCCCACGGGCTGGCCGGCCTCGGTCCACGACACCTCGTGCACGGGACCGGTCGTGGTGCGCACGGCCTGGAGCTCGTAGCCCGCGAGCTCGGCGGGGAGCGCGTCGGTGAGGAGGGCGTCGACGCACGTCGTCTCGGAGCACGTGACCCCGACGCTGTACGTGAAGACGTCGCCGGGGGAGAGGGTCTTGTGGTCGACCCGCTTGCTGACCTCGAGGTACTGCGGGTCGCCGTCCGCCGCCGTGGCGGTCGCGGCCCCGGCGAGGGCGAGGGGCGCGGCGAGCGTGACCGCGAGGGCCGCCGCCCACAGCCGTCGCCAGGTGTGTCGTCGCCTGTCGTGCCGTCGTGTGCCGAGCCGTCGCGTGCCGTGGTGCACCAGTGCGTCCTTCGTTCGGTGGTCGAGCGCGCGCCCGGCGATCTGGGCGTGCGTCCAGGAGGTCCACACGAGAGGACTCGTCCGGGCACGGGCCATGACGCGAACCCGCAGGTGAGGCGGGTCACGTCGGCGCGCGCCGGTGCGCTTCCGGTCGTACTGTGATCCACATCACTGGCAACGCGCGTCACGAACGGGCGCCCTGGTGCTCTTGCACTGGTGGGGGACGTCGCCACGACGGGTCACGTGGCGACACACCTGGACCGGTGGCGGTCCGCGACGAGAGCTTCGCTGGGGGGAGCTCTCGCGGCGGATCGCCACCGGTTCTCCCGTCTCCGGGGGGTTTCCGTCCTTCCGGCACGCGCCCTCGCGTCCCGGTGGCAGCGCCCCGATCTCAGACGGCGTCCGTGCGCGCGCCGAGCCAGGGTGCGAGGACGTCGGTGCGCCCCAGCCAGCGCAGCCCGCCGTCGGCCAGCTCGTCCCGCGTCGCGAGCACGTCGCGGAACGCGTCGAGGACCCGCTCGCGCACGTCCTCGCCCGGCTCGCCCTCCGGCGGCGTCGCGCCGACGACCACCACGCGCGTGTGCGGCTCGACGGGCCGCCCCTCGGCGGTGGTCGCGTCGTCCCACGTGCCGAGCGTGCCGATGCAGAGCTGGCCGCCCGCGCCGTCCCACGCGCACAGCGAGTCCGGGCGGTTCGCGACGTGGAACACCCCGCGCGACCGGACCCGCCCCGTGCCCAGGTCCTCGATGCGGCGCAGCAGCCGCTCGGGGTCGAAGGGGCGGGCCGAGCGCAGCTCGACCGTCCAGCTCCGGTCGCCCGCGCGGCGCGCGCGCCGGGGGAGCGGGCCCCGCACGCCGAGCGGGTGGGCCCGGCGCTCGCCGGCCACCGGGTCGTGCGTGCGCCCCGCGAGGTCCGCGGCGGCGAGCGCGTGGAGGCCGTCGACCTGGCGGGTCCCGACGCCGCGCAGCCGGTCGACGAGCCCCGCCCCGGTCGCGGCGGCGACAGGATCGCCGGTCGTCACGACGAGGTCGGCGTGCTCGAGCTGCGCGGCGAGCACCTCCCCGACGGCCCGCTGGTCGTCCTCCGTGAGCCCCACCCCGCGCTCGGTGACGAGCTCGTCGTCGAGCAGGTCGTGCTCGAGCGTGTCGACGTCCGCGACGGCGAGCACGGTCGCGAGGCGCAGCCGATCGAGCTCGGCGCCGGGGGTGGTCTGCGCGGCGAGCGCGCGGACGACAGGCAGCGACTCGGCCGCCACGGGGAGCGCGAGCACGACGTGGTCCCAGCGCCCGTCGTCCGCGAGCCGCCGCAGCGTCGGGACGGCGTCCTCCCGGACCGCGCACGACAGGCACGCGTGCTCGAGCGGCACGACCTCGTCCTCGACGACGCCGCTCGCGTCGACGGCGACCCGGCGCAGCGCGCCCTCGGCGGCCCGGATGTCGTGGCGGAGCGCGACGACGCGCGGAGCCCCGACGACGAGCCCGAACACCGCGCTGTCGCGCAGCACGGGATCGATGGTCGCGAGGACGCTGAGGGCGACGCGGGTGTCGTCGGGCGCCGGGTCTGGCGAGGGATCCGGCGACGGGTCTGGCGAGGGGTGCGACGAGAAGGGCATGAAGCGCTCCGATCCGTGGTCTGGGGCGTCCCGGGAGGCTCGGCGGCCGACTCGGGAACAACCTGCTCCTGAGAACTGTTCTCGACAGCGGGTCAGCATAGCGTCTTGACGGGAATGATTCTCACTATCTAGTGTCGTCCCCGTCGCCCCGACCGACCCCGAGAGGAACCGCCATGTCCGCCGTCTGCCAGGTGCTCGGCACCGCTCCCGGGTTCGGCCACGCGATCTCGCACTCCCACGTGCGGACCAAGCGTCGCTTCGACCCGAACATCCAGAAGAAGCGCTACTGGGTGCCGTCGCTGGGTCGCCACGTGACCCTGCGCGTCAGCGCCCGGGGCATCAAGACCATCGACCGCCAGGGGATCGACGCCGTCGTGGCGCGGATCCTCGCCCGAGGGGAGAAGCTCTGATGGCTACCCGCACCGACCTCCGTCCCGTGATCAAGCTCCGGTCCACCGCGGGCACCGGGTTCACCTACGTGACCCGCAAGAACCGCCGCAACGACCCCGACCGGATGGTCCTGCGCAAGTTCGACCCCGTCGTCCGCCGCCACGTCGACTTCCGCGAGGAGCGCTGATGGCGAAGCGGTCGAAGATCGCGCGCAACGAGCAGCGGGCGGCCGTCGTCGCCCGCTACGCCGAGCGTCGCGCCGAGCTGAAGCGAGTCGTCGCGTCGCCGTCCTCGTCCTTCGAGGAGAAGGCGGACGCGGTGCGCGAGCTCCAGCGCCAGCCCCGCGACGCGAGCGCCACGCGCACGCGGAACCGCGACGTCGTCGACGGCCGCCCGCGCGGCTACCTGAGGAAGTTCGGGCTCTCTCGCGTCCGCCTGCGCCAGCAGGCGCACCGCGGCGAGCTGCCCGGAGTCACGAAGTCGAGCTGGTGACCGCCGCCCCGAGCGGCGGCCGGCCCTGGCTCAGCAAGGAGGCCACCATGAAGAAGGACATCCACCCCGTCTACGGGCCCGTCGTCTACCGCGACAAGTCCGCCGACTTCTCGTTCCTGACCCGCTCGACCCTCGCGGGCGACCACCCGCAGGGCCCGGGCGTCCCGCGCGAGACCGTGACGTGGACGGACGGGAACACCTACCCGGTCGTCGACGTCGAGATCTCGAGCGCGAGCCACCCGTTCTACACGGGCACGCAGCGCGTCGTGGACACGGCCGGCCGCGTCGAGAAGTTCCGCCAGCGCTACGGCGCCCGCGGCGGCGCGCAGGGCGGGGGCGCGCGATGAAGGTCCGCGCCTCGCTCCGCTCGCTCAAGGACAAGCCCGGGGCGAAGGTCGTGCGCCGGCACGGCAAGACCTTCGTCCTCAACAAGGCCAACCCGCGCTGGAAGGCCCGTCAGGGCTGACCCGCGCACCACCACCACCGGAGAGGAGCGGCCGCCCGGGTGTCCGGGCGGCCGACCACGCATGCACCACACCGCACCCGACCCGACCGACGCCGCTGCCGATCCCGCCCGGGTGACGGCCCCTCCCGGCGCCCGTGCCCGACGCCGCCCGCTCGCCCTCGCGCTCGGCCTCGCCCTCCCGCTCACGCTCGTCGCGGCGTGCGCGCAGGGCGCGGGCTCCGAGGGCGAGCAGGGCGACGCGGCGGAGCCCGCGCCGTCCGCCACGTCCGACGTGAGCGAGGCCGCGGCGCTCACCCCGCGCCTCGCGATCACCTACGACGGCGGCGTCCAGGTCCTCGACGCGACGACGCTCGAGGTCGTCGACGACCTCGAGCTCGACGGCTTCAACCGCCTCAACCCCGCGGGCGACGGGCGGCACCTGCTCGTCTCGACGTCCGGCGGGTTCCAGGTGCTCGACGCCGGCACCTGGGCCGAGCCGCACGGCGACCACGCCCACTACTACACGGCCGACCCGGTCCTCACGGACGTGACGTACGCGGCCGAGAAGCCGGGCCACGTCGTCGTGCACGACGGCCGCACCGCGCTGTTCGACGACGGCACGGGCGACATCACCGTGCTCGACTCGGCCACCGTGGCCGACCCGCACGGCATCGACGACGCGCGCACCCTGACCACCCCCGCGGCGCACCACGGCGTCGCGGTCGAGCTGTCCGACGGCTCGCTCGTCGTCTCCGAGGGCACCGAGGACGCGCGCACCGGCGTCCGCCTCCTCGACGCCACAGGTGACGAGGTCTCGGCGAACGACCAGTGCCCCGGCGTGCACGGGGAGGCCGTCGCCGCGGGCGAGGCCGTCGTCATCGGCTGCGAGGACGGCGTGCTCGTCGTCGCGGGCGGCGCGATCACCAAGGTCGCCGCCCCGGACGCCTACGGGCGCATCGGCAACCAGGCGGGCAGCGAGGCGTCGCCCGTCGTGCTCGGCGACTACAAGTCCGACCCCGACGCGGAGCTCGAGCGGCCCACGCGCGTCTCCCTCGTGGACACGCGCGACGCGAGCCTGCGCCTCGTCGACCTGCCCGCGAGCTACACGTTCCGCTCGCTCGGGCGGGGCGACGCGGGCGAGGCGCTCGTGCTCGGCACCGACGGGTCGCTGCACGTCATCGACCCGGAGTCGGGCACGGTCGTGCGGTCCGTCCCCGTCGTCGACGCGTGGGAGGAGCCCGAGGAGTGGCAGGAGCCGCGGCCGGCGCTGTTCGTCCAGGACGGCATCGCCTACGTCACGGACCCGGCCGGTCGCGCGATCCACGCGGTCGACTACGTGGGCGGCGAGGTGTGGAAGAGCGCGGAGCTCGACGTCGTCCCGAACGAGCTCAACGGGGTCACCGGCAAGCCGGCCACCACGGGGGGCCACGAGGCCGACGAGCACGCCCACCAGGACGGCGAGCACGGTCACGACGAGCCCGCGCACGACGAGCACGAGGGCCACGACCACGAGCACGAGGACGGCTGAGCGAGGACACGCGACGACGAGAGCCGCGAGAAGTCGCGCGAAACTCCGCGTGTTCCCTAGTGTTGTCCCCGGTGCACGGCCCCGCGGCTGGCACACTGAGACCGTGACGACGGGTGGTGACCACCGCGCGTCGTGAACCGAAGAAGGGATTCGCATGTCGCTCAACAAGTCCGAGCTCGTCTCGGCCATCGCCAGCAAGGCCGACCTGTCGAAGGCGGACGCCGAGAAGGCTCTCAACGCCTTCCAGGAGGTGCTCATCGAGTCGCTGGGCAAGGGCGAGGCCGTCAAGGTCACGGGCCTCCTGTCCGTCGAGCGCGTCGAGCGTGCCGCCCGCACGGGCCGCAACCCCCGTACGGGCGAGGAGATCTCGATCCCGGCCGGTTACGGCGTGAAGATCAGCGCCGGCAGCCTGCTCAAGAAGGCCGTCGCCAAGTGACGTCCCGCTGACCGGCCGTCGCCGGCCCGGTCAGCAGCACGAAGGCCCGGACCCCCGTGAGGGGATCCGGGCCTTCGTGCGTGCGGGGGGCGGGTCAGGCGTGCACGACGTTCGCGAGGATGCCGTGCTGCGTGAGGCGCGTGCCGATCGCCTGGTCGACCTCGCCGAACGCCTTGTTCGAGCGCGCGACGCCGACGGCGCCGGCCATCGCGCCGTGCCCGGTCGGGCGGTCGATGCGCGCGACGAGCTGGTCGCCGTGGACCATGAAGTCGACCGTGAAGACGAGGTGCTGGGCCTTGCCGGCGAACGCGCCGAGCCAGAACGTCTTCTGCTTGCTGCCGCGCTCGGCGGCCCACTGGCCCGTGGGGCGCGTGGTCACCGTGAAGCCCTGCTCCTGGAGCGCGGCGTGCAGGTGCTGCTTGGCGACCTCCGGGTCACCGGAGAGGAAGTAGTCGACCGTGGCCATGAGGGCTCCTCGTGCGTCGTGGTGGCGGGTGCGGCGGTCGCGCCGGGCCGTGCAGGGCGCGTGCGGCCCCGGGGATGCTACCGCCGGGCCGGGCCAGCGACCGGACTGTCTTGAGAATCGTTCTCACGAACCGGTAGGCTGGACGCTCGCCCACCGGAAGGACCCCTGATGGCCGTGCCCAAGCGCAAGCTCTCCCGCTCGAACACCCGCGCCCGTCGCTCGCAGTGGAAGGCGCAGGTGCCCGAGCTCGTGACCGTCGTCGTCGACGGCCGCGAGGTCACCCTCCCGCGTCGCCTCGTCGCGGGCGTGCGCCGCGGCCACGTGACGCTCCCCGAGTGAGCCGGAGGGGGCCCCGGACGGCCCGGCCCGCGCGATCGGTGCCCGACGGCGCGTGCCGCCGGGCGCCGTCGGGCCGCCGTGGCAGCATCCTCGCGTGAGCGCACCGACCCCTCCCGAGACGCCCGGGCGCGGCGAGCGCCGCACGCTGTCCCGGCGGGTGCCCGACGTCCTGGCGCGCGGCACCGTGCGCACCCCGGCGCACGCCCACGCCCACGCGCACGGCCCGGCCGCGCCCGCGACCCGGCGCGTGCGGGTCACGCTCGCCGCGCTCCTGGTGCCGGCGCTGCTCGTCACGCTCGCCGGGCTCGTCGCGCTGTGGCCCGCGGCGGCGGACGTGCCCGCACGCATCCCCGTCGCCGCGGAGGGCAGCACCGTCCTGCGCGCGACCGTCACCGGGCCGGTCGACGAGGCGACGGGCGAGGTGCCCGCCCGGCTCGACGCGGGCTCCCGCGCGGGCGGCGAGGACGTGGGCGGCGACGCGATCACCGTCAACGCGCCGCCCGAGTACGTCGCCTACGGGTTCGACGAGGGCGACCGCCTGCGCGTCCTGTACATCGCCGAGGCCGCGGGCGCGGGCGGCACGCCCTACGTCTTCATGGACTTCGAGCGCGGGCTGCCCATCGGCGTCCTCGCGGTCGCGTACGCCGTCGTGGTGCTCGCCGTCGCGCGGTGGCGCGGCCTCGCGGCGCTCGCGGGGCTCGCGGGGGCGTTCGTCGTCATCACGTCGTTCACGCTGCCCGCTCTCCTCACCGGGCAGAACGCGCTGGGCGTCGCGCTCGTGACGTCGTCGCTCGTCATGTTCGTCGTGCTGTACGTCGCGCACGGATTCACCGCGCGGACGTCGACGGCGCTGCTCGGCACCCTCGTCGGCCTGGTGCTCACGGCCGTGCTGGGCTGGTGGGGATCCGGGGCGGCCAACATCACGGGCCTCACGTCGGAGGAGTCCCTGTGGATCCCGCAGTACGCGCCCGAGCTCTCGATCCGCGGGGTCGTGCTGTGCGGGATCGTGCTCGCCGGCATGGGCGTGCTCAACGACGTGACGATCACGCAGGCGTCCGCGGTGTGGGAGCTGCGCGCCGTCGCGCCGCTCGCGACCCGGAGCGAGCTGTACGCGCGCGCGATGCGCATCGGGCGCGACCACATCGCCTCGACCGTCTACACGATCGCGTTCGCGTACGTCGGCGCCGCGCTGCCGCTCCTCATGGCGGTCTACCTCTCCGACCAGAACCTCGCGACCAGCCTCACGTCGGGCGAGATCGCGGAGGAGGTCGTGCGCACCCTCGTCGGCTCGATCGGGCTCGTCCTCGCGATCCCCATCACCACGGGCATCGCGGCGCTCACCGTCCCCTCGACGCGAGATCTTGGATACGCATTGCGGGTAGATGCCGGTCTCGCCTCCGATACACTCCCGTCACGAGAGGCGCCCGAAACGTCGGAAGGACGCTTAAATGGCGAATAGAATTCAACTTCGGCAGGTCGAACGTGCACTGCTTCGGGAGTATGAAAAGTACCTCGATCTATCCGACGTGAAATCGGCGTCAGACGAGCAGCGCGGAAAGAACCTTCGCACGCGCTCCCTGGCAGCAGAGGCGGTCCGACTGGCCGCTGGTGTCACACATCCGGAGGCAGCCGATTGCGTCACGGATGGCACTGGCGACAATGGTATTGATGCCGTTTTCGTTGACGAGGCTACCTCGCGGATCACGCTGGTTCAGTCAAAATGGCACGCCTCGGGGAGTGGGACGATCGGGGTCGGCGAGGCCCACGCCTTTATCAGGGGTTTCAAGGACCTGACTGACGAGAACTTTGAGGCGTTCAATGAGCGAGTGCGCAGAAAGAGCGATGCCATCACAAATGCGCTCAATGACACCAAACTTGTGATCGATATGATTATTGTCACTAGCGGCGGAGATGAGCTTGCCCCCGAGGTGTCTGTGCTTATTGACGACCTATGCGCGGAGATGAATCACGACAGCGAGATGCTCGTGGTGAACGTGTGGGGTGTTGAGTACCTGCGAGCGCGCCTGGCGGCGGAATCTGTCGGGACGCGAGTGGACCTTAGTGGGGTGCCCATCGAACACTGGGGAATGCTCTCGGAGCCATACCAGGCGTATTACGGGGTAGTAGACGGGGCTGTTGTTAAGGCCTGGCACGATGTGCACGGCGAGGCACTGTTCAGCCAGAACATTCGAAAATCGCTCGGTGCTACTTCGGTAAATGCTTCCCTCGGACAGACTGTTTCCGAGGACCCTGAACACTTCTGGTACTTCAACAACGGCGTAACAGTGCTCTGCGACAAAGTGAGCAAGCGCGCCCGCGGGGCGACGACTCGAACGATTGGCGAATTCGACCTCGAAGGCGCCTCGGTCGTGAACGGTGCTCAGACAGTCGCTTCGATAGCCCGGGCCCTGATTGATTCTCCGGTTGACGGCATGAATCCAAAGGTCTGGGTTCGGGTGATTTCACTTGAGGGGTGCCCCCCTGATTTTGCAAATCGAGTAACGCGCGCGACAAATACGCAGAATTCGGTGGAAAGCCGCGACTTTGTCTCGCTGGATGACGAGCAACTGCGCCTACGAACAGACTTTCGCTTGTCCCTAGACAAGACCTATTCGATCAAGCGTGGTGAACCTGAGCCAGAGCCGTCAAGCGGGTGCACTGTCATCGAGGCGGCGATTGCTCTAGCCTGCCTCCAGCGAGATGTGTCCCTTGCGGTGATCGCAAAGAGTGCGCCCGGTCGTCTTTGGGACATGCAAGGTCGATACTACCGCCAGCTCTTCAATTCTGGGACCACGCCCCATCTCGTTTGGAGGTCGGTTCAGACGATGAGATGGGTGGACAGCGCCCTGGACAATGCGTATTCGACATTGCGAGACGGGCGGCCTAGAGCTGTCAATGCGCAGGGTCGCAGGATTGTGCTGTGGACCGTCTTTCGAGCGCTAGATTCAGGTAGGCTGGATGATGCAGATTTTGATTGGTCGGAGATGCAGCCGAGGGTGATGGCGTTGGCTGATTCCGCAGCCGCTGCAATGTATGAGGAGGTCGAGCGGATGTTCCCGGCGAATTATATCGCTAGCCTCTTCAAGAACAGTAGTCGGTGCCGCGCTTTATCCGAGGCGCTCGTTGAGCGTATACCGTTCTAGCGGGGAGGGCAATGTGCCGTTTCGGAGTGTCGATTTGGATCGGTTCCACGATTTCCGTCAGGGGGTCTATGTGGCGGTGCTCGGGCCGGGCGGGGTCGGCGGGCTGGTCGGCGCGCTGCTCGTCCGGTCGGGCGCCCGGGTGACGTTCCTCGCGGGCGACGCCACGGCGGCCACCCTCACGGAGCGCGGCCTCCACGTGCGCAGCCGCCAGGTGGGCGACCTCCACGTGCCGGCGCGCGCGGCCACGCGCCTCGACGCCCCGGTCGACGTCGTCGTGGTGGCGGTCAAGCAGACCGCGCTCGACGACGCGCTCGACCGCGTGCCGCCGGAGGTGCTCGGTGACGGCGTGGTCGTCCCGATGCTCAACGGCCTCGACCACCTCGACGCGCTGCGCGCGCGGTACGGCACCGCGCGCGTGCTCCCCGCGACGGTCCGCGTCGAGTCCACGCGCGTCGCGCCGGGCGAGATCGAGCACACGAGCGCCTTCGTCGAGGTCGACGTCGCGCCGGGCGGGGTGGACCCGGAGCGGGTCGAGGCCGTGCGCGCGCTCCTGGAGGGTGCGGGCATCCCCACCACCGTGCACGACGACGAGACGGCGCTGATGTGGGCAAAGCTCGGCTTCCTCGCGCCGTTCGCGCTGCTCACGACGGCGCACCGCGCCCCGATCGGCGAGGTGCGGACCACGCACCGGGCCGAGCTCGAGGCGCTCGTCCGCGAGGTCGCCGCCGTCGCGGCGGCGAGCGGCGCGCCGTCGGACCCGGACCGCACCCTGACGTTCTACGACCGCTTCGGGGCCGACGCGAAGTCCTCGATGCTGCGCGACGCCGAGGCGGGCCGGCCGCTCGAGACCGACGCGATCGGCGGCGCGATCGTGCGCGCCGCCGACCGCGCGGGGGTCGACGCGCCTCTGACGCGCGCGCTCGTCGAGCGACTCCGGGGCTGGGCGCGGCCGTCGTGAGGTCTCCCGGCGCGCGGGCTCATCCCGCGGCCGGGCCGGGCGCAGCGACGGCGTGCTCGGCGGCGCGGCTCACGTCCTCCCAGGCCGCCCACGTGTCCTGACGCTGCCGCGAGATCCCCTGGGCGAGGTCGTAGACCATGCTGCCGAGCAGGAGGCGCAGCGGCGGGTCCTCGCTGTCGACGAGCGTGAGCACCGCGTCGGCGGCGAGCCGCGGGTCGCTGTCGACCGAGCCGTCCGCCCACTGCTTCTCGAGCTCCGCGCGCAGGGGCGCGTAGGCGTCGAGCGCGGTCGTCGTCGTCATGCTCGTGTACAGGTCCGTCCAGTACCCGCCCGGCTGCACGACGGTGACCGAGACCCCGAAGGGTGCCGCCTCCAGGGCGAGCGCCTCGCTCATCCCCTCGAGCGCGAACTTGCTCGCGCTGTACAGGCCCGTGCTCGGGAAGCCCGCGAGCGCCGCGATGCTCGACATCTGGAGCACGTGGCCCGAGCCCTGGCGCCGCAGGTGCGGCAGCGCCGCCTGGCTGACCCACAGCGCCCCGAAGAAGTTCACCTCGAGCTGCGCGCGCGCCTGCGCCTCGGTGAACTCCTCGACCATGCCCATCGACATCGTCCCGGCGTTGTTCACGACGACGTCGAGCCGGCCGAGGTACTCGACGGCGGTGTCGACCGCGGCCACCACCGCGTCGCGGTCGGTGACGTCGAGGGGGAGCGCGAGCACGCGGTCGTGGTGCTCCGGGGCGAAGGCGTCCCGGGACGCGGTGCGCGCGGCGGCCACGACGCGGTCGCCACGCTCCAGCGCCGCGACGGCGATCGCGTGCCCGATGCCGCGGCTCGCGCCGGTGACGAACCAGGTCCGGTCCGGCGGGGAGGTGTGTCGCATGACGGTTCCCTTCGATGATAAGACGAGACGGTCCGTCTCGTTACGCTGACCGTAGAGGTCTGCAGAGCCGCCGTCAAGACGAAACGGTCCGTCTCGCCGGGGTAGGCTGCCGCCATGGCCGCACCCGATCCCTCGCGCCGCAGCGAGTCCTCCCGCCGCGCCGTCCTCGCCGCCGCGCTCGACCTCCTCCAGGAGATCCCGTACCCGCAGCTGAGCATCGAGGGCATCGCGGCCCGCGCCCGCGTGGGGAAGCAGACGATCTACCGGTGGTGGCCCTCGAAGGCTGCGATCGTCCTCGACGCGTTCCTCACGCTCAGCGAGGGCGAGGACGGGGGAGCGCCGGTCCTGCCCGACACCGGAGACCTCGTCGCCGACCTGCGGCACGTGCTGCACGCGACCGTCGCCGAGCTGGAGGACCCGCGTCTCGCCGCGCCCATGCGCGCGCTCGCCACGGAGGCGGCGCACGACCCGGCGCTCGCGGACCTCTACCGCGAGCGCCTCGACGGGCCGCTCCGCGAGGCCAAGCGGCAGCGGCTCCGCAGCGCGCAGGAGTCCGGGGAGCTGGCCCCCGACGTCGACCTCGACGTCGCCGTCGACCTCGTCTGGGGCCCGGTGCTCAACCGCTGGCTCCAGCGGACGGGCCCGCTCACCGTCGAGTACGTCGACCGCGTCCTCGACACGGCGCTGGGCGGGCTGCGCCCGCGCTGACCCGCGGTTCCTCACGACGGCGGCCGAGCTCTTCACCGGACCGCCACGCGACCCCCTGTGGACGCGTCCCCAGGCGCCTCACAGGTTCGCCAGGATGTCCGTCATGAGAGAGCCGTGGGTCGACGTCGCGCTGGCGCGGCTCCCCGAGACGCGTTCCTGCCCCGCGTGCGCCGCGCCGTTGCGGTCGTCGCGGTGCGACCGGTGCCTGCTCGACCTCGTCGGGCCGCTCGCGTTCGAGGTGGCGGCGGCGTCGACCGACGCGGCCGACGCGCTCCGGCGGCGCCAGACCGCCCTCGACACGCTCCGCGCCGCTCAGCCCGAGGCGGCCGCGTGGGCCGCGCGTGCCGCCGTCGCGGCCCCGCCCGGCATGCTCCCCGGCATTCGGCCCGGTGGCCGGCCCGGCGCAGCAGCGGGCGGTGGCTGGGGGAGCCCGGCGGGCCCGCCGCCGATGCGCCCGCTCGACACGGCGCGGCGCGGCGCGGCGGGGCCTCGCCCGCCGGCCCTCTCGCCCGCGCCCGGACCGGGTGGCCCGGTGCGTCCCGGAGCGGCCGGCCCGGTCGCGCCTGTGCCTGTGCCTGTGCCTGTGCCGGGGCCCGCGGGCCCGCGCGCCGGTGGCGTCGGTCCTGGTATGGCCCCCGCGCGGTCCGTCGGCCTCCAGCCCGTGCTCGCCGGGGCGGGCGCCGGGCTGCTCGCCGTGGCCGCCGTCGTCTTCGTGTTCTTCACGTTCGCCGACGACCTCGCCCTGCGCGCCCTCGTCACCGGGGTCGTCACCGCGCTCACCGTCGGGGCCGCGGTGCTCCTGCGGTCGCGCGGCCTGCGGTCGTCCGCGGAGGCCGTCGCGGCGCTGGCCGTCGTGCTCGCCCTGGTCGACGTCGAGCTCGCGCTCAGCGCGTGGGCGCTCGACCCGGTGGGTGCCGCCGCGGCGCGCGCGACGCTGCTCGCCGTCGTGCTCGTCGGCCTCGGCGTCGTGGGCGAGCGGGCGCGCGTCCGGGCCTGGGTGACGGGCGCCGTCGTGCTCGGTCCTCTCGTGCCGCTGGTCGCGGCGCCCGCGGCCCAGGCGTCGTGGGGCTGGGCGGTCGCGCTCCTCGTGACGGCGTGCCTGACGGCGGTCGCCGGCCCCGTCGCCGCGGCGGCGGGCGCGCGCGTGGGCGGCACCCTCGGCGCGGAGCGCGGGTTCCTGGGCGTCGTGCGCACGGTCGCCGTGCTCCTCGCGGTCCTCGTCGGGCTCACCGTCTCCGCGCCGCCGGGGCTGCCCGGGGGCGCGGGTGCGGCGCTCGTCGCGCTCGGGGCGGCGCTCGTCGCGACGCTGCTCCGGGTCACGACGGGCGAGCGGCGCTGGTACGCGGTCGGCGGCGCCGCGGCGGTGCTCGCCGGCGCGCTGCTCGGCACGGGCGACGGCGTCGGCTTCGTGGGTCTCGCGCCCGCGCTCGGCGCGCTCGCGTGGGTCGTCGTGCTGGTGCTCACCGGCCGCCGCGTGTCGGCGGGGGTGCTCCGGGCACCCGTCCCCGCGGTCGGCCGCTCCGACGCGCTCCTCGGGGGCGCCGTCGTCGTGCTCGTCATGGCGGGCCCGGCCCTCGCGCTCGCGGGCCTGCGGGCCGCCGAGGTGCTCGTGACCCCGACCGCGGGGACGAGCCCCGTGCTCGACGCCGCGCCGCTGGGTGTGGGCGTCCTGTCCGCCGGGCTGGCGGGCGAGGGCACGGCGCCCGGGACCGTCGGCGCGACGCTGCTCGACGGCACGCTCGTCGGCCTCCTCTCCGTGCTCGTCGTCCTGCTCGTCGCGGCCCGGCTCCCGCTGCGCACGTCGCGGACCGCGCCGCCCCTCCTCGGTGGGACGCCCCGGCTCGGGACGGCGCCGCTCGTCGTGACCGGGCGCGCGCTCGCGCCCTGGGCGGCCCTCGCGCTCGTCCTCACCCTCGTGCTCGACCCGCGGCTCGCGGGCGTCACGTCGCTCGTCCTGCTCGCGCTGCTCGCCGCGGCGCTGCTCGTCGCGACGGCGCGGCCGGCCCCGGCCGCCGCGCCCGCCGGCACCGATCCCTCCGCGGGCGCCCCGTCGACCGGGGCCGTCGTGCGCGCCGTCCGGCGCGGGCTGGGACGCGCCCTGCGCCCCGTCGGGCGCCTCGTGCCCGGCGCGCGCACCGCCGTCCGCCACGGTCTGCTGCCCGTCGGCCGGTCCGAGCGGCGGTCCGCGCACGCCGCCGCCGTCGCGGGCACCGTCCTCGTGCTCGTCCTCCTCGTCGCCGGGTCGTGGGTCGCGCGCCCGACGGCGACCGCCGGGGCCGTCGTCGTCGGCCTGCTCCTCCTCGCGGCGCGCGCCGCCGCGCCGCGGTCCCTGCACGCGCCCCTCGTCGGGGTCGCGTACGGGTACGCGCTGCTCGTGCTCGGGGTGACGCTCGCGTGGAGCGGCGCCGGGACGGTCGTCGTGCTGTGCGGGGTCTCCGGCGTCGCCTCGCTCGCGGCGCTCGCGGTGACGCTCGCCCCGCGCGTCGACCGGCACTCGTGGTGGGCGGTCCTCGGCGTGACGGCCGTGCCGTTCGGGCTCGGCGTGCTCACCGTCGTCGACGAGCGCAGCACCTGGTCCGTCGCGGCGTGCCTCGCGATGCTCGCGCTCGAAATCGTGCTGGTCGGCTCCCGGCGCCCCGGCTCGGTGACGGCGCTGCGCGTCCTCGCCGCGGCCCTCGTGCTCCCGACGGCGGCCGTCGCCGTGGTGAGCGCGGGCGCCCTCGTGCTCCCGGGCAGCGGCTCGCCCGTCGTCCTGCCCGTCGTCGCCGTCCTCGTCGCGGCGGCCCTCGCGGGGGCCCGGCCGCTCGCGGCACGGCTCGACCTCGGCGCCGGCCGCGTCGCCGTCGAGGCGAGCGCGGCCGTGACGGGGGCCATCGCGGTCGGGCTCGCGTACGGGCGCCCCGCCGCGGGGCCGACGATCGCCGTCGCCGTGCTGCTCCTGCTCGCCGTCGGTGCAGGGCTCGCCGCGCGCGACCGCGACCGGCGGGGGGAGTGGTGGCTCGCCGCCGTCCTGGGCACCGCGGCGCTGTGGACGGCCCTCGCGGCCGCCGAGGTCGGGCTCGTCGAGGCGTACACCGCGCCGCCCGCGGTCGCTGCCGTCGTCGTCGGCGCGCTCCTCGCCCGCCGTGCGCGGCGCGGGTGGGATCTCGCGGGCGCGGGTCTCGTGCTGCTCGTCGTGCCGTCGGTGCTCGTCCTGGGCGCGGCCCCGGGCGCGGGCGACGTCCGCGCGTCGCTGCTCGTCGTCGCCGGTGCGGTGTCCGTCGCCGGTGCGGTGCTGCTCCGGCAGGGCACGACGGCGGGCGGCGTCGCCCCGGCCGCGACGACCCGCAGCGCGTGGCGGCGGGCCGGTGCGCTCCGGCTCGCCGGAGCCGCGGTGCTCGCCGCGGTCGCCGGGACGGTGGAGTCGCTGCACGTCGCGCACGTGCCCGGCGGTGGCGCGCTGTTCGTCCTCGGGTTCGCGTGGGCGGTCGCGGCGGGCGGCGTGGCGCTCGGCGCCGGGTTCGTCGCGGCGCGCGCGGCGTCGGGTCGTGGCGCCGTGGCGGCGCGGCGCTGGGCCGTCGCGCCCGCCCTGACGCTCGTGGTGGTCGGCGCCGTCGCGAACGTGCGGCCCGTGTGGGGCGTCATCGCGACGGTCTGGCTCGTCGAGGTCGCGCTCCTCGCGGTGCTCGTGGTGGGGGTGCGCCGCGCCGTGCGCGGGCGGCTCGACCTCCCGCCCGCCTGGTTCCTGTGGCTGCTCGCCCTCGTCGCCGCGATCGGTGCGTGGTCGCCGCGCGAGCTGCGCGTCGAGGTCTTCTCCCTGCCCCTCGGCGCCGGGCTCCTCGTCGCGGGCTACCTCGCGCTCGCGGCGGGAACCGCGGGCACGGCGAGCGCGGCCGCGGGCGGACCGAGCGGTCTCCCGGCGGCGCGCGCGGCCCGGCCCCTCGGCGGCTGGCCCGTCGGCGTCGTCGGGTCGTGGCGTGCCCTCGCGCCCGGGCTCCTCGCGCTCGTCGGGCCGTCGGTGCTCGCGACGTACACCGACGCGCGCACGTGGCGCGCGATGCTCGTCGTCGTGCTCGCGCTCGCGGCGGTCCTCGTCGGGACGCGCAAGCACCTCGCGGCCCCGTTCCTGCTGGGCGTCGCCGTGCTGCCGGTCGAGATCCTCGTGGTCTTCGTCTCGCAGCTCGGCACGCGCATCTCCGCCGGGCCGTGGATGCTCACGCTCGCCGCGGCGGGCGGCCTGCTGCTCATCATCGCGACGTACTACGAGCGGCGGATCGCCGCGTACGACGGCGCCGCCGCGTACGTCCGGGACCTGCGCTGACCGAAATCCCTACCGGGTGGCCCGTTTCTCCGCCGGGTGGCCCATAATGTTCGGGATCCGCCGCACGACGGCGGGCTCATCGGCAACGTAGGCGGGGGCGAGGCCGCGACGGCACACGGAGGTGTCCGGTCGTCGGGCCACGCCCCGGGGGCGCAGTCCCTGGAGAACGGCATCGTGATCAGGATCGGCATCGTGGAGGACGACCCCGCGAGCAGCGCGCTGCTCGTGGAGTACCTGCGACGCTACGAGCAGGAGCACGGCGAGCAGTTCGCCGTCGCGCTCTTCGCCGACGGCGAGCAGGTGGTCACCGGGTATCGGCCGGACTTCGACATCCTGCTGCTCGACGTCGAGATGCCGAACCTCGACGGCTTCAGCGCCGCCCGCCGCATCCGCCAGGTCGACGCGGACGTCGTCCTGATCTTCATCACCAACATGACCCAGCACGCGATCAAGGGGTACGAGGTCGACGCGCTGAGCTACATGCTCAAGCCGCTGCGGTACTTCGCGTTCTCCCAGGAGCTCAAGCGGTCCGTCGCCCGGCTCCGACGGCGGTCGGCCGACTACCTCCTGCTCGCGGTCGACGGCGGCCTGGCCCGCGTCGCGACGGACGACATCGTCTTCCTCGAGAGCGCGAAGCACCGCACCACCGTGCACACGGTGGACGGGAGGCACTCCGTCGTCGGGCCGCTCAAGGCGCTCGAGGCCCAGCTGGAGGGCCGGGACTTCTTCCGGAGCAACAGCGGCTACCTCGTGAACCTGCGGCACGTGCTCGCGGTCCAGGGCAGCAGCGTGCTCCTGGTCGGCGGGCACGACCTGCTCATCAGCCGGGCGCGGAAGAAGGCGTTCCTCGCAGCCCTCACCGACTACCTCGGGGCACGACGGGCATGAGCGCCGCGACCGACCTCATGGCGACCCTGCCCGACATCCCGCGCGCGCTGACCGGCCTCGCGGAGTGGCTCGCGTGCCTGGTCTACGTGCTCCTGCGCCGACCCCGCCTGCCGCGGGCCCGGCTCGTGGCGCTCGCCGTCGCCGCCCTCGCCGCGCAGGTCGGGGTGCAGGCGCTCGCCGACCTGCTGCCGCGCCAGCTGTGGACCGTCGGGATGGCCGCCGCGGTCGCGTGCATGTACGGGTTCATCGTCGCGGCGGCGCGCGTCTCGGCGCGCGACGCGGGGTACTTCGCGGCGCGCGCGCTCGTGCTCGCCGAGCTCGTGGCGGCGCTGCACTGGCAGGTCCACTGCTTCTTCTTCCTGCCCGACGGCCGACCCGGCACGGCCTGGCAGGTCGCGTTCTTCGTCCTCGTGTACGCGGTGGGGTACGGGGTCGCGTACGTCGTCGAGTCCCGCCACTTCCGCCCCGACCAGGAGCTCGACGTCACGGTCGGCGAGCTCGCGTCGGCGGTCGCGATCGCGCTCGTCACGTTCTTCATGAGCAACATCAGCTTCCTCAACGCGAACACGCCGTTCAGCGGACGCCTCGGGCTCGAGATCTTCTACATCCGCACGCTCGTCGACCTGTGCGGGTTCGTCGCCCTCTACGCCCAGCAGGGCCAGCGGCTCCAGCACCAGGCGCGGTCCGAGGTGCGCGCCATCGACGAGATGCTGCGCCGGCAGCACGAGCAGTACCTGCAGTCGAAGCGGAACATGCAGATCGTCCACCGCAAGTACCACGACCTCAAGCACCAGATCGGGGTGATCCGCGCCGAGGCGGACCCGGGCCGGCGCGCGTCCTACCTCGACCACCTGGAGGCCAGCATCTCCGGCCACGCCCGGCAGGCCGACACCGGCAACGGCGTGCTCGACGTGATCCTCACGACCAAGAGCCAGGAGTGCGCGGAGCGGGACATCGACCTCACGTGCGTGGTCGACGGCGCCCTGCTCGACTTCATGTCCGCGATGGACGTCGCCGCGGTGTTCGGCAACGCCCTGGACAACGCGATCGACGGCGTCATGGCCGTCCCCGACCCGGAACGGCGGATCATCAAGGTCGCGGTCTACGCGCGCGACCGCTTCGTGCTGCTCACGGTCGAGAACTACTTCTCCGGCGAGCTCCGCACCGAGGGCGGGGACATCGTCACCCGGCGTGCCGACCGCACCCGGCACGGGTACGGGCTCAAGTCCATCCGGTACACCGCGGAGAAGTACGGCGGGTCGATGACCGTGAACACCGAGGACCGCTGGTTCCTCCTGCGAGTCCTGCTGCCCATGCCGGAGGACCGCGCGCCCACGGGCTCGCCGCGGCAGGCGGCGTCGGCCACGCACCCGGCGTAGACCCGCGCCCTGCGGCCACGGACCCGGCCGGGGTCACGGGCCGCCGCGCGGCCACGGACCGCCGCGCCGGAGGCCGCCGGACGACCCCTCCGGGCGGGACCTGCGACCCGCCCACCGTGACCCGGCCGTGACCTCGGCGACCGTTCGTGGACGCAAAGCGACGGTTCGTGCACCCGGCCGCCCTCGCCGTCGCCCGCGTCCATAGCGTGACGGCGCGGCTCAGGGACCACGACGTCCCGGGCCTCGACGGGTTCGCAGAGCTCGCTGCGCCACGCACGCGCCTCCGGGTGGGTCGCCGGGGTCGGTGCGGAGCGGGTGGGCGCGGAGACGACAAGGGAAGGTCGATGAAGACAACGACAACGGCGGGACACCGCGACAACCGGGCGGGCCGCGTCAAGGGAGCGGCGGCGCTCGCGAGCCTCGCGCTCGTGGCCGCGGCGGGTTGCACGGCGGGCACCACGGACGACGAGAGCGCGGCCGACGCGTTCACGACCCGGGAGGTCACGGACGGGACCACGTCCTTCGTGGTCGTCGACAACCCGGGCGACGGGCCCACGCTCTCCTACGGCAAGGACAGCGCGGTCGAGCTCCTCACCGAGGAGGTCGACGGCCAGGAGTTCGCGTTCAAGGACATGAACGCGAACGGGACGCTCGACACGTGGGAGGACTGGCGCGAGCCGGCCGAGGAGCGCGCGGCGGCCCTCGCCGAGGAGCTCACGATCGAGCAGATCGCGGGGCTCATGCTCTTCAGCTCGCACGAGCGGTCGCAGGCCGACGGCCTCACGGACGCCCAGAAGGAGTACCTGACGGACTCCCACCTGCGCAACGTCCTGCACGCGGGCCCGAGCGACGTCGAGGCGACCGTCACGTGGGCCAACGAGATGCAGGCCTACGCCGAGTCGCTCGCGACCGCGGACGAGCCCTACGTCCCGGTGAACTTCGCCTCCGACCCGCGCTCGACCGCGGGCTCCGGCGGCTACAACGCCGAGGGCGCCGACATCTCGCGGTGGCCGTCGAACCTCGGCCTCGCGGCGACGTTCGACGTCGAGCACATGGACAACTTCGCCGAGATGTCCTCCGCGGAGTACCGCGCGCTGGGCATCACGACGGCCCTCAGCCCGCAGATCGACCTCGCGACCGAGCCGCGGTGGCTGCGCGTCGGCGGCACGTTCGGCGAGGACGTCGAGCAGAACACGGAGCTGGCCGCCGCCTACGTGGACGGCTACCAGAGCACGAGCGGCCAGGACGGCTGGGGCCCCGAGTCCGTCAACGCGATGATCAAGCACTGGGCGGGCGACGGCCCCGGCGAGGGCGGCCGCGAGGCCCACACCGACGCCGGCAAGTACGGCGTCTACCCGGGCGGCAACTTCGACGCGCACACCGAGGCGTTCCTCGGGTCGCTCGACTCCGCGGCCGTCATGTCGGCGTACTCGATCGCGCTCGACGGCGCGGGCGAGCCGCTGTTCGGCGAGCGCGTCGGCACGGCGTACGACGACACGCGCATGAACCTGCTCCGCGAGGAGAACGGCTACCAGGGCGTCGTCGTCACCGACTGGGGCGTCACGACCGGGATGAACGACGAGGGCGCGGTCATCGCGACCGGCTGGGGCGCCGAGGACCTCACCAAGGAGCAGCGCCACTACGAGATCCTCAAGACCGGGCACGACATGTTCGGCGGCAACAACGACGTCGCGCCGGTCCTCGCGGCCCACGAGATGTGGCAGGCCGACTTCGAGGCCGGCACGAACGACGTCGACGCCGACACGCGCTTCCGCGAGTCGGGCGCGCGCATCCTCACGATGCTCTTCAACCCGGGCCTGTACGAGAACGCGTACCTGGACCTCGACGAGTCCACGTCGATCCTGGCGAGCGACGACAAGGTCGACGCGGGCTACGCGGCACAGCTCGACTCCGTGGTCCTGCTGAAGAACGACGGCGAGACCGTCACCGCCGCGGACGCCGAGGCGTGGAAGGACAAGACCGTCTACATCCCGCGCAGCTACAACACCGGCTTCGCGAGCTCGTTCGGTCCGGGCGAGTACACCGAGGGCGCCGGGATCGACCTCGAGGTCGCCGAGCAGTACTTCGGCACCGTGCTCACCGACGAGGCCGTCACGGACGCCGACGACAAGGTCACGAGCTACACCGCTCCCGACCTGTCGGACGTCGACCTCGTGCTCGTCGGCATGGACAGCCCGGACAACGGCGGCACGTTCTCGAACATCGGGCACGACCTCGAGAACGACACCTGGTACCCGCTGTCGCTGCAGTACCGCCCGTACACCGCGGACGGCCCGAACGTGCGCCAGACCTCCATCTCCGGCGACCTGCTCCCGGACGGCACGCGCCAGAACCGCTCGTACTTCGGGAGCACGTCGAAGATCGCGAACGAGTCGGACCTCGACGCGTTCGAGCGGGCCGTGGCGGCCGTCGAGGCGACCGGCAAGGACATCCCGGTCGTCACCGTCCTCAAGGCGACCAACCCGGTCGTCCCGGCCGAGTTCGAGGCCGCGTCCGACGCGATCGTCGTCGGCTTCGGCACGAGCGACCAGGCGCTCCTCGAGGTCGTGCTCGGCCTCCACGAGCCCCAGGGCCGCCTGCCCGTCCAGCTCCCGAAGGACATGGACACGGTCGAGGCGCAGCAGGAGGACGTCGCGAAGGACATGACGCCCTACACCGACGCCGCGGGCAACGCCTACGACTACGGCTTCGGGCTGAGCTACGGCGGGCCGATCACGGACTGACGGACCGCACGGGCGGGCGGTCGCACGAGCGGCCGCCCGCCCGGGGCGGACGGCGCCCGTCCGGCGCCGTCCGACCCCGACCAGGCCGCGGGGTGGGCCCGCGGCACGAACGAACCAAGGAGCAGGAAGTGAAGCGGAACAAGGCGCTGACCACGGGGATCGGGCTGCTCGTCGCCGTCACGGGGGCCTTCGGGCTGACGGCGTGCGGGAGCGGCGACGACTCCGCCGCCGGGCCGTCGTCGTCCGAGAGTCAGGCGACCGACGTCGACGTGGCGACCGACCTCGAGAACGCGCGCACGGCGGTCGCCGACGCGCTCGCGGAGGACGACAGCTGGGCGCAGATCATGCTCGCCAGCGACGTCAAGGAGCCGACGGTCAAGTACGGCCTCCTCGTGGTGCCGTTCGTCCCCTCCGACGCCGCCTCGCGCGTCCAGGGCACGGTCGACATCAAGGACGGGAAGTACACGATCGAGGCCGACTCCGCCGAGACCGGCGAGACGTGGCAGATCGACCAGGACGGCACCATCACCCCGGCCGGGGAGTAGCCGCACCGCTCCCCGCCGTCCGCCTCCCCGCCCGCCTCGCCGGGCGGACGGCGAGGCGGACGGCGGGGGCACCGGACGGCACGGGTCGAGCACGGACGACCGTCCGTGCCGCAGAAACGACCGATCGTGCAGCCGCGGCGGGCGGCGCCGTACCCCGCTCCTAGCCTGAGGAACGGGCCGCACTCGAGGAGGAATGCAGTGAACGCCAGGGCGAAGAACGCCGACGGTGCCAGGACACCGATGTCGAACAAGAAGTTCCTGTGGATCTGGGTCCCCGTGCTCGCGACGGTGACCGTGCTCGTCGTCGTCGCGAACGTCGCGCTCAACGTCGCAGGCGGCTGGGTCGCGTCCCAGCTCGGGTCCGGCACCTACACGTTCACCAACTCCGAGGAGTCCTCGGGCTGGGACACCGCGTACTACACGGCCGAGCACGACAGCCAGGAGTCCGTCGACGAGGCCGCGAAGGCTCTCGTCGAGGAGATCGCGGCCGGCGGCATCGTCCTCGCGAAGAACGAGGCCGGCGCGCTGCCCCTGACGCCCGACGCCCGCGTGACCATGCTGGGCCGCGCGTCCGCGGACCCGGTGTTCGGCGGCTCGGGCTCCGGCTCGGTCGACACGAACTCGGCCGTGACCGTCCGCGGGGGCCTCGAGAACGCGGGCCTCACGGTCAACGACGAGGTCTACGCCACGATCGAGGCGTTCGCGGCGGAGAACCCGCGCGGCCACATCGAGATGGACAACCCCGACGCGTCGAGCTACACCGTCGGCGAGCTGCCCGTCGGCGACTACGAGGCCCGGTCCGGGACGTTCGCCGAGTTCGGCGACGCCGCGATCGTCACGATCGGCCGCCCCGGCGGCGAGGGCGGCGACCTCACGCGCGACATGACCGGCTGGGACGACCACGCCGAGCCCGGTCAGCACCAGCTCGAGCTGAACAAGGACGAGAAGGACCTGATCGCGCTCGCGAAGTCGAGCTTCGAGACGGTCGTCGTGGTCGTCAACGCGTCCACGACCCTGGAGCTCGGCGAGCTGCAGGCCGACCCGGAGGTCGACGCGATCCTCCTCGCGGGCTCGCCCGGCGCCACCGGCTTCAACGCCCTGGGGTCGGTCCTCACCGGCGAGGTCAACCCGTCCGGCCGCACGGTCGACGTGTGGGCCGCGGACTTCACGGCCGACCCGACGTTCGCCAACTTCGGGAGCTTCTTCTACTCGAACGTCGAGGCGTCCTACCCCGTCTCGGCGGTCGAGAAGGCGACGTCCAACGCGACGGTCACGAGCAACGCGCCGTTCGTGAACTACAGCGAGGGCATCTACGTCGGGTACCGCTACTACGAGACCGCGGCGGCCGAGGGCTTCATCGACTACGACGACGCGGTGGTCTACCCGTTCGGCTACGGCCTGAGCTACACCGACTTCGCGTGGGCGGTCACGGGCACCGAGGCGGGCGACGTCGACGGGACCGTCGCGGTCACGGTCGAGGTGACGAACACGGGCACGGTCGCCGGCCGCGACGTCGTCGAGCTCTACTACTCGGCGCCGTACACGCCCGGCGGGATCGAGAAGTCCGAGGTCGTCCTCGGCGACTTCGCCAAGACCGGGACGATCGAGCCGGGCGCGAGCGAGACGGTGACCCTCGAGCTCGCCGTCGAGGACATGGCGTCCTACGACCACCTGGGCGCGAAGGCGTACGTCCTGGAGGCGGGCGACTACACGCTCAGCCTGCGCACGGACTCCCACACCCTCGCGGCGGGCACCGAGCCGATCACCTACCCGGTCGCGTCCGACGTCGTGTACACGGGCGAGGAGCACCGCGCGTCGGACCTCGCCGAGGTGACGAACCGGTTCGACGACGTCTCCGCGCGCTTCAGCGCCGACGGCGCGGACGGCACGGTCGTCCCGATGTCCCGCGCCGACTTCGCGGGCACGTTCCCGCAGGCCCCGACGGCCGAGCAGTCGGTCGCGGACGAGGCCACCCAGGAGGGCTTCGCCGCCTGGGACCACGAGGCCGAGGCCGCCGCGTTCGACGGCGAGATGCCGGCGACGGGCGAGCGCTCCGACCTGACGCTCGTCGACCTGCGCGGCCTGCCGAAGGACGACCCGCGGTGGGAGGAGCTGCTCGACTCCCTGACGGTCGGCGACATGACGGACATGCTCCTCAACGGCGCGTACCAGACGGCCGCGATCGCCTCGATCGCCAAGCCGCAGACGGTCGAGCCGGACGGCCCGGCGGGCTTCTCGTCCTTCATCAACTCGTCGATCAACGGCGTCGCCTACCCGTCCGAGGTGCTCATCGCGCAGACGTGGGACGTCGACCTCGGGACCGCGATGGGCACGATGATCGGCGAGGAAGCCCTGCAGAAGGGGCTCAACGGCTGGTACGCGCCCGCGGTGAACCTGCACCGCTCGCCGTTCGGCGGCCGCAACTTCGAGTACTACTCGGAGGACCCGCTCCTCTCGGGCCGGATGGCCGCCGCCGTGTCGAACGGCGCGGCGAGCAAGGGCGTCTACACGATGCTCAAGCACTTCGCGCTCAACGAGCAGGAGACGAACCGCGTCGACAACGGCCCCGCGACCTGGGCGACCGAGCAGACGATCCGCGAGATCTACCTCAAGCCGTTCGAGCTCGCGATCAAGGACGTCTCCCTGGACGTCCGCTACATCGCGGACGACGAGGGCACGATCGAGGAGACGACGGTCGGGGCGCTCGGCATCATGAGCTCGTTCAACCGCATCGGCGCGACGTGGACGGGCGGCTCGAAGCCGCTCATGACGGACGTGCTGCGCGGGGAGTGGGGCTTCGAGGGCTTCGCGATCACGGACTTCAACCTGTACCCGTACATGAACCCCAACGAGGGTCTCGACGGGGGCACGGACCTGACGCTCACCTTCCAGCCGTCGAAGTCGTTCGGCGACACGACGTCCGCGAAGGCCGTCACCGACATCCGGAACGCGACCCACAACATCCTGTTCACGGTGGCCAACTCGAACGCCATGAACGGGCTCGCCCCCGGCGCGACGGTCACCTACACACCGCCCACCTGGGTCTACGTCCAGATCGGCGTGTCGGTCCTGCTCGGGCTGCTCGTCCTGGTCGGCGCCTTCCTCGTGGTCCGGCGCGTCCGCCGGCACCGGTCGGCGGCCGAGGAGGTCGCCGCACCCGCCTCCGAGCCGGCGGTCCCCGCCGCCCGGTAGCCGGTGACCACGGGCCTCCCGGGCGGGCGACCGCCCGGGAGGCCCGGCACCCGGCGCCGTCGGGCCGGTGGCGCCCACCACCGCCGGCCCGACGCCGGGGCCCGGACCGCCGTCCGGCACCGGGCCCCCGCCCCGCACGTCCGACCAGCCGCCGTCCGCGGCGCACCGCCGACGGCCGGCCCCGGCCTGCCCGGGGCCGCCCCGACGCACCCCGCACGACCCGACGACCACGCAAGGAGAGCACCGTGCAGCTCCACGGCGAGACCACCGCCGCGGCCGGCGAGACGGCCGCGGCCCCGGGGCCGACGACCGCCGTCGTCCCGACCGCGAGCCTGACGCTCCTGGAGAAGGCGGCCCTGCTGACGGGGAAGACCGTGTGGGAGACGCACGACCTCCCGCGGCTCGGCGTCCGCTCCCTCTGGCTGGCCGACGGCCCGCACGGCGTCCGCAAGCAGCTCGGGGCGGCCGACCACCTCGGCATCGCGGCCTCGCAGGAGGCCACGTGCTTCCCGACGGCGGCCGCCGTGGCGAACACGTGGGACGTCGAGCTGGCGGAGCGCGTGGGCTCCGCGCTCGGCGCCGAGGCCGCGGCGCAGGACGTGGACGTGCTGCTCGGCCCGGGCCTCAACATCAAGCGGTCGCCGCTCGGCGGGCGCAACTTCGAGTACTTCTCCGAGGACCCGCTGCTCGCGGGCCGGATGGCCGCCGGCTACGTGCGCGGGATCCAGTCCCACGGCGTCGCCGCGTGCCCCAAGCACTTCGCGGTGAACTCCCAGGAGCTGCGTCGCATGGTCTCGGACTCCGTGGTCGACGAGCGCACGCTCCGGGAGGTCTACCTCTCGGCGTTCGGGATCGTCGTCGCGGAGGCCCGGCCCCGGACGGTCATGTCGTCGTACAACCTCGTCAACGGCGTCTACGCCCACGAGGACCCGTTCCTCCTCACCCAGGTCCTGCGCCGGGAGTGGGGGTTCGACGGCGCCGTCGTCTCCGACTGGGGCGGCTCGAACGACGTCGTCGCCGCCGCGGCGGCCGGTGGCACCCTCGAGATGCCGGCGGCCGGCCTGGGCTCGGCGCGCCGGCTCGTCGACGCCGTGCGGTCGGGCCGCCTCGACGCGGCCGACCTCGACGCGCGCGCCGAGGAGGTGCTGCGGCTCGTCGCCGCGGCCCGCGAGCCGGGCACCGCCCCGGCCGTCGACGCCGACGCCCACCACGCGCTCGCCCGCGAGGTCGCGGCGCGCTCGGCGGTGCTGCTCAAGAACGAGGACGCGATCCTGCCGCTCGCGGCGGGGACCAGGGTCGCGGTCGTCGGCGACTTCGCGCGCACCCCGCGCTACCAGGGCTCCGGGTCGTCTGCGGTCAACCCGACGCGCCTCGACAGCGTGCTCGACGTGATCGACGGCTCGGGGCTCGAGCTGACGACGTTCGCCCCCGGCTTCCGTCGGGACGGCACGCCCGACGCCGCGCTGCGCGAGGAGGCGGTCGCGGCCGCGCAGGGCGCGGACGCGGTGCTGCTGTTCCTCGGCCTCGACGAGATCGCCGAGTCGGAGGGCCTGGACCGCACGACGCTCGCGCTGCACCCGGCGCAGGTCGAGGTGCTCGAGGCCGTGGCCGCGGTCAACCCCGCGACCGTCGTGGTCCTCGCGGGCGGGGGCGCGATCTCCACCCCGTGGCTCGGCGCGGCTCGCGCGCTCGTGCACAGCTACCTCGGGGGGCAGGCCGGGGCCGGGGGCGTCCTCGACGTGCTCACCGGCGCCGTCAACCCGTCGGGACGGCTCGCCGAGACGCTGCCCGTGCGGCTCGCGGACACCCCGACCGCCGCGTCGTTCCCCGCGACCGGGCGCACCGCCGTCTACCGCGAGGGCCTGTACGTCGGCTACCGGTACTACACGAGCGCGGACGTCCCGGTCGCGTTCCCCTTCGGGTTCGGGCTGTCGTACACGACGTTCGCGCACTCCGACCTCGTGGTCGACGCGGACGCGGGAGCCGTCGGCGTGACGGTCACGGTCACCAACACCGGGCCCGTCGCGGGGGCGGACGTCGTGCAGGTGTACGTGCGCCGCGAGACGCCGGGCGTCCACCGCCCGGACCGCGCGCTCGCGGGGTTCGCGCGCGTCGAGCTCGACCCGGGCGAGTCGCGCACGGTCACCGTGGCCCTCGGGGACGCGGCGTTCCGGCACTGGGACGTGGCGACCGGGGCGTGGCAGGTCGAGCAGGGTGCCTGGTCGGTGCTCGTCGGCTCCCACGTCGACGACCTCCCGCTGCGTGCGACGGTCGAGCTCGACGGCACGGTGCCTCCGCGCACCGAGGACGACCTGCCCGAGCCGTACCGCACCGGACGCGTCCACGACGTGTCGGACGCGCAGTTCGCGGCGCTCCTCGGCCGGCCGGTCCCGACCGCGGCGTGGTCCGGGGTGCTCGGCGTGAACGACCCGCTCTCGCGCCTCGCCGACGCGCGCTCGCCCCTGGCCCGGCTCGCGTTCCGCGTCCTGTCCTGGCGGCGCGACGCGGCCGACCGCAAGGGTGCGCCGGACCTCAACGTCCTCTTCCTGCTCAACATGCCGTTCCGAGCCATCGGGAAGATGACCGGCGGCATGGTCGACGACGCGATGGTCGACGGCATCGTCCGCATCGTCAACGGCCACTTCTTCCGCGGCACCGGCGCCGTCGTGCGCGGGTTCGTCCGCAACCGCCGTGCCGACCGTCGTACCGCCCGCACGCTGCGCGGCGACGCCTGACCCGCTCGAAAGGGAACACCCATGCTCACCCGCCTCCGCGACGCCTGGCGCCGGTTCTCCGAGAAGCGCCCCGGGACCGCGCAGTTCGTCGTGTTCTTCGTGCTGAGCAACGGCATCACCGTGCTGCAGCTCGCGCTCATGCCCCTCATCAAGTGGGTCTTCGGCATGACCGCCCTGGTGGACGTGGCGTTCCAGGTCTGGCCGGTCGGGACGAACCCGGACGGGTCGGCCTACTACGTCTTCGACTACGCCGCCGGTCCGCTCCCGGGCGGCGGCGGGGGGCTGGCATACTTCCTCGCCGTGCAGATCACCTTGCTGGTGGCGCAGGTGATCAACTTCTTCGCTCAGCGCACCATCACGTTCAAGTCGAACTCGTCGGTCGCGAAGGCCGCGCTCTGGTACACGATCGCGTACGTCGTCATCTCGATCGCGGCGGCCGCCGCGCAGGGCCTGTACAAGACGCCGATCTACGAGCTGTTCATCGACACGTGGGGCCTGGGCGGCGCCGGCGAGACCCTCGCGGACTTCACGACGATGATCATCAACGCCGCGATCTCGTTCTGGGTGTTCTTCCCGATCTTCAAGGTCATCTTCAAGCAGGTGCCCGAGACGCCGGCCGCGCCGGAAGCGGAGCACGCCGGAGAGGTGCGTGCGTCGTGACCCCGCTCCTGACCGTCGTGGTCCCGGCGTACAACGCCGAGCCGTACCTGGCGCGCGCCCTCGACTCGCTCGTCGGGTTCGGTCCCGAGGTGGAGGTGCTCGTCGTCGACGACGGCTCCACCGACGGGACGGCGGCGCTCGCCCAGGGCTACGCGGACCGGTACCCGGGCGAGGTGCACGTGCTGCGCAAGGCCAACGGCGGGCACGGGTCGGCGATCAACACCGGCCTCGACCACGCGCGCGGGGAGTACCTCAAGGTCGTGGACGCCGACGACTGGGTGGACCGCGCCGCGCTCGCCCAGGTGCTCACGACGCTGCGCGGGTTCGTGCGCCGGTTCGTGGACGCCGGCACCCCCGGCGGGGAGCCCGTCGACCTGCTGGTGAGCAACTTCGTGTACGAGAAGGTCGGCAAGCGCGTGAAGACGGCCGTCCGGTACCGCGGCGCGCTGCCGCGCGGACGCGTGCTCACGTGGTCGCAGACCCGCCGCTTCGCCAAGCGCCAGTACATGATGATGCACGCCCTCATGTACCGGACCCAGGTGCTGCGCGACGCGGGCCTGCGGCTCCCCGAGCACACGTTCTACGTGGACAACCTGTACGCGCTGGTGCCGCTCGCGCACGTGCGCACGCTGTACTACCTCGACGTCGACCTCTACCGGTACTTCATCGGCCGCGAGGACCAGTCCGTGCACGAGGCGGTCATGCTCAAGCGGCTCGACCAGCAGCTCCGCGTCAACTGGCTCATGCTCGAGCACGTCTCCCGGACCCCGGTGACCGACCGGCGCCTGCGCCGCTACCTGCTCCACTACGTGGAGATCATCTGCGCGGTGTCGTCGATCCTGCTCGTGCGCGCGGGGACGCCCGCGTGCCTCGTGGAGAAGGAGCGGCTCTGGTCGCGCCTGCGCGCCCAGGACCCCCAGCTCTACCACCAGGTGCGCTGGTCGGGCCTCGGGCAGATCGCCAACCTCCCCGGTCCGGCGGGACGGCGCGTGACCGTCCTGGCCTACCGGGTCGCGCAGCGCGCGATCGGCTTCAGCTGACCGTCCCCGTCAGCGCGGGCCGCGGCGCTGCTTCTCGATGAGCGGCCGCAGCCGGTAGGGGATGAGCTCGCCCATGGAGAGCGACGTCTCGGTGCGCTCGACGCCGTCGATCGCGAGGATCGCGGCGTCGATGCGGAACAGGTGGTCCGTGTCGCGGCACGCGACGGTGACGCGCAGGTCCGCGGTGCCGCTGCGCCCGAACGCCTGCACGACCTCGGGGATGCGCGCGAGGTCGTCGACGATGCGCGCGAGCTCCTTCTGCCGGAGCTGCACCTCGACGAACGCCGTGAGGGGGTGTCCCAGCACGTGCGGGTCGATGCGCCGGTCGAGGTCGAGGAACGCGCCCTCGGCCTCGAGGCGTGCGAGCCGCGCGGCGACCGTGTTGCGGGAGAGCCGCAGCCGGTCGGCGAGCGCGACGATCGTGGCCCGCGGGTCGTCGGCGAGCGCGAGCAGGAGGTCGAGGTCGACAGCGTCGGCGCTGTGCATGGTGCCCACCCTAACCGAGTGACAGCGGTCACAGTGCACGGTGCGTCAGGCGTCGGTGGAGCCATGTGCGTGACGCGGGTTACGTTCCCCCTACCTCGGTCCTCGACGGAGAGGACCGGCTCCCCGAGGTGAGGTGGCGACGATGCCCAGCGAACCTGCGGTGCGGACCGGACCGACGGCGGCGACCCCGCCGAAGGCGTACGACGGTCACCGGGCGGCAACCCCGCGCGACGCACGAGCAGACCGGAAGAACGTGGTGCGCGACGTGCGCAAGGACGCGCCGCGGCAGGACCCGCCCGACCCGAGCCCCGGGTCGACGCCGACCCTGCGCGTGCTCGACGAGGACGGCACCCGCCACCGCGACCCGGACCTGGACCGGTGGCTCGCGGACCTCGACCCGACGGCGCCCGACGACGCCGCGCGCGCGTCGGCCCGGTCGGCGCTGCTGCGGCTCCACGAGGACATGGTCGTGGCGCGTCGCATCGACGCGGAGGCCACGGCGCTCCAGCGGCAGGGCGAGCTCGCGCTCTGGCCGCCGCTCCTCGGCCAGGAGGCGGCGCAGGTCGGCTCGGCACGCGCGCTGCGCGACGACGACTTCGTCTTCTCCTCCTACCGCGAGCACGCCGTCGCGCGGGTGCGCGGCGCGGCGCTCGTCGACCTCGTCCGCGTGTGGCGCGGCGTCGCAGTCTCCGGCTGGGACCCGTACGCGATCGGCATGGCGTCGCCGCAGGTCATCATCGGCGCCCAGGCGCTGCACGCGACGGGCTGGGCGATGGGCGTGCAGAACGACGTCGACGCCGGCCGCGTCGACGCCGCCGCCGGGCTGCCGGTCGGGGTGTCGTACTTCGGCGACGGCGCGATGAGCCAGGGCGACGTGAACGAGGCGTTCGTCTTCGCGTCCACTTACCGCTCGCCGGTGGTGTTCTTCTGCCAGAACAACCAGTGGGCCATCTCCGAGCCGGTCGCGCTCCAGTCGCGCGTCCCGCTCGCGGAGCGCGCCCGCGGGTTCGGCCTGCCGGGCGTGCGCGTCGACGGCAACGACGTCCTCGCCGTGCTCGCCGTGACCCGCGCCGCCCTCGACCGCGCCCGGCACGACGGCGGCCCGACCTTGATCGAGGCCGTCACCTACCGCATGGGCCCGCACACCACGGCCGACGACCCGAAGCGCTACCGCGACGCGGCCGAGGTGGAGGAGTGGACGCGCCGCGACCCGATCGCGCGCTTCGAGGCGTACCTGCGCGCCGTCGGGGTGCTCGACGACGCGGGCGCGGCGCACGTTCAGGAGGTCGCCGACGCGGCGGCCGCCGAGCTGCGCGCCGGGTGCGTCGCGCTCACCGACCCGCCGCCGCTCTCGCTCTTCGACCACGTCTACGCGGAGCCGCACCACGCGCTGGACCGCGAGCGCGCCGAGTACGCGCACTATCTCGCCGGCTTCGACGGGGAGGAGGCACGATGACGACCCTCACGCTCGCGAAGGCGCTCGGCGCCGGGCTGCACCGTGCGATGACCGACGACGACCGCGTGGTCGTCATGGGCGAGGACGTCGGCCGCCTGGGCGGCGTCTACCGCGTGACGGACGGGCTCCAGGCGGAGTTCGGACCGCGGCGCGTGCTCGACACCCCGCTCGCGGAGTCCGGGATCATCGGGACGGCCGTCGGGCTCGCGTACCGCGGCTACCGGCCGGTGTGCGAGATCCAGTTCGACGGCTTCGTGTTCGTCGCGTTCGACCAGATCCTGTCCCAGCTCGCGAAGATGCACGCCCGCACCGGCGGGAAGGTGCGCCTGCCGATCACGATCCGCATCCCTGTGGGCGGCGGCATCGGCGCGGCCGAGCACCACTCGGAGTCGCCCGAGGCGCTGTTCGCGCACACGGCCGGGCTGCGCGTCGTGTCGGTCGCGAACCCCCAGGACGCGTACACCGTGCTCCGTCAGGCCGTCGCGTGCGACGACCCGGTGATCTTCTTCGAGCCCAAGCGGCGCTACCACCTCAAGGGCGAGGTCGACCTCGACCCCGTCGACCCGCCGCCCATGGACCGGGCCCGCGTCGTGCGCGAGGGCCACGACGTCACGCTCGTCACGTGGGGCGGCCTCGTCGGGACCGCGCTCGACGCGGCCGTCGCCGCGTCGGACGACGGCGTCTCCGTCGAGGTGGTCGACCTGCGCTCGCTGTCGCCGATCGACCACGACACCGTCGCGGCGTCGGTCCGCAAGACCGGTCGGGTCGTCGTCACGCACGAGGCCCCGCGCCAGGCCGGGCTCGGCGCGGAGATCGCCGCGACCGTGACGGACCGCTGCTTCGAGTACCTCGAGGCCCCGCCCGTGCGGGTCACGGGCCACGGCATGCCGTACCCGCCCGCGAGGCTCGAGGGCCACTACCTGCCCGACCTCGACCGCATCCTCGACGGCGTCGACCGCGTCCTGGGGCGCGTCGAGCCGTTCGTGCCGTCGTCCGGGCGTCCCGTCGCGGAGGTGGCCCGATGACGGCGCTGCGCGAGTTCCGCCTCCCCGACCTGGGCGAAGGGCTCACCGAGTCCGACATCGTCAGCTGGCACGTCCACGCGGGCGACCGCGTCGAGCTCAACCAGGTCATCGCGGAGGTCGAGACCGCGAAGGCCCTCGTCGACCTCCCGTCCCCGTACGCGGGCGTCGTCGCGTCCCTCCACGCCGAGGAGGGCCAGACGGTGAGCGTCGGCGAGCCGCTGGTCACCTTCGAGGTCGACGACGGCGCGGCCCCCGTGTCCGGCGGCGGTGCCACCCCGGTGACGGACGGCGCCGCGGCGCCCGGGGCCGCCAAGGTCCCGGCTCGGGTGCCCGACGCCGTCCCCGCCCTGGTCGGGGCGGTCGCCGCGGTGGGAGCCGCCCCGGCCGACCCCACCGACGCGCCCGGGTCCGCCGAGGTCCCGGCCCGGGCGCCCGACGCCGTCCCCGCCCTGGTCGGGGCGGTCGCCGCGGTGGGAGCCGCCCCGGCCGACCCCACCGACGCGCCCGAGCCGAACCTCGTCGGCTACGGGGCCCGACCCGACCGGGTCGGGCGGCCCGCGCGTCGACCCCGGCGGGCGGCGACTGAGACCCAGGTTTCAGGGCCCGACGTCGCCGAGGCACCCCGCCGCACCACCGTGACCGGCGAGCGGCCCCGGTCGACACCGCCCGTGCGCGCGCTCGCAAAGAAGCTCGGCGTGCGGATCGACCGGGTCGAAGGCTCCGGCCGCGACGGGCTCATCACGCGCGACGACGTCCTCGCGGCGGTGAGCTGCCACCGCGACGTCGCCCGCCGACCGCGCGACGAGCACCACGCGCACCCCGCGACGTCCGCCGGCCCGGGGGCATCGAGCGGCGAGAAGCGAGAAGTGGCCCCTCCGGACCGCGGCCGCGGGGCCACTTCTCCCCTCTCGGCGCCGGGTGCGGCGACGGGCGTGGCCGCCGACCGCGCGGCCGGCCTCGAGCCGGAGGTCGTGCCCGTGCGGGGCGTGCGCAAGCACACCGCGGCGGCGATGGTGGCGAGCGCGTTCACGGCGCCCCACGCGACGGTGTTCCTCACGGTGGACGTGACGCGGAGCGTCGAGCTCCTGGAGCGGCTGCGCACCCACCGCCTCGCGCGCGGCGCGCGGATCACCGTGCTGGCGCTCGCGGCCCGCGCGCTGTGCCTCGTGCTGCCGCGCCACCCTGCGCTCAACAGCGCGTGGCGCGACCTCCCCGACGGCTCGGCGGAGATCGTGCGGCACCGACGGGTGCACCTGGGGATCGCGGTCGCGACCGACCGGGGCCTCGTCGTGCCGCACGTGCCCGACGCGCAGGCGCTCGACCTGCCCGACCTCGCCGTCGCGCTGACCGACCTCACGACCACCGCGCGCGACGGCCGCACGACGCCCGAGCGCCTGACCGGCGGGACGATCTCGATCACCAACGTCGGGGTGTTCGGCGTCGACGCGGGCACCCCGATCCTCGTCCCCGGCGAGGCGGCGATCCTCGGCCTGGGGGCGGTGCGGCGTCGGCCCTGGGAGCACGACGGCGAGGTCGCGCTGCGCGACGTCGTCACGCTCAGCCTGTCGTTCGACCACCGCGTGGTCGACGGCGAGCAGGGCGCGCGCTTCCTCGCCGACCTGGGCGCGCTGCTGGAGGACCCGGCGCTCGCGCTCCTCGCCGGGAGCCGGCAGGAGGTGGTCGCGTGACCGTCCTGACGAGCGCCGTCGAGCCCGGGTCGGACGCGGCTCGGGCGAACGACGCCGCGCAGCGCGGGCTCGCTCAGGAGCTGCGCGAGCGCACGGCGGACGTCGCGCGCGGCGGCCCGGCGTCGGCGCGCGACCGGCACGTGGCGCGCGGCAAGCTGCTCCCGCGCGACCGCGTCGACCGGCTGCTCGACGAGGGCAGCCCGTTCCTGGAGATCGCACCGCTCGCCGGGTACGGCGTGGACGACGGCGCGTGGCCGGCCGCGGGTGTCGTCGCCGGGATCGGGGTGGTGAGCGGGCGGCAGATCATGGTCGTCTGCAACGACGCGACCGTGAAGGGCGGCACGTACCACCCGCTCACGGTGAAGAAGCACCTGCGGGCGCAGGAGATCGCGCTGGAGAACCGGCTGCCGTGCGTCTACCTCGTCGACTCGGGCGGTGCCTTCCTGCCCCGGCAGGCCGAGGTGTTCCCGGACCGCGACCACTTCGGCCGGATCTTCTACCACCAGGCGCGTCTCTCGGCGGCGGGGATCCCGCAGATCTCCGCGGTGCTCGGGTCGTGCACGGCGGGCGGCGCCTACGTGCCCGCGATGAGCGACGAGACGGTCATCGTGCGCGGGCAGGGCACGATCTTCCTCGGCGGTCCGCCGCTCGTGAAGGCGGCGATCGGCGAGGTCGTCACGGCCGAGGAGCTCGGCGGCGGTGAGCTGCACGCGCGCCGCAGCGGCGTCGTCGACCACCTCGCCGACGACGACGAGGACGCGCTCGACACCGTGCGGCGCATCGTCGCGACGCTCCCGCCCGACCCGGAGCCCGCGTGGGACGTGGCGCCCAGCGAGCCTCCCCGTGTGGCGGGTGCCGCCGTACAGGACCCGGGGGAGGATCTGTACGCCGCCGTCCCGGCCGACGTCCAGGCTCCCTACGACCCCCGCGAGGTCATCGCCCGGCTCGCCGACGGGAGCCGGTTCGACGAGTTCAAGCGCGAGTACGGCGACACGCTCGTCACGGGCTTCGCGCGGATCCACGGGCACCCCGTCGGGATCCTCGCGAACCAGGGTGTGCTGTTCTCGGCGTCCGCGCTCAAGGGGGCGCACTTCGTCGAGCTGTGCGACCAGCGCGGCATCCCGCTGCTGTTCCTGCAGAACATCTCCGGCTTCATGGTCGGCACGGACGCCGAGGCGGGCGGGATCGCGAAGGACGGCGCGAAGATGGTCACGGCCGTCGCGACGACGCGCGTCCCGAAGCTCACGGTGATCGTCGGCGGGTCGTTCGGGGCGGGGAACTACTCGATGTGCGGGCGCGCGTACTCGCCGCGCTTCCTGTGGTCGTGGCCCGCGAGCCGCATCTCCGTGATGGGCGGCCCGCAGGCCGCGTCCGTGCTGTCGACCGTCAAGCGCGACCAGCTCGCGGCGCGCGGCGAGACGTGGGACCCCGACGAGGAGGCCGCGTTCTCCGCCGGCATCCGCGCCGACTACGACGAGCACGGCAGCCCCTACTACGCGACCGCGCGGCTGTGGGACGACGGCGTGATCGACCCCGCCGACACGCGCCGCGTGCTCGGCCTCGCCCTCGGCGTGTGCGCGCGCACGCCCCTCGCCGAGACCTGGACCGGTGACCGGTTCGGCCTCTTCCGGATGTGAGCCGATGACCTCCCGCACCCTCCACGACGCGACCGCCCGCCCGACCGGCGGTCCCGGGTTCCGCACGGTCCTCGTCGCCAACCGCGGCGAGATCGCGTGCCGCGTGATCGGCACGCTGCGCCGCCTCGGCGTGCGGTCCGTCGCCGTCTTCTCCGACGCCGACGCCGACGCGCGCCACGTGCGCGAGGCCGATGTCGCGGTCCGGCTCGGACCGGCGCCTGCGGCGCAGAGCTACCTCGACGTCGACGCCGTCGTCGCGGCGGCCGTCGCGACCGGCGCCGAGGCGGTCCACCCCGGCTACGGCTTCCTCTCGGAGAACCCGGCGCTCGCCCGGGCGTGCGAGCGCGCGGGGATCGCGTTCGTCGGGCCGGGCGTCGACGCGCTCGAGGCGATGGCCGACAAGCTCGCCGCGAAGAGCATCGTCGGCGCGCGGGGCGTGCCCGTCGTGCCCGGGGCGGGCGAGCCGGGCATGTCCGACGACGACCTCCTCGCCGCCGCGGGCGCCGTCGGGTTCCCGCTGCTCGTCAAGCCGTCCGCCGGGGGCGGGGGCAAGGGCATGGTCGTCGTGCGCGCTGAGGCCGACCTGCCCGGCGCCCTCGCGTCCGCGCGCCGGGTCGCCGCGTCGTCGTTCGGCGACGACACGCTCCTGCTCGAACGGCTCGTCGAGGCGCCGCGCCACATCGAGGTGCAGGTGCTCGCCGACACGCACGGGACCGTGGTCCACCTCGGCGAGCGCGAGTGCTCGCTCCAGCGCCGCCACCAGAAGGTGGTCGAGGAGGCGCCGTCGCCGCTCCTCACCGCGGAGCAGCGCGCCCGCATGGGCGAGGCCGCGTGCGAGGTCGCGCGGTCGGTCGGGTACGTCGGCGCCGGGACGGTCGAGTTCCTCGTCCCCGCCGCGAGCCCCGACGAGTTCTTCTTCATCGAGATGAACACGCGCCTCCAGGTCGAGCACCCCGTGACCGAGATGGTCACCGGCCTCGACCTCGTCGCGCTCCAGCTCCGCGTCGCGGCGGGCGAGCCGCTGGGCCTGGCGCAGGACGACGTCGTGCTCCGCGGCCACGCCGTCGAGGCGCGCCTCTACGCCGAGTCGCCCGACCGCGGCTTCCTCCCGGCGACCGGGTCGGTGCTGGTCTACGACGACGGTGGCGTCCCGTCCGGGCCCGGCGCCTCGCCGCTGCGCCTCGACTCCGGGATCTCCGCCGCTGCCGTGGTGGGTGGGCACTACGACCCGATGCTCGCGAAGGCCGTCGCCTGGGGCGAGACACGCGACGAGGCCGTGGAGCGCCTCGACGGCCTGCTCGCGCGGACGGTCGTGCTGGGCGTCGAGACGAACACGGCGTTCCTGCGGTCCCTGCTCGCGGACGACGACGTCCGTGCCGGTCGGCTCGACACCGGCCTGATCGACCGGCTCGTGGCGTCGGGGTCGGATTCGGGGTCGGTGGCCGGGCTTGGCGAAGGGCCGGGGGCCGTGGTCGGGTCCGGCGAGGGGCCGGGGGGTGTGCGCGCCGTCTACCCTCCGCGCCCTCGTTCCTCGGGCGCTCCCGCCAGGCCCGACCACGACAGCGCGCACACCCCCCGACCCCTCGCCTCGGAGGTCGGCTCGCCATCCGACGGCCCGGACTGGGTCGACCTCGTCGCCGCAGCCCTGTTCCTCGTCGAGCAGGCGGTTGCGGCTCGTCCGGAGGGCGGGACGGGCCACAACCGCCTGCTCGGCGGGGGGATCGGGGGGCGGGACGACGATCCCTGGCGGGTGGGGGACGGGTGGCGGCTCAACGGGGGCGCGGCGGCGCGGCGGGTCCTGCTCGTCGATGCGGCCGGGAGCGCGCACGAGGTGCGGGTGTCCGGGGTGGTGGGGGACGCCGTCGTGCACGTGCCGGCAGCCGACGACGGCGCGTGGCCCGGCTCGACGACGCACGCGGCGCGGGCGTCGCTCGTCCGCGACCCCGGGGCCGACGGCGCGTGGTGGCTCACCCTGGACGGTGTCCGGGAGCGCGTGCGGCTCGCCCTCGACGCACCCCCCGCCGACGGGGAGCCCGCGACGGTGTGGGTGTGGCGCGACGGGCGGACCGTCGCCCTGGCCGCCCCGGACCGGGAGCAGCGCGCCGCACGGGCGCGGGCCGACCGCCGTCGGGCACGGGGTGACGCGCCCGGCGCGACCGACCCCGAGGTGCGCGCCGCGATGCCCGGCACGGTCGTCACGGCCGCCGCGGACGGCGAGCCCGTCACCGCGGGGGACGTCCTCGTCACCGTCGAGGCCATGAAGATGGAGCACCCGCTCCTCGCCCCCCACGACGGCGTCGCCGACGTGCGCGTGCGCCCCGGCGACCTCGTGCGCCGGGACCAGGTGGTCGCCGTCGTCCACCCTCACGACTCCGGTGCGGCACAACCCGCCGCCCCGGTCCCGCAACCCGACACCCAGGGAGCATCATGATCGAGGCCGACGTCCTGCTCGACGACGAGCAGCGGAAGCTCAGCCAGGTGGTGCGCGACTTCGCGGACAGCGTCGTCGCCCCCGCCGCCTACCGCTACGACACGGAACGCCGCCTGCCGATGGAGATCATCGCGCAGATGGGGGAGCTCGGGCTGTTCGGGCTGCCGTTCCCGCGCGACGTCGGCGGCCAGGGCCAGGACTACGTGTCGCTGTGCCTCGCCGTCGAGGCGCTCGCGCGCGTCGACCAGTCGATCGCGGTGACGCTCGAGGCCGGGGTCGGGCTCGGGATCGTCCCGCTCTACCGGCACGGCTCGCGCGAGCAGCAGGAGCGGTGGCTGCCCGACCTGCTCGCCGGGCGGACGCTCGCGGCGTTCGGGCTCACCGAGGCCGGTGCCGGGTCCGACGCGGGCGGCACCCGCACGACCGCGCGGCTCGACGGCGACGAGTGGGTGATCGACGGGTCGAAGCAGTTCATCACCAACTCGGGGACGCCCATCACGAGCCTCGTGACGATCACCGCCGTCACGGGCGAGACGGTCAGCCAGGACGGCGAGGTGCGCAAGGAGCTGTCGAGCATCATCGTCCCCGCGGGGACGCCCGGGCTCGAGGTCGGGCCGTCGTACGACAAGGTCGGCTGGCACACCTCGGACACGCACCCCCTCACGCTGACCGGCGTCCGCGTGCCCGCCGGGAACCTGCTCGGCGAGCGCGGCCGCGGGTACGCGAACTTCCTCCGCGCGCTCGACGAGGGCCGCATCGCGTTCGCCGCCCTCGCGACCGGCGCCGCGCAGGGCTGTCTGGAGGAGGCGCTGCGGTACGCGCGCGAGCGCGTCGTGTTCGGGCGGTCGATCGGGGAGAACCAGCACGTCGCGTTCACGCTCGCCCGCATGCAGGCGCGCGTGCACACCGCGCGCCTCGCGTGGCTCGACGCCGCGCAGAAGCTCGTGCGCGGCAAGCCGTTCAAGGCGGAGGCGTCGGTCGCGAAGCTCGTCGGCGGCGAGGCCGCGATGGCGAACGCGCGCGACGCGTCGCAGATCTTCGGCGGCTACGGGTTCCTCAACGAGAACCCCGTCGCGCGGCACTACCGCGACGCGAAGGTGCTCGAGGTCGGCGAGGGCACGACCGAGGTGCAGCTCATGGTCATCGCGAGGAGCCTGGGACTGGACGGCTAGCGGGGGACCGACGCCGACGTCAGGGACGAGGGGAGGAGCAGCATGCGCGAGGTGGTCCAGCGGGGCCTGTACTACGACGAGCTCGAGACCGGGGTGGTGTACCGCCACCGTCCCGGCCGCACGCTCACGGAGGCGGACGACGTCGTCTTCTCCACGCTCACGATGAACCACCAGGCGCTGCACCTCGACGCCGCGTGGGCCGCGACCCAGCCGTTCGGGCAGCGGCTCGTCAACTCGATGATGACGCTGTCGACGCTCGTCGGGCTGTCCGTCGGGCAGGTCACGCAGGGCACGATCGTCGCGAACCTCGGGTTCCGCGAGGTCGAGTTCCCGAAGCCGCTGTTCCACGGCGACACCCTCTACGCCGAGACGGAGGTCGTGGAGAAGCGGCTCTCCGCGTCGCGGCCGGGGCAGGGCGTCGTGACCCTCGAGCACCGCGGCCTCAACCAGGACGGCGTGCTCGTCGCACGCGCCGTCCGCACCGCGCTCTTCTGGACGCGCGCCGCCCACGAGGCGGCGTCGGCGGCCGTGCCCGACGACGCCCGGTCCCCCGGGGCGTCCACCGGACCCGGGGCTGTGGGCACGGTGGGTACCGATCCCGGCGACACCCCCGAGCCCGGCGCCGGGCACGACGACGGCCCCGGGCTCGGCGAGCACGCGGCGGGGGTGCACGAGCCCGTCCTCGAGCGCGGCGACGAGGAGAGCGCGTGGTGAGCGACGGCGTCGGGCACCGGGCCGCCTCCCCGCCAGGGTTCGGGCTCGGGCCCGCGGTGCTGTTCTGCCCCGGCGACCGACCCGACCGGTTCGCGAAGGCCGCGGACCGCGCGGACGCCGTGATCCTCGACCTCGAGGACGCCGTCGCCCCGCACGCCAAGGACGCCGCGCGGCGTGCCGTCGTCGAGGCGTCCGCGACGCTCGACCCGGCGCGCACGGTCGTGCGGGTGAACCCCGTCGGGACGCCCGAGCACGCGCTCGACGTGGCGGCGCTCGCGGACACGCGCCTGCGGACGGTCATGGTCGCCAAGGCCGGGCCGGAGCTGCTCGTATCGCTCGGCGGGCTCGCGACGACGCTCCCCGGGGTGCGGGTGCTCGCGCTGTGCGAGACGGCCGCCGGTGTCGTGGCGGCGCCGGAGCTCGCCCGCAGGCCCGAGGTCGTCGCGCTGATGTGGGGCGCGGAGGACCTCGTCGCGTCCCTCGGGGGGACGTCGAGCCGCCGCCCCGACGGCACGTACCGCGACGTCGCGCGGCACGCCCGCGCCGCGGTGCTGCTCGCGGCGGGTGCGGCGGGGAAGGCCGCGGTCGACGCTGTGCACCTCGACGTGGGCGACCTCGACGGGCTGCGCGCCGAGGCCGAGGACGCGGCCGCGTCGGGGTTCGCCGCGACGGCGTGCATCCACCCGAGCCACGTCCCCGTGATCCGCGCCGCCTACGCGCCGACCGCCGAGCAGGTGGCCGACGCCCGCGCGCTGCTCGACGCCGCGGCCGCGAACCCGGGCGGCGCGGGCGCCGTCTTCACGTTCGAGGGCCGCATGGTCGACGAGCCGGTGCTCCGGCACGCGCGGGCGGTCCTCGACCGGGTGGTTCTCGACCGGGCGCGCTCGGACGGGTGAGCGCGGGGATCTCGCGCTCGCGGGCCCGGCCGACGGCGCCTCGTCGCGGCCGACCGGACAAATACCCCGCTCCGCCCGTTCCACTTGCGGGCTCGGGCATCGTATGGTCACTCGCGTGAACGTCTACGTCGTCCTGTCCCGCAGTCGTACGGTCCTGTCCCGGACGATCGCGCTGGCGACGCGCGACGAGTTCACGCACTCCTCCCTGGCGCTCGACCAGGGGCTCGACCTCATGTTCAGCTTCGGCCGGCGCCGGGCGGGCAACCCGTTCGTCGGCTGCTTCCGGCGCGAGCGGTTCGACGACGGCCTGTACCGCGGCATGGACGTCGTGCCGGGGGTCGTGCTCGCGGTGCCCGTGACCCCCGAGCAGCACGAGGCGATCCGCGTCCGGATCACCGAGTTCCTGCTCGACTCGCACGCGTTCTCGTACAACGTGCGCGGCCTCGTCGGCGCGCGGTTCGGCCGCGGGCACGAGGCCGCGGACCGGTTCTTCTGCTCGGAGTTCGTCTACCACGTGCTGCACGGCGCGGGCGTGTGGGACCTCGGGGTCGAGCGGTGGCAGGTGCGGCCCCAGACGCTGCTCGACCTGCCGGGCCGCGTCGTCTTCCGCGGGGACCTCAAGGACTACGTCGCCGCGCACCGGACGCTCGAGACGCTGCCGTCGCTGACGTTCGCGCCCGCCCGGGAGCGCGTGCCCGGCTGATCGCCGGGGCGCGCTCCGCGGGCCCCGCGCCGTCCCCGTCGCCCGCGGCCCCTCAGCCCGCGCGGAGCGCCGCCACGATGTCCTCGACCCGCTGCTTGGCGTCCCCGAAGAGCATCCCGGTGTTCTCGCGGAAGAACAGCGGGTTCTGCACCCCGGCGTAGCCCGCCGCCATGGACCGCTTGAAGACGACGACCTGCTCCGCCTCCCACACGCGCAGCACGGGCATGCCTGCGATGGGCGAGCCGGGGTCGTCGAGCGCGGCCGGGTTCACGGTGTCGTTCGCCCCGATGACGAGCACGACGTCCGTCCCCGCCAGGTCGTCGTTGATCTCGTCCATCTCGAGCACGATGTCGTACGGGACGCGCGCCTCCGCGAGCAGCACGTTCATGTGCCCGGGGAGCCGGCCCGCGACGGGGTGGACGCCGAAGCGGACCTGGGCGCCGCCGTCGCGCAGGAGCTGCACGAGGTCGGCGACGGGGTACTGCGCCTTGGCGACAGCCATGCCGTAGCCCGGGGTGATGACGACGCTCCGCGCGTCGCGCAGGAGAGCCGCGACGTCGTCGGCGCGCACCTCGCGGTGCTCGCCCTGCGGGCCCTCGCCGCCCGCGGGGGCCGCGCCCTCCTCGGCCCCGAAGCCGCCGAGGATGACGGACACGAACGACCGGTTCATGGCCCGGCACATGATGTAGCTGAGGATCGCACCGGAGGACCCGACGAGCGCGCCCGTGACGATGAGCAGGTCGTTCCCGAGCATGAAGCCCGCCGCGGCGGCGGCCCAGCCGGAGTACGAGTTGAGCATCGAGACGACGACGGGCATGTCGCCGCCCCCGATCGACGCGACGAGGTGCCAGCCCAGCGCGAGCGACACGACGGTGAGCAGGAGCAGCGGCCACACGGACGGCACGACGACGAACCACGCGACGAGCCCGAGGCTCGCCACGAGCGCCCCGAGGTTGAGCAGGTTCCGGCCGGGGAGCTGGAGCGGCGCCGACCGCGTGCGGCCGGACAGCTTGAGGAACGCGACGACGGAGCCGGTGAACGTCACGGCGCCCACGAGCACGCCGAGCGAGACCTCGACGAGGTGCGCGACGTCGTCGTGCCCCGCGGCCTGCGCGGTGAGGTACGAGTTGAAGCCGACGAGCACGGCCGCGGCCCCGACGAAGCTGTGCAGGATCGCGATGAGCTCGGGCATCTGCGTCATCTCGACGCGGCGGGCCCGCCACGTCCCGACGGCGGCGCCCACGAGGAGCACGACCGCGACGAGCAGCGCGGTGACGAGGACGGGTCGGGCGCTCGTGCCGAGCGCGAGGACGATCGTCGCGGCGAGCGCGAGGACCATGCCGACCATGCCGAGGACGTTGCCGCGGCGCGCGGACTCCTGCTTCGACAGGCCCGCGAGGCTCAGCACGAACAGGACGGCCGCGAGGACGTAGACGGCCTGGGCGACGGACGTGGCGGTCATCGGGCCACCTCCTGCGCACGGGCGGGGACGTCCTTGCGGAACATGCCGATCATGCGGTTGGCGACGAGGAAGCCACCGAACACGTTGATGCTCGCGAGCGTCGCCGCGACGAGCGCGAGCGTCGAGACGACCCAGTCGTCGGAGCCGAGCTGCAGGAGCGCGCCGACGAGGATGATGCCGGAGATCGCGTTCGTCTGGGCCATGAGCGGCGTGTGCAGGGAGTGCGTGACGTTCGAGATGACGTAGTACCCGACGATCACCGCGAGCGTGAACACCGTGACGTGCCCGACGAGCGACGGCGGCGCGAACGACAGCGCGAGTGTGACGAGCACCGCGGCGAGCGCGGCGCCGACGGTCCGACGGCGGCGGCGCAGGCTCGCGGCGGCGGCCTCCGTGGCGGCCCGCTCGCGGTCCGCAGCCTCCTGGGCGGGGTCCGGCGGTGGTGGCGCGGCGGGGGACGGCGCCGCGCTCACCGCGACGGGCGGCGGCGGCCAGAGCACCTCGCCGGCGCGCGCGACGGTCATGCCGCGCTGGACCGGGTCGTCGAGGTCGAGGACGGGCACGCCGTCCTTGCCGGGCGTGAGCAGCTCGAGCAGGTGCACGACGTTCGTCCCCAGGAGCTGCGACGTGTGCTGCGGGAGCCGGCCCGCGAGGTCGGTCCAGCCCACGACCACGACGCCGTTCTCGGTGACGACGCGCTCGCCCGGCACGGTGAGCGCGCAGTTGCCGCCGCCCGAGGCCGCGAGGTCGACGACGACGCTCCCGGGCCGCATCCCGGCGACCGCCTCGGCCGTGAGGGTGCGCGGCGCCCGGCCGCGCACGAGCGCCGTCGTGACGACGACGTCCGCGTCGGCCGCCTCGCGCGCGTAGACGGCGAGGGCCGCCGCCTCCTGCTCGGGCGTGAGCGGCTTCGCGTAGCCGTCGGCCGACATGCCCTGCTGCGCCGCGGGCTCGCGCACGGCGGTGCCGCCCATGGACTCGATCTGCTCGGCCGCCTCCGACCGGACGTCGAACGCGCGGACCTGCGCGCCGAGGCTCGCGGCCGCGCCGACCGCAGCGAGGCCCGCGACGCCGCCGCCGATGACGAAGACCTTCGCGGGCGGCGTCTTGCCCGCGGCGGTGACTTGCCCCGCGAACATGCCGCCGTACTCGGCCGCGGCCTCGACGACGGCGCGGTAGCCCGCGACGTTCGACAGCGTGCTCAGGACGTCGAGGGCCTGGGCACGCGAGATGCGGGGCACGGCGTCGAGCGCGAGCGCGGTCACGCCGTGGTCGGCGAGGCGCCGCACGAGGTCGGGGTCGTTCGCGGGACCGAGCATCGCGACGAGGGTCGCGCCCGGGCGCAGGAGCGCCACCTGCGCGTCGGTGGGCGCGTTCACGGCGGTGACGACGTCGGCCCCCCACGCCGTCGCGGCGTCGACCACCGCGGCGCCCGCAGCCTCGTACGCGGCGTCGGAGAACGTGGCCCCCGCGCCCGCGTCGTGCTCGACGACCACCTCGTACCCGAGCGCCCGCAGGCGCTCGACCGTGCGCGGGGTGGCGGCGACCAGCCGCTCCCCGTCCCTCACCTCGCGGGGGACACCGATCCTCACGTGCGGGCTCCTCACCTCGTCGAGCATCGTGGGCGCCCGCGCGACCGGAGACGGCGGCAGGTGCGCGGCGAGCCTATCGGGGGCCGCCCGCGCCGTCCCGGGTCGAACGTCCCCGGGCCTGCGGCGTCCGCCCACGCGGTGCGCGGACCGCGACGGGGCCGGGCGTGCGGGCTAGAGGTCGCCCTTCTTCTGCAGGAAGCGCATGGCGAACCAGCCGATGGGGATGCGCGCCCAGTACGTCGCGACGCGGAACAGCATCGCGACCGACGTCGCGATGGCGGGCGGCACCTGGGCTGCGGTGAGGCCGGCGATGAGGGCGAGCTCGATCGCGCCGAGGCCGCCCGGCGTCGGGACGGCCGCGCCGGCCGCGTTGCCCACCAGGTAGATGACCGCGACGTCGACGAGGTCGAGCTCCTGCCCGAACGCCGCGAGCGCGGCGTCGAAGGCGAGCACGTAGCCGAGCGTCATGACGATGTTGCCCGCGAACCCGAGCGCGAGGCGGCCGGGCTGGCCCAGCATCTCCGAGAGCCGCGGCCAGACCTGCTGGACCGTCGGCCGGATCTTGGCGAGCGCCCAGGTCCGCACCGCCGGCACGAGCAGCGTCGCGAGCACGGCGAGCGCGACGCCGCCGATGGCGAGCAGCACCGTCGTCGAGGGGAGCTGGACGAGGCCGCCCTCGCCGGTGAAGACGGACAGGACCACGAGGATGAGGATCGTCACGACGAACTGCGACACCTGGACGAGCGCGACGGTGGCGACCGCCATGGGCGTCGAGATGCCGCGCTTCGTGAGCAGCCGCAGGTTGAGCGCCGCCGGGCCGATGCCGGCGGGCGCGGCGAGCGCGATGTACGACCCGGCGGCCTGCGTGAGCGTGACGCGCCACATCGACAGTCGCTTCGGGGAGAACGCGGCGAGGGTGAGGGCCGCGCCGACCCACGTGAGGATGCCGAGCGCGAAGGACAGGACGGCGAACCAGGGGTTCGCCTCCGTGACGGCTGTGGCGATCTGGTCGAAGTTGAAGGACGTCACCAGCGCCGTGACGGCCGCGATGACGAGGACGAGCGTGAGGATGGTGCGGCCGCCGAAGCGGGTGATGCGCTGCGGCTCGACGTCGGCTTCCGGCAGCCGCTCCACGAGCGCCGCGCGCAGCTCCTTGAGCAGCTCCTTGTCCTGCCGGATCTCCTCGCGCGTGCTCGGCGGCAGGGCGACGGACTGGAGCAGCGGGCCGATGGCGGCGATGTCGTCGTCGGGCAGCACGCTCACCGCGGACTCGACCGCGCGCTGCGCCCCGACGCGCAGCGCCAGCAGCGCGACCATCTGGGCGAGGTCCATGCGGCGCGCGAGCTCGGACGACGCGATGTCGCCCTGCTCCCACCCGGTGAGCCACACCTCGGGGGCGCCCGTCGCCGGCTCGTGCGAGACGAGCACGACGTCGGAGGTCAGGGCGCGGTGGGCGATCCCCGCGGAGTGGGCGAGGCGGAGCTGGCGCCACGCCTCGTTGAGCACCGAGCCGGTGAGGTCCTCGACGGGGAGGTCGCGCAGCGACACGGCGCCCGTCGCGTGCTCCTGGACCAGCACCATCGAGTCGGCGGACTCGGCGACGCCCAGGAGCCGCGGCGTGCGGACGCCGGCCGCCCGGGCCGCGTAGGACAGGAGGGCCGTGCGCTCCGCGGCGGCGCGCAGCGAGATCGCGGCGCGACCCTCGCTGCCGCGCAGGCGCAGCGACCGCCAGAAGCGGGTGAGGAAGCCGACGACCTGGCGGTCGCCGTCGAGCACGACGACGTCGCGGCGCACGTCGTCCTCCGCGAGCATCGCGTAGACGCGGTTGTCGCCCGCGCGCGTCAGCGCGATCGCGGCCGGGTCGGACGGGGCGTCCTGGGGCTCGGGGGCGGCGTCCGTGCCCTGCGGTGCGGCGCCCTCGTCGGGGTGCGCGGCCCCGAGGTGGTGCGCCGCCAGGGCGGCGTCGGCGGTGAGGACGGTCCCGCCGTCGTCGTCCGCGCCGGGCGCGCGCAGCACACCGACGTGCACCTCGGCCGTGATGCGGCCCTCGGCGTCGACCTCCGTGATGGGGTCGTCCGCCGCCTCGGCGAGCTCGTCGTCGTCGGTGACGTCGCGCACGCGGACGAGCGCCACGGGAGAGAACCCCGCGCGCCGGACCCCGGCCACGAGGTCGGGCCCGTACGCGCGCTCGCTGCGCACGCCGGAGACATAACGCACGGCCAGCCCGGCGAGCCGTCCGAGCAGCAGCGTGATGAGGATGCCCGGCAGCGAGACCTGGCCGGTGATGAGCACGACGCCGATGCCGACGAACAGCAGGTTCCACGACCACTTGACGGTGCGCCGCCGGGTGCGGGTCCCTGCGGCGGTGAGCAGCCCGCCGATCGCCGCGACGTAGCCCGGGACGGTCAGGCGCCACGCGCCCTGGGAGTAGACGGAGAGGCCGCGCACCAGCTCGTCGGAGCCCCAGGCGCCCAGGGCCAGCACGACGAGCACCCCGAGCAGCAGGCCGAGACCCGCGGCGACGATCGACTCGACGACCTGGCGACCGAGCCGGCGCACGCCGAGCTCGGTGAGGACCGCGATAGGGACGAACAGGGTGATGAGGCCCTCGAGCACCGCGACCGGCACGAACAGGATCCGCGCGAGCAGGTCGGAAAAGTTGCGGACGTCCTCGGCCACGCCGGCCGTCGTGCCGTGCGCGTACACGGACATGAGGAGCACCACGGCGACGCCGATCGCGCACAGCACGAGGTTGACGAGGTCGATCGGGTGCCGGACCCGCTGCTCGGCGGTGTCGACGACGCGGACCGTGCCCTCGTCGTCGCCGTCGCGCGGGGCGAGCAGCGCCTCGAGCGCGCCGGTCTGGGGACGGGCGTCACGCCGACCCGACGCGGTGAGCGACCCGACCTCGACGACCGCGCCCACGTGGGGCGTGTCGCCCGTCGTCGGCTCGGGCGCGGGGGAGGACATGCCTGCGAGTCTAGGTCCGGGGGTCCCGGCAGGCGCGGTATTTGGCCGATTCCTCCGGGTGATTCGCCCGGTTCGACCGGTTGTCCGACGCACGTGGGGGTTGTTCGACGGGCGGGTGTGAGGAAGGCCTCCCTAGCATGGGGGTGCGAGCACCCCTGGGGAGGTCGGCATGGCACGTGGCACGACGACGCAGCGCGACGAGGCCGGAGGCGCCGCACCCGCGACGCCGGACGAGAGCGGGCAGGAGCGCAACCCCTTCCGGCGGGTGTGGTGGCTCCCCGTCGTCCGGGGCACGCTCCTCGTCGTCCTGGGCCTGCTCCTCATGATCGAGCCGCTCGAGCGGCTGGGGACCCTCCGGGTCGTGCTGGGGGCGTTCCTCGTGGCCGACGGCGTGCTGGTCGCCGTGCAGGGGTTCGTGCACCGCAAGCAGGTCGGGTCGGCGTGGTGGCTCGCGCAGGCCGGGGTCAACGTCGTCTTCGGCGTCGTGGTGGCGCTGTGGCCGGACCTCGGCGCGACGGCGCTGTACTACGTCCTCGCCGTCTGGGTGCTCGTCCTCGGCATCACGACGATCGCGGGGGCGGCGGCGCTCGTGCGCAACCGCGACCTCGGCTGGGCGTGGATGCTCGCCGTGGGGATCGTGTCGGTGCTCTTCGGGATCCTCCTCGTCACGCGCCCGCTCGACGCGTTCGACGTGCTGCGCCTCGTCACCGTGGTGTTCGCCCTGTACGCCTTCGTGTCGGGGGCGATCCACGTGGTGTCCGGCTTCGCGGTCCGGGCGGTCGCGCGGGAGCTCGCCGACCTGCGCGCGCAGGCGGTCGCGGCCGGTGTCGTCGTGACGGGCGGGTCGGTGCTGGGCGCCGCCGCGGTGCACCCGGGCGTGGCTCCGCCGTCGGCCGTGAGCGGGGCGCCCGCCGGGACCCCGGCGGCTCCCGCGCCCGACGCGTCCCCGACGAGCGACCTCGCCCCGGCCGAGCCCGCCCCGGTGGAGCCCGCCCCGGGCGAGCCTGGCCCGGGCGACCCGGCGGCGGGTGGTCCCGGGGTGGCCGGACCGGAGGACCGCGCGGGCTCCTGAGGGCCGTTCGGTTGTCGTCCGCCAGGGCCGGGCGCCCCGAAAGGGGCGGGACTTTACACCCACGACGCGACCGCTGTGAGTGTGTCTCACGTCACGACCGTTGCCCGGGGCGCAGGGTTACGACCGGGTAACAACGCTGGCGTTCTGTCCGGTTTTCTGTCGATCCTGACACCTGTGCGACACGGCACTGTGCTAGAAATCACGGCACTCCGCCGACAGGTCGGGGTCCTGGTGCGTGCAAGGTCGCGCCACCGGTGTCTCGCACCCCGAGAAACCCGAGAAAGAGGTAGACACATGACAGCGGTGTCCAGGAAGCGGCTCCTCGCCGCGGCCGCCGGTATCACGGCGGTGACGCTGACCCTGACCGCGTGCGGCGGGGGCTCGAGCGACGGCGAGGGCGACGGTGACGGCGGCGGTTCGGCGAGCGGCTCGCTCGTCATCGGCACCACCGACAAGGTCACGGTGCTCGACCCGGCCGGCTCGTACGACAACGGCTCGTTCGCCGTGATGAACCAGGTCTTCCCGTTCCTCATGAACACCCCGTACGGCAGCCCCGACGTCGAGCCCGACATCGCGGAGTCGGCCGAGTTCACCTCGCCGACCGAGTACACGGTCAAGCTCAAGCCGGGCCTGAAGTGGGCCAACGGCAACGACCTCACGTCGTCCGACGTGAAGTTCTCGTTCGACCGCCAGGTCGCGATCAACGACGAGAACGGGCCGGCGTCGCTGCTCTACAACCTCGACAGCGTCGAGACGCCCGACGACACGACCGTCGTCTTCCACCTGAAGAGCGAGAACGACCAGCTCTTCCCGCAGATCCTGTCCAGCCCGGCGGGCCCGATCGTCGACGAGGACGTCTTCGCGGCCGACGCGCTCACCTCGGACCAGGACATCGTCGACGGCAAGGCGTTCGCCGGCCAGTACACGATCACGGGCTACAAGTTCAACGAGCTCGTCTCCTACGAGGCGTACGACGGCTACGAGGGACTCCTCGGCCCGGCGAAGACCGACAAGGTCGCGGTGAAGTACTTCGCCGAGGCGTCGAACATGAAGCTCGAGATCCAGCAGGGCAAGATCGACGTCGCGTGGCGCAGCCTGTCCGCGACGGACATCGAGGACCTGCGCGGCAACGACGACGTCAAGGTCGTGGACGGCCCCGGCGGCGAGATCCGCTACATCACGTTCAACTTCGACACCCAGCCGTTCGGCGCGAAGACGCCGGAGGCCGACCCGGCCAAGGCGCTGGCCGTGCGCCAGGCCGCCGCGTCGCTCATCGACCGCGACGAGCTCTCGGACCAGGTCTACAAGGGCACCTACACCCCGCTGTACTCCTACGTGCCCGCGGGCCTGACCGGCGCCGCCGAGCCGCTCAAGGAGATGTACGGCGACGGCGCGGGCAAGCCCGACGCCGCGAAGGCGCAGCAGCTCCTGGCCGACGCGGGCGTCGAGACGCCCGTGACGCTCAACCTGCAGTACTCGAACGACCACTACGGCCCGTCTTCGGCCGACGAGTACGCGCTCATCAAGGACCAGCTCGAGAAGGACGGCCTCTTCACGGTCAACCTGCAGACCACCGAGTGGGTCACGTACGCCAAGGAGCGCACGTCCGACGTCTACCCGGCGTACCAGCTCGGCTGGTTCCCGGACTACTCCGACGCGGACAACTACCTCACGCCGTTCTTCCTCACGGAGAACTTCCTGGTGAACCACTACGCCAACCAGGAGGTCAACGACCTCATCCTCCAGCAGGCGGCGACGCCCGACGCCGACGAGCGCACCGCGCTCATCGAGGAGATCCAGAGCAAGGTCGCGGCGGACCTGTCCACGCTCCCGTACCTCCAGGGCGCGCAGGTCGCGGTCGTCGGGACGGACGTGGAGGGGGCCGAGGACACGCTGGACCCGTCCTTCAAGTTCCGCTACGCGGCGCTGTCCAAGGGCTGACCGGCAGCTGCCCCAGCCGCCCGGCCCTCCCCGCGCGACCCGCGGGGAGGGCCGGGCACCGCTCGTCCGGACCGGCGACCACGCCGACGCCCGGGCACCTGAGGAAGAGACGACATGACGACCACCACCACCGACGTGCCCGTCGGCGAGGACGCGCCCCGCGACCCCGGCGGCACGGGGCGGGTGCGCACCCCACGCACGACCCGCCGTCGCGGCGGCGGGCTCGGGAGCTACATCCTGGTCCGCGCGCTGCTCATCATCCCGACGGTCTTCATCCTCGTGACCACGGTCTTCGTGGTCATGCGGGCCACGGGCGACCCGATCACCGCCGCGCTCGGCGGACGGCTCACGCCGGACCAGCTCGCCGAGCGCATCCACGAGGCCGGGTACGACCGCCCGGTGGTCGTGCAGTACCTCGAGTACCTCGGCGGCATCGTGCGCGGCGACTTCGGCACGACGATCAGTGACAACCGTCCCGTCACCGAGGTGCTCGCGACGTACGGCACCGCGACGCTCGAGCTCGCGGTCTACGCCCTGCTCGTCGCGTTCGTCGTCGGCATCCCGCTGGGCATGCTCGCGGGCTACCTGCGCGACCGCGTGCCCGACGCGATCCTGCGCGTCTCCGCGATCCTCGCCTACGCGACCCCCGTCTTCTTCGCCGGCCTCATGCTCAAGCTCGTCTTCTCGGTGTGGCTCGGCTGGCTGCCCGTGTCCGGGCGCGCGTCCACCGACGCGGAGATCGAGCTGCAGTTCCTCGACGACCCTTCCGGCTTCTACCTGATCGACGCGATCCGGACGGGCGACCCGGCGATCGTCGGCGACGTGCTCCAGCACGCCGTGCTCCCGGCGCTCGCGCTCGGGCTGCTCACCGCGGGCGTGTTCCTGCGGCTCGTGCGCACCAACGTCATCGGGACGCTCTCGACCGACTACGTGGTCGCGGCGCGGTCGCGCGGCGTGCGCGAGTCCCGGCTCGTGCGCGCGCACGCGTGGCGCCCCGCGCTCATCCCCATCATCACCGTCATCGGGCTCCAGGTCGCGATGCTCCTCGCGGGCGCCGTGCTCACCGAGACGACGTTCGAGTGGAAGGGGCTCGGCTTCCAGCTCGCCGAGTACCTCCAGGCGCGCGACTTCGTCGCCGTCCAGGGGATCGTCGTGCTCATGGCCGTGATCGTCGCGGTCACGAACTTCCTCGTCGACATCATCGCGGCGCTCATCGACCCGAGGGTGAGGTACTGACATGGTCGCGGAGACCGTCGTCCCGGCCGGTCCGGGCACCGGGGGCCCCGTCCCCGTCGTCGTCCCCGAGCGCGGGCGCGTCGCGTGGTGGAAGCGCCTGCCCGTCGTCCACCAGCTCCGGCAGAGCGTCGGGCTGCAGCGCGGCATGCTCGTCACGGGCCTCGTCATCACGGGCCTCTTCCTGCTCACCGCCGCCCTCGCGCCCGTGCTCGCCCCCTACGGGTACAGCCAGCTCCGCACGGCGGACGGGCCGTTCGGCGCGCAGCAGCCGCCGTCCGCCGAGCACCTGCTCGGCACGACCGTCGGCGGCTACGACGTCCTGTCGCGCGTCATCTGGGGCGCGCAGACGGCGCTCCTCGTCATCGTCGTGGCGATCCTCGCCTCGATCGTCGTCGGGGTGCTGCTCGGGCTCGTCTCCGGGTACTTCGGCGGCTGGGCCGACCGTCTGCTCGTCGTGGTCTGCGACGCGATCTACGCGTTCCCGTCCCTGCTCCTCGCGATCCTCATGGCGATCGTCATCTCCGGCGGCCAGTCGAGCATGTGGGGCGGCATCCTCGCCGCGGCCTTCTCGATCACCGTGGTGTTCGTCCCGCAGTACTTCCGTGTCACGCGCGCGGAGGTCGTGCGGATCAAGGGCGAGGCGTTCGTCGACTCGGCGCGCGTGCTCGGCACGCCGCACCGGCGCATCATGGTGCGCCACGTCCTGCGGAACTCGACCCGCACGCTGCCGCTCATCGTCACGCTCAACGCGTCCGAGGCGATCCTCACGCTCGCCGGGCTCGGGTTCCTCGGATTCGGCATCGAGCCGACGGCGGCCGCCGAGTGGGGCTACGACCTCAACAAGGCCGTGTCCGACGTGACGAGCGGCATCTGGTGGACCGCGCTCTTCCCGGGGCTCGCGATCGTGCTCGTGGTGCTCGGCATCACGCTCGTCGGCGAGAGCCTCAACGACCTCGCCGACCCGCGGCTGCGCTCCCGCCGCGCGTCCGCCGAGGTGTCGGGCGACGTCGCGGAGACGTCGGTCGTGCCGGGCGGGACGCTCACCGCCGGCCCCGGCGGCCTCGACGCGATCGAGGGCGCGGGCTCGCGCTCCGACGAGCTCGCGGCCACCCCCGGGCAGCGCGACCCCGACGCCGTCGGGCTCGACGGGCGGGCCGGCAGCACCCCGGACGACGACCCTCCGACAGGTCCGGCGACAGGCCCCGCGGCCGGTCCTGCGCCTGCTCCAGCGGACGCACCCCACGACGAGACGGAGGACCGGCGATGAGCGCCGTGACCGAGACGACCCGCCGCGAGAGCGGTGACGCCGCACGCCCCGTCGTGACGATCCGCGACCTCGCGGTGTCGTTCGCGACCGACGCCGGGGCGGTACGCGCCGTCGACGGCGTCGACCTGGAGGTCGCGCCCGGGGAGGTGCTGGCCGTCGTCGGCGAGTCCGGGTCCGGCAAGACGGTGACCGCGAAGACGATCCTCGGCCTGCTGCCGTCGACCGCGACGGCGCGCGGCGCCGTCGTGCTGACGAACAAGGCCGGGACGGCCGACCACGACGTCGTCACGCTCGGCGGGGAGCGGCTGCGTCAGGTCCGCGGGACCGACGTCGCGATGGTCTTCCAGGAGCCGTCCGCCGCGCTCAACCCGGTGTACACGGTGGGCTGGCAGATCGTCGAGGGCATCCGCGCGCACACGAAGGTGTCGCGGCGCGAGGCGCGCCGGCGCGCGGTCGACGTGCTGCGGCGCGTCGGCATCCCCGACCCGGAGACGCGCGTCGACCACTACCCGCACCAGTTCTCCGGCGGGCAGAAGCAGCGCATCGTCATCGCCATGGCCCTCGTGCTCGACCCGGGGCTCATCGTCGCGGACGAGCCCACGACCGCGCTCGACGTGACCGTCCAGGCCGAGATCCTCGACCTCCTGCGCCGGTGCCGCGACGAGTTCGGCACGGCCATCGTGCTCATCACGCACAACATGGGCGTCGTCGCGGACCTCGCCGACCGGGTCGCGGTCATGTACCAGGGGAAGGTCGTCGAGCAGGCGCCCGCGCGCGAGCTCTTCGCCGCCCCGCAGGCCGCGTACACGCGCGCGCTGCTCGACTCCGTGCCGCGCGTCGGCGAGGGGACCGCGCGGGCCGAGGCCCGCGCGTCGGCCCGCGACGCCGGGTGGGCGGACGCGGAGCCCGTGGTGGCCGCGCAGGGACTGACCGTCACCTACCCGGGCCGCCTGCGCCGCCCCGGCTTCACCGCGGTCGACGACGTCTCGCTCACCATCCGGCCCGGCGAGGTGCTCGGCCTCGTGGGCGAGTCCGGCTCCGGCAAGACGACGTTCGCGCGCGCCGTCGCCGGTCTCACCCGGGTGACGGGCGGGTCGCTGCGCGTGCTCGGCGTCGAGATGAACGGCGTGAGGGAACGCGAGCTGCGCCCCGTGCGGCCGCGCATCGGGTTCGTGTTCCAGGACCCCGCGACGAGCTTCAACCCGCTGCTCACGATCGCGGACTGCGTCGCGGAGCCGCTCGTCGTGCACGGGCGCGCGGAGTCGCCCCAGGCGGCGCGCGGGCGCGTCGACGAGCTCCTGGAGGCCGTGCAGCTCCCGCGGTCGTACGGCGACCGGTTCCCGCACGAGCTCTCCGGCGGGCAGCGCCAGCGCGCGTCGCTCGCCCGGGCCCTCGCGCTCGACCCGGAGCTGCTCGTGGCCGACGAGCCGACGTCGGCGCTCGACGTCTCCGTGCAGGCGCGCGTGCTCGAGCTGTTCGCCGAGCTCCAGCGCGAGCTCGGCTTCGCGAGCCTGTTCGTGTCCCACGACCTCGCCGTCGTGGACCTGCTGTCCGACCGCATCGCGGTGCTCTATCGCGGGCGGCTGGTCGAGGAGGGCACGGGCGCCGAGGTGCTGGGCAGCCCGCGCGAGGAGTACACGCAGCGTCTCCTCGCGTCCCTGCCCGTGCCCGACCCGGTGCTCCAGGCGGAGCGCCGCGAGCAGCTCCGAGCGCTGCGCGGCGCCTGACCCGATCCTGGCCCGGCCCGAGCTCCGCGCGTCGGGCCGGGCCGGCCCCGGGGGTGGCTGCCCCTAGCATGTGAGTCCCGTCCGTCGAGAACCAGGAGCACCGGTGGCCACTGCGTACGACATCCTGTTCGGCCTGACCCCGCAGGACGCGGTGGACGGGTCGCCGGTCGGGACGGCGGACCTGCTGCCGCCGCCCGTCGCTCCCTGGGGCGAGGTGGCCTGGGGGTGGATCGGCGACGGCGGCCCGGGGATCGAGCCACGGACGTGGCCGCGGAGCCCGAGCACCGGGCTGCCGATGCGGCACGCCGTCACGCTGCGGCTGCCGGCCGAGTACCAGCGTCGGGGCCCCGGGTTCCCCGGCGTCGCGTACTTCCTCGGCGAGGGCCAGTTCGCCACCGAGCACGACGCGAGCGACCCGGAGGACCCGTTCGTCGTGGACCTGCGGGCGGCCCGGGAGCACCCGCAGGCGCTCGTGCTCAGCGACATCATCGGCCAGAGCTTCGCCCTGGTCTGGCTGACCGAGCAGGAGCTCTCGGCCGGTCCCACCGCCGCCCCGCCCGACACCCGTCGGCCGGGCGAGCACGTCGCGACGGACGACGGGCAGAACGCGTGGGACCCGCCCCTCGGCACGCGTCGCGGGGAGGACATGACCGTCACGCGGTGGGCCTACCTGGTCCCCCGGGTCGACGACCCGAACGCGGGCCTCGCCCCGGGCCAGGAGGAGGACGGCTGGGTCTCGCCGTGGGACGAGGACTGGACCGGGCTCCCGGAGGAGGAGCGGACCTGGGCGGACGACCATCTCGGAGGGACGTCGGAGGCGATGGTCGACTCGCTCCCGAGCGGCTTCACGCCGCACTACCTCGAGCTGTCCACACCCACGTGGGGGGTCGACTACGGCAACCGCGAGACCCACCTGGTCGACCTCGAGACGGGCGCGTTCGGGATCGCCTGACCGCCCATGGCACGCGAGCGCGGCCGTCACGCGAGGCCGAGCGACTGCTTCCACTCCAGAGGCAGGAGCGCGTACCCGACGAACGCGACGACGTCGAGCAGGGTGTGCGCGATCATGAGCGGCATGACGCGGTGCCGGCCCCAGCGGGACGTGTAGAAACACGAGAACACGACGCCCATGACGACGTTCCCGAGGAACGGTCCGAAGCCCTGGTACAGGTGGTACGCCCCGCGCAGGAGCGAGCTCCACACGACGAACTTCACGCGCCCCCAGCCGAGGTCGCGCGTGCGCTCGAACAGGTACCCGACCGCGATGACCTCCTCGAGCAGACCGTTCTGCAGCGCGGCGAGGACGAGCACGGGCACCGTCCACCACGCGGCGTTGAGCGCCGACGCCTGCACCTCGACCGTGATGCCGAGGACACGCCCGAGCGCGTAGAACCCCAGGCCGGGGATCCCGATGGCCGCGGCGAGGGCGAACCCCCAGCCGACGTCGCGCAGGGGCCGGGCGCCGTCGAGCCCGATGGCGCGGACGGCGGAGCGGCCGCGCGCGCTGAGCAGGTACAGCGCGAGCGCGACGGGCAGCACGGCGAAGAAGATCCCGACGAGCTGGTAGGCGAGGTCGAGGTACGGGCGGGCCGACCGGCTCACGTTGAGGCTCGCGGACTGCTCGCCGAGCGGGGTCCCGGCGGTGAGCCGCGCGACGATGGTGATGATCGCGTAGACCGCGGACTTGCCGAGGCTGAGCCCGAGCACGATCCAGATCTCCGCGCCGATGCGACGGCGCGTGGCGCGGTCCGGGCGCGCGGGAGCGCCGGGGGCGACGGCGGCGGGGGCGGCCGTCGGGCCGGGCACGGGCGCGGCGGGGGAGCCGGGAGCGGTCAGGTCGGGCACGGTCCGGTTATAGCACCGCTCACCGGAACCCACCTCGGTGCCCCCTGGACGGAACCTGCTCGCCGACCACGGGCGGAGCGCCCCGCGAGCACGCGATCCGCGACCGGATCGGGGCGAGAGCGGTCGCGTACCCCGTGCTCGGCGGGTGGAGGGGCTATTGGCGGGGTGGGCGGCCCGGGCGGCGGGGCGGGCGGACGTCGCGGGGGAGGCGGCCGGCGTCGTCGAGCGCTCGGCGCAGGAGCATCTCGATCTGCGCGTTGACGCTGCGCAGGTCGTCGCCGGCCCAGCGGGCGAGGGCGTCGTGCACGGCGGGGTCGAGGCGCAGGAGGACCGACTTGCGCTGCGGCCGCTGCGCTCGGCCCGGGCTCGGGGGCGTCTCCGTGCCCGCGTCTGCACCCGCGCCGGTGGCTGTGCCCGTGCCCGACGACGCCTGCTCGTCCGGAGAGGGTGCGTCGCCCTCGGGGGTGGCCTGCTGCCCGCCCGCGGGCACGCCGCGGCCCGACGACGGCTGGTCGCCGTCGCCGGGCGCGTCGCGCTTCTCGGGCGGCGTGGGCCCGACGGGCGTCACTGGTACAGGGACCCCGTGTTGACGACGGGCGTCACGCGGCTGTCGCCGCAGAGCACCACGAGGAGGTTGGAGACCATCGTCGCGCGGCGCTCGTCGTCGAGCGTGACGATGTCCTCGGCCTCGAGGCGGGACAGGGCGTCCTCGACCATGGACACCGCGCCCTCGACGATGCGCGAGCGTGCCGCGATGATCGCCCCGGCCTGCTGGCGCTGGAGCATCGCCTGCGCGATCTCGGGCGCATAGGCGAGGTTGGAGATGCGGGCCTCGATGACCTCGACTCCCGCCACGACGACGCGCTCCGCGACCTCCGCCGCGATCTCGGCCGAGACGACCTCCGTCGCGCCGCGCAGCGACTCCTCGCCGGCCTCGGCGTCGTCGTAGGGGTGGGACATCGCGACGTGGCGCAGCGCGGACTCGGCCTGGACCACGACGAAGTCGTCGTAGTCCTCGACCGCGAACGACGCCTTGGCGGTGTCGGCGACCTGCCAGACGACGATCGCGGCGATGTTGATGGGGTTGCCGTCGGCGTCGTTGACCTTGAGCTCGCTCGTCTCGAAGTTCCGGACGCGCACGGACACGCGGCGGCGGGTGCTGAGCGGCACCGTCGCGACGAGGCCCGTGGTGCGGACGGTGCCGAGGTAGCGGCCGAAGAACTGGACGACGACCGTCTCGCCGGGGTTGATGACGGCGACGCCGGTCGGGACGAGCACGCCCGCGAGGAACGCCAGGACGCCGAGCGTGATGAGCACGGTGGGGTTGCCGGCCTCCGCCGCGGCGGCCACGACGAGCCCTGTGCCGCCGAGGAGCAGGACGATGCTCAGCGCGATGACGGCGGCCGCGCCGCCCGCTCCGAGGGACCAGGCGGGCCGCTCGGTGACGTCGACGCGCGTGCCGTCGTGACCGACGGGGCGGCCGGTCGGTTCGCCGCCGACGGACTCCTGCGGGGGTGCTGCGCTCTCGGTCACGGTGGTCGTCCTCTCCTGCGGCGGGGCCGCGTCGTGTATAGCAAAGTGATATCACATTTCTGAGCTGTGCCGCCATCCGTCCCGCGGGGCCTTGCGCGAGGGCGTTCGCGTGTGGGAATCTACAAACAGGTTTGCAGTGCAAAGTAGTTTCCGGAACGACCCGCACCACCGAGAGGCCACCATGACGACCGACCACGGCGACGCCGTCCACGACGGAGCCGTCGGCGAGCCCGACGAGCCGTCCCTCGGCGCCGCCGAGACGCTCCGCCTCATCCGCGAGCAGCAGGAGCGCGCGCGCCAGGCGACCGAGCCCGACTCCCGACTGCTGTTCCTCGCGTGGGGCGTCGCGTGGCTCGTCGGCTACCTGTGCCTGTGGACGAGCGCGGTCCGGGTCGCGGACGGGACCGCGACGGTCCGCGTCACGAGCGGCGCCGGCCAGGTCATGGGCGCCCAGCCCGAGCCGTGGGCCTTCTGGGTCTTCTTCAGCCTCATCGCGGCCGCCGTCGCGTTCACGATCGTCCACAGCGTCACGCGCACCGCCGGGACGCGCGGCGTGAGCGCCCGCACCGGGGCGATGTACGGGTGGTCGTGGATGCTCGGGTTCCTGTGCTTCGGCCTCGTCCTCGGCGGGCTGGCCCGCGCCGGGGCGTCCGAGGAGGTCATGGCGCTCGCGAGCAACGCCTTCGCGTGCGTCGTCGTGGGCCTCCTCTACCTCGGCGGCGCGGCCGCGTTCGGCGACCGCGGGCTGTTCGTCCTCGGCGTGTGGATCCTCCTCACCGCGGCCGTCGCGACGTTCGCCGGGCTGCCGCTCACCTACCTCGTCATGGCGCTCGCGGGCGGCGGCGGCTTCCTCGTCATGGCCGCGATCGAGCAGGTCGTGCGCGTCCGACGACGGCGTCGCGCGTCCCACCCCGTGCCCGCCCGGCCGGCGGAGGGTGCGGCCGATGCCTGAGACCGAGCTCGACCCCGTCATCCACGCGCCCGCGCGGCTGCGCGTGGTCGCGACGCTCGCCACCCTCCCGACGGGCGACGAGCTGTCGTTCCCCAAGCTCCAGAAGCTCCTCGACATGACCGCCGGCAACCTCTCGACGCACCTGCGCAAGCTCGAGGACGCCGGCTACGTGACCGTCACCAAGACGCACGAGGGCCGCACGCCCGCCACCTACCTGTCCCTCACCGCCCGCGGTCGCGTCGCCTTCGAGGACTACACGACCGCCCTCGACGCCCTCCTGAAGGGAGCCCGACCATGAGCGACGAGCGCACCGAGCGCGCCCCGCGCACCGGCCCGGTCCGGACCGCCCGAGCCGAGCCCGCGCCGTCGGGCACGGACCGCACCCCGTCCGTGGTCGCCGTCGACCGCGTGACGCGTCGCTTCGGCGCGGTCGTCGCGCTCGACGACGTCTCCCTCACCGTCGGGGGCGGTGAGCTCGTCGGGCTGCTCGGCCCGAACGGCGCCGGGAAGTCGACGCTGCTGTCCCTGGTCAGCGGGCAGCGGCGACCCGACTCCGGGACGGTGCGGCTCCTCGGGGGCGACCCGCGCGACGCGCGCAGCCGCGTCGGCCTCGGCCTCACGCCGCAGGAGACGGGCCTGCCCGCGACGCTCAAGGTGCGGGAGGTCGTGGACTTCGTCGGCGGCCACTACCCCGACCCGGTCCCGACGGCGGAGCTGCTCGAGCAGTTCGGCCTCACCGAGCTCGCGGGCCGCCAGACGGGCGCGATGTCCGGCGGGCAGAAGCGCCGCCTCGCCGTCGCGCTCTCGCTCGTGGGCCGCCCGCGCGTCGTGCTGCTCGACGAGCCGACGACGGGCCTCGACGTCGGCGCGCGGCAGGCGCTGTGGGACGCGATCCGCGCGTACCACGCGGGCGGCGGGACGGTGCTGCTCACGAGCCACTACCTCGAGGAGGTGCAGGCGCTCGCGCAGCGCGTCGTCGTCATCGACCAGGGCGTCGTGAAGGCCGACGACTCGCTCGACGCGATCCTGCGGCGCGTGTCCCTGCGGCGCGTCGTCGTCGGGTCGGCCGTCGACCTGCGCGACCGTCCGGGCGTCGTGCGAGCCGATCGCCTCGGCGACGGCCGCCAGGAGCTGTACACGCCCGACGCCGACGCGCTCGTGCGCGAGCTCGTCACCTCGGGCGTCGACTTCCACGACCTCGAGATCCGGGGGGCGAGCCTCGAGGAGGCGTTCGAGCAGATGGTCGCGCGCGGCGCGGCCCCGACGACGGAGGCACGGGCCCGATGACCACCACGACCACCACCCCGCGGACGGCGACGCTGCCCGGGCCGCTGCGCCTCACGTGGCTGCACCTCAAGTACCAGTTCCTCGAGACCGTGCGCGTCCCCGTCGCGGTGCTCGGCAACCTGCTGTTCCCGGCGCTCGCGATGTTCTTCTTCGTCGTGCCGCAGAAGGCCGTGGCCCAGGACCCGGTGGCGGCGACCATGGCCGTCGCGTCGCTCGGTCTGTTCGCGATCTGCTCGGCGAGCCTGTTCACGTACGGTCTCGGCGTCGCGGAGGACCGGCAGCTGCCGTTCGACCCGTTCGTCCGCACGCTGCCCGCGGGGCCCGCGCCGCGCATGGCGGCGCGCGTGCTCAACGGCGGGATCTTCTCGCTGTTCGGCCTCGTGCCGCTCATCCTCATCGGCTGGCTGTTCACCGACGCGAGCGTCACCGCGACCCAGCTCCTCGCGGGCGTCGGGACGGTGCTGCTCGTGTCCGTGCCGTTCGTGCTGCTCGGCATGGCGATCGGCTACTCGCTGTCGGCGAAGGCGGCGCTCCCGGTGGTCCAGGTGATCCTCTTCCCGCTCGCGTTCGCGGGCGGCCTGTTCCTGCCGCCGTTCCTCTTCCCCGACTGGCTCGACGCGATCTCGAAGGCCACCCCGACCCGCGCGGGCCGCGACCTGCTCGTCCAGGCCCTCACGGGCGAGCCGGCGTACGGCGCCGCGTGGTTCGTGCTCCTCGGCTGGACGGTGCTGTTCGCCGTCCTCGCGGTCGGCGCCTACCGCCGCGACGAGGGCCGCCGCTTCCGCTGACCCTCACGCCCCTACTGACCCCACCCCTCCCGCCGAGCACGGGGACGGCGACCGGATCCGAGCGATTCTGGTCGCCGTCCCCGTGTTCGGCGGTTTTCGGTTCCGGGTGTCAGGCAGCGCGGCGGAGGCGGAGGGAGTTGCCGACGACGAGCACCGAGCTCGCGGCCATCGCCGCGCCCGCGATCATCGGGTTGAGCAGGCCGGCCGCGGCGAGCGGGATCGCCGCCACGTTGTAGGCGAAGGCCCAGAAGAGGTTCTGCTGGATGACGCGCAGCGTGCGGCGCGACAGCCGGATCGCGGTCGCCGCGCTGCGCAGGTCGCCGCGGACAAGCGTGAGGTCGCTCGCCTCGATCGCGACGTCCGTGCCGGTCCCCATCGCGAGCCCGAGGTCAGCCGTCGCGAGCGCGGCGGCGTCGTTCACGCCGTCCCCGACCATCGCGACGACGCGCCCCTCGCGCTGGAGCCGGGCCACGACGTCGACCTTCTCGTCGGGGAGGACGCGCGCGACGACGTCCGTCTCCGCGATGCCGACGGCGCGCGCCGCCTCGAGGGCCGCGCCCTCGCCGTCGCCCGTGAGCAGGTACGGCCGCAGGCCGAGCTCCCGAAGCTCGCGCACGGCCTCGGCCGACGTGGGCTTCACCGGGTCGCGCAGCACGAGCACCGCGCGCGCCCGGCCGTCCCACGCGACGACGACGGCGCTCGCCCCCGACGCCTCGGCCGCCGCGAACGCGTCGTCGAGGGCCGGCTCCGGGGTCACGCCCTCGCGCGCGAGCCAGGCGGGCTGCCCGACGAGCACCCGGCGCGCGGTGAGCCCCGCGGCCCCGGCGCCCCGCGAGAGGCCCGAGTGCGCGGTCCGGACGACGGCCTCGACCCCGCCGCCCGGGGCGCTGCGGAACTCGAACGCCTGCAGCGAGCCCACCGCGACGCCGTCGGCCCCGACCCGGGGGCCGTCGTCCGACGCCGGGGCGCCCGCGGGCAGGTCGCGCGCGGCCGCGGTGATCGCGCGGGCGATCGGGTGCTCGCTCAGGGCCTCGACCGCGCCCGCGTGGCGCAGGGCGTCGCGCGCGTCCGCAGCCGCGGGGCCGTCGGCCACGAGCCGGTCGAGCGGCGCGCGGCCCGACGGCGTGACGACCGCCTCGAGCGCCATCGCGCCCTGGGTGACCGTGCCCGTCTTGTCGAGCACCACCGTGTCGACGCGGCGCGTCGACTCGAGGATCTCCGGGCCCTTGATGAGGACGCCGAGCTGCGCGCCCCGGCCCGTGCCGACGAGCAGGGCCGTCGGCGTCGCGAGCCCCAGCGCGCACGGGCACGCGATGATGAGGACCGCGACCGCGGCGGTGAACGCGAGCTGCGTCCCGGCGCCCGCGAGGAGCCACGCGGCCAGGGTCCCCACCGCGAGCACGAGCACGACCGGCACGAACACCGCGGAGATACGGTCCGCGAGCCGCTGCACCGGCGCCTTGCCCGTCTGGGCCTGCGTGACGAGGCGGCCGATCTGCGCGAGCGTCGTCTCCTCGCCCACGCGCGTCCCCCGCACCAGCAGCGCGCCCGCCGCGTTCACCGTCGCGCCGGTCACGGCGTCGCCGGGTCCGACGTCGACCGGCACCGGCTCGCCCGTGAGCAGCGACGTGTCGACGGCGCTCGACCCCTCGAGCACGACGCCGTCCGTCGCGACCTTGTCGCCCGGCCGCACGAGGAACACGTCGCCCACCGCGAGGTCGGCGACGGGCACGCGCTCGGTGACGCGCGCGCCGTCGGGCCCGGTGCGCGGGGTGCCGTCGGGGGCGAGCAGCACGCGCTCCGCGTCCTTCGCGCCCAGCGCGAGCAGCGACCGCAGCGCGTCGCCCGCGCGCCGCTTCGAGCGGTGCTCGGCGTACCGGCCCGCGAGCAGGAACGTCGTGACGACGGCCGCGACCTCGAAGTAGAGCTCGGGCGCGGCGCCCGCGTGGCCGCGCGACGGGACGAGCGTCGGCTCCATGCGCATCCCGAGCGCGCCGGCGCCGCCCAGCAGCAGCGCCCACAGCGACCAGAGCGTCGCGGCGACCACGCCGAGCGACACGAGCGTGTCCATCGTCGACGCGCCGTGCCGGGCCGCGCGGAACGCCGCCGCGTGGAACGGCCACGCGGCCCACGTGACGACGGGCAGCGAGAGCGCCGCGACGACCCACTGCCAGCCGGTGAACTGCAGCGCCGGGACCATCGACAGCGCGACGACCGGCACGGTGAGCACCGCCGCGACGCGCAGGCGCTGCGCCAGCACGGCGCCGCGGTCGGTCGGGACGGCGCCGTCGTCGGGTGCGGCGGTGGCGCGGTCAGGCCCGACGGCGCGGTCGGGCTCGATGGCGGGGGCCGGCTCGGTGGCGGGGTCGGCGGAGGTGCGCGGGCCCGCCTCCGGGTCCTCCGGCCGCACCGCCGCCTCGGCGGTCGCTACGGCGGTCGTCTCGCCCTGATCCGCCGGGGGAGTGCCCCGGTCGGCCGTGGCGGCTGCGCGGCGGGTCGTGACGCGGGCCGTGTAGCCGGCCTTCTCGACGGCCTCGACGAGGTCGGCGTCGGTGACGTCGGCCGCGAGGACGACGTGCGCGGTCTCCAGCGGGAGGTTGACCGTCGCGGTGACGCCCTCGACGCGGTTGAGGCGCTTCTCGACGCGCGCGACGCACGACGCGCACGTCATGCCGCCGATCGCGAGGTCGACCTCGGCGACGGGCCGGGCCTCCGCGGCTCCGCCGGGTGCGGCGGTCGGCGTGGGCGCGGGCTGTGCGGTCATCGGTGGGGCTCCTCGACGGGGTGCGGGGCGAGGTCGCCGCGGTGGTCCGGCGTGGTGGCCGTCGCGGCGTGCGCGGCGCTGCTCGTGCGCGCGGGGGGTCGGGGGTCGCGGTGGCGACCGGGACCCGGGGTGCCCGACGACGGTCGCGGCCTCGTGCGGTCGAGGCGCGTCCCGCCGTCGGGCATCGGGGAGGTGCGGACCGGGGACGGTCAGGCGCGGGGCGGGACCTGAAGGTCGTACGTCTTCGTCGCGGGGGCGGCGTCGGCGGCGGGCTCGGTGCCGCAGCCGCACGCGCAGTCGTGCGCCTCCTGCTTGTCGGCCGCCTGCTCGGCGTACTGGGCGGCGAGCGCGTCCTGCTGGACCTCGACCGACGCGACCTCGTACCCGGCCTCGTCGACGGCCTCGCGCAGCGCGGCCTCGTCGAGCGGGTCGTCGGAGAAGACCGTGACCTCGGACGTGCTGCCGACGCGGAGCTCGACGCTCACGTTCTCGACGCCGGCGACGGCCTCGAGGTCCTTCGTGACGTGGGCGACGCAGTTGCCGCAGGTCATGCCGGTGATGCCCAGGGTCGTGACGGTGCTCATGGTGCTCCTCGGGTGGTGGGGTGGTCAGCTGCGGACGAGGCGGGCGATGGCGTCGGCGGCCTCCTTGACCTTGGCCGCGCCCTCCGCCTCCGACTGGCGGGCCGCGTCCACGACGCAGTGGCCCAGGTGGTCCTCGACGAGGCCGATGCTCACGGCCTGGAGCGCCTTGGTGACGGCGGAGACCTGCGTGAGGATGTCGATGCAGTAGACGTCCTCGTCGATCATGCGGGCGATGCCGCGCACCTGGCCCTCGATGCGGCGCATGCGCTTGAGGTATGCCTCCTTGTCGGACGCGTAGCCGTGCGGACCGGTGTGGACCGCCTGCTCCTGCTCGACGGCCGTCGCCTCGGTCGTGTCGGTCATGCTCTCCTCCTCGTCCAGGACGCGATAGCGCGCCCGCCGCGCGGGTGGTGCGGCGGTGATACCCCGTCAGGGTACGCCCCATCATACCCCCGTGAGGTATCCGCGGGGAGGCTCGCCGAACGCCTCCTGGGCCGTGACACGTGTCATGCCCGTGGGGTGAGGACTCCACCCCGTCCGGTGACGGGCCGCACTGCCGCAGGCGCCGTACCGGCGCGAGGCTGGAGGCACCACCAACGAGAGGCGCACCATGACCGACATCGTCACCGGGCTCCAGGACCTCACGCAGGGCCTGCCGCCCTTCCTGCGCTGGGTCGGGGTCCTGCTCGCCGGCGCGATCCCCTACGTCGAGGCCGAGGGCGCGGCGGTCCTCGGGGTCGTGGCGGGCGTCAACCCGTTCGTCGCCATCCCGGTCGCGATCGTCGGCAACGCGATCGCGCTCGCCCTGGTCGTCTGGGTCATCGGTGCCGCGCGCAGCGGGATCACGCGCGGACGGACCGTCGAGACCACGCCCAAGCGCCAGCGGATGCGGCAGGTGTTCGACCGCTACGGCGTGCCCGGCGTCAGCCTCCTCGGGCCGCTGCTCCTGCCGAGCCACGTCACCGCCGCGGCGATGGTCGGGTTCGGGGCTCCGCGTGCCCGCGTCTTCGCGTGGGGAGTCGTGGCGGTCGCCGCCTGGGCCCTCGTGCTGGGCGTCGTCGTGCACCTCGGGGTGAGCGCCGCCGTCGGCTGACGGCCGATCACGACGCCGTCACGACGGGATCACGATTCGTCGCCCGCCGCGCGGTGCCCCGGGTGCGCACCTACCCTCCCAAGCATGGGCACGGGAGCCGGAGCACGACGCGCGCTGCGCGTGGCGGTGGTGTCGGTCGCGCTCGCGGGGACCGGCGTGGTCGCGGCGCCGCCCGCGGGCGCGTGCGCGTGCGGCGGCCTCGTCGACGGGCCCGCGTACGACACGGCGGTCTCCCACGAGACCGCGGTCCTCCAGTGGGACGGGACCACCGAGACGATGCTCGTCGAGCTCTCCACGCTGTCGAACGCGCCCGAGGTCGGCCTGCTGCTGCCCACGCCCGCACCGGCGCAGGTCGCGCTCGCCGACCCGCAGGTGTTCCGCGAGCTCGACGAGCTCACCCAGCCGCGCGCCGTCGTCTCCGACACCCGGTGGTGGCCCGAGCTCGGCTTCGGGAGCGGGGCGGACGCCGTGGCGGGCGCGGACGTCACGGTGCTCGACGAGGTCCGGCTCGGGCCGCTCGACGTCACGACGCTCGGCGCGAGCGACGCCGGCGCGCTCGACGCCTGGCTCACCGAGCGCGGGTTCCAGCTCCCCGAGACGATCCGGACGGCCCTCGCCCCCTACGTCGGCGAGGGCTGGTCGTTCGTCGCGGCCCGGCTCGCGCCCGAGGAGGCGGCCGCGTTCGACGGCACGCTCCAGCCGCTCCGGGTCACGTTCCCGAGCGGCTCGCTCGTCTACCCCATGCGCATGTCCGCCGTCGCGGAGGACACCCAGAGCACGCGCACATACGTCCTGGCTGACCACCGCGTCGACCGCGTCGACGCGACCGCCGAGGCGCAGGAGCCGACCGTGCGCTTCGCCGGGCGCCTCGACCCGGCGCACGTCGTGTCGCAGGAGCTCGCCGCGCTGCTCGCCGGCGGCGGCTTCGTCACGGCCCACGAGCAGGTGTTCACCGCGCCGGCGACGCAGATCGTCTCCGACTTCTCCTTCGCCCCCGCCGCCGCGGACGTCGCCTTCACCCCGACGTACGCCGTGGTCGCCGAGAAGCGGATCGGGCCGTTCTTCGCCGGGCCAGTCCTCGCGTTCGCCGGCGTGCTCGCGCTCGCGGCGCTCGTCGTCTGGAGAGGCCGACGACGCCGCGCGCCCTCGCCGGCCCTCGCCCCGCACCCCGCGCGCGCCTGAGCGGCACGACCCGGCCCGCTGCCCGGGTCACCCCGGACGGGCGAGACGCGCGGTTCGCCGCGACACGCGGCACCGCCGGGTGTTCCATGGAGGCGAAGCGGGAGGCGCCCGGGCCCAGGCCGTCGGGAGCCGGCCCGTCACCTCGGCAGGGGAGTGACCATGACGATCCAGGACCCGATCCTCACCGCCTTCTCGCGCACCGCGAAGCAGGTCTGGTACTGGCCGGTGATCCGCGGCGTGCTCGCCATCCTCTTCGGCATCATCGCGCTCGCGTGGCCGGACAAGACGGCGGCCGTCGTCATCTGGGTGATCGGCATCTTCGCCGTCGTCGACGGCATCGTCGAGATCGTCGAGGGCGTCCGGCGCCGCGGCACGGGCAGCGGCACCGCGTTGCTCGTGACGATGGGCGTCCTGAGCCTCGCGGTCGGCGTCGTGCTGCTCGTGTGGCCGGGCAAGACCGCGATCGTGCTCACCTGGATCGTCGGGTTCTGGGCCGTGGTCTACGGCCTGTTCCAGACGGTCGCGAGCCTTGACCTGCGCAAGGTGCCCGGGAGCGGGTGGGGCTGGGGCGTCGTCGCCGGCCTGCTCGGCATCGTCTTCGGTCTGCTCGTGCTGTTCAACGTCAACGCCGGCCTGGTGTCGATCGTGTGGCTGCTCGCGCTCTTCGCGATCGTCTGGGGCGTCATGCTCATCGCGTTCGGCGTCCAGATCCGCTCGCTCGGCCGACAGGCCGGACGCGCGGCCACCCCCGGCACGTACTGACCCCCGCCGACCACGGGTTGCTGTCGTTCTGAGCGTCAGAACGACGGCAACCCCGTGGTCGGCGGTGGGACGCTCCGGCCGGGCGCCGTCAGGCGGGGCGGGCCTCGGCGGCCGCGCGCGCGGCGGCGGGGAACGCGTCGAGGATGCGGGCGACGGCGGTGTCGTCGTGGGCGGCCGAGACGAACCACGCCTCGAACACCGACGGCGGCAGGCTGACCCCGGCGTCGAGCATCGCGTGGAAGAACGCGCGGTACCGGAACGACTCCTGCGCCTGGGCCTGCGCGTAGTCGCGGACGCCCGCGGTCGCGGCGAGCTCGCCGAACATCACGGAGAAGAGCGAGCCCGCGCGCTGCACGCGGTGCGGCAAGCCCGCGGCGTCGAGCGCGGAGCTCACCGCCGCCGACAGCACGCCCGCGACCTCGTCCACGCGCGCGTACACCGTCTCGTCGGCCAGCCGCAGCGTCGCCAGGCCCGCGGCGACCGCGACGGGGTTCCCCGAGAGCGTGCCCGCCTGGTAGACGGGTCCGAGGGGCGCGAGCTGGTCCATGACGCTCGCCGGTCCGCCGACCGCGGCGACGGGCATCCCGCCGCCCACGACCTTGCCGAAGGTGAACAGGTCGGGCGTCCAGCCGTCCGCGCCCTGGCCGCGCAGCACCGCGTTCTCGAGACCCCACCAGCCGCTCGGCCCGACGCGGAAGCCCGTGAGCACCTCGTCGAGGATCAGCAGCGCGCCGTGCGCCGCCGTGATGCGGCGCAGGCCCTCGTTGAAGCCCTCCGCGGGCGGGACGACGCCCATGTTCGCGGGCGACGCCTCGGTGATGACGGCCGCGATCTCGGAGCCGCGCTCCGCGAACGCCGCCTCGACCGCCGCGAGGTCGTTGTACGGGAGCACGAGCGTCTCGGCCGCCGTCGCCTCGGTGACCCCGGCCGAGCCGGGCAGGGCGAGCGTCGCGACGCCGGACCCCGCCTCGGCGAGCAGCGCGTCCACGTGCCCGTGGTAGCAGCCGGCGAACTTCACGACGACGTCGCGCCCGGTCACGCCGCGCGCGAGCCGGATCGCGGTCATCGTGGCCTCCGTGCCCGTGGACACGAGGCGCACGCGCTCCGCGGCGGGCACCCGGCGGCGGATCTCCTCCCCGAGCTCGACCTCGCCGAGCGTCGGCGCGCCGAACGACAGCCCGCGGGCCGCCGCCTCCTGGACCGCGGCGACGACGTCGGGGTGCGCGTGCCCGAGCAGCGCCGGGCCCCACGAGCACACGAGGTCGACGTACTCGCGGCCCGCGACGTCGGTCACGTACGGGCCGCGCGCCGAGGCGAGGAACCGCGGGTCGCCGCCCACGGACCCGTAGGCGCGCACGGGCGAGCTGACGCCGCCCGGGAGCACGCCCTGCGCGCGCACGAACGCGGCGTGGTTGTCCGCCCCGCCCGCGCCCGGCGCGCCGAACAGCGCCGCGTCCTGCGCCTGCACGGCCTCCGCCGTCCCGAAACCGCCCGTGTCCGTCATGCCCGCGTCCTTCCGTCGTTCTCGTCCAGCCAGCCCGCGAGCTCCGTCGCCCAGTAGGTGAGGATCACGTCCGCGCCGGCGCGCTTGATGCCGAGCACCGACTCCGTGACGGCGGCGCGCCGGTCGATCCAGCCGTTCGCCGCGGCCGCCTCGATCATCGCGTACTCGCCCGACACCTGGTACGCCGCGACGGGCACCGCCGACATCTCCGCGACCGCCGCGAGCACGTCGAGGTACGACCCGGCGGGCTTCACCATGACCATGTCCGCACCCTCGGCGAGGTCGAGGTCGGCCTCGCGCAGGCCCTCGCGGGCGTTGCCCGCGTCCATCTGGTAGGTGCGGCGGTCGCCCTGGAGCGCCGAGTCCACGGCCTCCCGGAACGGCCCGTAGAACGCGCTCGCGTACTTCGCGGAGTACGCGAGGATGCCGACGTCGTCGAACCCGGCGGCGTCGAGCGCCTCGCGGATCACGGCGACCTGGCCGTCCATCATGCCCGACGGCGCGACGACGTCCGCGCCCGCCCGCGCCTGCGCGACGGCCATCGAGGCGTAGCGGTCGAGCGTCGCGTCGTTGTCGACGACGACGCCCCCGTCCCGGCCCTCGGCCAGCACGCCGCAGTGCCCGTGGTCGGTGAACTCGTCGAGGCACGTGTCCGCCATGACGACCGGCCCGCCGTTCGTGTGCTCGCGCGCCGCCTCGACCGCGACCCGGATGCCTCGCTGCAGGATGCCGTCCTCGGCGTCCGCCTGGGTGCCGGTCGCGTCGCGCTCGGCCGGGATGCCGAAGAGCATGACGCCGCCGACCCCGGCGCGCGCGGCGTCGCGCACGGCGTCCGCGAGCGTCGCCTCGGTGTGCTGCACGACGCCCGGCATCGACGAGATGGGGCGCGGCGCGTCGAGGCCCTCCTTGACGAACAGGGGGAGCACGAGGTCGGACGCGTGCACGCGCGTCTCGCGGACGAGCCGTCGCACGCGCGGGCTCGTGCGCAGGCGGCGCGGCCGGTGGTGCCCGACGGGGAGCTGGTGGGTCACGAGGGGTCTCCTTCGGAGGTCGGGTCGACGCCGGTCGTGCCGGCGGCCGGGGGAGCGGCCGGGTCGTCGGGCAGGGCGGCGGAGCCGGCGGTGGTGCGGGTGGCGGCGAGCGCGCCGACGAGCGCGGCGGCCAGCGCGGCGTCGGTCGGGCGCTCCGCGACGGCATCGAGCCGCAGCCCGACGTCGCGCGCGGCCCGGGCGGTCGGGTCGCCGATCGCGACGCCCACGACGTCGTCGCGCGGGCCGAGCTGCCGCGCGACCTCGCGCGCGACGCTCCCCGAGGTGAGCACGACGGCGTCCACCGCGCCCGCGCGCCACGCCGCGACGACGTCCGGCGCGAGCGTGTGCGTGACGGTGCGGTAGACGGTGACGACGTGCGGGACGTACCCGAGGTCGTGCAGGCCGTCGTGCATCGTCGGCGCGGCGAGGTCCCCCTGCGGCAGCAGGACCACACCTCTACCTCGCGAGGTAGAGCCCTGGTTCCCCGAGGTAGAGCCCTGGTTCCCCGAGGTAGAGCCCTGGTTCCCCGAGGTAGAGCCGCGGTCCGCCGGGGTAGAGGCCTGGTCCGACGGGGGGAGGGCGGCGAACGCGGCGACGAGGCCGCGGGCGGAGTTCTCGTCGGGCTCGAGCTCGACGGGGACGTCGACCGCCTCCAGGGCGCGGCGCGTCGCGGGCCCGACGGCGGCCCAGCGGGCCCGGCGGGCCGCGTCGCCGAGGTCGACGCCCTGGCGGGCGGCGCTCGCGAGGAGCTCGTCGATCGCGTTGACGCTCGTCACGACGACCCACGCGAAGTCGCCGTGGACCAGGCGGGCGAGGGCGCCGTCGACGGGCGCGGTGTCTTCGACGGGTGCGCGCTCGATCGCCGGGCTGACGAGGACGCGGGCGCCCGCGTCGCGGAGCGTCGCCGCGAGGCCCGCGGCGCGCTCGGGCGCACGCGGGACCAGGACGGTCCGACCGGCGAGCACGTCGGCCCGGCGGGCCGCGTCCAGGTCGTCCACAGGCCCCACGGCGTCCACGCTGTCCACCGGCCCCACGGCGTCCACCGTCTTCGCGGCGTCGACAGCGTTCACGGCGCCCGCCGTGCCGCGCGCCGGGAGCGGGGGCACCACGGCCGCGGGTCCCCGCGACGGGTCGCGCAGCGGTCCGGGGCTCATTCCGCCGCGCCGCGGTAGCCGCCGTCGCGGAGCTGCTCGCGGGCAGCCTCCACGGCGCGGTCGGTCGCCGGGGCCTCCGCGGCCGGGGCGTCGAGGACAGGGGTGCCCGCCCCGGTCTCGCGCAGCGGCGCGAGGCGCGCGGCGCCGTCGGCGAGGAGCGCGTCGGCGACGCGGGCACCCAGCCCGCGCGCGACGTCGTCCCGGGCGGTCGCGGCCGCGGCGAGCGATCCGGCGCTCGGGGGGAGCGCGGCGCGCGCGGAGTGCGTGAGCTGCTCGGCGCCGTCGACCCGCGCGACGACGGCCGTCAGCGCCACGTGGCCGTCCTCCACGACGGCGTGCGCGCCGACGGGGGCCGCGCACCCGGCCTCGAGCCGGCCGAGGAGCGCGCGCTCGGCGAGCACGGCGAGGCGCGTGGGCTCGTGGTCGAGGTCGTGCAGGGCACGGGCGAGGACGGGGTCGTCGAGCGACGACGTGCGCACCTCGACGGCGAGCGCGCCCTGCCCGGCGGCGGGCGCCATGATCGCGGTGTCGATGACCTCGGACACGGCCTCGAGCCGGCCGAGGCGGGCGAGGCCCGCGTAGGCGAGCACGACGGCGTCGAGGTCCGCCTCCTCGCCGAGCGCACGCGCGAGGCGCGTGTCGACGTTGCCGCGGATGTCGACGACGTCGAGGTCGGGGCGGACGGACCGGAGCTGCGCGGCGCGCCGCGGCGACCCGGTGCCCACGCGGGCGCCGCGCCGGAGCGTCGTGATGGTCAGGCCGCCGCGCGCGCACAGGACGTCGCGCGGGTTCTCGCGCTCGGGCGTGACGACGGTGAGCCCCGGTGCGGGCTCGGTCGGGAGGTCCTTGAGGGAGTGCACCGCGACGTCGCACCGGCCGTCGAGCAGCGCCTCGCGGAGCGCGGTCACGAAGACGCCCGTGCCGCCCATCTGGGCGAGCGAGCCGGTGAGCACGTCGCCGTCGGTGCGGATGCGCACGATCTCGACGTCGCGGCCGGTCAGCTCTTCGAGGCGGCGGGCGACGTGGCCGGTCTGGGTCGTCGCGAGGGCGCTGCCGCGCGTGCCCACGCGGAGGGGCGTCGTACCTGCAGGACTCACGGAACCAGTCTCTCCCCACTTCGGCATTCCACGAAAATGTGCACGTCACGGCGCGGGAATGATGCGGGGAGTGACGTGGTCCTGACGGCCGGTCAGGAAGTTGCGGACAATGTGTCAGGTCATTTCGCGCGGAATTCTCGGGACTATTCCGGCGTGCAATCCGGTGAGGATTCCCTCACCCCGCGGCCGCGAGGCCGCGGGCACATTCCTGCGCGTGGCCGACGATCGACGCGAGCCCCGTCCCGGCGATCCAGCCGCCGGTCACGGCCAGCCCGGGCACGGCGTCCACGCGCGCGACGAACGCCGCGACCTCGCGCCGGAACGCGGGCGTGGGCGGGGGCAGCGCGCCGTTCCACCGCGTGACGACGTGGCCGAGGACGCGCCCGTGCAGGTCGACGCCGAAGAGGCGCGACGCGTCCAGGACGACGCGGTCGAGGTCCGGCTCCGTCGTCGCGCCGATGCGTCCGTAGCTGAGGCGCACCACGTGGTGCCCCGGCCCGGCGGCGGCGCGGACGCGGTCGCGCAGCCAGGGCCACTTGGCGGTCGAGTGCGTGAGCGCCTTGGCCTCGACGTCCGACGGCGGCGCCGCACGCCCGGCGTCGCGGTGCGGCGGGGCGACGAGCAGGCCGGTCCCGCGCGGGGCGTCGTCGAGCTCGGGCGCGCGCAGCAGGAGCGTCACGAGCCGCACGTCCGCGCCGGGCTCCGGGTCCGGCAGGAGGTCGGCCGCCGTCCCGACGAGCGGGCCGAGCGCGTCGACGAGCGCCGGGGTCGTCACGACGAGGCGCGGCGCGGCGAGGTCGACCGAGCCGCTCGGGGTCTCGGCGCGCACGAGCCAGGTCCCGGGGCCGCCGTCCGGGGCCGCGGCGCGCGAGATCCCCGTGACCTCGTGGCGCAGCCGGAGGTCGGCACCCGCGGCGAGCCCCTCGACGAGCCGGTGCATGCCGCCGTCGATGCCGCGCACGGCCGACCCGGCCGGGGCGAGGGCGCGCATCGACGCGACGGCGCGCGCGAGCGACCCCTCGCGCTCGAACGCCTCGCGGAGCCCGGGCGCGACCGCCGCGACGTCCAGCCGGTCGAGGGGGGCGGAGTGCACGCCGGAGGCGACCGGCGCGACGAGCCGCTCGGTCACGCGCGCCCCCATGCGGGACCGCGCGAACGTCTCGAGCGTCCGCAGGTCGGTGAACCGGCGGGGCAGCACCCGGTCGAGGCTCGCGCGCAGCGACCCGCCGAGGCCGACGGCGCGGCGCACGTCGCGCGACCACGGGTCCGCGGGGATGCCGAGGACGCCCGCGCGCGGCAGGGGGTACGCGTGCCCGGCGGCGTAGCCCCACGCGCCCGCGCCCGACGGCTCGACGACGTCGAGCCCCAGCCCGCGCACGAGGTCGCCGACGGCGGTGCCCCGGGCTGCGAACGACTCGGCCCCGAGGTCGACGCGCACGCCGTCGAGGCCGGGCAGGTCCCCGCCGCGGACGGGCCCGCCAGGCACCTCGGCGGCGTCCAGCACGACGACGCGCAGCCCCTGCGCGCGCAGCGTCCGCGCGGCGGTGAGCCCGGCGACGCCCGCGCCGACAACGATCGCGTCCGCGGTCTCGACCCCCTCCGGTGCGGCGGGTCCGGACGGACGGGGCGTCGTCGGCTCGGTGCTCACCGTCGGGTCGCCTCCTCGGTGGCGGTGTCGGCGGCGCTGCCGGGAGCGTCGTCCGCGAGCGCGTGGACGAGCGCGACGACGCGCGTCAGCACGTCGGGGTCGGTGTCCGGCGGGACGCCGTGGCCGAGGTTGACCACGTGCCCCGGGGCCGTGCGCCCGCGGCGCACGACGTCCCGGACGTGCGCCTCGAGCACGTCCCACGGCGCGGCGAGCAGCGCGGGGTCGATGTTGCCCTGCACCGGCACGGGGGCGTGGCCCTCGGCGAGGAGCCGGGCGGCGTCGTCGAGCGGCGTGCGGTAGTCGACGCCCACGGCGACGTCCTGCACCCCGGCCGTGGTGACGGCGTCGCGCATCGCGGGGAGCAGGTGGCCCGTGCCCGTGCCGAAGTGGACGACGGGCACGCCGAGGTCCGCGACGTGGGTGAGCGCGCGCGTGCTCGCCGGGGCGGCGCCGGCCGCGTAGTCCGCGAGCGAGAGCGAGCCGGCCCACGAGTCGAAGAGCTGCGCCGCGCTCGCGCCCGCCTCGACCTGCGTCCGCAGGAACGTGCCGGTGAGGTCGGCCGCCCAGTCGACGAGGCGCTGCCACGTCTCCGGGTCGCCGCGCAGCAGGGCGCGCGCCGCGAGGTGGTCGCGCGACGGCCGGCCCTCCACGAGGTAGGCGGCGAGGGTGAACGGCGCCCCGGCGAACCCGATGAGGGGCGTCGTGCCGAGCGCGTCGACGGTCAGGGCGACGGCCTCGCGGATAGGGGCGAGCGCGTCCTCGGTGAGCTCGCTCTCCACGAGCCGGGCGACGTCGTCGGGCGTGCGGTACGCCTGGCCCATGACGGGGCCGACGCCCGGCGCGATCTCCACCTCGACGCCCGCGAGCCGCAGCGGGACCACGATGTCCGAGAAGAAGATGCCCGCGTCCACGCGGTGCCGGCGCACCGGCTGGAGCGTGATCTCGGACGCGAGGTCGGGGCGCAGGCACGAGTCGAGCATGCTCACGCCCTCGCGGGCGGCGCGGTACTCGGGCAGCGAGCGGCCCGCCTGGCGCATGAACCACACGGGTGTGATTTCCGGGCGCTTTCCGGTCGTGCCCGCGCGCAGGGCCTGCACGAGCGGGGAACGGTCCGTGCGGCCGTCGGTCAGGGGATGGCCCGGGGAAAGGGCGACAGGAATCACAGCTACCGATTCTGCCTCTCTCCCGGGGGAATGATTAAATCGGAGGCACTGTGGCTCTTCTCTCCCTCACGGCCAGCCACCACGAGCTGGACCTCGACGCCCTGGAACGACTCTCCACCGGGGCCCACTCGATCGGCGGCTCCGCGGTCGCGGCGTGCGACGTCATCACCGGTGCGGTCGTCCTCGCGACGTGCAACCGGTTCGAGCTGTACCTCGACGTGGACGCCCCCCTCGACGGCACCGGCGTGCAGCACGCGACCGAGCACGTCGCGCGTATGGTCGCCGAGGCGTCGGGCGTGGAGGTGGCCGAGGCGCTCGCGTCGTTCCGCACGCGCGCCGGGACCGAGGTCGCCGAGCACCTGTTCGCCGTCGCGTCGGGCCTGGACTCGATGGTCGTGGGGGAGCGCGAGATCGCCGGCCAGGTCAAGCGGGCGCTCGAGACCGCGCACGCCGACGGCGTGACGTCCTCGACGCTCGAGCTCCTCTTCCAGACGGCGTCGCGCACGTCCAAGAAGGTCAGCACGCAGACGACGCTCGGCGGGGCCGGTCGCTCCGTCGTCGCGCTCGGGCTCGACCTCGCCGCCGCCGAGCTGCCGCCGTGGCCGCAGGTCCGCGCCGTCCTCATCGGCACCGGGTCGTACGCGGGCGCGAGCCTCGCCGCGCTGCGGGCGCTCGGGTGCGACGACGTGCGGGTCTACTCGCAGTCCGGCCGCGCCGAGGAGTTCGCCGCCGCGCGCGGCGTGGAGGCCGTGACGGACCTCGTCGCGGCGCTCGAGGACGCGGACCTCGTGGTGTCGTGCAGCGGCGCGCGCGGGCGGGCGCTCGCCGCGGACACCGCGCGCCCGGGCCCCGAGCGGCGCGAGCAGGCGATCGAGCACGTGCTCGACGCCGCCGCCGTGGTGCGGGCGCGCGAGCGGGCCGCGGTGCGGGCGGGCGAGGAGCCCGTCGCGCGCCCCACGGTCGTGCTCGACCTCGCGCTGCACCGCGACGTCGACCCGCGGGTGGCCGACGTCGAGGGCGTGCTCCTGTACGACCTCGCGACGCTCGCGGCGCACTCGCCGTCGATCGCGTCCGAGCTCGTGACCCAGGCCCGCGCGATCGTCGACGAGGCCACGCGGGCGTTCGAGGAGACGCGCCTCGGCCGGGCGGCGGACACCGCGGTCGTCGCCCTGCTGGCCGACGCCGAGCGGCGCGTCGCGCTCGAGGTGGCCGACGTCGTCGCGCTGCGCGAGGCGGACGGCGACCCGGTGGAGCCGGACGAGGCCGACGAGATCGCGCGCGGCGTGCGGCGCCGCGTGCACGCCGACCTGCACCGCGCGATCGTCGCGGCCCGCGCGGAGGCCGTCGCCGCGGCGCAGGCCGAGGAGCGTGCGGTCGTCGCGGACGCCCAGGCGCTCGTCCACGAGGCCGCCGCCGCACGCTGAGCACTGTCCGCTGGACGGACCCGCTGCCTCAGGCACGCGATTGACAGCGCAGTCATAGCCGGGAGAGGGTGGCCGACGGACGCCCGTCGTCGACCAGGAGCACCGTCGCCCCGCCACGAGCGGCCCGGGCGGCACCTGACCGACGGCCCCGGGGCGCCCCGGGCGACGACGCCCGGTCGCACGTCGAAGAGGACATGGCATGAGACGACCACGACTCGCCCTGCTCGCCGCAGGGCTCGCGCTCGCCGTCGCGCCGGGCACGCTGCTGCCCGCCGCCGCGGGCGCCGCCCCCGCCGACGAGGGCACCGTCACCGCCGCCGCGGGCGACGACCTCACGCTCGAGGTCAACCCGTTCGTCGGGACCGAGAGCGAGGGCAACGCCTACCCGGGCGCGACCGTGCCGTTCGGCATGGTCCAGCTCAGCCCGGACAACACGAACTCCTACGCCTCGACGTCGTACAGCACGAACGCCGGGCGCGTGTGGGGCTTCAGCCACCGGCACGTGAACAGCGCGGGCTGCCCCGCGGCGGGCGAGCTGCTCGTCACGCCGGACACGAGCACCACCCCGCGCACGTCGCGCTCCTTCATCGCGATCAAGGACCAGAAGAGCACCGAGCGCGCGTCGGCCGGGTTCTACGAGGTGACGCTCGCGAACGACGTGCGCGCCGAGCTCACCGCGACCACGCGCGTCGGCGCGCACCGCTACACGTTCCCCGCGTCGACGACGTCGCACCTGTCGTTCAACGTGGGCCAGACCCTGCGCGACGCCGGCGCGAGCTCGGTGACGTGGGTCGACGACCGCACGCTCGAGGGCTGGGTCGACAACGGCGGCTTCTGCGGCGGCACGCCGGACAAGCAGCGGTACTTCTTCAGCGCGACGTTCGACCGCCCGGTCGCGTCGAGCGGCACGTGGGGCACCGACGCGCGCTACGTCGCGGGCTCCACGACGAGCGAGGTCGCGGGCGGCAACAACGGCGCCGTCGCGGTGTTCGACACCACGACCGACCGCGACGTCGAGGTGAGCGTGGGCGTGTCGTTCGTGAGCGTCGACGGCGCGCGCGCCAACCGCGAGGCCGAGGCCACCGACGAGGGCGGGCAGGTCGCGTTCGACACCGTGCGCGAGGAGGCCCGCGACGCGTGGAACGCGGAGCTGGGCCGTGCCGCGATCGACGCGTCGCCCGACCAGCGCCGGATCTTCTACACCCAGCTCTACAAGACCCTGCTGTCCCCGACGATCGGCAGCGACGTCGACGGCCGGTACCGCGGCATGGACCTCGAGGTCCACCAGGCCGACGGCTGGGACTACTACCAGAACTTCTCGCTCTGGGACACGTACCGCACGCAGGCGACGCTGCACGCCCTCCTGCTGCCCGAGCGCGCGCAGGACATCGTGCGTTCGATGTACCAGCACCGCGTCGAGGGCGGCTGGCTGCCGCGCTGGTCTCTCGGCGCGCTGGAGACCAACATCATGGCGGGCGACCCGGTCACGCCGTGGCTCGCGGAGAACTTCGCGCTCGGCACCGTCCCCGACGACATCGCCGACGAGCTGTGGGACTACCTCGTGGAGAACGCCACGACGACCCCGCCGGACGACGTCGCGTCCGTCGGGCGGCGCAGCACCGAGTTCTACGCCGAGCACGGCCACGTGCCGTTCTACCCCGAGAACGAGGGCGGCCTCGGCGGCCAGTTCGAGGAATACCGCCACGGCGGCTCGGCGACGCTCGAGCTCGCGCTCGCCGACGCGAGCCTCGGCGCCGCGGCCGAGCGCACGGGCCGCGAGGGCGGCCAGGCGTTCCTCGACAAGGGTCGCAACTGGCGCAACCTCTGGAACCCGGACGTCCAGCTCTCGGGCGGCTTCCAGGGCATGGTCAACGCGAAGCGCCCGACGGGCGAGTTCGTCACCCTGCCCGAGCTGACGGACGTCACGCGCTCCGGCTTCCACGAGGGCGTGCCGTGGCAGTACCAGTGGATGGTGCCGCAGGACGTCACGGGCCTCCAGGAGGTCATGGGCGGCGAGGACGGCTTCGTCGAGCGTCTCGACTACTACTTCGACCAGCCGGCGCTCGCCGCGAACCCCGGCGTCTCGCCGAGCACGTGGGCCAAGGGCGGCAGCTCGTACTACACGACCATCCGCTACAACCCGGGCAACGAGCCGGCGATCATGAACGCGTGGCTCTACGGCTACGTGGGCCAGCCGTGGAAGACGAACGACGTCCTCGCCGCGAACCTCAACCGCTTCCCGGACACCCCGGGCGGCGGCGTCGGGAACGACGACCTCGGCACGCTCGCCGCCTGGTACGTCATGGCGTCGCTCGGGTTCGAGCCCGTCATGCCGGGCTCGGGGATCCTCGCGCTCAACGCGCCGAAGGTGCAGGCCGCGACGCTCACGACCGACGCCGGGGCGACGCTGCGCATCGACGCGGCGGGCGCGAACGAGAAGCTCCCGAGCTACGTCGCCGGCCTGGAGGTCGACGGCGTCGCGCACACCGCCGCGTGGCTCGACGTCGCGGCGCTGCAGGACGGCGGCACGCTCGACTTCGACCTGTCCGACACGAGCGCCGGACTGACGTGGGGCACCGCGGCGGCCGACCGCATCCCGTCGGTCTCCGCCGTCGCCCCGCCCGCGCCGGTCGAGGTCGAGGCGAGCGCGCGCTGCCTCGGCGGTCGGGCGTTCGTCGCGGTCCGCGCGACCAGCACGGCCGACGCGCCGGTGGACGTGACCCTCACGACGCCGTTCGGCGAGCGGACGGTCCGGCACGTGCAGCCGGGCAAGAGCGCCTACCAGTCGTTCACGACGCGCGCGACGTCCGTCGAGGCCGGGACGGCGGCCGTCACCGTGGGCACGACGTCGACGGTCGACGCGGCGTACGAGGCGCTGGCCTGCGGCTGACCGCCACGTCGCCACGGGTGCGCGTCGCGCACCGGACGAGGGCCGTCGTCGGGCAGGACGCCCGACGGCGGCCCTCGCCGCGCCGCTAGGCTCGCCGCGTGAGCACCACTACGCGCCTCGGCGTCCTCGACATCGGCTCGAACACCGTGCACCTCGCCGTCGTCGACGCCGCGTACGCGGCGCGTCCCGTGCAGGCCGCGGGGGCGCGCACGGTCGTGCGCATCATGCGCTACCTCCGGCCCGACGGGTCGCTGTCCCCGGAAGGGGTCGCGGCGATGCTGGCCGCCGTCGACGACGCGATGGCGCTCGCGCGCGAGTCGGCCGTCGACGAGATGCTGCCCATGGCGACGTCGGCGCTGCGGGACGCGACCAACGGGCCCGAGGTGCTCGCGGCGATCGGCGAGCGCGTCGGGCAGCCGGTCCACGTGCTCTCCGGCGAGGACGAGGCGCGCCTGACGTTCCTCGCCGCGCGCCGCTGGCACGGCTGGGCCGCGGGCCGGCTGCTCGTCCTCGACATCGGGGGCGGGTCGCTCGAGATCGCGTCGGGCGTCGACGAGGAGCCCGACCTCGCCGTGTCCCTCCCGCTCGGCGCGGGGCGCATGACCATGGCCTTCCTGCCCGACGACCCGCCCGCGCCCGAGCACGTCGAGGCGCTGCGCGAGCACGTGCGCACGACGCTCGCGCCCGCGGTCGCGCGGTTCGCCCGGCTCCCGCGCCCGGACCACGTCGTCGCGACGTCCAAGACGTTCCGCTCGCTCGCCCGGCTCGCGGGCATGCAGACCGAGGCGGTCGGTCCTGACGACCGGTGGCGGATGCGCCGCGCGCAGCTCGCGGACTGGGTGCCGCGGCTCGCGCGCATCACGGCCGAGGGCCGCACCGCGCTGCCGGGGATCACGCCGGAGCGCACGTTCCAGATCGTCGCGGGCGGTGTGGTCGCGGTCGAGACGATGCGCGCGCTCGGCGTGGACGAGGTCGAGATCTGCCCGTGGGCGCTGCGCGAGGGCGCGATCCTGCGCCGCCTCGACCACGCCTGACGCCCGGAGAGCAGCTCAGCCGTCGGCTCCGCGCGCGCCGGGCGGGGTCGCCCACCGCGGCGCGTCCGCACCCCACGGCCGGGCCGGCGCGGGGTAGTCGTCGACGGGCTCGCCCGCGAGGCGGTCGAGCGCGGGCCGCGTCGTCGTCGCCTCGACGTCCCGGCCGTCGAGGCGCACCCGGTGCCCGACGACGCACCGCGCCCCCGGCGTCCGCGGCGGCCCGTGCGCGGGGTCGCGCCCGGGCGCGGCGAGCAGCGCGTGCGCGGTGCGGGCGAGCGCGCCGTCCACGTCGCGCCCGCGGCCGTCGGCCGCGCGGTCGGCGAGGGCGTCCACGACGGCCGCGGCCAGGAGGTAGCCCGTCGCGTGGTCGAGCGCCTGGGCGGGCAGGGCGCCGGGCGCGGACGTCGAGGCGTCGCCCACGGTCCCGTCCCGGGTGCCCTCCACGAGCGCGATCCCGCTGGCCGCCTGCACGATCGAGTCGAAGCCGCGGCGGCGGGCCCACGGGCCGTCGTCGCCCCATGCGCTGACGCGCGCGCGCACCGCGCCGCCCGGCAGGCGCAGGCCGAACGCCTCGACCGCGCCCGGGCGGTAGCCCGTCACGAGCACGTCGGCGGCGTCGAGCAGCTCCTGGGCCCGGGCCCGGCCGTCGGGGGTCGCGAGGTCGAGCAGCGCGGACCGCTTGCCCTGCCCCGTGTCGAGGTGCTGGACCTCGATCTCGGGCAGGCCCGGCGGGTCGACGCGCAGGACGTCCGCGCCGAGCAGCGCGAGCGTCCGGGTCGCGACGGGCCCGGCGATGACGCGGGTGAGATCCAGGACCCGGAGGCCGGCGAGCGGTCGGGGGCCGGGGGCGAGCGGGCGCGGGGGAGCGGCGTCGTCGCGCACCGCGGTCCGCACGGGAGGGCCCGACGCCGCGGCCCGGCCCGGCACGGACGCGCGCCACTCGTCCGCGGAGCGCACGCGCACGGCGACCGCGCCGACCGAGGCCGCGAGGTCCTCGACCTCCTGCGCCGACCGCGCGGCGAGCGCCGTCGCGACGTCGTCCCGGGACGGGTGGTCCGCGACCGTGGCGGGCAGGTCGAGGAGCGCGAGCAGCCGCGCGCGGTGGTGCGGGTAGTTCGCGTGCGTGCGGACCCAGCCGTCCGCCGCGCGGAAGAAGCCGGACAGCGGCGCGAACCCGTCCACCGGAGCGCCGTCGACCCGCAGCAGCCGGTCGCTCGCGAACGCCGCCGCGACGCGCTCGGGGTCCGGGGCCGGTCCGGGGTCGAACCCGCCCGCCCGCGCCGCGGCGTCGCGCACGGCCGCGACCGACGCGAGCGCGAGGCCCAGCACGGGCAGCGTCGCGGCGAGGAGGTCGTCCGCGTGTCCCGTCCCGTCGGTCATGGCACGACGGTACGCCCCGCGTCGTCGAGCCTCGGGCGCTGTTGGACGGTCGTCCATCTGGCGGTCCGCGCGGACGGGACTTAGCGTTCCTGAGGCGTGTCAACCCGACACGCCGGGCATGTCGGATCTCTTCAGGGGGCAGCAGATGGTTCGGAACGCGAGGCGCTGGTCGGGCGTGGCGATGGCGACGGCGCTCGCCACGGGGCTCGGCGGTCTGCTCGTCGCTCCGAGCGCGAGCGCGGCGGGCGCCGTCGTGGCGCCGCTGGGCGCGCGCACCTACTCGGTCTCCTCCTACTACGGCCCGCGCTGCATGCCCGTCGCCGGTGCGTCGGCGTGGCACCTCGGGCAGGACCTCGGCGCGGCCTCCGGCACCCGGATCAACGCCATCGCCGACGGCACCGTCCTGCGCGCGGGCAGCGTCACCGGGTTCGGGCAGTGGGTCGTCCTGCGGCACACCATCGGCGGGAGGACGGTCTCGAGCGTGTACGGGCACGTCATCGACGGCGACAAGTACGTCAAGGCCGGGCAGACGGTCAAGGCCGGGCAGCGCATCGCCGACGTCGGGTCCAGCGGCTTGTCCACGTCCCCCCACCTGCACCTCGAGGTCTGGAACGGCACCTACGGATCGGGCGCGTCGCACACCGACCCGCTCGCCTACCTCACGGGCCAGGGCGTCGACCTCGGGCGCGACGCGACACGGGTGGCCGCCAGGTCGACCGCGACGTCGTGCACCTACTACACGAACGCCGTCGTCGACCTCCGGGCCGGGGCGGCGACCGGCTCCGCCGTCGTCGCCCGGATCCCGCACGGGGCGACCGTCGTCGGCGCCCCCGGGGACGAGAGCGGTTCGTGGCGCCGGGTCACGTCGGGGCAGGCGACGGGCTGGGTCCCTGCGGCGAGCATCGGGCCGACCAGGCCCGCGCCGATCGGCACACCCCCGGCACCCCAGCCGCCCGCATCCCAGCCCCCGGCGCCCCAGCCGTCGGCACCTCAGCAGGCGACCCGGTACGTCACGGCCGCGTCGCTCAACCTCCGGGCGTCGGCGACGACGGCCTCGGCCGTGGTCGCACGGCTCCCGAAGGGCACGACGCTCTCCGTCGCGACCACGTCGGGCGGCTGGCTCAAGGTCACCGCGAACGGCCGGACCGGCTGGGTTTCCGCCCAGTACACCTCGACGGGCGCCCCGTCGGCGCCCGCGACGCCGACCCCTGCCCCGGCGACGCCCCAGGCCGGGACGTCGTACGTCACCGCCTCGAGCCTCAACCTGCGGGCGTCGGCGTCGACCTCGTCCAAGGTCGTCGCGCGGCTCGGGCGCGGCACCGTGGTGACGCACGTGGGCACCGCCTCGAAGGGGTGGCTCAAGGTGACCGCCGGGGGCAGGACGGGCTTCGTCTCCACCGCGTACCTCTCGGCGCAGAAGCCCCGCTGAGCCGATCTCCGCGCCGCGCCCCTCCGGGGGCGCGGCGTCAGTTCCCCAGCGTCACCGTGCCGGGGAACCGGGCGGCGGACCGGTCCGTGACCGAGCCGTCGCCCGCGGCGTTGATCTCGCTGATCATCATGACGAGGTCCAGGTCGGAGTCGGCCGCCCGGGCGAGGCTCGTGGCGAGCTGGTACGGGTCCGAGAGCGGCTTCATGTCGTAGTCGGTGACGATCGCCCGCGTCTGCATGCCGAGGGCGTCGTTCTCGACGGCGGTCCGCACGCTGTCGGCGAGGCGGTTCATCTGCGACTCGGTGAGCGTCATCGTCACCTGCTGGCCGGGTGACACCTCGCCGGACGGCGAGAAGCCGGAGAAGTCGCGCGTGTTGAAGTACTGCGACGACATGTCGTCGGCCGTGACGTCGAACGAGTACGTGCGCGCCGACAGGTCCTCCGTGCCGGACGCGTCGAACGACTGCGACAGGCGGAAGTCGCCCCGGTCGCCGTACGTCGCGGTCATGAGCTGCTCGGTGCTGCCGTCGGGGTAGGTCGTCGCGACGAGCGAGCCCGTGTTCTGGCCGAGCTGCCACTCGGCCCCGCCGACGGGCGTGTCGAAGCCGACGGTCGACGTCGAGTCGTAGTTGACGCGCTCGATGGTCGTCGTGCCGGAGATCCCGGTCGACGGGTCGCCGGGGATCTCGCCGGTGACGAGGTAGGTGTCGTAGGCGGCCTGGCCCTCGGGCGTGGACAGGTCGAACTCGGCGCTGCGCAGGGACGCGCCGTCGAGCGACGTCGTGTTGCCGAGCATGACCTTGACCGCGTCGAAGTCGAGGCCGAGGCCCGCATGGTTCGCGATCGCCTCCGTCGGGCCCGCGGTGACGCGGACGGTGTCGTCGCCCGTGCGCTCGATGAGGCTGCTCACGCCCTCGGAGTCCTTGACGGACGACTCCAGCGCGATGTGCCGGAACGCGGCGTCGAGCTCGGTCTTGGAGTAGCTCCCGCCGTCCATCGTCACGGACGAGCCGACCGGCATGCTCCGCGGGTCGAACGGGTTGACGGACCCGGGGTCGACGTCGGTGCCGTCGGGCATCTTCAGGGTGTACTCGGACGTGACGCCGGTCGTGTACCCCCCGCTGACGCCCGTGCCGCCCTTCGAGACGCCGCCCTCGACGCCGATCGAGACGTCCGACTTCGACGTGTAGGTGGTGAAGCCGTCCTCCGACTTCTCCCCGACCGTGTACTCGGCGCCGCCGTTGACGCCGAACGAGACCTTGGAGCCGTCGGTCGTCTTGAACCAGTCGGCGAGCGACCCGCTGCCGGAGTACGTCGTCTCGCCGCTGTCCGGGTCGTGGGAGACGCCGAAGCCGACCTTCGAGTCCGTGCCCTCCGTCGCGGGGCTCCCGAGGCCGCCGTTGTCGGAGCCGCCGCTCTGGCTGCCCTTCACCGAGACCGTCGGGCCGCCGGGGCCGTCGCCGCTCTCGCCCGGGCCGCCGTCGCCCGACCCTCCGGAGCCCGAGCCGCCGGACCCCGACCCGGACCCGCCCGACCCGCCAGCCCCGCCGGCACCCCCGCCCGTGCCGTCGGAGCTGGCGCTCTCCTGCTGGTCGGCGTTCGTGCGCACCTTGTCGGCAGCGTCGCGCAGCGTCGCCGCGGCCGCGGCGAGCGCGGGGCCGAGCTCGGAGGTCCAGCGGCCGCGCAGCTCGTCGCCGTCGGGCCCGGCCCAGCGGGCCCCGCTCACCGTGGACTGGAGGCCGCCGCGCGTCGTCTCGAGCGACTCCGACGCCGTCGTCAGGCTCTGCGCGAGCCTGCGCAGCTCGCCGATGTCGGCACCGTAGAACCCCATGGTCGTCCCTCTGTCGCGGCGGATCGTGCTTCCGGAGCGTACGTGGACGGGCGCCCCCGCGTCTCGGGGTGCCCATGGGGCGAGGTCCCCATGCCGCGTCCGAGCGGCCTGCCTGGGGGCGCGCGGTCAGGCCGAGAGGATGTCCGCGAGGCGTTCGAGGACGATGCGGCCGGCGGGCGGGACGCGGTCCGCGTCAGCGGGCGTGAGCCACGCGAGCTCGGCGATCTCGGCGTTCGGTGCCGGCTCGGGCGACCCGGGCAGCGGCTCGGCGTACAGGCAGTGCATCCGCACGACGCGCCCGCCCAGCCCGTGCCCCGGGGCCTCGGCGACGAACGCGGGCCGGACCGTCCCCGGGTCCAGGCGCACGCCGAGCTCCTCGTGGATCTCGCGCACCAGCGCCTCGCTGTCCGTCTCGCCGGGCTCGACCTTGCCGCCCGGCATGAAGAAGCGGTCCTTCCCGGTCGTCCGCACCGCGAGCAGGCGTCCGTCGCGGACGTTCACCCACCCGACGGTGCGCAGGGGCGGGAGGTCGGACGGCGGGGCCGACGCTCCGGCGGTCGAGGGGTCGGCGGGGCGGAGGTCGGGCGTGCTCACGCGTCCCACTGTGCCACCCGGCACCCACGGCGGGGCCGGGAAACCCCGACGGCGCGTGGCGCACCCAGCGAACCACGCGCCGTCGGGCTGCCCCTCGCGCGGCCCCAGTTCCGGCGAAGGGCGATCGTGCCGGGCCGAGGCCCGGCACGACGATCGTCACACCGACCAGCGGACCCTGCTCGGTGCGGACTCGTTCCAGACGCGGTCGAGCGCGGTCACGGCGTACGTGTACCGGCGCCCGCGCACGGCGGTCGGGTCGAGGAAGTCCTGGACCACCCGGCCCTCGGCCCGCTGCGTCGCGACGAGGTTCGCCGGGTTCTCGGTGTCCACGTGCTGCACCCACCCGTCGGCACGGTAGATCGCGAACGACGTCGCCGCGAACCGGCGGCCGCCGGCGTCGGTCCAGTGCACGCGGACGCCGTCGTCGCGCCAGCCGGCCCACGCGAGCACGGGCGTGCGGACCTTCGTGCCCGGGAGGTGCGGCATGGCCGGGACGAGCGCCGGGTACCGGTAGTGGTCGTCGCGCACGCGCGTCATCGAGCCCTGCGGGTCGGCCGGGACGTGCTTGGCCGAGAAGTAGACGTTGCCGTGCACCGGGTGCTCCTGCTCCTGGCAGAACGTCAGGTGGTTCGACAGCTCGGCCGGGTCGGTGAAGACGCCCGACGTCACCTTGTACAGCGCCTCCCCGATGTACAGGTGCGTGCCGGACTGTGCGGCGACGTCGGCCCACCACGGGACGAGCTTCGCGTAGTCCGCGACGGCGAGCCCCAGCTGCCAGTAGATCTGCGGGTTGATGTAGTCGAGCCAGCCCTCGAGGACCCACTTGCGCGTGTCGGCGAACTGCATGTCGTACGACTGCGAGCCGCCCGTCTGCGAGCCGCGCGGGTCCGTGGAGGCGTTGCGCCAGATGCCGAACGGGCTGATGCCGAACTTGACCCACGGCTTCGCCTGCTTGATGCGCTGCGAGATGGACTGCACGAACGTGTCGACGTTGTGGCGCCGCCAGTCCTCGACCCGGTCGAAGCCCGCGCCGTGGGTCGCGAAGGTCGCGGCGTCCGGGATCGTCTCGCCCGCGACGGCGTACGGGTAGAAGTAGTCGTCGAAGTGCACGCCGTCGATGTCGTAGTTCTCGACGCTGTGCAGGATCGCGTTCTTGATGTGCTCCTGCGCCGCGGGCAGGCCGGGGTCGAAGTAGAGCTTTCCCCCGTAGGCCCACACCCACTCCGGGTGCTGCCGCGCGGGGTGCTCGGGGACGAGCCGCGCCGGGTCGGCCTGCATCGACACGCGGTACGGGTTGTACCAGGCGTGGATCTCCAGGTTGCGCCGGTGGCACTCCTCGACGACGAACGCGAGGGGGTCGTAGCCGGGGTCCCGGCCCTGCACACCCGTGAGGTACTGCGACCACGGCTCGTAGGGGCTGGGCCAGAACGCGTCGGCCGTCGGGCGGACCTGGACGAACACGGCGTTGAGACGGAAGTCGCGCGCGACGTCGAGCCAGCCGAGGAGCTCGGCCTGCTGCTGCTCCGCCGAGAGCCCGGACGCCGACGGCCAGTCGATGTTCACGACGCTCGAGATCCACATCGCGCGCAGCTCGCGCTTGCGGGGTGCCGGGGCCGCGGTCGGTGCGGCGTGGGTCGCGCCGGGCGCGGTGAGCGCGGCGGCCGGGGTGAGCGAGCCGACCGTCACGGTGAGCGTGCTCGCCGCGACGCCCGCCGTGGCGAGGGTGAGGAACTGTCGTCGTCCGACGCCGGCCGGAGCCGGGGCGGGAGACGTGGGGGAGCCGTCGAGCGTCATTGCTGATCCTCCGGGTCGTCGAGTATGTGGCAGATAGTTTCACAGAACGACGTGTCTGTGAAGGTTTGCGCCACGCGATCCCGGCGGAGGGGCCGAGAGTGGGTTCGTCGGCGCTCCCGGGTCCGGCGCGGTGCGGGACGCCAGGTGGACCCTCCCGGCCTGTGCCCGGCGGGCCGCGACGCGCCGTGCGGGTCCTGCACATACCTTCGCGGCAAGAGTATGGTCGCCGCCATGGCATCGAAACCGCTCCAGGAACCCGCGTTCCTCGTGCTGTCCGCGCTCGCCGCCGGGCCGCTGCACGGGTACGGCATCGCGCAGGACGTCGAGTCCAGCTCCGACGGGCGCGTGACCCTGCGCGCCGGCACGCTCTACGGCGCGATCGACCGGCTCGTCGCCGCCGGGCTCGTCGAGGTCGACCACGAGGAGGTCGTCGACTCGCGGCTGCGCCGGTACTACCGGCTCACCACCGAGGGCGGCTCGCGCCTCGCCGCCGAGGCCGAGCGCGCCGAGGCGCAGGCGCGCCGCGCGCTCGAACGGCTCGGTGCCCGACGCCGCCCGGCCGCCCCGGTGCGCGACCGCACCCCGGCCCGCCCCGCGCGCAGGCTCGACGGGGGAGTCGTCGACGGCGGGGCGGTGCCCGCATGAGCGGCCACGACGGCCACCACGACACGGACGCCGCCGGCTCGGTGCTCGTGGCGCCGGTCCTCGTGCGGGACTACCGGCGGCTGCTGCGCCTGTTCCCGTACACCTACCGTCGGGCGCACGAGGCCGAGATGCTCGGGCACCTGGTCGACGGCGCGCGGCCCGGGCAGTCGCGCCCGACGCGGGCCGAACGGTGGGACCTGCTGCGCGCCGCCGCGCGCGAGTGGCTGCTCGCACCGCTGGGCCCGACGGAGCGCCAGCGCGCCTCGGCCTCGGTGGTCGTGCTGGTCGTGCTGACCGCCGTGCTCGCGGTCCCCGCGGCGTACGACCTCGTGCGCGCCGTCCAGGCGGTGACGGACGACGCGGCGCGAGAGGTGCTCGGGTCGCTCTCCTCCCCGGTGCTGCTGGCGACCGTGGCGGCGCTGGTCGCGGTGCCCCTCGCGCCGGCCTGGCTGGCGTGGCTCTCCGCGCTCGTCGCCGTCGCCGTGGGAGCGCGGCGGACGGCGCTCGTGCTCGCCGCGCTCGCCGCGACGGCGGGAGTCGTGGCCGTCGGGGCCCTCGTCTCGGCGGAACGGGCGTTCGTCGCGTTCCAGGCGGTCGGCTGGGTCGTCGTCATCGTGGCCTTCCTCCTGACCCTCGTCGCGCGGGCACGGCAGGAGGCGCCCGTCTTCGGCGCGCGAGCGGGAGCGGTGGCGTTCTGGATGACCGCGGCCACCCTCGCGCTGTCGGCACGAGGCGGTGCCTCGGCGGTCTCGCAGGAACGCGTCTGGGTGTCGATGTCGGTGAGCCCTTCCCTACAGGCCATCGGCCTGGGCTGCCTGGGTGTCGTGGCGCTGCTCGTGGTCGTCCGCCCCGTGCGGCAGGCCGCTCCCGTCCTCGGCGGCGTGCTGCTGGCTATGACCCTGAGCCGGTCGGACGTCTTCTGGTCCGGCGCGCTCGACACGACGGTCGTGAACCTCGGCAACGTGCTGGGCGTGGTCGGGCTGTCGGTCGCGCTGACCCTCGCGACCCGCTGGGTCGTCAACCGCCTCGACGAGCTCGCCGAGGTGCGCGCGTCGCACCGCGCCCAGCTCGCGGCCACGGGTGGGATGCCGGGCCGGGGCGGCCCCCACCCGGGCGAGCCGACCGCCGTCTGACCCGGGCGCCGTCGAGCACGACGCGGGGTGCGGACGAGAACGGGGCCGGCGACCGAGATCCCGAGGATTCGGTCGCCGACCCCGTGCTCGGCACCGGCCGGTCAGTCCAGGTAGGTCTCGACCAGGCGGGAGGCGAGGCCCGTGTACGTCGCGGGGGTGAGGTCCGCGAGGCGCTGTGCGACGTCGTCGGGCAGGCCGAGGCCCGCGACGAACTCGCGGAGCCGCGCCGCGTCGACGCGCTGGCCGCGCGTGAGGTCCTTGAGGCGCTCGTACGGGTTCTCCATGCCGGGGACGCCCGCGACCGACGCCGCGCGCATGGCCGACTGGATGGGCTCGCCGAGCACCTCCCAGTTCTCGTCGAGGTCCGCCGCCATGAGGTCGGCGTTCGCGGCGAGGGCCTTCAGGCCGCGGCGCACGTTGTCGATCGCGAGGAGCGAGTGACCGAACGCGGGGCCGACGTTGCGCTGCGTCGTCGAGTCCGTGAGGTCGCGCTGGAGGCGCGACGTCACGAGCGTCGCGCCGAGCGTGTCGAGGAGCGCGGACGAGATCTCGAGGTTCGCCTCGGCGTTCTCGAACCGGATCGGGTTGACCTTGTGCGGCATGGTCGACGACCCGGTCGCGCCCGGCACGGGGATCTGCGTGAAGAACCCGAGCGAGATGTACGTCCACACGTCGGTCGCGAGGTTGTGGAGGATCCGGTTGAACCGCGCGACGTCCGCGTACAGCTCGGCCTGCCAGTCGTGCGACTCGATCTGCGTCGTCAGCGGGTTCCACGTGAGACCGAGGCCCTCGACGAAGTGCTTCGAGACCGACGGCCAGTCCACGCCCGGGACGGCGACGGTGTGCGCGCCGTACGTGCCCGTCGCGCCGTTGAGCTTGCCCAGGTACTCGGCCGCGCCGACGCGGCGGAGCTGGCGGCGCAGCCGGTGCGCGAGGACGGCGAGCTCCTTGCCGAGCGTCGTCGGCGTCGCGGGCTGGCCGTGCGTGCGCGAGAGCATCGGCACGTCCGCGTGCTCGCGCGCCATGTCCGCGAGCTGGTCGGCGAGGGCCGTCGCGGCGGGCAGCCACACGTGCTCGACGGCGCCGCGCACCATGAGCGCGTAGGACAGGTTGTTGACGTCCTCGCTCGTGCACGCGAAGTGCACGAGCTCCCCGACGCCCGGCAGCACCGTGTCGGGGCCCAGCGCGTCGGGAGCCGCGGCGAGGCGGCGCTTGACGAAGTACTCGACCGCCTTGACGTCGTGCACCGTCTCGCGCTCGATCGCGGCGAGCTCGGCGATCTCGTCGCCACCGAACGTCGCGGGGATGCGGCGCAGGTAGGCGACCTCGGCGTCGGAGAGCTGGGGCGCGCCGGGCACGACCGGGCGGACCGCGTTCTCGTCGACCGCCTGGACGCCGTTGCACAGCGTGATGAGCCACTCGACCTCGACGTGGATGCGCTCGCGGTTGAGCGCTGCCTCGCTGAGGTGGTCGACGAGCGGGGCGACCGCGGCGCGGTAGCGGCCGTCGAGCGGGCCGAGCGCGATCGGCGGGGTCACCGCGGCGAGGCTCACGCGGGCAGGGGCGGCTGCGGCAGGGTTCTCGGGCACGCCCCTGATTCTCCCACGCGTGCCCGACGGCGGTCGGTGCCGCCCGCAGTCCGGGCAACGGAGCCGTCGCGCGGCCCGTGGCCGTCCCCAGCGTCCGGGCGCGAGGGTTCGGTCCACAGCCTGGCGACCTGCCGCGCCGTCGGCCGACGGGGCTCCGTACGGTCGCCGCCATGCCGACCCCGCCACCACCGCCGTGCCTCGCCGCACCCTTCGGGATCACCCGAGCCCGCGACCAGGTCCGCACGGCGACCGACGACGCCGCGCGCGCCGGCGCCGCCCTCGAGACCCCCGACCTCCCGTGGGCCGGGCAGGCGCGGCACGCGTACGACGGGGCGACGGCGGAGGGTCGGGCAGCCCTGCTCCGGCTCGACGAGACGCTCGGGACCTGCCTCGTGCGGCTGGACGCGCTCACCGTGCTCGCGGAGGCCGACGTCGCGAGCATGCGGGCGGGGCTGGCCGCGGGGCTCGCCACGGGGGGCGGCTCGTGAGCGGGTCGCCGCCCGGCCCGTCCGTCGTGATCCGTGGCGGGACGGAGCCGACGGTCGTCGAGACGGCGGGGGTCGTCGCGCAGGCCGCGGTGCTCGCGGCCCGGGCGGACCTCCTGGCGGGAGCGACGGGGGCGCTGCGGGACGCGCGGCACGCGGTGGAGGTCACGACGGCCACGCCGACGGCGTACGCCGGGCGGCTCGTCCCGGCCGAGCCGCTCGGGTCGGCCGCAGGTGCGAACCTGACGACGACGCCGTTCTGGTCGGCGGAGGTCCGGGCCGCGCGCGCGGCTCTCCTCGACGACCTCGACGCGGCGGCCCTGCTCACCGGGCAGGAGGAGCAGCGGTTGCGCGGGCTCGCCGGGCGGCTGCACCAGGCGGTCCGGGTGTACGACGACGCGGACGCCGCGGCCGCCGCCGGGTGGTCCGACACCGCGCTGGTCGTGGCGGGACGGCACTACGGGCTGGCGGGGGCGGGCGCCGCCGGACTCGGGATGATCGTTGCGCAGGGCCTCGCCGGGCTCGCGCAGTCGCTGCTGCACGGAGGGCCCGCTCTCGGTCGGCTCGTCACGACGGGCGAGGCGCTGCACCCCGCGACCGTCCGCGCGCTGGGTCGCACGATCGGCATGCTCGACCCGGACCGCCCCTGGTACGCCGTGCCGACGGTCGGGAACGCGGCGGCGGTGCTGCGGGCGTCCGTCCAGCCGCTGCGCGACCGGTTCCTGCCCGACCCGGAGGTGCGGCGGGTCGACGCTGCGCCCTACGACCTGCCGACCCCCACGGACACGCGGTCCGCACTCGGCGCCGTGGCGGCGCTCGGGAGCACGGACTCGGTGCTGAGCGTCCAGCGCATCGTCAAGGACGGCGGGACGCCGACGTGGGTCGTCGCGATCCCGGGCACCCAGCCCGGCAACCTCCGGACGGTGTGGAACATGACGTCCAACTACGACCTCATGTCCGACGACGAGTCCCAGCGCGCGCGGGCGGACAGCGTGCGGGCGGTGCTCGACGCGATGGGCCAGTCGGGCATCGGGCCCGAGGACGACGTCGTGCTCGTCGGGCACAGCCAGGGCGGCATGGTCGCGGCCACGATCGCGGCGGCGACGGTCGGGACCTACCAGGTGCGCCACGTCGTGACCGCCGGGTCACCGGTCGGGGGGCACGGCCTCCCGCCCGGCGTGCGCGCCACGCACCTCGAGACGAGCGGGGAGGGGGTCTCCGGCCTCGACGGGAAGCCGAACCCGGCGACGCCTGAACGCGTGACGGTGACCGGTACCGTCTTCGCGCCCGGCGGCGGGCCGCCGCTCGACGTGCCGCACTCCGTCGGCTACCACCAGGACGTGCTCGACGCCGCGGTCGAGGTGGGCGACCGCGGCCTCGAGGAGCACCTCGCCGACGTGGAGCACTGGCTCGACGGGGAGGCGGAGGACCCGCTCGTCTACGAGGCACGTCTCGTCCCGGACCCCGAGACGACGTTCTGCGTCGGCGAGCTCGCGGTGCCGAGGCCGCCGTGGCCCCCGTGGCAGCCACCGGACGGCGTCGTGACGGCGCCGGGCCCGTCTCTCGGCATGCCGGGCCCGTCTCTCGGCACGCCGGGCCCGTCCCTCGGCACGCCGGGGACGTCCGGGACGGCGGGCGGCTCCGGCACGCTCGGCGGCACGGGCACGCTCGGGGGCGCCGGGGCGGGTGGTGGCGAGGACGATGCGCGGTGACGGCCCGGTGCCGTCCCCCGGCGGGCCGGTCGGGAGGGTGAGCGGCGGCGCGCGCGGTGGAGCGCTCGGGTCAGCGGTCCTGGGCCTTCGGCACGACGGCCGAGACGAGGAAGTTGATGACCGCGATGATGAGGGCCGCGAGCAGCGCCCACCAGAACCCGCCGATGATGCGGATGCCCCAGTCCGTCTGCTCGGTGATCCACGCGGTGAGCATGAGCATGAGCGCGTTGACGACGAGCGAGAACAGCCCCAGCGTGAGGATGTAGAGCGGGATCGAGAGGACCTGCACGATCGGCTTGATCACCGCGTTCACGAGCGAGTAGAGAAGCGCCACGACGAGGACGATCACGACCTTGCCGCCGGCCGTGTCGGAGCCGACGATCTGGAAGTGCTCGTCCATGAACAGGCTCGTGAGCCAGATCGCGAGACCGGTGATGAGGACGCGGACGACGAAGCTCATACCCGGCATCCTGCCATCCGGGCGGTCGTGCGGCACGGGCGCCGCGCGTGGCGCGCCGTCGTCCGCCACGGACCGCGGTGCACGAGTGGCATGATCGAGGACCGTGGCCCACGAACCCCGCGTCCCCCTGCGTCCTGCCGTCGCCGCCCTGCCGGCCTACGTCCCGGGGGCGCGCGTCGCCCCGGGTGCGGCGGCGTTCAAGCTCTCCTCGAACGAGAACCCGTACCCGCCCCTGCCCTCGGTCGTGGCGGCGATCGCCGACGCCGCGGCGGACGCGAACCGCTACCCCGACATGTACGCGACCGAGCTCACCGAGGCGCTCGCGGCGGACCTCGGGGTGGGGGCCGACGAGGTCGTGGTGGGCAACGGCTCGGTCGCGGTGCTCGCGCACGTCCTCCAGGCGGTCGTCGAGCCGGGCGACGAGGTCGTCTACCCGTGGCGCTCGTTCGAGGCGTACCCGATCGCGGTCGCGGTCGCGGGCGGCACGTCGGTGCGGGTCCCGCTCCGGACGGGGGAGCACCGCGGGCGCCTCGACCTGCCCGCGATGGCCGCGGCGGTCACCGAGCGCACGCGCGTCGTCATGGTGTGCACGCCCAACAACCCGACCGGTCCGGCGGTGCACCGCGACGAGCTCGAGACGTTCCTCGCGGCGGTGCCGTCGGACGTGCTCGTGGTGCTCGACGAGGCGTACCTCGAGTTCGTGCGCGACCCGGAGGCCCCCGACGGTCTCGCGGTGTACGCGCAGCACCCGAACGTCGTGCTGCTGCGCACGTTCTCCAAGGCGTACGGCCTCGCGGGCCTGCGCGTCGGGTACGCCGTCGGGCGTCCGCGCCTCGCGGCGGGCATCCGTGCCGTCTCCACGCCGTTCGGGGTCTCGCACGTCGCGCAGCGTGCCGCGATCGCGTCGCTCGGGGCGCGGGACGAGCTCCTGCAGCGGGTCGAGCACCTCGTGGCGGACCGCACCCGCCTCGTCGAAGGGCTGCGCGACCAGGGCTGGTCCCTGCCGGAGTCGCAGGCGAACTTCGTGTGGTTCGACCTGGGGGACCGCACGGCGCAGCGCGCCGAGGAGGCGCGTGCCGCCGGCGCGATCGTGCGCCCGTTCGCGGGCGAGGGCCTGCGCGTGAGCGTGGGCGAGCCCGAGGCGACCGACCTCTTCCTGCGCGTCAGCGCGACCTGGCTGTAACCCCTCCTCGACGCTCCCCGGCGTTCCGGCAACAGAACTTTCCCAGATCGGCCCAGCCCCTGGTGCTCGCGTCCCCGGATTGCTACTTTTACGTAGCAATCACTTCCGAAGGGGGAGATATGAAGTTTGGTCGAGTACTGACGACGGCGATGGTCGCCGGTGTCCTGGCTCTCACGCCCGCAGCGGCGTTCGCCGGCTCGCAGCTCGTGGGCGGCGGGATCTGGAACTACGGGACCAGCTCCGGGGCGATCTACTCGCACTACCTGCACAACACCCAGTGCCACGGGGCGTCCGTGCACAACGGGAAGCTCTACCGGGTGACCAACATCAAGCCCGGGGTCTGGGCGAAGGTGCACGCCAAGGACTGGCCCATGCGCGTGGACCACGCCTACTGGCACACGTGCGCGTAGCACGGACGCAGGGCAGGGGCGGCGCCGTGCCGCCCCTGCCCGGTCCGGCGCGGAGCCTCCATGCCGAACAGAAGCCTCAGCCTGGCCTACGCCCTCGCGGTGGTCGTCAGCCTCTTCCTCGCCTTCTTCACGGTGCAGGCGTACAGCGAGTTCGCGGTCCGCGGGTTCGACGCCCAGCTCCGCGTCGACTCCCTCGGCACGACCGCGTCGAGCGCCGAGGTGTACGGCACGATCGCGACCTTCGCGACCTCCCGCGACTGCACCGTCGCCAAGGTGACCTTCGACCTCACCGACGTCTCGACGCGACACCTCTCCGTCCTCGGTGACGGCTCGGCCGACCCGGGCGGGCGGTGGCTCGACCACGGTGTGGCCGACTTCAGCCGCGGCGTCACCACGCAGGTGCACCCGGGTGCCGAGCTCGGGGCCACGAGCCCGGTGGGCTCCTACGGGCTCTCGTGCGGCCCGGCGGAGGCCGAGGCGCTGGCCGCCGCGCTGCGGGAGGCCGGGGTGACGGCGTCGGCCGACTCCTACCCGACGATCCTCTCGTGGCACCGCTACCTCGCGGGCACGCCGATCCCGGCGGGCTACGCCATCGCGGCGGTCGCCGTCGTGCTCCTCGCGGGGTGCGGCGCGCTCCTCAACGCCCGGGCGTACGCGGTCCAGCGCCTCCAGGGCGCGCCGTTCTCCAGCATCCTGCGGCGCGACCTCGCCCCGATCGGCCGACGCCTCGCCCTCCACCTGGGTGTGGCCGCCACCGCGTGCGCGATCGTGCTCGGCGCCTACAACGGGTTCGCGCAGGCGACGACGTTCCTCGTCCTGGCCGGCGCCGTCCTCGCCGGGCTGCTGCTCGTCACCGTGACCGCCCACGCCGTCTCGACGGCCGCCGCGCAGCGCATCCCGCTCGCCGCCGCGATCAAGGGCGAGTCCGTCGGGGCCTGGGTCGTCCCCGCCGCGTTCGGCGTGCGGTTCTGCGCCCTCGTCATCCTCGTCGCGTCGATCTTCTCCGCCGTGCACGCGGGCCAGCTCATCGCGGGCCAGCAGGCCGCCCGCTCCGCCTGGCAGAGCGCGGGCGGCGCGACCTCCGTGGGTGTGGGCGGCGACGACCAGGCCCGGGCGGGCGAGTTCGCGCAGCGCCTCGGCGAGGTCGTCGTGCGGGCGCTCGACGACCGCGAGGCGGTGCTCGCCGCGCGGCAGCCCGTCTCGGCGTTCGGCACGGTGACGGTCGTGCCCGAGGACCAGCCGGTCCTCCTCGTCAGCCCCTCGTACCTGGAGGAGCAGGACGTCCGCGACGCGACCGGGTCGCGGCTCGCGCCGGCGCCGGGGTCGTGCCTCACGATCCACCTGCCCGGCACGCTGCGGACGGCCCAGCAGGACGACGTGGTGGCCGCCGTCGGCTCGTGGGCGGACTACTTCGGTGCGACGTGCGCCGTCGAGCGCGGTGCGCCCCTCGCCGAGGGCAGCACGCTGTTCGACTACGGCAACGCCGCGGACCCGAGCGCGTCGCCGCTCGTGGACGAGCCGGTCGTGCTCGTCGTGGACCCGGCCTCGGAGGTCGTGAGCGCCGACGGGTACGGCGCGTACACCTCGACGGGGGACGTCGTCTTCCTCGACCCGGCGTACGTGCTGGAGGAGAGCCGCGCGGCGGGCATCCGCGACTACGTCCTCTCGGTCACGCCGATCGCCGACGCCGCGGCCGAGGAGTACCAGAAGCTCGTCCGGAGCTTCCGGCTCGGGCTCGCGAACATCGCGGCGGCGGCCGGCGTCGTGCTCCTCACCGCGGTCGTCGTGTCGAGCGCGTACACGCGGCGGTACGCGCAGAGCGTGTTCGTCCGCTACATCGCGGGGTGGTCGTTCGCGGCGCGGTACCGCGCGGCGTTCCTCGCCGAGGCTGCCTCGGCGGTGCTGCTCGTCGCGTACGTGGCGGCGAACCCGCCGCGCACGCCGCCGGCCCTCGGCGCCGTCGTCGCGGCCGCCGCGCCGCGGCTGCTCGGGGGAGCGGAGCCGCTCGTCGCGGTGGCGGTGTGCCTCGTGTCGTCCGCCCTGCTGGTGACCGCGCTCGCGGTGGCCCAGCGCAGGCTCCTGCGGACGCGATCCAGTGACAGCTGAACGAAGGGGGATGGCGATGATCGAGGTCGTGGGTGCGGCCAAGTTCTACGGGGCGCGGACGGTCTGGACGGGCCTCACGCTGAGCGTGGAGGCGGGCTCGATGGCGGGCCTCGTGGGGTCGAGCGGCTCGGGGAAGACAACGCTGCTCAACTGCGTGGGCCTGCTCGACCGGCTGGACGCGGGGACGCTGTTCGTGGACGGGCGCGACGTCACCGCGCTGAGCCCGCACGGGCGACGCCTGTTTCGACGGGACGAGCTCGGGTACCTGTTCCAGAACTACGCGCTCATCGACAACGCGACGGTCGCGGCGAACCTCGACGTCGCGTTCGTGAGCCGGGGCGGCGTCCGGCGGGCGGACCGCGCGCGCCGGCGCGAGGAGGTGCTCGAGCGCGTGGGGCTCGGCGGCTACGAGCGCGCGGCGGTCTACGAGCTGTCGGGCGGCGAGCAGCAGCGCGTCGCCGTGGCGCGGCTGCTCCTCAAGCGGCCGCGCGTCGTGCTCGCCGACGAGCCCACGGGGGCGCTCGACGAGGGGAACGCCGACGCGATCGTCGGCCTCCTGCGCGAGCTCGCGGACGAGGGGCGTGCCGTGGTCGTCGCGACGCACAACCCGCGCGTCGAGCAGGCCTGCGACACCGTCCTCGAGCTCGGCGCCTCGACCCAGCACGTGGCCCGCGCGCTCGTCGGCGCGGACGACGACGGCGCGGCGTAGCGGGCGGGCGCCCGCGGCGCGGTTGCCGGGTCCTGGTCACGCGAGAAGACTCGCGGCATGGACAACCAGGAGTGGGAGCAGTTCGTCGAGGACAACGGCTGGCTCTTCGGGGGCGCGGCCCTGGTCCTCTACGTCGCGGTCGCGGTGATCTTCTTCATCGCCTACGTCCGGATCATCCAGAAGGCCGGCTACTCCGGCTGGTGGGTGCTCGTGGGCCTCGTGCCGATCCTCAACGTCGTCATGTTCCTCGTGTTCGCGTTCTCGCGCTGGCCGGTCCTGCGCGAGCGCGACGCGCTGCGCTCGGGCGGCGTCTACCCGCGGTAGGGGCAGCCCTCCCGGGGCCGGGGGTGCGCCGGTCGGGATTGGAGGTTCTCTACAGCCGGTCGTGACGGACGTTGGGCGACACGTCGGAGGCGCTACCTACGGGGTCGTAGCCTACGCTTGCGTAGGCTACGGAGACGTAGGTTCCGACGGCGCCCCGCACCGGGCGCCTCCTGCCCCCGAGCGGGCCGGCCGCACGGTCGGGCCGCACCGAAGGAGAGTCGCGTGACCGAGAACGACGCGAGAACCGGCGTGCGGGACGCTGCGAGCACGCACCCCGACCTCCCCGACGTCGCGGGCGGTCCCGACGACGCACCCCTGCTCCAGCTCGTGACACCTGCGGGCGCCCGCGTCACGACCCCGGAGACCGACGGCTACCGCGAGCGCGTCGCCCACCTCGACGCCGCGGCGCTGCGCGGGCTCTACCGAGACATGGTGCTCACGCGCCGCTTCGACGACGAGGCGACGTCGCTCCAGCGCCAGGGCGAGCTCGGCCTGTTCGCGCAGGCGAAGGGCCAGGAGGCCGCGCAGATCGGCTCGGGCCGTGCGCTCGCCCCCCAGGACTACGTCTTCCCGTCGTACCGCGAGCACGGCGTCTCGCACGTGCGCGGCATCGACCCGACGGCGCGCCTGCGCCTCTTCCGCGGCGTGGACCACGGCGGGTGGGACCCGACGGCGCACAACGTCCACCTGTACACGCTCGTCATCGGGTCGCACGCGCTGCACGCGACGGGGTACGCCATGGGCGTCCAGCGTGACGGCCACGTCGGGTCGGGCGACCCGGAGCGCGACGCGGCCGTCGTCACGTACTTCGGCGACGGCGCGACGTCGCAGGGCGACGTGAACGAGGCGCTCGTCTTCGCGGCCGTGAACAACGCGCCGGTCGTCTTCTTCTGCCAGAACAACCAGTGGGCGATCTCGGAGCCGACGACCCGGCAGACCCGCGTGCCGCTCTACCGCCGCGGCGGCGGGTTCGGCATCCCCAGCGTGCGGGTCGACGGCAACGACGTGCTCGCGTGCTACGCCGTGACCGCGGAGGCGCTCGAGCGCGCCCGCTCCGGCGGCGGCCCGACGTTCGTCGAGGCGTTCACCTACCGCATGGGCGCGCACACGACGTCCGACGACCCGACGAAGTACCGGTCGCGCGCCCAGGAGGACTACTGGCGCCGCCGGGACCCGATCGACCGGCTCGAGAACCTGCTCCGCGCCGAGGACGCGTGGGACGACGCGTTCGCCGCCGACCTGGCCGCCGAGGCCGACGCGCTGGGCGAGCGGCTGCGCGAGGAGGTCCGCGCGCTCGCCGCACCGGACCCGGCGAGCATGTTCGACCACGTCTACGCGACCCCGAACGCCGTGGTCGAGCGCGAGAAGGCGTGGTTCGCCGACTACCAGCAGTCCTTCGAGGAGCCGACCGCGGAGGTGGCGCGATGAGCGACAGCAAGACCCTGACCCTGGCCCGCGCCATCAACGAGGGGCTGCGCCGGTCGCTGGAGAACGACCCCAAGGTCCTGCTCATGGGCGAGGACATCGGCGCGCTCGGCGGCGTCTTCCGCGTGACGGACGGCCTGCAGAAGGACTTCGGCGAGGACCGTGTCGTCGACACGCCGCTCGCGGAGTCCGGCATCCTCGGCACCGCCATCGGTCTCGCGCTGCGCGGCTACCGGCCGGTGTGCGAGATCCAGTTCGACGGGTTCATCTTCCCCGCGTACGACCAGATCACGACGCAGCTCGCGAAGATGGGCTACCGCTCGGGCGGGAAGCTCCAGGTGCCCGTCGTGATCCGCGTGCCGTACGGCGGCGGGATCGGTGCGGTCGAGCACCACAGCGAGAGCCCCGAGGCGCTGTTCGCGCACACGGCCGGCCTGCGCGTCGTGTCGCCGTCCACGCCGCAGGACGCGTACACGATGATCCGGGAGGCCGTCGCCTCGCCGGACCCGGTGCTCTTCTTCGAGCCCAAGGGCCGCTACTGGGAGAAGGGACCGGTCGACGTCGCCGGCCGCGGCGAGGGCGCGACCGTGCTCGACCGGGCGCGCGTCGTCCGCCCCGGCACGGACCTCACGCTCGTCGCCTACGGCCCGACCGTCGCGACCGCGCTCCGCGTCGCCGCGGCGGCCGAGCAGGAGGGCCGCAGCATCGAGGTCGTGGACCTGCGCAGCATCTCGCCGCTCGACACCGCGACCGTCGTCGAGTCCGTCCGTCGGACAGGACGCTGCGTCGTCGTGCACGAGGCCCCGACCTACCTCGGCTCGGGCGCCGAGGTCGCGGCCCGCGTGACCGAGGAGTGCTTCTACTCGCTCGAGGCGCCCGTGCTGCGCGTCGGCGGCTTCCACACGCCGTACCCCGTCGCGAAGATCGAGCACGACTACCTGCCGAGCCTCGACCGCGTGCTCGACGCCGTCGACCGCGCGTTCGCGTTCTGACGCGCGTCCGCCGCGACCTCGACAGCGCCGACCGGGACCACCAGGAGGACCACGCAGTGCCCACTTTCGAGAAGTTCAACCTCCCCGACGCGGGCGAGGGCCTCACCGAGGCCGAGATCGTGCACTGGCACGTCGCCGTCGGCGACGCCGTCACGGTCAACCAGACGATCGTCGAGATCGAGACGGCGAAGTCGCTCGTCGAGCTGCCGTCGCCGTACACGGGCGTCGTCACGGAGATCCTCACGCCCGAGGGCACGACGGTCGAGGTCGGCGTGCCGATCATCGTCGTGGACACGGACCCGGGCGGCACCGCCCCGGCGCCGACCGCACCGGCCGGCGTCGTGCCCGACGGCGCGGACGCACCCGCAGCGGCCGCAGCACCGCAGGCGGGCACCGGCGACGCGACGCCCGCCGCGAGCGAGGGTTCCGGCTCGGTGCTCGTCGGGTACGGCACCGTCGAGCCGGGCACGGCCCGGCGTCGGCGCCGCGCGGCCGAGCCCACCGCCGCGCCCACCGCTGCCGCGCCCGCTGCGCCCACCGGGGCCGGGGCCGCACGGCCCGGCACGACCGACCGCCCCGGCCCGGCGACCCCGGTCCGGACGGCCCCGGCGGCGAGCACCGCGGCGTCGACCCCGGCCCCGGCCCCCGCCCCGCCGGCGAGCGCGCCGACCGCCGTCGGGCACGCGACCCTGCCGGTGCTGGCCAAGCCGCCGGTGCGCAAGCTCGCGAAGGACCTGGGCGTCGACCTGGCGAGCGTCGCGGGCACCGGCCCGGGCGGGATCGTCACGCGCGAGGACGTGCAGGCCTACCACGAGCATGCGAAGGCGCAGCCGCTCGCGACGTACGCCGACGACGACCAGCCGTGGCTCGCGACGGGCGCCGTCACGGCCGACGGCCGCCAGACGCGCGTGCCGGTGAAGTCGGTGCGCAAGCGCACGGCCGAGGCGATGGTCACGAGCGCGTTCACCGCCCCCCACGTGACGGTCTTCCACACGGTCGACGTCACGCGCACCATGAAGCTCGTCCGCACCCTGCGGGAGGACCGCGAGTTCGCGGACGTGCGCGTCACGCCCCTGCTCGTCACCGCCAAGGCGCTGCTCCTCGCGGTGCGCCGCCACCCGGAGATCAACGCGAGCTGGGACGACGCCGCGCAGGAGATCGTCTACAAGCACTACGTGAACCTGGGGATCGCGGCGGCGACGCCGCGGGGGCTCGTCGTGCCGAACATCAAGGACGCGCACCGCCTCGACCTGCACGGCCTCGCCGGCGGGATCGCGGACCTCACCGCGACCGCGCGGGCCGGGCGCACGTCGCCCACCGACATGTCCGACGGCACGATCACGATCACCAACGTCGGGGTGTTCGGCATCGACACGGGGACGCCCATCCTCAACCCCGGCGAGGCCGCGATCCTCGCGTTCGGCGCGATCCGCGAGCAGCCCTGGGTCCACAAGGGGAAGATCCGCAAGCGCTGGGTCACGCAGCTCGCGCTGAGCTTCGACCACCGCCTCGTCGACGGCGAGCTCGGCGCGCGCGTGCTGGCCGACGTCGCGCGGATCCTCGAGGACCCGGCGCGCGGACTCGTCTGGGGCTGAGCCCACCCGTCGGCACGCGGGACGCGCGTCGGCACTCGCTGCGCCGCTCGGCACCTCGAGGTGCCGAGCGGGCGCGCTCCGTGCCGAACCGTGCCCGGGCCACTGCTTGCGAGCACACCCAGAACCGCGAGCATGAGGCTCAGCGCCGGCGACACGGTCGGCGCGGCGTCGCCACGGGAGGGTCGTGTGCTCGGGAGTGCTGGTCGGCGGTCACGGACGGGTCCGGGCGTCGGGCTCGCGGCCCTCGCGCTCGTGACCGCCACGCTCGCGGGGTGCGCGGGACCCGGCGCGGCGGAGGCGCGGGACGTCGTCGAGGACCTCGCGGGCGCGCTCGCCACGGGGGACGGTGACGCGGCGTGCGCCCTGATCCTGCCCGACGCCGCCGACGCGCTCGCCGCCGACGAGGGCGAGCCGTGCGCGGACGTCGTCACCGCGCCGGACGGCCCGCTCGCCGGGCTGGCCGCGGCCGGACCCGCCGTCGTCGTCGAGGACGTCCACGTCGCGGGACGTCAGGCGCAGGTCGTGACGGCGACCGACACCGTCTTCCTCGCGCTCTCCGGTGACGCGTGGGTGGTCACCGCTGCGGGCTGCACGCCCCGCGACGACCGCCCCTACGACTGCGAGGTGGACGCATGAGGGTCCCACGGCTGATGTTCTGGGCCACGCTCGTGCTCGTCGTCGCGGGCCTCGCGGTCACGTTCGTGCTGGCGGCGGTGCACCGATGAGCGCCGGCAGCGGGAAGGGCGGCGTCCTCGGCGGCTGCGCGCGAGCTCGCTGAGCCTGTTCTTCGCGCTCGCGTTCCTCGCGTCGCTCGTCGCGCAGGCCGTGAGCGGCGTCGCCGTCTTCAACACCGACCAGCGGGCGGCGGGCCTCGACCCGGTGACGTTCGGCCAGTACGTGCTGTCGTCGGCCTTCTGGGTCGACGTCACCGAGAACTGGCAGTCCGAGTACCTGCAGTTCCTCCTCTTCATCACCGCGACGGTGTGGTTCGTGCAGCGGGGCTCGCCCGAATCGAAGAAGCTCGACCAGGCGGGCCGCGAGTCCGACGAGGACCAGAAGGTCGGCGAGCACGCGACGGCGGACTCCCCGGCGTGGGCCCGCGCCCGGGGCTGGCGGCTCGCCGTCTACTCGCGCTCCCTGTCGCTCGTCATGGGCGCGATCTTCCTCGGGTCGTGGGCCGCGCAGTCGGCGGCAGGCGCGGTCGCGTTCAGCGAGGAGCAGCTGCGCGACCTCCAGGACCCCGTGCCGTGGACGGAGTACCTGTCCATGCCGGACTTCTGGAGCCGTACGTTCCAGAACTGGCAGTCCGAGATGCTGGCCGTCCTCAGCATGGTCGTCCTCGCGATCTACCTGCGCGAGCGCGGGTCGCCCGAGTCCAAGCCGGTGGGCTCGTCCCACGAGGCGACCGGCGTCGAGGGCTGACGGCGACCGCACGGACGGCCGCTCACAGCGCCCGCCGAGCGGGTGTGCGGAAGACCTCACACGGGCTTAACGGGGGTCGCGCGCGGGGGAAACACGGCGTTCCTAGCGTCCTGGTCACTGACCGGGACCTGCTGAAGGAGCCGCCATGTCCGCGCCCACGAGCCCCACCACCCACGAGGGTGAGCAGTCCGCAGCCCGCCCGTCCGGCGTCGTGCCCGCGACGCCGCCCGCCCCGGGACTCGCCCCGGCACCACCGAGGGCGCCGCACCGCCGCTCCGGGCGGTGGATCGACCGCTGGGACCCGGAGGACCCGACGTTCTGGCGCGACGGCGGCCGCCGGGTCGCTTCCCGCAACCTGGGGATCTCGGTGTTCGCGGAGTTTCTCGGCTTCGCGGTCTGGGCGCTGTGGTCGATCGTCGTGCCGCAGCTCCCCGCCGCCGGGTTCACCTTCACCGTGGACCAGCAGTTCTGGCTCATCGCCGTGCCGAGCCTCGTCGGCGCGACGCTGCGCATCCCCTACACGTTCGCCGTGCCCCTGTTCGGCGGGCGCAACTGGACGGTCGTGTCCGCCCTCCTCCTGCTGCTCCCGACGGCGGCGCTCGCGGTCGTCGTGCAGGACCCCGGCACGTCGTTCGGCGTGATGCTGGCCGTCGCGGCGCTCGCCGGCTTCGGCGGCGGCAACTTCGCGTCCTCGATGGCGAACATCTCGTTCTTCTACCCGGAGCGGGAGAAGGGCAAGGCGCTGGGCCTCAACGCCGCGGGCGGCAACCTGGGGACGGCGGTCGTGCAGCTCGCGGTGCCGCTCGTCATCGTCGCCGGGGCGGGTGTCGCGCTCGAGCGTGCGGGCCTCATGATGATCCCGTTCATCCTGCTCGCGGCGTTCCTCGCGTGGCGGTTCATGGACAACCTCGCCACGGCGAAGGCGGACCCGCGGTCGTTCGCCGTCGCGACGCGGAACCGGCACACGTGGATCATCTCGTTCCTCTACATCGGGACGTTCGGGTCGTTCATCGGCTACGCCGGTGCGTTCCCGACGCTCCTCGCGGACCAGTTCCCCGAGGTCACGCTCTCGATCGCGTTCCTCGGCGCGCTGGTCGGCTCGGTGTCCCGGCCGCTGGGCGGCATCGTCGCGGACCGCCTGGGCGGCGCGCGCGTGACGATCGCGTCGTACGGGGTCATGGCGCTCGGCGCGGTCGGCGCGATCCGGGCGCTGGAGACGCACAGCTTCGGCCTCTTCTTCGCGTCGTTCCTCGTCCTGTTCGTCGCGACGGGCGTCGGGAACGGGTCGACCTACCGGATGATCCCGGCCGTCTTCCAGGCGAGCGCGGCCCACGACCTCGACGGCCCGACGGCGAGCGACCCCGCGGCTCTGGCCGCAGCCCCGGTCCGCGCCCGCCAGGCCGCGGCCGGGTGCATCGGGATCGCGGGCGCCGTCGGCGCGTTCGGCGGGTTCCTCATCCCGCGCGGGTTCGCCGCGTCGACGAGCCTCTCGGGCTCGCTCGTCCCCGCCCTGTGGACGTTCGTGGGGATGTACGCGGTGATGGCGGTCGTCGCGTGGGCGGTCTACCTGCGCAAGGGCTCGGCCCTCGCGGCGGCCGGGATCTGAGCGTGGACACCCACTGCCCCTACTGCGCGCTCCAGTGCGGCATGACGCTCACCCCCGCGCGCGGCCCGCTGCCGGTCGCGGTCGCCCCGCGCGACTTCCCGACCAACCGGGGTGGGCTGTGCCAGAAGGGCTGGACGAGCGCCACGGTCCTGCGCGCACCCGACCGGTTGACGAGCCCGCTCCTGCGCGGGCCCGACGGCGAGCTCCGCCCCGCCCCGTGGGACGAGGCCCTCGACGTGGTCGCGGCCGGGATCGAGCGGGTCCAGGCCGCGCACGGCCGCGACGCCGTCGCGGTGTTCGGGGGCGGCGGCCTGACGAACGAGAAGGCGTACGCGCTCGGGAAGTTCGCGCGCACGGTGCTGCGGACCGCGAACATCGACTACAACGGGCGGTTCTGCATGGCGTCCGCCGCGGCGGGGGCGAACCGCGCGTTCGGCGCCGACCGCGGGCTCCCGTTCCCGCTCGCCGACCTCGGCGGCGCGGACGCCGTGCTGCTGCTCGGGTCGAACGTCGCCGAGACGATGCCGCCGTCCGTCCAGCACCTCGCCGGCGTGCGGGCACGGGGCGGGCTCGTCGTCGTGGACCCGCGCCGCAGCGCGACGGCGGCGCTCACGGGGGAGGCGGGGGACGCCGTCGGGCAGGGGGTGCACCTGCAGCCGGTCCCGGGCACCGACCTCGTGGTGCTGCTCGCGCTGCTGCACGTCGTGGTCGCGGAGGGGCTCGCGGACACGGCCTACCTCGACGCGCGCACGACCGGGTTCGACGACGTCCGCCGGTCCGTCGCCGGGTGGTGGCCCGAGCGCGCGGAGACGGTGTGCGGGGTGCCGGCGGGACGGCTGCGGCACGTCGCCCGGCTGCTCGCGGCGGCGTCGCCCGTCCACGGGGGTGCGGGTGCGTACGTGCTCACGGGCCGCGGCGTCGAGCAGTCCGCGCAGGGTACGGCGACCGTGACCGCGGCGATCGACCTCGCGCTCGCCCTCGGCCTGCCCGGCCGGGTGGGGTCGGGGTACGGCGCGATCACCGGCCAGGGGAACGGGCAGGGCGGACGCGAGCACGGGCAGAAGGCGGACCAGCTCCCCGGGTACCGCAGGATCGACGACCCAGGGGCCCGCGCGCACGTCGCCGCGGTGTGGGGCGTCGACCCGGCGACGCTCCCCGGTCCTGGGATGCCCGCCGTCGAGCTCCTGCGGTCTCTCGGCGCGCGGCCCGGACCGGGCGGTGCGACCACGACCTGCGCCGAGGACGGGCGCCCGCGCGCCTTGCTCGTGCACGGGTCGAACGTCGTGGTGAGCGCCCCGGACGCGGACCGGGTCGCGGCGAACCTGCGCGCGCTCGACCTGCTGGTCGTGTGCGACCTCGTGCCGTCGGAGACGGCGCTGCTCGCGGACGTCGTGCTGCCCGTGACGCAGTGGGCCGAGGAGGAGGGCACCATGACGTCGCTCGAGGGACGCGTGATCCGACGGCGCCGCGCGGTCGACGCGCCGGGCGAGGCACGGTCGGAGCTGTGGATCCTGGCGGAGCTCGCGCGTCGGCTGGGATCGCCGGTCTCCTTCCCGACCGACCCGGCCGTCGTCTTCGACGAGCTCGCGCGCGCGTCCGCGGGCGGCGTCGCGGACTACGCCGGGCTCAGCCACGCGCGCCTCGACGCGGACGAGGCGGACGGCGGCCCGGGCCTGCACTGGCCGGTGCCGTCCCCCGACCACCCGGGCACCCCGCGGATGTTCCTCGACCGGTTCCCGACGCCGGACGGACGTGCCCGCCTGGTCGCGGTCGACCACACGGGCCCGAGCGACGACGTGCGGCCCGACGCGCCGCTCTACCTCGTCACGGGCCGCGTGCTCCAGCACTACCAGTCGGGCGCGCAGACCCGGCGCGTGCCGGAGCTCGACCGCCTCGTCCCGAAGCCGTTCGTCGAGGTCCACCCGGTCCTGGGCACGCGCCTCGGCATCGACGACGGAGACCGGGCGCGCCTCACGACCGCGCGCGGCGCGATCGAGGCGGCCGTGCGGTGGACGGACCGCGTCCGGCCGGACACGGTCTTCATGCCCTTCCACTGGGGCGGCGAGGGCAGCGTCAACCGCGTGACGACCGACGCGACCGACCCCGTCTCCGGGATGCCGGAGTTCAAGGTCTGCGCCGTGGACGTGCGACGCGCCCCCGCGCTCCAGGAGGTCGTGGGATGACGCGCGTCGTCGTGGTCGGTCACGGCATGGTCGGGTCGCGGTTCGCGGGCGACCTCGCGGCGCGGTGCGGGGGGTCCGCCGACGTCGAGGTCACCGTGCTCGGCGCGGAGGAGCACGAGCCGTACAACCGCGTGCTGCTCAGCGAGGTCGTCGCGGGCCGGGCCGACGTCGCGACGATCGCCCTGGCTGTCGCGGACGACGCGCGCGTCACGGTCCGGCGGGGCACCGAGGCCCTCGCGGTCGACCGGGCGTCGCGCCGCGTCCTCACGGGCGAGGGTGCCTACCCGTACGACGTCGTCGTGCTCGCGACGGGCGCCGCCGCGCGCGTCCCCGAGGTGCCCGGCCTCACCGGCCTGCCCGGCGGCCTGCCGCGCGGCGCGCACGTCCTGCGGACGCTCGACGACGCACGCGCGATCGTCGCGAGGTCGCTCGACGCGCGGCACGCCGTCGTCGTGGGGGCGGGCGTCCTCGGCCTCGAGGTCGCGTGCGGGCTCGCGCGTCGCGGCGTCGCCGTGAGCCTCGTGCACGGCGGCGCGAGCGTGATGGACCGCCAGCTCGACCGTGCGGCGGGCGGCGTCGTCGCGCGCGGTCTCGCCGGCCTCGGGGTGCGCGCCTGGACCCGAGCCCGGACGGAGCGCGTGGCCGTGGCCGGAGGCAGCGTGCGGGGCGTGACGCTCCGCGTGCCCGACGGCGGCCCGCACGACCCCGCGGCGGATCGGCCGGGCGCGGCCCGGGGAGCGCCGGACGGCGTGCGTCGCGTCGACCTCGACGCCGACCTCGTCGTGCTCGCGTGCGGCACCGTGCCCGAGGCCGGGCTCGCGCGGGCGGCGGGGCTCACGGTCGACCGGGGGGTCGTCGTCGGGCCCGACCTCGCCAGCCCGGACGACCCGCGCGTGTTCGCGATCGGCGACTGCGCCCAGCCGCCCGAGGGCGGCACCGGGCTGATCGCCCAGGGGTGGGACCAGGCGCGCCGGCTCGCGCAGCACCTCGCGGAGCGGCTCGCCGCCGGGGCCGACGGCGCAGGGAGGCCGGGCGCCGCGCAGGGGGCCGCGCCCGACCGGCGGCGTGCGCGCCGAGGACCGGCCGCCGACCGGCCGAGCGTGGCGCTGCGGCTCGCCACGGACGTCGTCGCGCGCCCGCTCGAGCCGACGGCCGACCCCGGCGTCGGCACGCGCGCGACCGCCGGGACCGACGTCGTGCGGGTCAAGGCGGCGGGGCTCGAGATCGTGACGATGGGCGTGTGCGGCGAGCGTCGCGCGCCCGACGCGGCGCACCGTTCCGTGATGCTGAGCGACCCGGCGGCGGGTCGGCACGTCGAGGTCGTCGTCGCGGACGGGCTGCTCGTCGGCGCGACGTGCGTCGGCGCGCCCGAGGTGGGCGCCGACCTCGCCGCCGCCTACACGCGCCGCGTCCCCGTGCCCGCCGACCCGGCCCACCTGCTGCTGCGCCCGGTCGCGCAGGCGCCCGCGCCGGCGTCGTCCCCGACGCTCATGCCCGACCGCACGACCGTGTGCACGTGCAACGGCGTGACCAAGGGCGACGTCGTGGGCTGCTGGCACGACGGCGCCCGGAGCGTCGACGACGTCGCACGGGCGACGCGCGCGACGACGGGCTGCGGCGGATGCAAGGACGTCGTGTGCGGCCTGGTCGGCTGGCTCGCGCAGACCGACCCGGAGCAGCCTCAGGCCGACGGCGCACGGGCGAGCGTCGGCCTCGGCGCGTGAGGTCGGCAAGCCCTGCCGAGATCGGCAGTCGCGATCGCCGATCTCGACACGACCTGCCGGTCTCGCACCGCTCCGCCGACCTCACACGGCGGCGTCCGGCCGGGTGAGAACACCGTTACGGACGGGCAACGGGCGGGGCACGGTCGCGAAACCGCCCGTCCGTAGCGTCGTCAGCACCATCCCCGGGGGCCTCTCCTCGCTCTCGTCGGACCCCGCGGACGGTGACCGATCCGCCCCGACGCCCCCAGGAGCCCGCCGTGACCGGACCGCAGACCGATCCCGCCCCCGCCCCGGCCCCCGGCGCGCCCCGGCACCTCGTCGTCGTCGGCGGCGGCATGGTGGCGCAGCGGCTCGTCGAGGCGTTGCGCGCGCGCGACGCCGCCGGGGCGTGGCGCGTCTCGCTGTTCGCCGAGGAGCCGCGCAAGCCGTACGACCGCGTCGCCCTGACGAGCTACTTCTCGGCGCGCGACGCCGAGGAGCTCACGCTCGGCGACCCTGCCCTGTGGGACGACCCGCTGGTCACGCTGCACCGCGACTGCGCGGTGACGTCGATCGACCGCGAGGCGCAGACCGTCACCGACCGGCTCGGGCGCGTGCACGCCTACGACGAGCTCGTCCTCGCGACCGGTTCGAACGCCGCGCGCCCCCCGATCCCCGGCAACGAGCTGCCCGGCGTGTTCGTCTACCGCACGATCGACGACGTCGCGGCCCTGCGCGGCTGGGTCGAGGAGAAGCGGCGCGACGCCACGACCGAGGGTGGCTGGGAGCGCCCGGTGCGCGGCGCCGTCATCGGCGGCGGACTCCTGGGCCTCGAGGCCGCGGGCGCGCTCAAGGCCCTCGGCGCGCAGGCCACGGTCGTCCAGTTCGGCACGCACCTGATGGACGCGCAGATCGACCTGGGCGGCGGCGAGGCCCTCAAGCGCCTCATCAACGGCATGGGCATCGCGGTCCGGTGCGACACCGGGACCAAGGAGCTGAGGGTCTCCCGCAAGACCGGGCACGTGGGCCGGCTCGACTTCGCCGACGGCGGCCGGCTCGACGTCGACGTCGTGGTCCTCGCGACGGGCGTGCGGCCGCGCGACGAGCTCGCGCGCGCGGCGGGGCTCGCGGTCGGGGAGCGCGGTGGCGCCGTCGTGGACCTCGCGTGCCGCACCGAGGACGAGCACGTGTGGGCGGTCGGCGAGGTCGCGTGCCTCGAGGGCCGGTGCCTCGGCCTGGTCGCGCCGGGCTACGCGATGGCGGAGGTCGTCGTGGACCGCCTGCTCGGCGGCGAGGCGACGTTCCCCGGCGCGGACACGGCGACCAAGCTCAAGCTCCAGGGGGTCGACGTCGCGAGCTTCGGCGACGCGCACGGCCGCATCGAGGGCGCGATGGAGCTCGTCTGGGCCGACCCGGTCGCGGGCGTCTACAAGAAGCTCGTCCTGTCCGACGACGCGCGCACGCTCCTGGGCGGCGTGTTCGTGGGCGACGCCGCGCCGTACGCGTCGCTGCGGCCGATGCTGGGCACGGAGCTCCCCGGCGACCCGGGGCTGTTCCTGCTCCCCGAGGGGTCCGGCGGCGGAGCGCCGGCCCTCGAGCTCCCCGACGACGCCACGGTCTGCTCGTGCAACAACGTCGGCGCGGGCACGATCCGGGGCGCGGTCACCGAGCACGGCTGCACCGACCTCGCGGGCGTCAAGGCGTGCACGCGCGCGGGGACGAGCTGCGGGTCGTGCCTGCCGCTCGTCAAGAAAATCACGACGACCGAGCTCGCCCGGGCCGGCGTCGAGGTCTCGAACGCGCTGTGCGAGCACTTCGACCTCTCGCGCGCGCAGCTCTTCGACGCGGTGCGCGTCGCGGACCTGCACACGTTCAGCGAGATCGTCGCGCGGTTCGGCCGGGGTGTCGCTGCGCCGGTGGACGAGAGCGCAGCCACGCAGGGTGCCGTGCTGGTGCGCGACGCCGGGCGCGGCTGCGACATCTGCAAGCCCACGATCGCGTCGATCCTCGCGTCGCTCGGCAACGGTCACGTCCTCGACGGCGAGCAGGCGACGCTGCAGGACACGAACGACCACGTCCTGGCGAACATGCAGAAGGACGGCACGTACTCGGTGGTCCCGCGCATCCCCGGCGGCGAGATCACGCCCGACGGGCTGCTCGTCATCGGGCAGGTCGCCAAGGACTTCGGGCTCTACACGAAGATCACGGGCGGCCAGCGCATCGACATGTTCGGGGCGCGCATCGAGCAGCTCCCGCACATCTGGCGCCGGCTCGTGGAGCACGGGTTCGAGTCCGGACACGCGTACGGCAAGTCGCTGCGCACGGTGAAGTCGTGCGTCGGGTCCACGTGGTGCCGGTTCGGCGTGCAGGACTCGGTGGGCATGGCCGTCGAGCTCGAGCTCCGGTACCGCGGCCTGCGCTCGCCGCACAAGATCAAGCTCGGCGTCTCGGGGTGCGCGCGCGAGTGCGCCGAGGCGCGCAGCAAGGACGTCGGCGTCATCGCGACGGACAAGGGCTGGAACGTGTACGTCGGCGGCAACGGCGGGTTCACGCCCCGGCACGCGCAGCTTCTCGCCGAGGACCTGGACGACGAGGCGCTCGTCCGCACCATCGACCGCTTCCTCATGTACTACGTGCGGACGGCCGACCGCCTGCAGCGCACGGCCGCGTGGGTCGAGGACCACGAAGGCGGTCTCGACGCGATCCGCGAGGTGGTCGTCGAGGACTCGCTCGGCATCGGTGCCGACCTCGACGCCGCGATGGCCCGCCACGTCGGCGACTACGAGGACGAGTGGCGCGCGGTCCTCGAGGACCCGGAGAAGCTGCGCCGCTTCGGCTCGTTCGTCAACGCGCCCGCCGAGCCCGACCCCGACCTCGCGTACGTCACCGAGCGCGGCCAGATCCGGCCCGCCAGGGCGGACGAGCGGGCCGCCCTCGAGGAGGCCCGCGCCGCGGGTCTCGCCACCGTCCCCGCCGGCCCCGTGGTGATCGCCGGCACGACCCTGGAGGTCCGTCGATGAGCGTCGTGCCAGCAGAGCAGGCCGCGTACCCCGTGGAGACGCCGACGAAGGACGCGGCGGGGTGGGAGCGCGTGTGCCTCCTGCGCGACCTCCTCGTCGAACGCGGCGCCGCCGCCCTCGTCGGCGGGGTGCAGGTCGCGCTGTTCCGCCTCCCCGACGACACGGTCCGCGTCGTGCAGCAGCGCGACCCGTTCTCCGGTGCGAACGTCCTGTCGCGCGGCATCGTCGGCACGCGCGGGGGCGTGCCGACGGTCGCCGGCCCCATGTACAAGCAGGTCTTCGACCTCACGACCGGTCGCTGCCTCGAGACCGCCGGGTATGCGCCCGTCGGGGGCCTCGCGCCGGACCTGGCGACGTGGCCCGCCGAGGTGCGCGACGGCGTCGTGCACGTGGGCCTGCGCCCCCACGCTGCCGGGCCCGCGGACGGTGCGTCGTGACGACGCTCCTCGGGATCGACCTCGCCGGGCGCACGGTGCTCGTCGCGGGCGGCGGCCCCGTCGCGGCCCGTCGCGCGCGGGCGATGGCCGACGACGGCGCGCACGTCCGCGTCGTCGCGCCCCAGGTCTGCGAGGACCTGCGCGATCTCGTCGCCGCCTCGCTGCGCGCCGACGGCGAGGTCGCGCCGGGTGGTCGCGTCACCTGGGCGCCGCGCGAAGTCCGCGAGTCCGACCTCGAGGACGTGTGGCTCGTGCTCGCGGCGACGGACGACTCGGGAACCAACCGGGACGTCGCTGCATGGGCCGCCGCGCGCCGCACCTGGTGCGTCAACGCCGGGGCCGCGCACGAGGGCACCGCGCGCACGCCCGCGACGACCCGCAGCGGCGACGTCCTCGTCGGGGTCGTCACGGACGCCCCCGCGGTCGGCGTGCCGGCGGACGTCCGGGAACGACGAGCGGCTGACGCCGCGGCCGAGCGGCGCGGTCCGGACCCGCGGCGGGCCCGCGCGGTGCGCGACGCGATCGCCGAGCACCTGCGCTCCGGCGGGGCCGACCAGCGGCGCCACCGCCCGGCGTCCGGCGGTCTCGGGAGCGTGACGCTCGTGGGCGGAGGGCCCGGCGCGGTCGACCTGCTCACGGTCCGGGGCCGCCGGGCGCTCGCGGAGGCGGACGTCGTCGTCGCGGACCGGCTCGGACCGGTCGACGTGCTCGACGAGCTCGCGCCCGGCGTCGAGGTGATCGACGTCGGCAAGACGCCCGGCCACCACCCCGTGCCGCAGCACGAGATCAACGCCCTCCTCGTGGAGCACGCGCAGCGCGGGCGGCGCGTCGTGCGGCTCAAGGGCGGCGACCCGTTCGTCTACGGGCGCGGCGGCGAGGAGGTGCTCGCGTGCCGCGCGGCGGGCGTGCCGGTCGACGTCGTGCCGGGCGTGTCGAGCGCGCTGAGCGTCCCGGCGCTCGCGGGCATCCCGCTCACGCACCGGGGCACGGTCGCCGCGTTCCACGTGGTCAGCGGTCACGACGGGCTCGACGCCGCCGCGCTCACCGGCGTGCGCGACCGCACGGCTACGCTGGTGGTCCTCATGGGTGTCTCGCAGCTCGCGCACATCACGGCCCAGGCCCTCGACGCCGGGGCCGACCCTGCGCTGCCCGTCGCGATCGTGGAGAACGGGTCGACGCCCCGCCAGCGCGTGACGCGCGCCCCGCTCGGCGAGGTCGTGGAGCGCGCCGCCCAGGTCGGGGTCCGGGCCCCCGCGATCATCGTGGTGGGGGACGTCGCCGCCGCGGGACGGCTCGACCCGGACCCGGCGACGGTCGCGTGAGCGACTCCGGCCCCGACGGGGAGCGCCCCGCCCTCGGCCAGGTCATGGCGGGCTGCACCGTGCTCGTCACGGCCGACCGCCGCAAGAGCGAGCTCGCCGCCGCCCTCCAGCGCCGGGGCGCCGAGGTCCGTCACGCACCCGCGCTGAGCATGATCCCGCACGCCGACGACGAGCAGCTCCTCGCCGGGACGCGTGACCTCGTCGAGCGACCGCCGGACGTCGTCGTCGTGACGACCGGCATCGGCTTCCGGTCCTGGGTCGAGGCCGCGGACGCGCACGGCCTCGCCGACCGCCTGCTCGAGGTGCTCGCCGACGCGCGGATCGTCGCGCGCGGACCCAAGGCGCGCGGCGCGATCCAGGCCGCCGGGCTCACCGCCGACTGGGTCGCCGAGTCCGAGACGTCGGCCGAGATCGCCGACGTGCTGCTCGGCGAGGGCGTCGCCGGGCTGCGGATCGCCGTCCAGCACCACGGCGCCGGGGCCGACGGCCTCGACGTCGTGTTCGCCGAGGCGGGCGCCGAGGTCGCGAGCCTCGTCGTCTACCGCTGGGGGCCGCCGCCCGACCCCGAGGCGCTGCGCGCGTCGGTCGAGGCCGCGGCCGTCGGGGAGATCGACGCCGTCGTGTTCACCTCCGCCCCCGGCGCCGAGGCGTGGCTGAGCGCCGCCGAGGAGCACGGCGTGGGGCGGCTCGTCGTGTCCCGGTTCCAGGACCGGTCGATGGTCGCGGCTGCCGTCGGTCCCGTCACCGCGCGGCCGCTCGAGCACCGCGGCGTCACGCCGCTGCAGCCCGAGCGCGGACGCCTCGGCGCGCTCGTGCGGACGCTCGTCGCGCACTACGAGCAGGCCGAGACCGTGGCCCTCGCGACCGTCGCCGGGACGCTCCAGATCCGCTCGCGCGTCGCCGTGCTCGACGGCGAGGTGCTGCCCCTGTCGCCCAGCAGCCTCGAGGTGCTGCGCCTCCTCGCCGCGCGCCGCGGCGAGGTCGTCACGCGCGACGACGTGCTCGACGTCCTGCCCGGCGACTCGCGCGACCCGCACGCGGCCGAGGTCGCGGTCGCGCGCCTGCGCGAGGCCACCGGCCGCCGGGACCTCGTCAAGACCGTCGTCAAGCGCGGATACCGATTGGAGCTCGCATGAGCCCGGACAGCCCCACCTCCCTCGACGCCGTCGCCGGTGCTCCGGCCGGCCCGCGCGCCGCGGCGCCGGTGCTCGTCGGCTGCTCCCACGGCACGGACGACCTCGCGGGGCGCGCGGTGGTCCGCGCCCTCCTGGACGACGTGCGCGCCGCCCGCCCCGACCTCGACGTGCGCGAGGCGTTCGTGGACGTCCAGCAGCCCGAGGTGGCGGACGTCGTGACGGCCGTCGTCGCGCCGTCCGACGGCGGGGCGCCCGGCGACGCCGTGGTGGTGCCGCTCCTGCTCTCCGCCGGGTTCCACGTGAGCGTGGACGTCGCCGCGGCCGTCGAGGACCGCGGCCCCGGCACCGGGGCCGCTGCCGCGTCGGGGCCGCTCGGCCCCGACCCGCGCCTCGTGGACCTGCTCGCCGAGCGGCTCGCGGAGGCCGGGCTGCGCGACGGCGACGCCGTCGTGATCGCCGCCGCGGGGTCGAGCCGCCCGGGCGCCGCGCGCGACGTCGAGACGCTCGCCGCCGGGCTCCGCGAGCGCGTCCCCGGCCCGGTCTCCGTCGGCTACGGCGCCATGGCGACGCCCACGGTGCCCGACGCCGTCGCCGCCGCCCGCGCGGGCGTCGCCCCGGGCGGGCGCGTCGTCGTCGCGGCCTACCTCCTCGCGCCCGGCTTCTTCTACGACCGGGTGCTGGAGGCGGGCGCCGACGTCGTGACCGGCCCGCTCGCGCCCGACCCGCGGCTCACCGCGATCGTGCTCGACCGGTACGCCGACGCCGCCGCCGGGCTGCGCGCTACGCCCTGAGGACCGGGCGCGTGCGCGGTGCGAGGAGGGCGACGCCCGCCGCGAGCAGCACCGTGACCCCGAAGCACACGACGTACGACGCCAGGCCGAGCGTGGGGTGCAGGGCCCACAGGAGCGACCCGGTGACGGCGAGCGCGGTCGCGGCCGCGACGGCGTCGGACACCTGGAGCGCGGACGAGTTCGCGCCCTGCTCGGCGACGGGCGAGAGCTCGAGCGTGAGCACGGACAGCGTCGGGTGCGTCATGCCCATGCCGAGCCCGGCGAGGGTCCACGCGACCATCCCGACCACGGGCGGCACGGCCGTCCAGGCGAGCAGCGCGGCGCCGCCGATCCCGAGCGCGACGAGCGTCCCGCCGAGGCGCACGTAGCCCGCGTGCTGGAGCCCCCAGGTCGCCCGGCCGCGGAGCCACGACCCCGTCGACCAGCCGACGGCGCCGAACGTGAGCACGGCGCCCGCGAGCGACGGCGACAGGCCGCGCTCGTGAGACAGCAAGAGCGGGAGCAGCACCTCGGCGCCGGTGAACGCGGCCGCGACGAGGCCGCGGATCGCGATGACGCTCGGCAGGCCGCGGGCCGCGCGGGTCGTGCCGCGGGGGAGCAGTCGGGGGACGGCGAGCGCGACGGCCGCGAGCGACGCCACGAGCAGGGCCGCGAGCCCCACCCCGCGCAGCTGGCCCGCGTAGTTGAGCGCCCCGATCCCGACGGCGGCGACGACGGCCCAGGTGAGCGACGCCTGGCGCGCGGTCCGGTCGAGCGGCGACTCGGCGTCGTCGGGTCGGTCCGTGGACGCCGGGGCGGGCTCGGGGGCCGAGCCGCGGGCGGCACGCATCCCCGGGCGCATGAGGAACAGCGCGGGCACCGCGAGGACCGGGACGGCGAGGAACACCCAGCGCCACCCGACGTGCTCGACCACGAGCCCCGCGATGGCGGGCCCGACGATCGACGGGATCACCCAGGCCGCCGCGAACGCCGCGAAGACCTTCGGGCGCCGGTCGGTGGGGAAGACGCGCGCGACGAGCACGTACAGCGCGACGATGTACAGGCCCGTCCCGACACCCTGGAGCACGCGGCCCGCGACGAGCACGAGCATGTCCTGCGCGAGCCCGGCGACGAGCAGCCCGGCAAGGAAGAGCCCGATGCCGGTCCACAGCGGGGTGGTCGGGCCGGCGCGGTCGCTCCAGCGGCCGGACGCCACCATGCCGACGACGCTCGACGCGAGCGACGCGGCGAACGCCAGCGTGTACAGCGTGAGCCCGTCGAGCTCGACGGCGACCGTCGGCATGGCGGTCGCGACGGCCAGCGCCTCGAACGCGCCGAGGAACACGAACGCGACCATGCCGAACAGCACCGTGCGCTGTGTCCCGGGCGAGAGCGTGCCCGCCTCGGTCGGGCCGGTCTCGGGCACGCCGACGTCTCCCGTGCCGGCCTCGCCCGCGCCGGGCGCGGGGGTGCCGTACGCCGGTGCGTCGGCGTCGGTGCGGGGGTCCGCCGTCATACGAGAACGACCTTTCCGGTGGTGGCGCGCGCTTCGAGCTCGCGGTGGGCGCGCGCGGCCTCCGCGAGGGGGATCTGGTGCGTGACGACCCGCCACGTCCCGTCCGCCGCGAGCGCGAGCGCGCGCTCCTGCAGCGCGGACAGGTCTCCCCAGGGTCGGGCCCGGGGTCCCACCGCCCACCGTACGTCCGGCGTGCCGCCGTGGGCCCCTGTTTTGCCGCCCGGGTGGTCGACGTCACCGGCCCGGTTCGGCGCCCCCGACGCCCAGCCGTAGAGCACGAGGCGACCGGTCGGCGCGACGAGGCTCGCGGCGTCGGTGCCCGCGTCGCCGCCGACGCCGTCGAGGAGCACGGTCGCGCCCTCCGGGGCGTGCTGCCCGACGGCGGTCCGCGCCTCGTCGAGCCAGCCGTCGGCCCGGTAGTCGACGGCGGCGAGGCGGTCCTCCTGCGCCTGCCCGGCGAGCGACCGCACGAGGGCGACCTTCTCCGGGCCGCCGGCGAGCGCGACGACGCGCGCCCCTGCCGCGAGCGCGCTCTGGACCAGCAACGTGCCGAGCCCGCCGGCCGCGGCCGTGACGACGACGGTGTCCGTCGCGGCGAGCCCCGCCAGGTCAAGGATGCCGAGTGCGGTCCGCCCGGTGCCGATCATGGCCAGCGCGTCGGGCGCGGTGACGTGGTCGGGGATGCGGTGCAGCGCCTCGACGGGCACGACCGCCAGTCGCGCGTACCCGCCGCCGTCGGGCGTGGCGCCGAGGTGGGCCGCGACGCGTCGCCCGCGCCACGCGGCGTCGACGCCCGGCCCGACGACGTCCACCACCCCGGCGACCTCGCGCCCGGGGACCGTGGGCAGGGCGGGCAGCGGGAGCGGTCCCGCGACCTCACCGCGGCGCAGCGTCGTGTCGAGCAGGTGGACGCCGTGCGCGCGCACGGCGACCCGCACCTGGCCGGGGCCGGGGACCGGGTCGGGGACCTGGTCCAGCACGAGGTTCTCGGGTGGTCCGAACGCGTGCAGGCGGATGGCGTCCACGGGTGCTCCTCGGGGTCGGGGTCAGGGTCGGGGTCGTGCCGGGCGGTCGTGCGCGGTGCCGTGATCGGGCTGCGCGGTGCACGGCCTCGCCGGGCCGACGCACGGCCGGGGCCGCACCGCCCGACGGTCGCGCCCTGCTAGTCTCGAACCTCAACAATTGTTCAGGTCAAGTACCCGTGCCGACCGGCGGCCGTCCGTGCCCGCCGCGTCGCCGCTGCACCCGTCCGCGTGGAGGAACCGCCGTGCCCGACGCCCTGTCCCCGAGCGACGAGCTCACCGTCGGCCAGCTCGCGGCGCGCAGCGGCGTCGCCGTGTCCGCGCTGCACTTCTACGAGCGCGAGGGGCTCATCACGAGCCGTCGGACGCCCGGCAACCAGCGGCGCTTCACCCGGGAGACGCTGCGGCGGGTCGCGTTCGTGCGGGCGTCGCAGCGCGTGGGCATCCCGCTCGCCCGCATCCGCGCCGCCCTCGCGACGCTCCCCGGCGACCGCACGCCCACGGCCAAGGACTGGCACCGGCTCTCGGCCGGGTGGCACGCCGACCTCGACGCGCGCATCGAGCAGCTCACGCGCCTGCGCGACCACCTCACGGACTGCATCGGCTGCGGGTGCCTCTCGCTGCGCCGGTGCGTCCTCGTCAACCCCCACGACGCGCTCGCCGACGAGGGCCCCGGCCCCCGCACGCTGCTCGTCGAGGGGATCGAGGACTGAGCCGCACGGCGCCGAGCGTCCGATCGGCCGCGTGGCCCGAGCGTGGGGCGGGCCCGGCGACGAGGCCGTCAGCCTGGCGCGCGCAGCGACCCGAACGTCGGGTGGTGGCGCAGCGCGAACCCGAGCCGCTCGTAGACGCCGATCGCGCCGACGTTCTGCGCCGCGGCGTGCAGGAACGCGCGGTCGCCGCGCTCCTGGACGTGGAACGCGACGTCGCGCACCAGACGCGAGGCGAGGCCGCGCCCGCGGTGGTCGGGGTCGGTCGTCACGGCGCTGATCTCGGTCCACCCCGCGGGCCGCAGGCGCTCGCCCGCCATGGCGACGAGACGGCCGTCGCCGTCGCGGAACCCGACGTACCGGCCGAGCAGGTAGGTCCGCGCCTCGAAAGGACCCGGTCGGCTGCGCTCGACCAGCGCCAGCATCTCCGGGACGTCGTCCGCGCCGAGCACGACAGCCTCCGGGTCGGGCCGGGTGACGAGGCGCTCGGTCTCGACGAGCTGGACGCCCTCGACGCGGGCCTCGACCGTCCAGCCGCGCGGCGGCTCGACCCCGGCCGGCGGCGCCGAGAAGTGCCCGCCCGGGCCGACGAGCGCGGCGATCGCGTCCCACACGCCCGGGTCGGTCCACGAGCGCACGCCCGTGATCGGGGAGACGTCGGCCGGGTAGCGTCGCGCCAGGTCGTCGCCCTCGGCGAGGTGCGCGTGCGCGCCGGTGAGCGCGCTCCACGACGGGTTGTCCAGGACCAGGTGGTCGACGCCGGTGGCGCCGGGCCCCGTGCTCGTCGCGGTCATGCTGCTCCTCCTCGCCCGGTCGCCCGGGTGCCGTGCCGTCGTCGCGGCCGTCCGGCCGTGCGTCTCCTCCGGGGCGAACGCGCACGGGCGCTCGCCTCTTCCCGGCGCGCTCAGCCGTGCCACCGGTCCCGGTGCACGACCTCCGCGAGCGGACGCCGCCGCGGCTCCGACCAGCGGCCTCGGGTCGGGTACCCGAGGGGGAGCAGGCCCATCGTCAGCGCGTCGTCGGGCAGACCGAGCAGCGCGGCGACGTCGCCCTCCCGGACGGTGTGGAAGGTCGTGAGCGTCGTCCCGATCCCGTAGGCCCGGGCCGCGAGGACGAGGTTCTGCACCGCGCCGTAGATCGAGGCGCCGAGCCGGGGGTCGGTCGAGCGCGCCGCGTCCCGCAGCACCGGCACGACCCACACCGGAGCCTCCTCCAGGTGCAGCGCGAGGTGCTCGACGGCGCGGAAGCCCGCCTCGCTCACGCCGATGTCGTCGGTCGCGGCACCGAGGACGGCGTCGCGGCGGTCCCCGTACGCCGCGCGCCACCCCTCGCGGTACCAGGCGGCGATCTGCGCCTTCGTCGCGGGGTCCTGCACGACGACCCACGCCCACCGCTGCCGGTTGCCTCCGCTGGGCCCGCGGACCGCGGCGTCGAGGATCGCGTCGAGCACGTCGTCGGGCACCGGGTCGGGCGAGAGGTAGCGGCGCGACGGCGTCGAGTGGAGCGCGCGCAGGACGGGCAGGTCCTCGGGTGTGGTCACGGTCGCCGAGGGTACGGGCGGGCGAGCGACGCGTCCTCGGGTCGTGCCCGTCGTCTCGCAGGCTGGGCAGCCCGCGGCGCGCAAGGGGGCTCACCAGTTCTTGGTGCCGCCCCCGCTGCTGTCGCCCGGGTCGCTGCCGGTGCCCGGCTGGTCCCCGTAGAGGTCGCGGTACTCCTGCTCGAGGCGCTCCTGCTCGTCGCGCGCCTCGGAGCCCTGCTGCTCGAGCTGCTCCTGGCGCTGCTGCTCCTCGCGCTCGGCCTGGCTCTGCTGGTCCTCGCCCTGCGCGCCGTCCCCGCCCGAAGCGTCCGACTGCTCGTCGCCCTCGGAGCCGTCGCCCTCGCCCTCCGAGGTGTCGCCACCGTCCTGGTTCTCCGGCTGCGCGTCCTGCGCCTCCTGCTGCTTGTCCTGGAGACGCTGCTGCGCGGCCGTGTCCTGCTCCTGCTGCTCGGGGGTCTGCTCGGACTCCCCGCAGTCGGGCCAGCCGCGGATCTGCTCGGCCGTCGCGTACTCCTGCTCGGCGTACTCGTACCAGTCCTGGACGTCCTGGCGCAGCTCCGCCGGGTCGGGCTCGGTACCGTCGCCGTACGGGTCGAGGACCCCCTCGTCGTACGGCAGGCCCGCGTCGCGGGCGGCGATCGCCTCCTCGACGAGGGCGAGCTCCGCCGCCTTGCGGTCGGCGTAGGCCATGTCGCCGTCGCCCTGGATCTCGTACGTCAGCGAGAGGTTCGTCTGGATCATGCACCGTTCCTCGGGAGACGCGTTCTCCGCGAGGTCGTAGGCGCGGTCGAGGGACCGGATCGCGTCGTACAGCGACCACGAGTCCTCGGTCCGCGCGAGCGCCGTCCCGTGGTTGTAGTGGGCCTTCCACGGCTCGACGAGGTTGAGCGTCCGCTGGAGGCCGTACGTGCTCGCCGCGCCCTCGGTGTCGCCGGCGTCGTAGCGGTCCTTCGCGAGCGAGGCGACCGGGGCGCGCAGGGCGAGCGTGACCCCCAGCACGAGGAGCACGAGCACGACGGGCAGGGTCCCGAGGAGCCACCACCGGCGCCGGCGCAGCCGCGCCGCACGCAGGGCGGCGGCGCCCGTGGGCCGGGGCGCGCGGGCGCCGGGCGGGGGTGCCGGGGGAGGGGTCCAGGTCATCGGCGCACCTCCGCCCGGTCGGGTGCCGTCGGGCGCACGAGCGAGCGGCTCGCCGAGCGCGCCCAGAACCACGCCTCGACCCCGAGCAGCGCCACGAGCGCGAGGGCGAACGGCCACACGACCGGCCGGTACGCCGTCACGTCGCGGCGTCCGTCCGCTGCGACCTGCTGCGGGTCGACGCCCGCGACGAGCGACGCCGTCTCCGACGGCTCCTGCCGGTGCACGTACGGCACGCCGAGCTGGTCGGCGAGCGCGGTGAGCGTCGCCTCGTCCAGCACGGACAGCGCCTCGACGGGCTCGCCGCCGTCGCTCGGCTTCGACCAGTCGACGAGGTACTCCGCGTCCTCGGGGTCCACGTCCGGGTCGTACTCCTTCATGCGGCCTCCCTCGGCGGTCCCGTAGCCCAGCACCGCTCCGCCGTCGACGAGCGGTGCGAGGTCGGCGAACGACCGCGGCTCGCCCTCCGCCGTCTGCTCGCCGTCGGTGAGGAAGAAGACGAGCCGCACGTTGGCCGGGTGCTGCTCCGCCGAGCCCTGGAGCGCCGACCGCAGCTCGTCGAGCGGCCGGTCCGTGAGGGACCCCTGCGAGTACCGCGTGATCTCGCGGTGGAACGTGTCGGCCCAGGACGTGATCGCGCGCGCGTCCGTCGTCAGCGGGAGCTGGCGCGACGCCTGCGAGTCGAACGAGATGATCGAGTACCGCGCCCCGGGGATCGCCTCGGTGAGGCTCGTGATGTCGTGCCGCACGCCGTCGAGGCGCTCCTGGCCGCCCTCGGGCCCGTAGTCCTCGGCCGCCATCGACCCCGTGCGGTCGACGACGAAGAACATGTCGACGTTCGCGACCGACGTGTCGCGGTCCGTCGATGCGACCGACGGCGCGATCCCGATGATCCCGAGCAGCGCGACCGCCCCGGCCCGTCGCACCCAGGCCGCTCGCGGGGCGCCGGGGCGGGGGGCGCCGTCGGGCCCCGGGCGCCCGGCCACGACCGCCTGCCACCCGGCGAGGCCGAGCAGCGGCAGCACGAGCAGCGCCAGCGCCCACAGGGGCACGAGCGGCTGGAACGTGAGTCCGGCGAGGTTCATCGGCGCGTCACTCCTTCACCCGCCACGCGACGACGAGCAGCAGCGCGACGCCGAGGACCGCGACGAGGAACCAGCCCGCGGGCCGGTCCGTGACGACCACCTCGGGGGACGCGTCGAGCTCGACGGCCTGCTGCGCGACGACGTCGTCGACCATGCCCTGCACCGCGGCCGGGTCGTCCGCGAGGAAGTACAGGCCGCCGCCCGACTCGACGGTCTCGCGGTACTCGGTCTCCTCGGGCGTGCCCTCGTAGCGCTGGGACCCGCCGAAGATGCCGTGCAGCGTGATGTCGCGTGACGCGACGAGGTCCGCCGCCTGCGGGAGCGTGTAGATCGGCTCGCCGGAGACGTAGTTGTCCGTGGCCAGGATGATCGAGCGCGAGCGCTCGGTGTCCTCCGCGTCGAACTGGAGCGCGCAGCTCGCGAGCCCGTCGCCGATGAGGCTCGCGCCCGAGAGGTTCGCGGTCGTGCCCGCCGTGAACTGCGCGTACTCGAGGATCTCCGCGTCGTCGGTGCCGCCCGTGTAGTCGAACGTCGCCGGGTCCTGGTCGAGCGCGGCGATCCCGGCCTGGAGCTCCTCCTGGACGAGCGTGTAGTCGTCCGTGAGCGGAAAGACCGTGCGCGACGACGAGTTGAAGATCGACAGCGCGATCCGCTCGCCCTCGAAGTTGTCGACGAGCTCCTGGAACACCTTGAGCACCGCGCCGTCGTACTCGATCATCGAGCCCGACACGTCGAGGCACAGCACGATGTCGCGCGTGCCGAGGCGGTCGACGACGACGTCCGTCTCCACCGGGCGGGCCGCTACCGCGCCCGCCCCGACGACCGCCACGAGCAGCCCCGCCGCGGTGAGGCCCTGCAGCACGCGGTAGCGGCGCACCCACGCGGCGAACGCCGGGACGCGCGCGAGGTAGTCGGAGTTCGCGACCCAGAGCACGCCCGCGTCAGCGTCGCGCGCCCGGCGCCGCCGCGCGAGCCACCACGCCACCGCCGCCGCCGCGAGCACCGCGACGACGAGGACGACCCACAGCCACGGCCACAGGATCGACGGGCCCTGCGGCCCCGGGACGACGGCGGTGCTCGCCGCGACGGAGCGATTCACCATCCGCGCACCACCGCCCGGGCGCGGTCGATCGAGTCCTCGCCGTCCGTCGAGCGCGCCGCCGGGTCGTTGTCGTGGTCCGCGAACGACGGCCGGTAGTAGCGCGCGATGAGCTGCGTGAGCCGCCCGGCCTCGGCGAGCTGCTGGATCTCCGAGAGCGTCATGGACGACGCGTCCTGGCCGAGCCGTCCGGTCGCGAAGCCGCGCATCTCCGCCGAGAGGGCGAGGTGCAGGGTGCGCTCGTCGAGCTCGCCCGCGCGGAACCGCTCGGCGACGGCGTCGAGGCGCCGCTCGTACTCCGCCCGCAGCGACGCGTACGGGTCGTGCGGGCCGGTGGGGAGCAGGGGCGCGGGGCGCGGGGCGTTCTTCTCCTCCGCGCTGGCGCGCGTCAGCCAGATCACGAGGAACACGACCGCGGCGGCCGCGAGGACCAGGACGATCCCCAGGGCCGTCCACCACCCCGAGTAGCCGACGGGGTCGACGAGCTCATCGACGGGCACGCTTCTGCCTCCCCAGGAGCTCGACGAAGCGTTGCAGGACGTCGTCGGACCCCTCGACGAGCACGCCCTCGACCTGGAGGGCGCGCAGCCGCTCGGCCACCTCGGCGCGCCGCGCGGCGAGCGCCTCGGCGGCGGGCGCCGCGAGCGCGGCCCGGCCACGCAGGAACGGCGGCAGGCGCAGCGTCCCGTCGACGTCGGCCACCTCCCCGGTCCCGGCGCCCACCGGCGAGAGGTCCGCGACCTGCACGACCATCACCTCGTGACGCACGCGCAGCGAGCGCAGCAGCTGCTCGTGCTCGGCAGCCGGGCGGGCCTCGTCCGTGACGACGACCACGAGCGATCGGCGCCGGAACGCCGTCTGCGCGCGGTCGAGCGGTCGGGACAGGTCGCTCCCCGGGGCGTCCGGGCGCCACAGCCGCTCCACGGTGCGCAGCAGCACCTCGAGGTCGCGCGTGCTCGCGCGCGGCGGCAGCTGGACCAGGCGCTCGGCGTCGCCCGCGACGAGCGCGACGCGGTCGCCCCGGTCGCGCGCGAGGTACGCGACGAGCGCGCAGCAGAAGCTCGCGATCTCCGCCTTCGTCTCCCCGCTCGGCGCCGTCGCGCCCATGGTGCGCCCCGTGTCCACGACGAGCACGAGGTTGAGGTTCGACTCGCGCACGAACCGGCGGATGATCGGCAGCCCGGCGCGCGCCGACGACTTCCAGTCGATGTCGCCGACGTCCTCGCCCGGCGCGTACAGGTGCAGGTCGTCGAAGTCCTGCCCGTGCCCCTTGAACACCGAGCGGTGCCGGCCCTCGAGCAGGCCGGACGCCCGGCGCGCGACCGGCAGGTCGAGCCGGGCCCGGACCTGGGCGAGACGGGAGACGTCGGGCACGTGGTGCTCTCTCGGGACGGTGGGTGGACCGGTCAGGGCGTGGGGACGGCGTCGAACACCGCGTCCACGAGCTGCTCCGGCGGCACGTTGTTCGCGAGCGCGTCGAACGTGCGCACGAGGCGGTGGCGCAGCACCGAGTACCGCACCGCCTTGATGTCGTCCGGGATGACGTACGCCCGGCCCGCGAGGATCGCGAGCGCCTGGCCCACGCGCATGAGCGCGATGCCGCCGCGCGGCGACGCGCCCACGCGCACGTGGCGCTCCAGGCCCGGCACCGGGCGGGGCCCGGAGAACCGCGTCGTGTTGATGAGGTCGACGACGTAGCGCTTGATCGAGTCGTCCACGTACACGTCGTCGACGAGGCCGCGCAGGAAGCGCACGTCGTCGAGCGAGATCGGCTGCGCCGTGAGGGGGCGCGTCATCTGCCCGGTCGCGATGCGCTGGAGGATCTCGAGCTCCTGCGGCGGCGTCGGGTACGTGAGCACCTCCTTCATGAGGAAGCGGTCCATCTGGGCCTCTGGGAGCACGTACGTGCCCTCCTCCTCGATGGGGTTCTGCGTCGCGAGCACCATGAACGGGTCGGGGAGCGCGTAGTTCTCGCCGCCGATCGACGTCTGCTTCTCCTGCATCGCCTCGAGCATCGCCGACTGCGTCTTGGCCGACGAGCGGTTGATCTCGTCGAGCAGGACGACGTTCGCGTGCACCGGGCCGAGCTGGGTCGTGAACTGGCCGGTCGCGTAGTTGAAGATCTGCGTGCCGACGATGTCGTTCGGCATGAGGTCCGGCGTGCACTGGATGCGGTGGAACGAGCCGTCGACCGCCGCGGCGAGCGTCTGCGCAGCGGTCGTCTTGGCGAGGCCCGGGACCGACTCGAGCAGGATGTGCCCGCCCGCGAGCAGCGTGCTCACGAGCGCGGTGCGCAGGGCCTCCTGCCCGACGACGCGCTGGTCGAAGACCTGGCCGACGCGCTTGAGCAGGTGGCTCGCGCGGTCGAGGTCCTGCGTCGAGATGCTGCCGTGCCCTGCGGCCATCGGTCGTCCTCCGGGTGGTGCGGGTGGTGTGGTCCCGTGCGCGGCCGGAGGGCGGACGGAGCCTCGCGAGCCCCCGGCGAACCCGGCCCAGTATGCCAGCGCGGACCCCGCCGGACCGGGCGTCGTCCACAGGTCCGGGTGGGGAGAGGTCCCCACCGTGCGGTGCGCCGGGAATGCCCCGCGGGCCGGCGACGGTTGCCCCGGCATGAGCACCGACGCCCGTGACATCTCCCATGACACCGCCCGCGACGCCCCCGGCCGCGCGCCGCGCGCCGCGCTCGGGGACCCCGCGCTCCTCGACCTCGTCGCCGCGCGCCGCCAGGGCGTCCTCGCGACCGTGAAGAAGGACGGGCGGCCCCAGCTCTCCAACGTGCTCTACGTCTGGGACCCGGAGGACGGGCTCGCGCGCGTCTCCGTCACCGCCGACCGCGCGAAGACCCGCAACGCGGCGCGCGACCCGCGCGTCTCGCTGCACGTGAGCGCGGAGGACTTCGCGGGCTACGCCGTCGTCGAGGGCGACGCCGAGCTGAGCGCCGTCGCGCTCGACCCCCACGACGACGCCGCCGACGAGCTCGTCGCGACCTACCGCGCGGCCACCGGGGGCGAGCACCCCGACTGGGAGGAGTTCCGGCGCGCCATGGTCGCGGACCGCCGCCAGGTGCTGCGCGTGCGCGCGACGAAGGTCTACGGGATGGCCCGCCTGTCCCGGCCCTGAGCCGTGACCGGAGGGGCCCGCGCGGTCGATACCCTGGTGGGGTGACCACCACTGCCCTGCGCCGCGCGCCCTCGGACGCCCGACCCGCGAACCCGTGGTGGCTCGTCGTCGCCGGGCCGTTCGCCGTCGTCGTCGCGGTCGTCGCCGTCCTCGCCGCCGGCGCGTTCTCGGCCGCGTTCACCGTCCCCGCCGGCTTCCCGGACCCGGGCGCCCTCGCGCGCCTCGGCACCCCGGTCGTCACGGTGCTCACCGAGCTCGCCGTCGCGCTCACGCTCGGCTCGCTCGTCCTCGCGGCGTGCGTGCTGCCCGCAGGGACGCCCGTGCGCAAGGCGCTCGGCGTCGCGGGGGCGGCGTCGGCCACGTGGGCGGTGCTCACCGTCCTGCAGGTCGTGCTGCGCTACTCCTCCATCTCGAGCACGCCGGTCACCAACCCGACGTTCGGCGACCAGCTCGGCCTCTTCGTCTCGCAGGTCAGCCTCGGCCGGAACTACCTCGCGATCGTCGTCGTCGCGGCCCTGACGTCCGCCGTCGCGCTCGCCGTGCGCAGCGCGACCGGGGCGATGTGGACCGCGGCCCTGGCGCTCCTCGCCCTCGGGATGCAGGCCAACACCGGCCACGCAGCCGGTGCGGTGAGCCACGAGCTCGCCGTCTCGTCGATGTTCCTGCACCTGGCCGGCGCCGCGCTGTGGGTCGGCGGGCTCGGGACGCTCGCCGTCGTGCGCGTGCGCGGCGGGCTGGGCCGCGCGGACTTCGCGTCGTCCGTCGCGCGGTACTCCGCGATCGCGCTGTGGTGCTACGTCGCCGTCGCCGTCTCGGGCATCGCGAACGCGAGCATCCGGGTCGACTCCCTCGCCGGCCTGACCACCGACTACGGCATCCTCCTGCTCACCAAGCTCGCGCTCCTGCTCGTCCTCGGCGCGGTCGGCTTCGCGCACCGCGAGCTCGTCGTGCGCCGCCTCGCCGGCCCGACGGCGGCCCCTCGCCCGACCGGGGACCCCGCCCCGGCGAGCGGTGCCGGGACGGGCGGGACGTCGTCGTCCACGAGCGCACGGGCCGCGGCAGCCGAGGGGACGCGCTGGCTGTTCTGGCGCCTCGTCGCGGTCGAGCTCGCGATCATGGGCGCCGTGTCCGGCGTCGCGGTCGCGCTCGGGTCCACCGCCCCGCCCGTGCCGCAGGAGGAGCCGCTCGACACCTCCGCCGCGTACCAGGTGACGGGGCACGCGCTCCCGCCGGAGCCGACGCTCGCCCGCTGGTTCACCGAGTGGCGCTGGGACCTGCTGCCCGCTTTCGCGTGCGTCGCGGCGATCGTCGTGTACCTGCGCTGGGTGCGCCGCCTCGCGCGGCGCGGCGACTCGTGGTCGGTGGGGCGCACCGTCTCCTGGTGCCTGGGGATCCTCGTCCTGTTCTGGGTCACGTCCGGCGGCCCCGCCATGTACGGCCACGTGCTGTTCAGCGCGCACATGGTCCAGCACATGATCCTCGCGATGGTCGTGCCGATCTTCCTCGTGCTCGCCGCACCCGTCACGCTCCTGGTGCGCGCGGTGCCGCCGCGCAAGGACGGGTCGCGCGGACCGCGCGAGTGGGTGCTCGCCCTCGTCACGTCGCGCGTGGGCCAGTTCTTCGCGAACCCGGTCGTCGCGGCGGTGAACTTCGCCGGCTCGATGATCGTCTTCTACTACACGCCCGCGTTCGAGTACGCGCTCACGACGTACGCCGGCCACCTCGTCATGCTGGTGCACTTCACGCTCGCGGGGTACCTGTTCGCGAACGCGCTCGTCGGGATCGACCCCGGCCCGCACCGCCCGCCCTACCCGCAGCGTCTGCTCCTGCTGTTCGCGACCATGGCGTTCCACGCGTTCTTCGGCGTCGCGCTCACGTCGGGCGAGGAGCTGCTCGTCCCCGAGTGGTTCGGCCTCCTCGGCCGTGAGTGGGGCCCGAGCGCCATCGCCGACCAGCAGCGCGGCGGCGCCGTCGCGTGGGGCATCGGCGAGCTGCCGACCCTCATCCTCGCGATCGTCGTCGCCGTCATGTGGACGCGCTCCGACGAGCGCGAGGCCAAGCGTCGCGACCGCCAGGCCGACCGCGACGGCGACGCCGAGCTCCAGGAGTACAACGACATGCTCGCGGAAATGTCGAAGCGGAACGACTGACCGAGCCCCCGTTCCGCCCCCTCCCGCCCCCGCCCCCCGTCTCCGCCGAACACGGGGTTGGAGACCGAGAATCCGGGATTTCGGTCGCTGATCGCGTGCTCGCGGGTGGTGATGGTGGTCAGGGCCGACTCTTTGTGGTTTTGCACAGGGTCGGGTTTGGGCGGGGTGTTCACAGGGGCGGAGCCTGCGTGCCGCAGTGGACCGGGCGTCGTGCTGCCATGCCGCTCATGGCGTTCTCACCGGAGCTGGACCGGCTCGTCGCTGCGCAGGCCGGGCTCGTGTCGATCGACCAGCTGCTCGCCGCAGGGGTCTCCTCGCGCGTCGCTCGTCGTCGCGTCGACTCGGGTGCCTGGGCGCGCGTCACGCGTGGTGTCTACGACCTCTGGCCGCCGGGCGGTCAGCGCTGGGACTGGGACCATCGACGGCGGAGATCGGCGTGGGCGGGCCTGCTCGCGTTCGGCCCGGAGGCCATCGCCGTCGGGACGACGGCGCTCGTGCTGCACGGCGTCCAGGGGATCCCCGTCGGGGTCGCCCCGGAGGTCGCCCTGCCCCGTGCGAGCGACCGCACCACGCGCGACGGCATCCGCCTGCGGCAGTTCGACGACGGGATGACCACCGTCCAGATCGGTGGGCGAGCCGTCGCGACCGTCGAGCGCGCCCTCGCCCAGGCGGTGCCCGAGCTGCCTCGCGCCCACGCGCTGGCCGTCCTCGACTCCGCGCTGCACCGGCGGTCGACCGACCCCGACGGGCTCGCGAGGGCGCACGACCTGGCACGCGGGCGCCGTGGCGTCGCCGCCACGCACTCGCTCTGGGGAATGGCGGACGGCCGCGCGGAGTCGCCGTTGGAGTCCTTCGGGCGGCTCGACTGCGTGGATGTGGGCGTGCCGCCTGACGTCCTCCAGCTGCCGGTGCTCGACGCGGACGGTCGCGTCGTCGCGCGGGGAGACATGGGTTGGCGCCTCGGTGGGGGACGGTGGCTGGTGGCGGAGATGGACGGAGCGGACGTGCACTCCGACCCTCAGGCCGTGTACGCCGATCGCACGCGCCAGAACCGTCTCGCCGCCTCGGGCACGATCGAGCTGCTCCGGTTCACGGGTCGTGACGTGCCGGGCGGCGTCGGCCCCGCGGTACGAGCCTTCCTCGGCCATCGCGGCGCCCTCCCCGCGTGACAGAGGCCCGAACACGGGAGAGGCGACCGTCGAGCACGGGGTTGAAGACCCGAATCGGCGGATTCCGGTCTCTGACCCCGTGTTCGGCGGGAGCCGTTTCCGGGGGAGGGGCGTGATAGGACGTACGGGTGAGCAATCTGGCTGGCACGCCCGGTACACCCGACCCGACCGTGGGACCGTTCCACGATCTCGACCGATATCTCGCGATCCCGCGCGTCGGGGGCCTCGCGCTCTCGCCCGACGGGACGCGCCTCGTCACGACCGTCCAGACGCTCGACCCGCAGCGCACCGGGTACCGGGCGGCGCTGTGGGAGGTCGACCCGGCGGGAGAGGCGCCCGCGCGTCGGCTGACGCGCAGCACGAAGGGCGAGTCGAGCGCGACGTTCACGGGCGCGGGCGACGTGCTGTTCACGTCGGCGCGGCCCGACCCGGACGGCGGCTCCGACGACGACGCGACGTCGGCGCTGTGGCTGCTGCCGGCGTCGGGCGGGGAGGCACGCGTGGTCGCCACGGCGCCCGCGGGCGTGAGCGGGCCGCTCGCGGCGACGGACGCGCCGGTCGTGTCGGTCGCGGCGTCGGTGCTGCCGAGCGCGCGCGACCTCGCGCACGACGCCGAGCTCCGGTCGGCGCGCAAGGACGCGAAGGTCGCGGCGATCCTGCACAGCGCCTACCCCGTGCGGCAGTGGGACCACGACCGCGGCCCCGACGAGGCGCACCGGTTCGTCGGCGACCTCACGACGCTGGTCGACGCGCCCGCGCAGCCCCTCCCCGCCCCGGCCGCCCCGACCGACGCGCCCGCGCCCTCGGGCAGCGCCGCGCCGCTCGCCGCCGCGCCGCTCGCCGCGGGAGCGCAGGGCACCGCCGCGGAGCACGCCGCCGAGCACGCCGCAGCCGAGCACGACGCGCGGCTGCTCGACCTGCGCGACGTGAGCCGCGGCGTCGGGCACGACGGCACGGCGCCGGGGCGCGCGCTGCACGAGCACTCGGCGGACCTGTCCGCCGACGGCACGACGCTCGTCACGACGTGGCAGGTGCCGGGTCCCGGCCCGCAGGTGCGCAGCACGCTCGTCGCGATCGACACGGCGACGGGCGCGCGCCGCACGCTCGTCGACGAGCCGCGCGCGGAGGCGCACTCGCCCCGCATCTCGCCCGACGGCGCGTGGGCCGCGTTCGTGCGCGAGACGATCTCGACGCCGCACCAGGCGCCGGAGGAGAGCCTCGCCGTCGTGCCGCTGCACGCGCCGGACGGGCCCGCCGGGACGGCTGAGGGCCACGACGACTCGGCGACGACGCGCGCCGAGAACCACGCGTCGCCGCGCACGCTCGTGCCGCACTGGGACCGCTGGCCGACGTCGCTGCGCTGGCTGCCCGACGGCTCGGGCCTGCTCGTCACCGCGGACGACGACGGCCGCGGCCCGGTCTTCCTCGTCCCCTTCGACCCCGCGGGCAACGGCGCGGCCGAGCACGGCACGGCGGAGCGCGTGACGAGCGACGACGCGACGTTCACGGACGTGCAGGTCGCGCCCGACGGCCGGACGCTCTACGCGCTGCGGACGAGCTACCTCGAGCCCGCGCACCCGGTGCTCGTCGACCTCGGCGCGTTCCTCGACTCCGGCACGGCGGGCGGCCGCACGCCGGTGCCCGCGACGCCGCTGCGCGGCCCGGTCGCGACGCCCGACCTGCCGGGCACGCTCGTCGACGTCGAGACGGCGGCGGGGGACGACGTGCGCGTGCGGGGCTGGCTCGCGCTGCCGCACGGTGCGTCCGCGGAGGACCCGGCACCGCTGCTGCTGTGGATCCACGGCGGCCCGCTCGGGTCGTGGAACGCGTGGAGCTGGCGCTGGAACCCGTGGCTGATGGTCGCGCAGGGCTACGCGGTGCTGCTGCCGGACCCGGCGCTGTCGACCGGGTACGGGCAGGACTTCGTGCAGCGCGGGTGGGGCGCGTGGGGCAAGGCCCCGTACACGGACCTGCTCGCGATCACGGACGCCGTGGAGGCGCGCCCGGAGATCGACGCCACCCGGACGGCCGCGATGGGCGGGTCCTTCGGCGGGTACATGGCGAACTGGGTCGCGGGCCATACGGACCGCTTCCGCGCGATCGTCACGCACGCGAGCCTGTGGGCGCTCGACCAGTTCGGCCCGACGACCGACCACGCCTACTACTGGGCGCGCGAGATGACGGACGAGATGGCGCTGGAGAACAGCCCGCACCGGTTCGTCCAGGACATCGTGACGCCGATGCTCGTCATCCACGGCGACAAGGACTACCGCGTGCCGATCGGCGAGGGCCTGCGGCTCTGGTACGAGCTGCTCGCGTCCTCCGGGCTGCCCGCCGGCCCGGACGGCGACACGGTGCACCGGTTCCTCTTCTACCCGGACGAGAACCACTGGATCCTCCAGCCGCAGCACGCGAAGGTCTGGTACCAGGTGGTCCTGGCCTTCCTCGCGGAGCACGTGCTGGGGGCCGCCCCGGGCGAGGGCGACGCCGCGCTGCCGACGACGCTCGGCTGACCGGGTCGCCGCCCGCGGGCGGCGGCCCGCAGGGCTCAGTCCGTCGACCGCCGTCTGACGCCCGTCATCAGACCGCCGTCAGGCGACGGTCGACGGGAGCCCCGCGGCCGCCGCGCGCCAGCGCCGCACGAGGCGCCGGTCGGCGGCGCCGCGCGCGGCCGCCCACAGGCAGTGCTGGGTCGTCTCGCGGTGCTCGAGGAGCGCGTCGCGGTCGTTCTCGAGCGCCCAGAGCAGGGCGGTGCGCACCTCGGTGCGCGAGGGGGCGGAGGGCAGGGTGTCGTGCATGGTCCGTCTCGTCGTCCGTCGTTCTGCGGCGGCCGGTCGGCCGTCCACACGAGGAGACGGCAGAAGTCTCCGTCTGTGACGCGACTTCGGAGACTTTTTTCCGGAACGTGCACGATGTCTCACCCGAAGGTCAGGAGACGGCGTCGACGATCACGGCCGCGAGGTCCCGCGGGCGGGAGAACATCGGCCAGTGGCCGGTCGGGAGGTCGACGTAGGTGACGTCCTCGACCTCGCCCAGCTCGGTGTGCAGGGGCGGCCCCGGGTGCGCCATCTCGGCGAGGACGGCGGACGGGATCGACGAGCAGACGGCGGTCGCGGGCACCTTCAGGCGGCCCGGGTCCGACACCCGCACCGCCCCCCGCGCGACGGGCCCGGGGGTGGGCACCGCCCCCTCGCGGAACCGCGCCAGCGCGGCCTCGTCCAGCCCCTCGAGGCTCGACCCGGCCTCGGCGAGCTCCTCCCACGTCGGGAGCGGGACCTCCGCGGCGTCGGCCGGGAGGCCCGGCGACAGCGCCGCGCCGTCGACGAGCGGGCCCGTGTCGACGTAGACGACGCGCTCGATGCGCGCGGGGCCCCGGTCGAGGGCCTCCTGCACGACCGGCCCGCCGCCGCTGTGCCCCACGAGCACGACGCGGCCGTCGAGCCCGTCCACGAGTTCCGTGACCGCGGCGACGTGGTCCGCGCGCGTGACGTGCGCGCGGTCGGCGGCGGTCGCGCCGGGCTCCAGGCCCGGCAGGGTCACCGGGTGCGGGACGAGGCCGACGGCCTCGAGGTGGGGGACGACGTCGTCCCAGGCCCACGCGCCGAGCCAGAAGCCGGGGACGAGGACGACGTGGACGGGCTGCTCGGGTGTTCCGTGGGTGCTCATGCAGCCACCCTCGCAGGGTGTTGGTGACACCTGTCTGTCACCATTCTGGGGTGAACAGGACGGAGCGCCTCTACGCGCTCGCGGAGGAGCTGCGCCGCGCGGGCCGGACGGGCACGACGGGGCCGCGTCTCGCCGCGGCGCTCGAGGTGAGCGAGCGGACGATCAAGCGCGACGTCGCCGCGCTCCAGCAGGCCGGGCTCACGATCTGGGCCCAGGCGGGGCCCGGGGGCGGGTACGTGCTCGACCCGAGCGCGTCGCTCCCGCCCGTGAACTTCACGCCCGGCCAGGCCGTCGCCGTGGCCGTCGCGCTCGCGACGCTCCCGCCCGGCAGCCCGTTCGCGGTCGACGCCCTCGCCGCCCGCGGCAAGGTGTGGGACGCGCTCGGCGCGGGCGACCGTGCACGGGCCGAGGCGCTCGCCGCGCGCGTGTGGGTCCGCCACGCCGCGCCGGACCCGGACCGGCCCGACGTCGTCCCACCCGAGAGCCCGCCCGACGCCGTCCCGCCCGCGAGCCCGCCCGACGTCGTCCCGCCCGCAGCAGGCCCGCCCGCCGTCCCGGCCGACGCCGTCCCGCCCGCCGCTGTCCACCCGGGAGAGCCGTACGGCGACACGACCCCGCCGGGCCGGGGTGACGTCGTCGGGCGCGCGCGGACCCACCTCGGGGTGCTGCGCGCGGTCGAGCAGTCGATCGCGGGCGGGCGCGTGCTGGCGATCCGGTACCGGGACGGGCGCGGGGCGACGTTGGCGCGTCGCGTCGAGCCCGTGCTGCTCGCGCACACCGACGGCCGCTGGTACCTCGTCGCGTGGTGCCGCACGCGCGAGGCGATCCGCTGGTTCCGGCTCTCGCGCGTCGAGCGCGCGGACCTCACCGCGGAGGCGTACGACCCGCGCCCCGTCGCGGACGTGGGGGAGCCGCCCCCGGGCTCGGCCGCGGTGTACCGCCCCGACCCCGCCTGACGCGGAGGGGTCAGTCGCCGCGCAGGACGCAGAACTCGTTGCCCTCGACGTCCGCCAGGACGACGAACGTCTCGTGCTCGCCCTGCCCGACGTCGACGCGGCGTGCGCCGAGCCCTTCGAGCCGTGCGACGTCGGCGGCCTGCGTCGACGACGAGAAGTCGAGGTGGAGGCGGTTCTTCACCGTCTTGCCCTCGGGGACGCGCTGGAAGACGAGGCTCGGCGGTCCGAGGATCGTCTCGCCGTCGCGCGGGAAGAGCACGGCCTCGCCGTGCGGCCCGGTCTCGCGCCCCGTCCACCCGAGCGCGGCCTGCCAGAAGTCCGCCACGGCGGCGGGGTCGGCGCAGTCGACCACGGCGCCGCTGAAGGTGAGTGTCATGGCGCCAGCGTGACGTGCGCCACCCACGCCGGGGGCGGTTCTCAGTCCGCGGCGGGCAGCGGCTCGACGAGCCGGCCGACGAGCGCCGGGAGCCAGTCCGCGCTCTGGGCGCGCTGCACGGCGTCGTCGCCCGCGGGGCTGAGGAACGCGTCGCGCGCCGCGCACGTGTACGCGCTGATGAGCACGCGCGTCGCGGCCGCCGGGTCGATCGCGAACCGCATGCCGACCTCGGTGAGCACGCGGGTGAGGATGCCCGCGAGCTCGGCGCGGAACGACTCCTCCTGGTCCGCGAACCGCGCCGCGACCTGCGGGTCGCGCAGCGCGAGCAGCTCGAGCTCCGCGCTCATGAGGCACCAGCGGCGCTCGTCGCGCGGGTCGGCCATGACGGCCGCGACGATCGCGGCGATCGTGTCGGGCGCGATGACGCCGTCGCGGACCGGGTCGTCGGGCAGGTGCTCGACGGCGGCCTCGAGGTTGCGCATGCGCGTCCGAATCTCGCGCTCTGTGAGGGCGAGGAACAGCGACTCCTTCGACTCGAAGTTCGAGTAGAACGCGCCGCGGGTGAAGCCCGCGGCCTCGCACACCGCCTCGATCGAGGTGCCGTTGATGCCGTGCTCGGCGAAGAGGCCGTAGGCGGCGTCGAGCAGGCGCTCGCGCGTGCGCTCGCGGCGCCGCGAGAGCGGTGCGTCGCTCTCCGCGCGGTCGACTCGGGTCGGGTCGAGGTCCGTCGTCACGCCGGACATGCTCCCACTGTCGGACGGCGCCGCCCGAACCGGGCGGCCTTGCGATGCACGAGTGTATCCGATACGTTCGCGCATCGGATACAGCGGCGTATCCTCGAATCCGTCTGCACTCTCCCCGGGAGGCCGCTCGTGTCCTCAGCGCTGTACTCGCTCGGCCGTTGGGCGGTCGGGGCGCGCCGGCTCGTCCTCGTGGCCTGGATCGGCATCCTCGTGCTGGCCGGAGGGCTCGCCGGGCTCGTCGGCCAGGGCCTCGACGACGAGGTGACCATCCCCGGCACCGAGTCGCAGGCCGCGCTCGACCGTCTCGCCGCCACGTTCCCGCAGGTCAGCGGGGCGTCCGCGCAGGTCGTCGTCGTCGCTCCCGACGGCTCGACCATCGAGGACGACGCGGTCCGCGGCCCCGTGGAGGACGCCGTCACCGCGCTCGGCGACGTCGACGGCGTCGCCGCCGTCACCTCCCCCTACGACGACACCATGCCCGCGTCGGTCAGCGACGACGACGTCGCGACCCTCATGACCGTCCAGCTCGACGAGGGCCAGAGCGAGGTCACCGACGCCACGAAGGACGCGCTCGGCGACGTCGTCGACGACCTCGCCGCGGCCCTGCCCGACGGCGCGCAGGCCGCCCTCGGCGGCCAGCTCTTCAGCACCGAGTTCCCGACCCTCACCGTCACCGAGGCGCTCGGCCTCCTCGTCGCGCTCGTCGTGCTCGTGCTCACGTTCGGCTCGTTCGTCGCGGCCGGGCTGCCGCTCCTCAACGCCGTCGTCGGGGTCGGCGTGAGCATGGGACTCCTGTTCGCCGCGACCGCCGTCGCGCAGATCAACTCCACGACCCCGATGCTCGCCGTCATGCTCGGCCTCGCCGTCGGCATCGACTACGCGTTGTTCATCGTGTCCCGGCAGCGCGACGAGCTCGCGACCGGCCTCAGCGTCGAGGAGGCCACGGCGCGGGCCGTCGCGACCGCCGGCTCGGCCGTCATCTTCGCGGGCCTCACCGTCATGATCGCGCTCGTCGGCCTCGGCGTCGCCGGCATCCCGTTCCTCACCGTCATGGGCGTCGCCGCCGCCGTCGGGGTCGGGCTCGCCGTCCTCGTCTCGATCACGCTGCTGCCCGCCATGCTGGGCTTCGCGGGCGAGCGCCTCCGCCCGAAGGCGCCGCGCCGTCGTGGGCGTGGGCGACGGCGTGCGGCCGCGGGAGCGGACGGCGGAGGGCCGGCCGGGGCGACCGGGTCGCCCGGGCGACGGACCGGACGAGCGGTGGGGGCGGCCTCGGATGCGAGAGGGCGTCAAGCCGCGCTCGTGAACCCCCGCCCGGACGACCCGGGTGACGGCGCGGCAGCCCCGAGCACCGAGGGCGCCCCCACCGCGGACCCGACCAGGGACCTCTCCGACCCGACCAGGGACCTCTCCGACCCGACCAGGGACCTCTCCGACCCGACCACGACCGAGCACCGCAACCGGTTCTTCGCGGGGTGGGTGCGTGCCGTCACGCGGATCCCGCTGCTGACCATCGGGCTCGTCGTCGCCGCGATCGTGCTGCTCACGCTGCCGGCGCGTAACCTGCAGCTCGCGCTTCCCGACGCGGGGACGCTGCCCGAGGACAACCAGGCGCGCGTCACGTACGACCTCGTGTCGGAGCACTTCGGCCCGGGCTTCAACGGGCCTCTCATCGTCACGGGCACGATCGTCACGTCCACGGACCCCGTCGGTCTCATGAACGACCTGGGCGACGAGATCGCGGACCTCCCGGGCGTGGCGGACGTGCCCCTCGCGACGCCGAACCTCACGGCGGACACGGGCATCGTGCAGGTCGTCCCGACCGGCGCGCCGGACTCGGAGGAGACGAAGGACCTCGTCACGGAGATCCGCGCGCAGCACGACCACTTCCTCGACGAGTACGGCGTCGACCTCGCGGTCACGGGGTTCACGGCGGTCGGGATCGACGTCTCGGCGAAGCTCGGGGCGGCGCTGCTGCCGTTCGCGTTCGTCGTCGTCGGCCTGTCGCTCGTGCTGCTGACGATGGTGTTCCGGTCGGTCGCGGTGCCGATCAAGGCGACGCTCGGCTACCTGTTCTCGGTCGGCGCGGCGTTCGGCGTCGTGACGCTCGTGTTCGAGCACGGGTTCCTCGCGGACGCGCTGCACGTGACACGGCTCGGGCCGGTCATCTCGTTCATGCCGATCGTCCTCATGGGCGTGCTGTTCGGCCTCGCGATGGACTACGAGGTGTTCCTCGTGGCGCGCATCCGCGAGGACTACGTGCACTCGGGCCAGGCCCGGCGGTCGATCTTCACCGGGTTCCAGGCGTCGGCGAAGGTCGTCACCGCGGCCGCGGTCATCATGTTCGCCGTGTTCGTGGCGTTCGTGCCCGAGGGCGACATGAGCCTCAAACCCATCGCGCTCGGCCTCGCGGTCGGCGTGCTCGTCGACGCGTTCGTCGTGCGCATGACGCTCGTCCCGGCCGTGCTCGCCCTGCTCGGCGACAAGGCGTGGTGGATGCCGCGCTGGCTCGACCGGGTGCTGCCGTCGTTCGACGTCGAGGGCGAGGGGCTGTCGAAGGAGCTCGCGCTCGCGGACTGGCCGGAGCCGGGCAGCACGGACGCGGTCGTCGCGCACGACCTCGTCGTCGCCGGCGCGCGCGGCCCGCTGGCCGAGCCGGTCACGGTCCGGGTGCCCGACGGCGGGTCGCTCGTCGTGCACGGGGAGTCGCCCGCGGCGGTGTCCGGGGTCGTGCTCGCGCTCGCGGGGCGCCTGCGCCCGACGAGCGGGGCGCTCAAGGTCACGGGCCTGGTGCTGCCGGAGCGTGCGCTGACCGTGCGGCGCCGCGTCGCGCTCGTGGACCTCGCGGCGGACGTCGCCGCGCTCCCCGGCGACGCCCCGGCGCCCGCGGCGCACCGCGTGCCGGCGGCGGCGAGCGTCGCCGAGGTCCTGCGCGAGCGGCCCCGGCTCCTGGCGGTGGTCGGGACCGACGCCGTCACGTCGCCCGCCGAGCGGGCCGCGCTGGCCGAGGTGCTCGCCGACGCGGCGGGGCGCGGCACGGCGGTGGTGCTCGGCGCCGTCGGCCCGGCACCGACGGACCTCGCCCCGCCCGGGACGCCCGTCCTCGACCTGCACGACCCGCACCACCCCGACCGCACCGTCCCCGCCGCGCCCGTCGTCGGCCCGCGCACCGAGGAGGTGCCCGCATGAGCGTCTTTCCGCCCGAGCCGGTCCCGACCGACCCGACCGCCGACCCGACCTCCCCAGGGGCGCCGACCGGCGGGACGCGCCCCCGCCGCGTCGACGCCCGGCGCGCGTGGACCGTGGCCGCCGCCGTCGCGCTGCCCCTCGCCGTCCTCGGCCTGCTCCTGTGGGCGCTGTGGAACCCGCAGGAGCGGCTGGACACGGTCAAGGCCGCGGTCGTGAACCTCGACGAGCCGGTCGAGGTGGACGGCCAGACCGTCCCGCTCGGCCGTCAGCTCACCGCCGGGCTCGTCAGCGGGGGCGCCGCCTCGACCGACACCGGCGCGGTCGCCGTGCAGCCCGACCCGGGGACGACGAACTACGACTGGGTCATCACCGACGCGGACGACGCCGCGGCCGGTCTCGCCGACGGCACGTACGCGGCCGTCGTGACGATCCCGGAGAACTTCTCCGCGGCGGCCACGTCGTTCGGCGGCGACCCGTCGGCCGCGACGCAGGCCACGCTGTCCGTCGAGACGACGCCCGGCGGGCGGGTCGTCGACGAGGCGCTCGCGCGCATCGTCACCACGACCGCGACGTCGGTGCTCGGCACGACGCTCACCGAGAACTACGTGGACGGCGTCCTCACCGGCTTCACGACGCTCCACGACCAGCTCGGCGAGGCGGCCGACGGCGCGGACCAGCTCGCCGACGGCGCCGCCCAGGCGAGCGACGGGGCGACGCAGCTCGCGTCGGGCGCGGGCGAGGTCGCCACCGGGGCGGGCGCGCTCGCGTCCGGCGTCGGCGAGCTCGGCACGGGCGCCGACGGCCTGGCCGCCGGGGTCGGGGAGCTCGGCAGCGGCGCGGACCAGCTCGCGTCGGGCGCGCAGGGCGTCGCGAGCGGCGCCCAGGGTCTCGCCGCGGGGTCGCGGCAGGTGGCCGACGGCGTCGACCAGAGCGCCGCGGGCGCGGGGCAGCTGGCCTCCGGGGCGCAGAGCCTCGCGGGCGGCGTGGGTGCGCTGTCCACCGGGGCGTCGGACCTCGCGAGCGGGCTCGGCGCGCTCGACGCCTCGATCGCGGACGTGCGGCTGCCCGACGGCACGTCGACCGGCCGGTCGCTCCCGGAGACCGCGACCGCGCTCGCGACGGGCTCGCGCGACGTGGCGGGCGGCCTCGTCCAGGTCGTGGCCGGTCTCGAGCAGCAGCGGGTCGCGGCGGGGTGCGTCGACGGGTCGACGGACCCCACGTGCGGGGTGCTCGACCAGCAGCTCGAGGTACTGAGCCCGCTCGCCGCCGACGCGGCGGGCGTCGCCGCGGGGAACGCGGCCCTGGCGGGCTCGCCGTCGGGCCAGGGTGGTGCCCCGACCGGTCTGTACGCGCTCGCGGCGGGCGTCGACCGGCTCGCCACGGGCGCCGACGACCTGTCCGCAGGCGCGGCGCAGGCGTCGACCGGGGCCGCCGGCGTGGCCCAGGGCGCGGCCGCGCTCTCCGCCGGGCTCGGGCAGCTCGCGCCCGGGGTGGACCAGGTCGCGGACGGCGCGGCGCAGCTCTCCGGCGGCGCGGGCCAGCTGTCCACCGGGGCCGACGGCCTGGCCGCCGGGGTCGGGGCGCTCGGCAGCGGCGCCGACCGGCTCGCCGACGGCGTCGGCGCCCTCGGGACCGGCGCGGACCAGCTCGCGACCGGCACCCAGGAGCTGGCGACGGGCGCGGGCGACCTCGCGGGCGGCGTCGGGCAGCTCGCGGGCGGCACGTCCGACCTCGCCGACGGTCTGGGCGAGGCGACCGGGCAGATCCCCTCGTACACCGACGCGGAGCGCGAGAACCTCGCGAGCGTCGTGGCCGACCCCGTGGCCGCGCCCGGTGTCGACGACCTCGGGACCGGCTCGACCGGCCCGCTGTTCGCGGTGCTCGCGCTGTGGCTGGGCGCGCTCGCGATCTTCGTCGCGTTCCCGCCGGTCCCGGCACGGCTCCTGGGGTCGACGCGCGGCCCCGGCCGGCTCGCGCTCGCGGCGCTCGCGCTCCCGGCCGGGATCGCCGCGGCGACCGGTCTCGTGGTCGGCGGCGTCCTCGCCGCGGTCGAGGGTGCGAGCGTGGGCGGCTGGATCGGTCTGCTCGCGTCCGGGGCGCTCGCGTCGGTCGTGTTCGTCGCGCTCAACCAGGCGCTCGCCGCGCTCCTCGGGAACGTGGGGCGCGCGATCGGCCTGCTCGTCGCGGTGCTGCTCGTCGCGACCGGCATCGTCGCGACCGTCCCGGCCGCGCTCACGAGCCTGCGCGACGTCCTGCCGGTGGGCTCGGCGCTCCGCCTGCTCACGTCGATCGTCGACCCCGGCGCGGCCGGGGGAGCGGGCGACGCCGTGGCGCTGGTCCTGTGGGGCCTCGTGTCCGTCGCGGTGACGACGCTCGTCGTCGCGCGCCGCCGGTCCGTCCGGGTGGAGCAGCTCCTGCGCGCCTGACGCGGGTGCGGCGCGCCGCGGTGCGCGTGTGGGCGGCTGCCGCCAGACTCGCTCGGCAGGACGCGGGCGGCGGGAGCCGTCCGCCGGGCGAGGGGACGGTGCACCGATGGACCAGCAGAAGGCACGGGAGATCAAGTCGCAGCTCGCGGACTACGCGCGCGAGCTCGCCGAGCGGTCGGGCCTGCCGGGCCGGTCGGACACGGCGATCGAGGCGCGCGACGTGCCCGACGCCGCGGAGGTCGTGCGCGCCCCCACGCTCGCGATCGGGCTCGCCCCGCACGACGACGGCGGGTACGCGATCGCGGTCCGGTACCGCCTCGGGGTGCCCACCGCGCGCAGCATCGCGCGCAAGGTCGCCTCGGAGGCGGGCGACACGGTGGACGTGCGGCGCACGGGACGCATCCGTCCGCTCGCCGCCGCGCCGGGCGCCGGGCGTGCCCGCGGCGACGGCCCGGGCGTGCGCCCGCCCGTCGTCACCGCGTACGCGACCGGCGAGACCGGCCGCGTCCGGCCGCTGCGGCCCGGGGTCTCCGTCGCGCACGTCGACGTCACCGCGGGGACGCTCGGAGCGTTCGTGCGCGTCGCGCCGCCGGCGGTCGACGGCGCCGACGAGGCCTCGGTCTACGCGCTGTCCAACTGGCACGTGCTCGTCGGCTCGCCGGCCGCCCGGGTGGGGGACGTCGTCGTGCAGCCCGGCCCGGCCGACGGCGGTCGCGCGCCCGACGACCGCGTGGGGACCCTCGCCGGGCTGGTCCCGCTCGAGGCCGGGATCACGCAGACCGTGGACGCCGCGGTCGCGCTGCTCGACGACCCGGACGTCGACCCGGAGTACCCGGTCGGCCGGATCACGACGACGGCGGTCGCGCTGGGCGGCGAGGTCGTGGGCAAGTCGGGCCGGACCACGGGCGTCACAGCGGGCCGGGTCACGGCGATCGAGCTCGACGACGTCGTCGTCGGGTACGGCGACGGGCTCGGTGCGCTGCGCTTCGACGACCAGATCGAGGTCGAGTCGACGGGAGACGGGCCCTTCTCGCGCGGCGGCGACTCGGGGTCGCTCGTGTACCGCGAGGACGGCGTGGCGCTGGGGCTGCTGTTCGCGGGGTCGGAGACCGGGGGCGCGAACGGCACCGGGCTCACGTACTGCAACCCCATCGGGACCGTGCTCGATCGGCTGGGTGCGACGCTGCTCGGCTGAACCGGCACGACGCTGCTCGGGCCGTCCGGACGGGTCTGCTCGCCCGATCCCCGGAGGGTGGGGCGGTCGGCCCTGCCTTCCGGCCGCCGTCGGGCGCACAATGGGTGCGGGAGGTGGTTGCCGTGGCGACCCTCGAACGAGCCCGGGAGGCCAAGGCCGCGCTGCGCGACGAGCTCGCGGGCCTCGACGGCGTGACCGGCGTCGGCATCGCGCGCGCCGACCTGACCGGCGGCCCGGTGCGCGGTGCGGGGACGTCCGGCGTCGGCGACGACTGGCTGCTGCGCGTGAACGTGACGTCCGACGACGTCGCGGTCCCCGAGACCGTGGACGGCGTGGACGTGGAGGTGCGCGTCGTCGGCGACGTGACGGCGTCGCGCGCCTGAGCCTCTGCCGCACGACCCGTCCGTCGCACGACGCGTGCCCGGCACCGCACCGGGAGGGTGCGGCACCGGGCACGAGGGCGCCGGGACGACGCGCGGTCGGTGATCCGTGCGGTCAGGCGGCGCGCGCGTACCGGGCCGGGTCGGCGTCGAACAGCGGCCCGCACGACGAGCAGCACAGCCAGTAGCGCACGCCCTCGTGGTCGCGCACGAGCCCGGCCGCCTCGGCGTGGGCCTTCGCGACCATGCTCCCGCGCATCACGGGGCACTCGGCGAGGTCGTCGTCCGCCGCCTCACTCGTCGCAGGCGCGACCCCCGCGGCGGTCGCGGGCGCGTGGTGGTGCGCCGCGTCGTGCGCACCGTGGTGCCCGCCGTCGTGCGGGTGGTCGTCGTGGCCGGGGTGCGTGTCGTCGTGGTGCTGGCACATGCGGGGTCCTCCTGGAGGGTCGTCAGTCGGGGTCGGGGTCGGGGTCAGACGCCGGCGAGCCGGGCCGTCGGGGCGGTCGGGGCGGGCGTGCCGGGGTGCGTGCCGGTCGCGCGGCTGGAGAACGAGCGCAGCCGCAGGCTGTTGCCCACCACGAAGACGCTCGAGAACGCCATCGCGGCACCGGCGAGCATGGGGTTGAGCAGGCCGAGCGCGGCGAGCGGGATCGCGGCGACGTTGTAGGCGAAGGCCCAGAAGAGGTTCACCTTGATCGTCCCGAGCGTCCGACGCGCGAGCCGGATCGCGTCGGCCGCGGAGCGGAGGTCGCCCCGCACGAGCGTGATGTCGGCGGCCTCGATCGCGACGTCCGTGCCCGTCCCCATGGCGAGGCCCAGGTCCGCCTGGGCGAGCGCGGCGGCGTCGTTCACGCCGTCGCCGACCATCGCGACGACCTTGCCCTCGCCCTGGAGCCGGCTGACGACGTCGACCTTGTCGCGCGGCATGACCTCCGCGATGACCTCGTCGATGCCGACCTCGGCCGCGATCCGTCGGGCGACGGTCGCGTTGTCCCCGGTGAGGAGCACCGGGGTGAGGCCGAGCGCGCGGAGCTGGCGGATCGCCTCGGCGCTCGTGGGCTTGACCGCGTCGGCCACCACGAGGATGCCGCAGGCCTGCCCGTCCCAGCCGACGACGACGGCCGTGCCGCCCTGCTCCTCGGCGCGCGCCTTGGCGTCGGCGAGCTCGCGCGGGAGGTGCTGCGCCCACTCGGCGAGGAGCGACTCGCGGCCGACGAGCACGGCGTGCCCGTCCACGACGCCCTGCACGCCCTTGCCCTCGACGTTGGTGAACTCCGTGGGCACGGGCAGCGGGCCGACCTCCTGGACCGCGCCGCGGGCGATCGCCCGGGCGACGGGGTGCTCGGAGGCTTCCTCGAGTGCGCCCGCGAGGCGCAGGAGCTCCGCGCGGTCGGTGCCCGTCCCGGTGACGACCTCGGTGAGCGTCATGACGCCCGTCGTCACGGTGCCCGTCTTGTCGAGCACGACGGTGTCCACGGAGCGCGTCGACTCCAGGACCTCCGGCCCCTTGATGAGGACGCCCATCTGCGCACCGCGTCCCGTCCCGACGAGCAGCGCCGTCGGGGTCGCGAGGCCCAGGGCGCACGGGCACGCGATGATGAGGACCGCGACGGCGGCCGTGAACGCCGCCGAGGCCGGCGCACCCGCCCCGAGCCACGCGCCCAGCGCGCCGACGGCGATCGCGATGGCGATGGGGACGAAGATCGCGGAGACCCGGTCGGCGAGGCGCTGGACCTGCGCCTTGCCGGACTGCGCGTCCTCGACGAGGCGCGCCATCTGCGCGAGCTGGGTGTCGCCGCCGACGCGCGTCGCGCGGACGACGAGCCGCCCGCCGGCGTTGACGGTCGCCCCGGTGACGGCGTCGCCCTCCCCGACCTCGACGGGCACGGACTCGCCCGTGAGCATCGAGGCGTCGACGGCGGACGTGCCGGCCACGACCGTGCCGTCCGTCGCGATCTTCTCGCCCGGGCGCACGACGAACTCGTCGCCCACGGCGAGGTCCGTGATCGGGATGCGGGTCTCCGCCCCGTCGCGCAGCACCGCGACGTCCTTCGCGCCGAGCTCGAGCAGGGCGCGCAGCGCGGCGCCCGCCTGCCGCTTGGACCGCTTCTCGAAGTAGCGGCCCGCGAGGATGAACGTCGTGACGCCCGCGGCGACCTCGAGGTAGATGTTCGCCGCGCCGTCGGTCCGGGCGACCGAGAGCGTGAACGGGTGCGTCATGCCCGGCTCCCCGGCCGTGCCGAGGAAGAGCGCGTACAGCGACCAGAGGAACGCGGCGCTGGTCCCGACGGAGATCAGGGTGTCCATGGTGGCCGCGCCGTGGCGCAGGTTGGTCCACGCGGCGCGGTGGAACGGCCACGCCGCCCACACCACGACGGGCGCGGTGAGCACGAGGCTCGCCCACTGCCAGTACGTGAACTGGAGCGCGGGGACCATCGCCATCGCGATGACCGGGACCGACAGCACGACGGCGCCGATCAGCCGGTGCCGCAGCGCGGTGAGCTCCGGGTCGTCCGCGTCCGCGCCCGCGTCCTCGTCGGCGGTGGGGGCCTCGGCGCGCGGGACCTGCGCCGTGTAACCCGTCTTCTCGACCTCCGCGATGAGCGTGGCCGCGTCGACGCCGTCCGGGACGGTGACCTTCGCCTTCTCGGTCGCGTAGTTCACGGTCGCGGTGACGCCGTCGAGCCGGTTGAGCTTCTTCTCGATCCGCATGGCGCACGAGGCGCAGGTCATCCCCCCGATCTCGAGCTCGACGAACGTCCCCGGCGACGGGGCGGCCGATGCCGTCATGAGGTTCTCCTTCCGGCCGGGCAGCGGGCTGCCCGGTGCAGGGTGGTCAGTGGTCGTCGTGCGCGGCGGGGTCGTCGTCGGCCGGGGCGTCGGCCGGGGCCTCGTCCGGCGTCGACGTGGCGCCGGTGGCCTCGACGGTGAAGGCCGCGGTGCGGACCTGGCCCTCGACCTGGAAGTCGAGGTACAGGAGGTACCGGCCCGCGGTGGGTGCCTCGACGGCGAACGCCACGGTCGGGCCCGAGACCTCGCCGGGCGCGGCCTCCGCGCCCTCGGGGTGGGCGTGCAGGTAGGCGAGGTCGCCGTCGCGGAGCGCGACGAGGTGGCCGAACGCGCCGAGGTACGGCTCGAGCGTCGTGACCGGCTCGCCGTCCCGCGTGACCTCGAGCGTCAGCCGCGAGGCCGTGCCGACCTGGAGGCTCCCGTCGAGCGTGACGTCGTACCCGTCGACGGACGCCGTGGTCGTGGGCGCTCCCGCCCGGACGGGCACGACGTCGCCCGCGACCTCGACGGTGCGGCTCAGGGTGATCGGGTCGCCGCCGGTGGGGACGGCGTCGGCGTACACGCGGTAGGTGCCCGCGGCGTCCCACGTCCAGGGCACCGACCAGCGGCCGACGTCGTCCAGCTCGGGGTGGGCGTGGCGGTAGTGCGCCCCGTCGGAGCGCACGACGACGAGGTGCAGGCGCTGCTCGTGCGCGACGGCGAAGTCGGTCACCGGCGCGCCCGTCGGATCGGTCAGGGTGAAGGCGAGCTCGCCGGGCGTGCCCGGCGACTGCGGCGCCTCGATCTCGCCGAGCGTGTAGCCGCCCTGCTCCAGGGACAGTCCGCCGACCATCTCCGCTCCTCTCGTGGTCTCCTGCGGGGGGTCGTCGCTCGTGGCGGCGTGCTGCTCCGGCGCGTGCGCGGCGGGCGGCTCCGCCAGCGCGCCCTCGGGGACGACGGCGCCCGCGACCGCGGCCGAGGCCACGAACACGACCCCGAGCCCGGCGACGTAGAGCGCGATCCGGGCGGGGGCTCTCATCGCGTCCGCTCCGCCGTGTAGCCGGCCTCGTCGACGGCGGCGAGGACCGCGGCGTCGTCGAGGGGCTGGTCGGCCGTGACGATCAGCCGACCGGTGGTCGCGCTCACGTCGATCGCGGTGACGCCGGGCACCTGCCCGACCTCCTCGCGCACCGACATCTCGCAGTGGCCGCACGTCATCCCGGTCACCTGGTACTCGATCTCGACGATGCTCACGACGTTCCTCCTCCGTGCTGATACCCCCATGGGGTATGGCTAGGATGGCGAATATACCCACAGGGGGTATCGAGGTCAAGGAGGAGAGATGGGCGACGTGGACAGGCCGGACGTGGCAGGTCGCCGGGTTCGGCGTCGCCGTGCCCGGCGCGACCCCGGAGCACCGCACGCTCGACGGCGGCGGGCTGCTCACCGAGCTGCGTGTCGGGGGCGACCTGGTCGCCGTGGTCGGCCTCGGCGCGACGCGGGAGCTCCACGCGCTGCGCCGAGACCTGCGCCGCCCCTGAGGCGTCGTCGGTCCACAGCGCGCCGGCGCGCGAGAATGGCCGCGTGACCACCGAGCGACTTCCCCGTGTCCGCGCGTCCGAGCTCGTCGGGCGCGGCTGGCTCAACACCGGCGGCCGCGACCTGACCCTCGCCGACCTGCGCGGCAAGATCGTCCTGGTCGACTTCTGGACCTTCTGCTGCGTCAACTGCCTGCACGTCCTCGACGAGCTGCGCGAGCTCGAGGAGCGGCACCGAGACGTGCTGGTCGTCGTCGGCGTGCACTCGCCGAAGTTCGAGCACGAGGCGGACCCGGCGGCGCTCGCGGCCGCGGTCGAGCGGTACGAGGTCCACCATCCCGTGCTCGACGACCCGGAGCTCGTCACCTGGTCCGCGTACGCGGCGCGCGCCTGGCCGACGCTCGTGGTCGTCGACCCCGAGGGCTACGTCGTCGCGCAGATGGCGGGGGAGGGGCACGCGTCCGCGATCGCCGCGCTCGTCGAGGAGCTCGTCGCGGAGCACGACGCGAAGGGCACGCTGCACCGGGGCGACGGCCCGTACGTGGCGCCCGAGCCGTCGTCGGGCACGCTGCGCTTCCCCGCGAAGGCGATCGAGCTGCCCGGTGGCAACATCCTCGTCGCGGACGCCGGGCACCACGCGCTCGCCGAGCTCCTGCCCGACGGCGAGACCCTCGTCCGGCGCATCGGGTCCGGCGAGCGCGGGCTCGCCGACGGCGGCCCCGAGGACGCGCGGTTCGCCGAGCCGAACGGGCTGTGCCTGGTCCCGGTCGAGCTCCGACCGTGGCTCGGGTACGACGTCGTCGTCGCGGACACGGCCAACCACGTCCTGCGCGGGGTCCGCCTCGAGGACGGCCACGTGACCACCGTCGCGGGGACGGGCGAGCAGTTCATGGTCGGCGGGGTCGAGAACGTCGTGCTGCGGGAGGGACGGGGCGCCGACGTCACGGGCCACGGCCCTGCCGAGGCGGGCGGGCAGTACGCGCCGCTCGACGTGCGCCTCTCGTCGCCGTGGGACGTGGCCTGGTCGCAGGACCTCGCGGCGTTCGTCGTCGCGATGGCCGGGAACCACACGCTGTGGGCGTTCGACGGCGAGCAGGGCTCGATGACGCACCTCGCCGGGACCATGAACGAGGGTCTGGAGGACGGGCCGGGAGCGTCGGCCTGGTTCGCCCAGCCGTCCGGGCTGGCCGTCGCACCCGACGGCGCCGTCTGGGTCGCCGACGCCGAGACCTCGGCGCTGCGCCGCGTGACCGCGGTCACCGGTGGAGATGTCGAGGTGCGGACCGCCGTCGGGCAGGGGCTGTTCGACTTCGGCCACCGCGACGGCCCGGCCGAGCAGGCGCTGATGCAGCACCCGCTCGGGGTCGCGACGCTGCCCGACGGGAGCGTCGTCGTCGCCGACACCTACGACGGCGCGCTGCGCCGGTTCGCGCCCGCGGCCGGTGACGCCGGGAGCGTCGGGGACGACACCTCCGGAACCCGCCTCGCGGGCGAGGTCACGACCCTGGCGACGGGCCTCGCGGAGCCGAGCGGCGTCGTCGTGCAGGTGGGCGAGGGGCCGGACGGCGAGCCGCAGGTCCACCTGCTGGCTGTGGAGTCCGCGGCGCACCGCCTGACGCGCGTCGCGCTCCCGGCGTCGCTCGCGGGCGAGGTGCTCGACGGCGGCGCGCACCGCACGCAGCGCCCCGTCACCGACATCGGGGCCGGGCCGCTGTGGCTCGACGTGCCGTTCGTCCCGGCGCCGGGGCAGAAGCTCGACGACCGGTTCGGCCCGTCGACGGAGCTGCGCGTGAGCGCGACGCCGCCCGAGCTGCTGCTGTCCGGGGAGGGCGTCGGCGTCGAGCTCGGCCGCGACCTGGTCATCAACCCCGCGGTCGGGGAGGGCGTGCTGCACGTGACGGCCCGGGCAGCGTCGTGCGACGTCGTCCCGCTCGGCCCGGACGGCGAGCCCGACCCGGACGTGTTCCCCGCGTGCCACCTCGCGCAGCAGGACTGGGGCGTGCCGGTCCGCGTGGTCGACCGCGGCGAGCCGGGGGACGTCCCGTCCCTCACGCTCCCGCTGCGCGGCTAGACCACGGTCCGCACCGGGGCCGTCGGTGGACGTGCGCGGGGTCGGGCTCCGACGGAGCCCGACCCCGGTGACGCATGATCGTCAGCAGGCGGTCCAGGAGTGGCCGAGGATGTGGCCCGCGGTGCTGAAGGTCTTGGACTGCCCGCCCAGGAGCCGGTAGGTGGCCGTCGTCTTCGCCCCGCCGGCGTTGGCGTAGGAGATCACGAGGACCCGGCAGCTGCCGAACGTGTTGGTGTACGTCCGTGTCTCCGCCGCGTTCGCGACGGTCGGCGTGGCGAGGGCCAGCGCCGCAGCGGCGGCGACGACGGCGACGAGCTTCTTGAACTTCATCGTTCCCCCTTCATCGGGTGTGATGCGCGAGCATCCTGACGCCGTGCTCGCCCCCTGTGGACGTGGCGTCAGTATCGAAGCCTCGCATATGGAAGGGGTCCGCACAATCGCTCGCCGTGGCCCTCCCGGCCGATCGGGGGCCCGACGCATCAGCCCCAGGTGAGCAGCTCCTCGCCGTGGGCGGCCCACGCACCGACCTCGGCGAGCGAGGTCACGTCGTCGGGCGCCGCCTCGAGCGCGACCACGGGGCACACGGCCGAGCGGCCGCCGGCGCGCACGGCCTTCGGGTCCCACGTGACGAGCACCGTGCCGCGCTGGACGTGGTCGCCCTGCGCGACGTGCGTCGTGAAGCCCTCGCCGCCGAGCTGGACGGTGTTGATGCCGAGGTGCACGAGGACCGCGCGGCCGTCGTCGTGCTGGACGACGAACGCGTGCGGGTGCAGCTTGACGACCGTGCCCGTGATGGGCGCGACGGCCTCGCCGCCCTGCGCGTCGTCGGGCTCGACCGCGAGCCCGGGGCCGACGAGCCCGGCGGAGAAGACGGGGTCGTCGACGTCGCCGACGTCCACGACCGTGCCCGTGACGGGGACGAGCACCGTGAGCGGCGCCGCCATCAGCGGAGGTCCTCGATGTCGGAGGCGATGTTGTCGGCCTCGGGGCCGACGATGACCTGGATCGCGGCGCCCGACCGCACGACGGCGATCGCCCCGGCCGCGGTCAGCGTGGCGTCGTCGACGAGCGCCGGATCCTCGACCTCGACGCGCAGGCGCGTGATGCACGCCTCCAGGTCGAGGACGTTCGCGTCGCCGCCGAGGCCTCGGAGGATCTGCTCTGCCTTGCTCACGGGTGCTCCTCGTGGTCGGGGTCCGGCCGGGGCCGGGTCGGGGGGCCCGGCCGGCAGCCGTGCCGGTCGGGGTGCGCGGGGTGCGCTGGAGAAGGGCGGTGGCCCGGGTCGCGCCCGGGCCGGGTTCCTCACATGAGGTCGGCGAGGTCGGACGCGATGGTGTCGACCTGCGGGCCGACCACCACCTGCACGACCCGCCCGTTCACCATGACGCCGAACGCGCCGGCGCGGCGCAGGAGCGCGGCGTCGACGAGTGCGGGGTCCTTGACGAGCGACCGGAGCCGCGTGGTGCACGGGTCGATCTCCTCGATGTTCCCCACCCCGCCGAGGCCGGCGAGGATCGTCGCGGCGCGTTCCGCGTCGGACTGTGTCATCGGTCGTTCCCTTCGGTCGCCCGTGCCGGCACCGGCACGGGGGCGAGCTGGTCGGTCGGCGCGTCGTCGGTGACGGCGCCCCCGTCCGCGGCGGCGGCGTCGTCGGCGGTGGTGCTGCGCGGCACGAGCGTCGGGCGCGCCTCGCGCAGCGGGACGAAGACGCTGTACCGGTCGCCGCGGTAGCTGGACCGGGAGTACATGAGGGGCGAGTCGCCCGCGAACGTGCGTCGCACGGTGCGCATGACGGCTCGCGAGGCGCGGAGCCCGAGCAGCTTCTGCTCCTGGACGGTGGCGTCGGACGCGGTGATCGTGTCCTCGCCCCACGTCGGCGCGAGGCCGCGCTCGCGCAGGGCGCCGTACAGGCTCTCGGGCACGCCGTCGTCGAGCAGGTCGGGGGCGAGGTCCACGGGGATCCAGGCCTCCTCGACGCTCATGGGCGACCCGTCCGCGGTGCGCAGGCGCACGACGTGGTGCATCGGGTCGCCGGTCGCGCGGCCGAGCGACTCGGCGACGGAGGCGGGCGCGGGGACGGTCCCGACCTCCAGCACCTCGGTGCCCGGCTCCATGCCGCGCCGTCGTGCCTCCTCGCCGAACGTCGTGAGGCGCATCTCGAAGTCGGCGCGCGGCGGAGCGACGAAGGTGCCCCGCCCCTGCGCGCGCTCCAGCACGCCCTCCGTGACGAGCGCGTCGACGGCCTGGCGCACGGTCATGCGCGAGACGCCGAACTTCTCGGTGAGGCTGCGCTCGGACGGCACCGCGTCGCCGACGGAGAGCTCGCTCGCCACGAGGTCGGCGAGGTAGGCGCGCACCGTGAGGTACTTGTGCTCGCTCGCCTGCGATCGTGACCTGCTCATCGTCGTGCCGCGTCCTCGTCCTCGTGCCGTCCCTGGTCCCGGTCGTCGCCGACCGTCCTGCTCCGGTGCCGCGTTCTCCACGGCTGCATTCTCGTTGCCCGGCCGTGGTGCGACCTGCGGCGACGCGCCCCGCGGGGCCCGCCGTGTGTCCCGGGTCACCCTCCGGGGTTGACACATCATGAGGTCTAGACCACTCTTCCTGCAAGTGGTCCAGACAACCTGGACCGACAGCCCGGGCACGACGACCCCAGGTCTTCTCGTCGCGCCCCGGGACCGGCAACGACGCCGCTCGACGTCGCGCCACAGCCGCCGCACGACGCACCTCGCCTGCGCCCCAGGCCTGCCCAGGAGGAGAAGGACATGACGACCGTCGCCGAACCGACGAGGACCAAGAGGGGGGTGCCCGGCTTCGCGCAGCTCCAGCGCGTCGGGCGCTCGCTCATGCTGCCCATCGCGTCGCTGCCCGCCGCCGCGCTGCTGCTGCGCCTCGGCCAGCCGGACATGCTCGGGGCCGACGGCGTCGCCGGCACCTTCGCGTGGATGCAGCCCGTCGCCGACGTCCTCGGCGCCGCCGGGAACGCGCTGTTCAGCAACCTCCCGATCATCTTCGCCCTCGGCGTCGCGGTCGGGTACGCGAAGAAGTCGGACGGCACGACGGGGCTCGCCGCCCTCATCGGCTACCTCGTCTTCAAGGGCGTCAGCGACTCGCTCTCGCCCTACGTGCTCGGCGAGGCGGCGGAGGGCGAGACGCAGGCGCTCATCAACTACGGCGTGCTCGGCGGCATCGTCATCGGCCTGACGGCCGCGCTCCTATACCAGAAGTACTACCGGATCAAGCTGCCGCAGTACCTCGCGTTCTTCGGCGGTCGGCGGTTCGTGCCGATCGTCACGGCGGGCGTCTCGGTGCTCATCGCCGTGGTGGGCGCGCTGATCTACCCCGCGTTCGACTGGCTCATCAACGAGCAGATCGGCGGGTTCGTCACGGGCTCGACCATCCTCGGCGCGTTCGTCTTCGGCACGCTCAACCGCCTCCTCGTGCCCATCGGCCTGCACCACCTGCTCAACTCGCTGCCATGGTTCCAGTTCGGCGAGTACACCGCCGCCGACGGCACGGTCGCGCAGGGCGACATCTTCCGGTTCCTCGCGGGCGACCCCACCGCGGGCACCTTCCTCACCGGGTTCTTCCCCATCATGATGTTCGCGCTCCCGGCCGCCGCGCTCGCGATCGTCCACACCGCCAAGCCGGCGCAGCGCAAGGTCGTCGCGGGCATCATGGGCTCGGCCGCGCTCGTCTCGTTCGTCACGGGCGTCACCGAGCCGCTCGAGTTCGCGTTCGTGTTCGTCGCCTACCCGCTGTACGTCATCCACGCGGTGCTCACCGGCACGTCGATGGCGCTCGTCAACGCGCTCGGCATCCGCGACGGGTTCGGCTTCTCCGCGGGCGCGATCGACTACCTGCTGAACTTCCGGATCGCCGAGATGCCGCTGCTTCTCATCCCCATCGGGCTCGGGTACGCGGTGCTCTACTACGTCCTCTTCCGCTTCGTCATCACCCGCTGGAACCTGCGGACGCCGGGTCGTGAGGACGACGACGCGGAGGGCGCCGTCCAGGCGACGGGCGCCGTGGACACCACCGACGACGCCCGGCCGGACGCCTCGGCGGCCGAGGCCGCGTCGGTGCGGCGCACGGCCGCCGACACCGCGGAGGCAGGCACCCCGAGCCGGACGGGCGCGTCCGGCGGCGGGGGCACGGCGTGACGCTCGCCGACGACGTGACGCGCGCCCCGGCGCGGGCCGCCGACCCGGGGCTGACCGGCGTGCCGGTCAGCCCCGGGCGGGGGGCGGGGCCGGTGGCCCGGATGCCCGGCTCGGTCGCGGAGCCGGACCCGGCTCCGCTGTCCGCCGCCGCGTCGGGCGCCGACGTCGACCTCGCGGTGACGCAGGTCCTCGCGGCGGTGACGACGGTCCAGGAAGACCTCACGGCCCGCGCCGCGCGGGCCGAGGGCACCGCGGCGGAGGTCCTGGGCGTGACCGCCGCGATGGCGGCCGACCCCGCCCTGGCGCGCGACGCCGTCGGGCGGGTGCGCGAGCAGCGGGCCACCCCGGCCCGGGCCGTGTGGGACGCGGCGGGGGTCGTCGTCGGGCGGCTCGAGGCGCTGGGCGGCCTCCTCGCCGAGCGGGCGCGCGACGTGCGGGACGTGCGCGACCGGATCGTCGCGACCCTGCTCGGCCTCCCCGTACCCGGCGTGCCCGATCCGGGCCACCCGTTCGTGCTCGTGGCCGACGACCTCGCGCCCGCGGACACGGCACAGCTCGATCCCGAGCGCGTGCTCGCGGTCGTCACGCGCGGTGGTGGGCCGACGTCGCACACCGCGATCCTCGCGCGCGCCCTGGGCATCCCGGCCGTCGTCGCGGTCGAGGGCGCGCTCGCGCTGCACGACGGTGAGACCGTGCTCGTGGACGGCGGCCTCGGCACGGTGGAGCGCGACCCGTCGGAGCACGACGTGGCGGCGGTCGTCGCGGCCCGGGGTACGCGCCGCGCCCGGCGGCGCCTCGACGGCCCGGGGCGGACGGCGGACGGCCGGCGCGTGGAGCTGCTCGCCAACGTCGCGGACGGCGCGGACGCGCGCGCCGCCGCCGAGGCGGGCGCGGAGGGTGTCGGGCTGTTCCGCACCGAGGTCTGCTTCCTCGGTCGCACCGTCGAGCCGACGGTCGACGAGCAGGTCGCGGCCTATCGGGAGGTGCTCGCCGCGTTCCCGGGCCGCAAGGTCGTCGTGCGCACGCTCGACGCGGGCGCCGACAAGCCGCTCCCGTTCGTCACCCCCGACGCCGAGCCGAACCCCGCGCTCGGGGTGCGCGGCCTGCGGACCGCGCGCCGCCACCCCGACGTGCTCGACCGCCAGCTCACGGCGGTCGCGCGCGCGGCGGAGGCGGAGGCGGCCGACGTGTGGGTCATGGCGCCGATGATCGCGACGCCGGACGAGGCGGAGTCTTTCGTCGCGCTGTGCGCGGACCACGGCCTCGCGACGGCGGGCGTGATGATCGAGGTGCCGGCCGCGGCCCTCGGCGCGCGCTGGGTGCTGGCCAGGGCGGCGTTCGCGAGCATCGGCACGAACGACCTCACGCAGTACACGATGGCGGCCGACCGCGAGGTCTCCGACCTCGCGCGCCTGTCCACCGCGTGGCAGCCGACGGTCCTCGCGCTCGTCGGGGCCACGGGCTCGGGGGCGGCGCTCAACGGGCGACCGCTCGGCGTGTGCGGGGAGGCGGCGGCCGACCCGGTGCTCGCCCCGGTGCTCGTCGGGCTCGGCGTGACGTCGTTGTCCATGACGCCGCGCGCGCTCCCGGACGTCGCCGCGGTGCTGGCGGCCACGACGTCGGGGGAGTGTGAGGAGCTCGCGTTCCTCGCGCTCCAGCAGCCCACGCCCGACGCCGCGCGCGCGGCAGTGCGCGCCCGGCTCCCCGTGCTCGACGAGCTGGGTCTGTGACGAGCGCCGTGCCCGGCCCCGCGCCCGCGGGGCCGGGCACCGCGTCAGGCGACCTCGGTCTGCTCCAGGAAGGCGACGAGCGCGTCGATCGACGCGCTCGCTTCGTCGCCGTCGGCGTCGGTGGAGAGCACGACCTCGTCCCCGGCCGAGACGCCGAGCGTCATGACCCCGAGGATGCTCGCCGCCTCGACGGCGTCGCCGCCGGGCTTGGCGATGCGCACGGGCGCGGGCTGGGCGGCGGCAGTCTTGACGAAGAGCGCGGCCGGGCGGGCGTGCAGGCCCTCGGTGATCGCGACGACGACGGCACGGTCCATGGTGTTCCTCCGGCAGACAAGTGGTCTGGACCAGTGCATCCTAGGCGATCCGGCCCGGAAAGGGGAGGGTCGGAAGCCCTTCGCGCGGCGCGGCGTCGTCGGCGCCGCCCGTCCGCTGGTGTGGGCCACAGCGGACGGGTCTAGGGTGACCGGCATGTCAGACGCGACGACGCCGCGAGACGCCCCCCGGTCACCGGGGGAGCAGCCGCGCATCCACGTCACGCTGTCCACGGCGAGCGTCTACCCGCGCAAGGCCCAGTACGCCTTCGAGGCGGCGGCCGACCTCGGGTACGACGGCGTCGAGGTCATGGTGTGGTCCGACGAGACGACGCAGGACGCCGCGGCGCTGCGCCGGCTCTCCGCCGAGCACGACGTGCCGATCCGCAGCATCCACGCGCCCACGCTCCTCGTGAGCCAGCGCGTGTGGGGACGGTCGCCCGGCCCCAAGCTGCGGCGCAGCGTCGAGCTGGCGCAGGAGGTCGGGGCGAGCACCGTCGTCGTGCACCCGCCGTTCCGCTGGCAGTACCGGTACGCGCGCGAGTTCGAGGACCTCGTCGGCGAGCTCGACGAGACCGAGGGCGTCACCATCGCGGTCGAGAACATGTACCCGTGGCGCAGCCGCAAGCGCGAGATGCAGGCGTACCTGCCCGGCTGGGACCCGTCCGAGCACGGCTACGAGCACGTCACGCTCGACCTGTCGCACGCCGCCGTCGCGCAGCAGGACGCGCTCGCGCTGCTCGACGTGTTCGACGGTCGTCTCGCGCACGTGCACCTCGCGGACGGGTCGTCGTCCATCACGGACGAGCACCTCGTCCCCGGGCGCGGCGACCAGCCGTGCGACCTCGTCCTCGCCGAGCTCGTGCGCCGCGGCTGGGAGGGGGACGTCGTCGTCGAGATCTCGACGCGGCGCGCCCGCACCGCGGCCGAGCGGCGCGAGGACCTCGCCGCCTCCCTGTTCTTCGCGCGCACCTACCTCACGCCCGGGCCGCACCCCGGGTACTCGCCACCGCCCGGACCTCCGCACCGCCACGTCGACGCGTGGGGCGAGGCGGAGGCGCGCGAGATAGCGGCGGCGGAGGACGCCGCGGGCAGCGCCGGCACCGGCTGACGGCGGAGCGTCAGAACCGTAGCGAGCCGAGGATCCCGCGCAGCGTCTCGAGCCCCGCGTCGTCACCGGGCAGCGAGATCATCAGCATGAGGTTCTCTCCGCCGTCCGCGCCGTGGACCCGGACGTCCGCGCTGAGCGCCGAGATCCCGTCGTCCGCCCAGAACGGCCCCTGGTGCAGGAGCACCTCGGCGAAGTCGGCGCCCGGGACCTCGATCCGCTGCCCGTGCCACCCCTCGCCGGAGTAGTCGAACGCGCGCGCCCCGGAGCCGCCTCGCTGGACGAACATGTTCCAGTGCACGTCGGGGGACGTGCCGTCCTGGATAGGCCCGGGGTTCGTGGCGAACGGGCCCGTCCACTCCACGCCGGGACCGTAGTTGCCCTCGACGTCGGCGACGGTCCAGCCCGGCGGCACGGCGTAGGAGAGGGTGCCCGTCGTGGCCGTCTGCCACCCGGCGGGCGTGCCCGTGGTGAGCGGGCCGATCTCCGGGTACGTGTACGTCGGGCCGAACCACTCCGGCGCGCCCTCGGCCGCGAACCACAGGTTGCCGAGGAAGTCGCGGGCGAGCTCGTCGCCCACGGCGTCGTCCGTGAAGTCGAGGCGGATCGTCCAGCCCGTTCCGCCGTACCGGACCCGGGCCTCCCAGCGGGCGAGGTCCGGGTCGTCGGCCGGGCCCCGCGTCACCACGACGAAGTCCGAGCCGGGGACCTCGACCGTCCAGGCCCCGGAGTCCCGGGCCGGCACGACCCACGACGCGGCCCCGGGGTCGACGTCGATGCTCACCGTGGCGCCGGAGTCGACCATGGGCGGCGGGACCGCGTCCGCGGGGATCTCCGACCCCGGAGGGGCCCAGTGCTCCGGGCCCTTCCAGCGGACCGACGCGGGCTCGCCGGACGCCTCGCCCTCGACCTCCCACCCCCCGGGGGGCAGCGTGTACGTGAGCCCGCCCTGCACGGTGTAGTCCCCGTGGTGCGTGCCGACGACGCCGTGCTCGACACCCGGCAGCTCCGGCAGCTCGCCGTCGCCCACCGGCAGGTAGCGTGCGGGCTCCTGCGGTGGCGCCGCGGGAGCGGGGGCCCCTCCCTCCGACGCCGGTGCGGTGGTCCGCGCGGGGGCCGCCGCGAGCGCGGGCGGCGGCGCCGACCCGCGGGACAGGGCCCCGGGGAGGAGCGCCGCGACCGCGACCAGCGCCGCCACGGCGACGGCCGACCCGCTCGCGGCGACCACGCGCCGTCGTGCCCGCACGCGCCGGACCGCGCGGCGCGCCAGAGCGTCCGGGTCCAGCGTGGGCGGCACCTCGACGGCGGTCTGCGCGGCGCGCACCCGCTCCACGAGGTCCTCGTCGTCCGGGGTCCTGCGTTCCGGCGTCGTGCTCATCGCTCGGTCTCCGTCCCGTGCTCGGGTGCGATCAGGGTGCGCAGGCGGGCCAGGGCCCGGGACCCGGTCGACTTCACGGTGCCGACCGCGATCCCGAGCTCCGCGGCGGTCTCGGCCTCGGACCGGTCGAGGACGTAGCGCAGCAGGACGACCCGCCGCTGCTTGACGGGGAGGGCGAGCAGGGCCCGCACGACCCGGTCCCGGTCCTCGATCCCGGACGAGTCGCCCGTCGCCGGGACGTCGAGACCCACGAGGGTGTCGTGCTCCACGGAGACCTCCCTCCGGGTGCGCCGCCACGAGTCGATGCGAGCCGTCACCACGACGCGGCGCGCGTAGGCGAACGGCTGCCCGTCGCCCACGCGCGTCCACGCGCGGAACGTCCGTTCGAGCGCGAGCTGCACCAGGTCGTGCGCCCGGTGCGCGTCCCCGCACAGCAGGTACGCGTACCGGTACAGGTCGGCGGAGCTCGTCCGGGCGAACTCGGTGAAGCGCTCCTCGGCGGTCAGGCCGACGCGCACGACCTGCACCTCGGGCGCGCCGCCCCACCGCTCGGTCGTGACGTCCGTCATGGCCGACCGCCCCCCTGCTGCGGTCGGCGCCTCGGCCGACGTCGGTTCCTCACGACTGCTAGACGCAGCGGAGGGTGCCACGGGTTCCACCTTTCTCCGGGAGCTCGCAGGGATCGCCCAGGATGCCACCGTCGACTCCCGAGCGTCCCGCGCCCGGCCGGCCCGCGCGGCCGGTCTGCCCGCGCGGCCTGCGGGCTGACGTAGGCTCGGCGGTCGTGGCTCGAGTCAACGGTCTTCTCGCCGACACGACCCCGCTGCGCATCTCCCCGCCGTTCCGCCGCCTGTGGTGGGGGCTCGGCATCTCCAACCTCGGCTCGCAGCTCACGGTCGTCGCCGTCGGCCTGCAGGTGTACGCGCTCACGGGCTCGTCGCTCGCGGTCGGCGTGCTCGGCCTCTGCGCGCTCGTCCCGCTGGTGGTGCTCGGGCTCTACGGCGGCGCGCTCGTCGACGCGTACGACCGCCGCAAGGTCGCGCTCGCGGCCTCGACGGCGCTGTGGGTGGTCACCGCGCTCATCGCCGTCCAGGCGTGGCTGCACCTGAACTCGGTCGGGGTGCTCTACGCGCTCGTCGCGGCGCAGTCCGCGGCGTTCGCGATCAACAACCCGGCGCGCTCCGCGATCATCCCGCGCCTCGTCGAGCCGCGGCTCCTGCCCGCGGCGAACGCGCTCCAGACGATCGCGTGGAACGTCGCGCTCACCGTCGGCCCGCTGGGCGGCGCGTTCCTCGTCGCGCTGTGGGGCTACCAGGTCGCATACACGATCGACGCCGTCCTGTTCACGGCCGCGCTGTGGGCCGTGTGGCGGCTCCCCGACATCCCGCCTCTGCCCGCCGGGCCCGGCGCCCCGGCCGCGGTCGCCGCCGCCCCCGCGGGGCGCCGGCGCCGCGTCGTGGGGTGGCGGTCCGTCGTCGACGGCCTGCGGTACCTCGCGACCCAGCCCAACGTCCGCACGACGTTCCTCGTCGACCTCGCCGCGATGGTGCTCGCCTCGCCGCGCGTGCTCCTGCCCGCCGCCGGGGTCGTGTTCCTCGGGGGCGGCGAGGCGACGACGGGCGTCCTCACCGCGGCGTTCGCCGTCGGGGCGGTGCTCGCGGGCGTGTTCTCCGGGGGCCTGTCGCGCGTGCGGTGGCAGGGCCGCGTCATCGTGTGGGCGATCACGGCCTACGGGCTGTCGATCGTGCTGTTCGGCGTCGTGCTCCTCGGCGTGGGCGCGACCACCCCGACGACCGTCCTCGTGGGCGGCGTCGTCGCGGCGAGCGTCGCGCTGGCGCTCGCGGGCGCGTCCGACGCCGTGAGCGCGGTGTTCCGCCAGACGATCCTCCAGACCGCGACGCCCGACGACATGCGCGGCCGCCTCCAGGGCGTGTTCATCGTCGTCGTCGCGGGCGGGCCCCGCCTCGGCGAGCTCGTCCTCGGGGCGCAGGCCACCTGGGTGGGGGAGGCGTGGGCCGCCGTCGCGGGCGGTGTCGCGTGCGTCGTCGTGCTGTGGCTCGTCGTGCGGGCCCAGCGCCGGTTCTGGCGCTACGACGCCCTGCACCCGGAGCCCTGAGGCCCCGGCTCAGCCGAGGCGTGCGGCGCCGATCCGCTCGATGCGGTCACGACCCCAGTCCCCGAGGGACTCGAGCGCCGCGTTGAGCGTGCTGCCGTGCTCGGTGAGGGAGTACTCGACGCGCGGCGGCACCTCCGGGAACACCTCGCGCACGAGCAAGCCGTCCGCCTCCATCTCGCGGAGCTGCTGCGCGAGCACCTTGTCGCTCACCCCGGGCAGGCTGCGCTTGAGCGCGGCGTACCGGCGCACGCCGTGGTCCTCGAGCTCCCAGAGGATGAGCGACTTCCACTTCCCGCTCACGACGTCCATCGCGGCGTCGAGCCCGCAGACGTAGGGCCCGCGCCGCGCGGTGCCGGTGGACGTGCCGGTGGGCGTCCCCGTGCCGGGGGAGGTGCGGACCGTCGTCGTCATCGTTCGCTCCTTCGTCGCAGACCCGTTCCGTTCCGGGGGACGCCCTGACCTGCACGCTCACCCAGAGGTGAGAACCCCACCTCGAAGTGCGTTCTTCCCGGGGGACCGCACGCCGGGGAGGGTGGACCGCGAGGGCACGCCGCGCCGCCGGCCGCCCCAGGACCCACGACCCGACCCGGAGGAACGATGCCCGACCAGTCACCCGCCCCAGCAGCCGTCACGCGGCCCGTCACCGTGCTCGGCCTCGGGGCGATGGGCCGCGCCCTCGCCGCCGGGACCGTCGCCGTCGGTCACCCCACCACGGTGTGGAACCGCACGCCCGGACGTGCGGACGTGCTCGTCGCGGCCGGCGCGCGCGAGGCGGCGTCGGTGCGCGACGCAGTCACCGCCTCGCCGCTCGTCGTCGCGGTCCTCCTCGACCACGCGTCGGTGCACCAGACGCTGGACCCGGTGGCGGAGGAGCTCGCGGGCCGGACGCTCGTCAACCTCGTGACGACGACGCCCGAGGAGTCGCGCGAGCTCGCCGCGTGGGCGGGCTCCCACGGGGCGGCCTACCTGGACGGCGGCATCATGGCCGTCCCCGGCATGATCGGCGGGGCGGGGGCCGAGATCCTGTACAGCGGGTCGCGCGCGGCGTTCGACGACTCCCGCCCCGTGCTCGACACGTGGGGCGCGAGCACGTGGTTCGGCGAGGACCCGGGCCTCGCGCCGCTCTACGACCTGGCGCTGCTCGCGGGCATGTACGCGATGTTCGCGGGCTTCTTCCACGGCGTCGCGATGGTGGGGACGGCGGGTGTGAGCGCGCGCGACTTCGCACGCCGTGCCGCGCCCTGGATCGCGGCGATGACGTCGGAGCTCGCCGGCTACGCCGACGTCATCGATCGCCGTGACTACGCGGGCCCCGGCCAGCAGAGCCTCGAGTTCTCGGACCTGTCCGACATGGTCCGGGCGAGCGCGGAGGCCGGGCTCGCGACCGACGTCGTCGCCGCCGTCCAGGCGCTGGTCCGCCGTCAGATCGAGGCAGGCCACGGCGCCGACGGCTTCGCGCGCGCCGTCGAGAGCCTCCGAGACCCGGTCCGCACCCCCGTCGGCACCGTCACCGCAGGAGGAGCACGATGAGCACACCCGCCCCCGTCACCCTGATCGGCCTGGGCCCGATGGGCCAGGCGATGGTCCGCACGCTGCTCGCCGCGGGCCACCCCGTCACCCTGTGGAACCGGACGCCGGCGCGCGCCGACGCGCTCGTGGCCGAAGGCGCGGTCCTCGCCACGACGGCGGCCCAGGCCGTGGCGGCGAGCGACCTCGTCCTGCTGAGCCTGACGGACTACGCCGCGATGCACGACGTCCTGGACGCCGCGACGGAGGTCCTGCGCGGTCGGACGGTCGTCAACCTCGGCTCGGGCACCCCCGGAGAGACCCGCACCGCGGCCCGGTGGGCGGACGAGCACGGCGCGACGCTCGTCACGGGCGGCGTCATGACGCCCCCACCAGGTGTCGGGGGCGCCGACGCGTACGTGTACTACAGCGGTCCGGAGGCGGCGTTCCGTGCGCACGAGACCACGCTCGCGCTGCTGGGCGCACCCCGCTACCTCGGCGATGACCCGGGGCTCGCGCAGCTCCTGTACCAGGCGCAGCTCGACGTGTTCCTCACCGCGCTGTCGGGCGTCGCGCACGCGGCCGCGCTCGCGCAGGCGGCCGGGGTCGCACCCACGAACTTCGTCCCGGAGGCGCTGCGGACGCTCGTCGAGACGCCCGCGATGATCGCGGGCGACGGCCCGCCGGGCGCGGAGTTCGAGACCGGCGTCCACCCGGGCCACCTCAGCACCGCGACGATGATGGGCGCGACCGCGGCGCACGTCCTCGGAGCGAGCGAGGAGCTGGGAGTCGACGACGTGCTGCCGCGCGCCGTGCTGTCGCACTACGAGCGCACGCTCGCCGCCGGGCACGGGCGGGACGGCTGGACGGCGATCTTCGAGGTCGTCAAGGCGCGGACGCCCGCGGCGCAGGGCGTCGGTGGAGACTCCTAGGCTCGGGGCGTGCCCCCGAAGAAGCCGACGACCGAACCACCCGCGATCGACCCGGTCGTCCTGGACGACCTCCAGCCCGGCGACGCCTACGACCTCGAGGCGGAGGCCGATCTCGAGGGGTTCGAGATCACGGACCTCCGTCTCGACCGGCTCGACCTGCACGGCGCGACCGTGTTCTCCACGCGGCTCGACCAGGTGCGCGCCGACGAGGCCGACCTGGGGGCGGTGACGCTCACGGAGGTCATGCTGGGGCGCCTCGACGTCCCGGTGGTGCGCGGGACGCGCGGCCGGTGGCGCGAGGTCGAGGTGCGGGGCGCGCGCCTCGGGTCCGCCGAGCTCTACGAGTCGTCGTGGGCCGGGGTGCGGTTCGTCGGGTGCAAGCTCGGGTTCGTCAACCTGCGCGGCGCGTCGCTGCGCGACGTGGTGTTCACCGACTGCACGATCGACGAGCTCGACCTCGTCGCGTCCGACGCGCTGCGCGTCGCGTTCGAGGGCACGCGCGTGCGCCGGCTCGACGTGCAGGGCGCCACGCTCGCCCACGTGGACCTGCGCGGTGCCGAGATCGACGAGCTCGGCGGCATCGAGTCGCTGCGCGGCTCGACCATCGACTCGATGCAGCTCGCCCGCCTGGCCGCGACGTTCGCCCACAGCCTCGGCATCACGGTGACGGACTGATGGCGGCCCCGCAGGCCGAGGTCCTCGTGGCCGGGCCGGCGTCGTGGAACCTCCTCGTCCAGCTCGACGAGCTGCCCGCTCCCACGCCCCACACCGTGTTCGCGCGGTCGCACCGGCACACGGTCGGCGGCACGTCCGCGGGCAAGGCGCTCAACCTCGCGCGCCTCGGCCGGTCGGTGCTCCTGCGCACCGTGCTCGGGGCGGACGACGACGGCGCGCGCGTCCGGTCCCTTCTCGAGAGCGCGGGCGTGCGGGTGCTCGCGGAGCCCTCGCCCGACGGCCGCACCGAGAGCCACCTCAACCTCATGGACGACGGCGGCGGCCGCGTCTCGGTCTACCTGCGCGCACCGGGCGAGGTCCCGGCCCAGGGCGAGGCATGGGACGCCACGGTCGCCGCGCTCGACGTGGCGCGGGCCGTCGTCGTCGACCTGGCACTGCCCGCCCTCCCGGTGCTCGACCTCGCGGTGGCCCGAGGCCGCGACGTCTGGGTCGACCTGCACGACTACGACGGCGAGTCCGCCTTCCACCGGCCCTGGGTCGACGCGGGCACGCACGTGTTCCTCAGCGGGGACCGGCTCGACGACTGGCGCGGTTTCATGGCCGCCCGGGTCGCGGCGGGCGCGCGCCTGGTGGTCTGCACGCACGGCTCGCGCGGCGCGGTCGCGCTCACGCCGGAGGGCGGCTTCGTCGAGGTCCCGGCACAGCCCGTGCCGCACGTCGTCGACACGAACGGCGCCGGTGACGGCTTCTTCGCCGGGTTCCTCGACGCGCACCTGCGCGGTGCAGGCGTCGAGGAGGCGATGCGGGCGGGCGCCCGGCACGCCGCCCTCGTCGTGCAGAGCCCGGACCTGGCCCCGGCCTGACCAGCCCTGACGACCCGACCCCTCGCCTGCCCCGCCCCGGCGCCGACCCCGGCCCGCCGCCCACGCCCCGCCCCCGCCCACCCGTCGAGCACGGGGTCGGCGACCGGATCGGGCGGGTTCCGGTCGGTAACCCCGTGCTCGGGCGGGCGTCGGGCGCGTGGTTGGCGGTCGGGTGCAAGGGGCGGTCAGGCGAGGCCGGAGTCCCGCGCGACGATCGCCGCCTGCATGCGGGTCGCGACGCCCAGCTTCGCGAGCACGCGTGAGACGTGCGTCTTGGCCGTGGCCTCGGTGATGTAGAGGTCGGTCGCGATGCCCTGGTTGGACAGGCCCCGGCCGAGCGCCGCGAGCACGTCGACCTCGCGCGGCGTGAGGTCGGCGAGCCGCGGGTCGGGCCGGTCGTCGACGACGCCCCCGCCGCCCGACGCCGCGGGGTCCCCGGGACCGTCCGCGCCGCCCGGGCGCGATCCCGAGTGGGGCCGGGGGGCGGCGTCGGGCACGGGGTCGCGCGCGAACGCGGCGAGGAGCCGGCGGGTGACCTCGGGTGCGAGGACGCCGTCTCCGTCGGCGACGCGCCGCACGGCGTCGATCAGCGCGGCGGGCTCGGCGGACTTGAGCAGGAACCCCGCGGCCCCGGCGCGCAGCGCCCCGTCCACGTACTCGTCGAGGTCGAACGTCGTGAGCACGAGGACCTCGGCGAGGCGCTCGCCGGTGATGACGCGTGTCGCCTCGATGCCGTCGACGCCCGGCATCCGCAGGTCCATGAGCACGACGTCGGGCCGGAGCGCCCGGGCGTTCGTGACCGCGGCGGTGCCGTCCGCGGCCTCGCCGACCACCTCGACGTCGGGCGCGGCGTCGAGCAGGAGGCGCAGGCCCGCCCGGATGGCGGCGTGGTCGTCGGCGAGGAGCACCCGGACCGGTCGTCGCGTCACGCGTCCTGCCTCTCGACGGGCAGCCCGGCCACGGGGATCTCGGCGCGCACGGACCACCCGCCCGCGGGCAGCGGGCCGGCGCTGCACGTGCCGCCGAGACCGTCGGCGCGCTCACGCATCGTGAGCAGGCCGGTGCCGGCGCTCAGCGGCGCCTCGACCGTCCCGGAGCCGGGGGCGCCGTCGTCGCGCACCTCCAGCACGACGGCCGCCCCGTGCCGGGAGAGCTCGACGACGACCGGGGCGCCGGGCGCGTGCTTGAGCGCGTTCGTCACGGCCTCCTGCGCGATGCGGAACAGCGCCTGGTCCGCCGCCGCGGGCAGGGGCGACGCGGCGACACCGTCCGGGTCGTGGAGCGTGACGGTCGTCGTCGCGCGTGCGGCGGCGAGGAGCGTGTCGAGTCCGGCGAGGCGGCCGGGGGCGACGACGGCGTCGGACGCACCGCCGTCCTCGCGTCGCCCCTCCGTGCGCAGCAGCAGGATCATGGACCGCATCTCGTCGAGCGACGCGACGGCGCTCGCGCGCACCTGCTCGAGCGCGGCGCGGTCCTTCGCGGCGTCGGGCGGGAGGGCGAGCGCGGCGCCGGAGTGGATGGCGATGGTCGACAGGTGCGACGCGATGACGTCGTGCAGGTCGCGCGCCATCGCGGCCCGCTCCGCGCGGACGGCCTCGTGCCGGTCGAGCTGCGCGATGCGCTCGAGGTCGCTCGCGCGCTGGCGCTCCAGGTCGGCCGTGCGGGCCGACGCCTCGGCCTCGCGCGCGGCGAGGTCGGCGCGCTCGCTCGCGACCTCGGCGAGCTCGCTCGTGGTGCGCACGTTGGTGGCCCACCACATCGGCACGAGGAGCAGCGCGCTGAGCTGGAGCCCCATGTACACGAACTCCCGCACGTCCCGCGTGGCCTCGCCCGCCCCGACGGCGCCCACCGCCACGACCGTCGCCGCGACGCCCCAGAGCCACGCGCGCGCCCGGGGCCGCGACCAGAGCGCCGCGGCGTAGAGCAGGTCCCACAGGACGAGCATGAGGGCGAGGCTCCCGCCCCACCGCAGGTCGACGGCGGTGACGACGACCCCGCCGAGGAGCGCGAGGATCGGGTGCGCGCGCTTGACGAGGATGAGGAGGCACCCGACGCCGAGCAGCGCGACGCGCCACCAGGCGTGCGGGGGCTCCACGACGAACGACGCGCGGACGATGCCGACGAGCCCGACCTCGAGCAGCACCCACCCGAGGACGAACGTCGTCACGGCGGAGAACAGGTCGTTGCGCCGGTCCTCGATGCGCCACACTCCGCGGAGGGAACCGGTCAGCGCGCGCCAGCGCCCCGCCCGCCCGGGCGCGGTGGCGCGCGCGTCCTGCGTCCCGCCGTCGTGCGTGCTCACGCCCCCATCCCAGCACAGCCCGCCGGGCAGCGGATCGGTCGAACGGTGTACGACGCCCGCGCCCGCTCCCCGGAACTGCGCCCGTCTCGCTCCTCCGCGGCCCGCGGTGCGGCGCGCGGGTCGGTCGTTCGCCGGACGACGCGCGCGCGCCCGGACGGGAGGCTCGGGCCATGGACCTCCCCCTCGACCTCGACGCCGTCGGCGGTCCGGGCCTCGGCCTGGCCGCGATGGCCGGCGTGCTCGTCGTGCTGGCGCTCATCGACTCCACGAGCTTCGGCACGCTGCTCATCCCCGTGTGGCTCCTGCTCGCGCCCGGGCGGCTGCGTGCGGGGCGCGTGCTCGTGTACCTCGGCACGGTGGCGGGGTTCTACCTCGCCGTCGGGATCGTCGTGCTGCTCGGCGCGGGCGCGTTCCTCGACCGGTTCGGCGACGCGCTCGACACACGCGCCGCCGCGATCGTGCAGCTGCTCCTGGGCATCGGGCTGTTCGCGCTGAGCTTCCGGTTCGACAGCAAGCGCGCGGCGCGCAAGGCCGCGCAGTCCGACGCCGCCCCGTCCGCCGCCGGCCGGCCCGACGCCGTGGGGCCCAGCCCGTGGACCGGTGCCGGTGCCGGGACCGCCGGGCCAGGGGCGCCGTCGGCGCCCCCGCGTCCGGGGAGGCTCTCGCGGTGGCGCGAGCGTGCGCTCGGGATCGAGGCGGACGCCGTCGGGACCGGGGTGGTCCGGACGCGCTCGTCGGTGCTGCCGCTCATGGGGCTGGCCCTCGGTGCCGTCGCGATCGAGGTGGGGACGATGCTGCCGTACCTCGCCGCGATCGGGATCGTCACGACGTCGGACGTCGGCTGGCCCGGGAACGCTGCGATCCTCGCCGCGTACTGCGTCGTCATGGTCGCTCCCGCGCTCCTGCTGCTGCTCGGCCGGCTCGTCGCGGCGCGTGCGGTCGACCCGGTGCTGCACCGTCTCGACCGGTGGCTCACGAAGAACGCGACGGACATGACGGGCTGGGTGCTCGGGGCGCTGGGCGTGCTGCTCGCGCTCAACGCGTTCGGCCGCCTCGGCTGGGCCTGACCTGCCTCACGCCCCGCCCGCCGACCGGCCCGCCCACCAGACGGCCGTGGCCCGCCCGGAGGTCCGGACGGGCCACGGCCGCATGCTCGGCGGGGTGGGTCAGTGCGACGTGCCGTTGGTCGGCGCGTCGCCCGAGCCCGCGAGCTGCGTGCCCGCGAGGTTGGCGATGAGCTGGTTGATGTCGACGCCGGTGAGCTGCTTGATGACGCCCTGGCCCTCGCCCAGGACGGACGCGACGTTCTTCGTGAGCGCGGACGCGCCGTCGGTCGAGACGACGGTCATGCCCTGGATGTTGCCGATCGGCTCGGCCGCGGCCCGCACGATCTCGGGCAGGCGCTCGATGAGCTCCTGGACGAGCGCCGCCTCGCCGTACTTCTGCAGCGCGTCGGCCTTGGCGTCGGTCGCCGCCGCCTCGGCGCGACCCTCGGCCTCGATCGCCGCGGCGCGGGCCTCGCCCTCGGCCCGGATACCGGCCGCGAGGGCGACCTGGCGGTCGCGCTCGGCCTCACCGGCACGACGCACGGCCTGCGCGGACGCCTCGGCGTCCTGGATGGCCGCGGTCTTGTTCGCCTCGGCGATGACGGTGCGCTTGTACGCGTCGGCCTCGGTGGCGGCGTTCGCGGCGTCACGACGCGCGTTGGCCTCCTGGACCTCCGCGTACGCCTTGGCCTCGGCGGGCTTGCGGACCTCGATGTCTAGGCGCTCCTGCGTCACGCGCGCCTGCTCGGCGAGCGCCTCGCGCTCCTGCTGCGCGACGAGGCGGTCCTGCTCGGCGCGCGCGAGCTGGCCCGCGGCCTCGGCCTCGGCGTTGGCGCGGTCGGTGTCGGCCTTGATCGCGGCGCGCTTGAGGTCGAGGGCCTTCTGGCGCTCGGCGATCTGCTCGGCCGCCTCGATGACGGCGAACTCCGAGGCGCGCTGCGCCTCGGCCTCGGAGACCTCGGCGACCTGGCGGGCGCGGGCCGACTCGGCGCGCCCGAGGTTCGCGAGGTAGTCCGACCCCGGCGTCGAGATGTCGGAGATGTTGAGCAGGTCGACCTGGAGGCCCTGCTCCGAGAGGTCGGCCTTCGTGGACTCGACGACGCGGTCGGACAGGCCCTTGCGGTCGGAGATGATCTGCTCGATCGTCATGTCGCCGACGATGGAGCGCAGCGAGCCCTCGAGGGACTCCTTGATGATCTCGGTGAGCGTGCCCTGCTGGGAGAGGAAGCGCTGGGCCGCGCGGCGCACGCCCTCCTCGTCGCCCCGCACCTTGAAGTTGATCGACGCCTTGATGGCGATCTTGATGCGGTTCTTGTCCACGCCCTCGACCGTGATGCCGATCTGGCGCTGCTCGAGCGAGATGGAGAAGCCCTGCTGGAGGATCGGCCAGACGAACGTGCGGCCGCCGACGACGACCTTCTGCCCGCTGCCCCCGGCCTCCTTGCGGCCCGCGCCGCGGCCCACGATGACCAGGGCCTCGTTCGGCGGGACGCGGCGGATGCGCTTGCTGATGAAGATGACCACCGCGAAGAACGCGATGACCAGGGCGACGATCGCCAGGGTCGTGATGAGGTTCGTGTCGTCGAACATGGTCCGCGCCGGGGCGCGTCTCCTTCCGTGGGTGCGGGCAGGTCAGGACGTGCGGCAGTCGTGCGGGTGCGCAGCACCCACGGGACGACGCGCGGGGCGTCGTGGTCTGGTCCGTCGGACCTCAGTCGTTGGGGTAGTGCCGCTGGACGCGCACGCGGCTCCCGGACTGCTCGAGCACGACGACGCGCGCGCCTTCCGGGATCGGTTCGTCGGACCACGCGAGGCGGCGCTCGAGCTCGTGCGCCGCGTCGAGCGAGACCTCGCCGCGCGCGGGGTCGATCGCGGTGGTCGCGGTGCCCTGGACGCCCACGAGGGACACGGGGACGCCGTCCTCCGACGCGCGCAGGTTCTTGACCAGCAGCTGGACGAGGACCATGACGACGAGCGCCACGACGAGGGACCCGACGTACGCGAGCCAGGTCGGCAGGTCGTTGGAGGCCACGATCACGCCGACGGCGCCGAACACCACGCCACCGACGCCGAGCGTCGTCCCGGACACCGCGCCGTCACCCAGGTCGACGATCTCGCCGACGAGCAGCGAGAGGAGCAGGAGGGCGAGTCCGGCGATGCCGATGACGATGAACGCGATCATGCGAGGTCCCCTCGGACGGGTGGCCACGGCGCGGGAGTGGCGTGTGGAGTTGTCGTGAACGTACGCACACCTTACCGTGACCCGACCGTGCCGTGGGGCGATCCGGGGGTACGTCACATGGGGAGGACTCCCCACGGGGGAGTCTCAGACGCCCAGCTCGTCCAGCATCCGCAGCAGGTTGGCGCGGGCCGTGCCGGCGTACCCCTCGACCCAGTCGCCCTCGTAGCCCCGCGGCACCACCTCGACCGCGAGGAGGCACGACAGGTAGGTGCGGTACAGGCGCAGGCGCGTCCACGCGGCGGGGTCGCCGCTGCCGGGCGTGCCGTCGCCGAGGCCCAGGTCGCCGCCCTCGGCGGCGTAGCCCGCGAGGAGGTCCGCGTCGACGGGCCCGGCACCGAGCTGGTCGGCGCCCGCGAGCTCGAACAGCGGGTCGCCCCAGAGCGACCGCTCGGCGTCGAGCACGCCGACGATCCGCGGGGTGTCCGGCGCGAGCAGCACGTTCCCCGGCCACAGGTCCGCGTGCACGAGCCGGGGGACCTCGACGCGGGCGAGGACCTCGCGGTGCCGGGCGACGGCGTCGCGCACCCGGGCCTCCGGGAGCTCGACCCCCCACGTGCGCGCGTCGTCGAGCACGGCGTCGACCATGCGCACGACCGCGTCGGGCCAGGTCGCCGCGGCGAGGTCCGACGCGGGGGCCGGGTAGCCGAACCGGTCGCCCGCGATCCGGTGCAGCCGCGCCATGAACGACCCGAGCCCGCGGCGGACGGCGGCGGACTCCGCCGCGTCGGCCTCGCGCGCGCTCCACAGGGTCCCGTCGAGGAACGTCACGACGAGCGCGTCGCCGTCCACGTGCTCGCGCGTCAGGTCGGCGTGCAGCACCTGCGGGACGGGCAGGCCCGCGGCGTGGGCGGCCCGGTATGCCGCCGCCTCGGTGCCGGGGATGCCGTGCTCGTAGCGCAGGAGCCGGGACGTGTCGGCGCCCGTGACCTTGACGACGACGCGGCCCGGGACGTCGTCGGGCGTCGCGCCCGGCCGCGGGGCGAGGTCGACCGCGAAGACGCTCGCGAACATCCCGCCGCTCAGCGGCTCGGACCGCAGCGCGTCGCCGAGCGGCGCCACGAGCGCCGCGAGCTGGTCGTCCGTGACCGTCGTCCTGGTGAGCACGCGGCGATGCTACCGCCCGGGCAGGCGGCGCCGGACGCGCGCCCGCGCCGGCCACCGGCCGCGGGTCAGGACGCCGTGAGCAGGCCCTGGTCCGTCACCGCGTCGAGGCTCAGGGTCCGGTACCCGTGGGTCTCGAAGAGCACCGTCACGCGGTCGTCGCCCTCGTAGCCCATGACGGTCCCCTCGCCGAACTCCGGGTGACGCACCGTCGTGCCCGTCGACCACGGCGCGGACGCGTCGTCGGCGGCCCTCTCCTCCGCGGTCCCGGCCCAGCAGCTGTCGCAGCGCCCGCACGGCTCGGGCAGCTCCTCGCCGAGGTAGGCGAGCAGGAACTGGCGGCGGCACTGCGGGGTCTCGGCGTACGCGCGCATCATCTGCAGGCGCGAGTCGTCGACCCGGCGCCGGGCCTCCGCGAGCTCGTGCGCGACGTCGGCCACCGCACCCGGGCGCGCGTCCTCGCCGGCGAGCGCCCGCGCGTCCTCCACGAGCGCGCGCAGGCGTGCGAGACGCCGCGGCAGCCGCGCCCGCCCTCCTGACGACGACGAGCCCGACGCCGGGCCGCCCCGGCCCAGGGCGCGCGCGACCTCGCGGAGGTCGTCGCGGTCGGGCACGCCGACCGCGAAGTAGCGCTGGAGGCCCAGGTCCTCCGGCCGGTAGAAGAGCACCGCGACGGCGGGCTCGCCGTCGCGGCCCGCGCGGCCGACCTCCTGGTAGTAGGAGTCCGGGGAACCGGGGACGTCCGCGTGGACGACGAACCGCACGTCCGGCTTGTCGATGCCCATGCCGAACGCGGACGTCGCGACCACGACGTCCACCTCGTCGTCCGTGAACCGCCGCTGGGCCTCGTCGCGCTCGGCCCGCCGCAGCCCGCCGTGGTAGGCCGCGGTGCGCAGGCCCGCCTCCGCGAGCGCGTCGGCGACCTCGGTCGTGCGACGTCGCGTGCCCACGTAGACGATCCCCACGCCGTGCTCGGCCTCCGCGCGCACCCGCTCGACGACCGCGCGGTCCTTGTCCGCCGCCTCGACCGTGCGCACGACCTCCAGCGCGATCCCCGGGCGGGCGAACCCGCGGACGATCACCGCGGCGTCGCGCAGGTGCAGGCGCTCGGCGACGTCCTCGCGCACGGGCGGGGACGCCGTCGCGGTGAGCGCGAGCACGGGCGGTCGCGGGTCGAGCGTGTCGAGGCGCTCGCCGACGCGCAGGTACTCGGGCCGGAAGTCGTGCCCCCAGGTCGAGACGCAGTGCGCCTCGTCGACCGCGACGAGGCTGGGCCGGGCCGCGCGGACGGCGTCGAGCACCTCCTCGTTGGCGAGCTGCTCGGGCGAGAGGAAGAGGAACTCCAGCTCGCCCGCGGCGGCGGCCTCGAGCGCGGCGCGGCGCTCGGACGCGGGCACGGCCGAGCTCACGGCGGCGGCCCGCGCGTCGTCGTCGCCGAGCTCGAGCAGGGAGCGCACCTGGTCCTGCTGGAGCGCGATGAGCGGCGAGACGACGAGCGTCGGCCCGGGCAGCTCGAGGCCGGGGAGCTGGTAGACCGCGGACTTGCCGGCCCCCGTGGGCAGCACGAGCAGGACGTCGCGGCCGTCGAGGAGCGCGGTGATCGCCTCGCGCTGCCCGGGGCGCAGGTCGCGGTAGCCGAAGACCTCCCGGGCGGTGTCGCGGACGTCGGCGAGGGTGGGCTCGTCGGTCACGGGCGGGGCACGTTGCGCAGGTTGGCGCGGGCCATCGAGACGACCTCGCCCATGCCGCCGCCGAGGACCTCCTTGCTCATCGCGACCGCGAACCCGCGGACCTGGCCCGCGGTGATGTTCGGCGGGATCGAGAGTGCCCGGGGGTCGGTGACGACGTCGACGAGCGCCGGCCCCGGCCGGTTCAGCGCCTCCTGGAGGGCGCGGCGCAGGTCCTTCGGCTTCTCGACGCGCACGGCCGGGATGCCGATCGCGTTCGCGACCGCGGCGTAGTCCACGTGCGGCGACTCGGTGCCGAACATCGGCAGGCCGTCGACGAGCATCTCGAGGCGCACCATGCCGAGGCTCGCGTTGTCGAACAGGACGACCTTGACCGGCAGGTCGTAGTGCTTGAGCGTCACGAGCTCGCCGAGCAGCATCGAGAGGCCGCCGTCGCCGGCCATGGCGACGACCTGGCGTTCGCGGCCCCCTTCGCGCCCAGCGGCGGCGGCGCCGATGGCGTGGGGGAGCGCGTTGGCCATCGAGCCGTGGATGAACGACCCGATGACGCGGCGCTTCCCGTTGGGCGTGATGTACCGCGCGGCCCACACGTTGCACATGCCCGTGTCGACGGTGAACACCGCGTCGTCGGCGGCGACCTGGTCGAGCGTGTCGGCGACGAACTCGGGGTGGATCGGCGTCGTGCGCTCGACCTTCTTCGTGTACGCCCCGACGACGCCGGTCATCGCCTTCTCGTGCTTGGCGACCATCGAGTCGAGGAACTTGCGGGACCGCGCCTTCTTCACGAGCGGCAGGAGCGCGCGCACCGTCTCGCCGACGTCGCCCACGACGGCGAGGTCGAGGCGCGTGCGCCGCCCGAGGTGGGTCGGGTCGACGTCGACCTGCGCCGTACGGACCGACTCCGGGAGGAACTGGTCGTACGGGAAGTCGGTGCCGAGCAGCACGAGGAGGTCGCAGTCGTGCATGGCGTCGAACGCGGCGCCGTAGCCGAGGAGGCCGGACATGCCGACGTCGAACGGGTTGTCGTACTGGATGAACTCCTTGCCGCGCAGCGAGTGGCCCACGGGCGCGGCGATCTTGTCGGCGAGCGCGATCACGTCGTCGTGCGCGCCGCGCACCCCCGCGCCGGCGAAGATCGTGACCTTCTTCGCGGCGTCGATCGCGTCCGCGAGCTGCTGGACGGCGGTCGTGTCGGGGACGACGCGCGGGGGAGCGGGCCGGCACGCGACGTCGGGCACGGCGGCCGGGGCGTCGAGGTCGGCGACGTCGCCCGGGAGCGTGAGGACGGAGACGCCGCGGGCGCCGTACGCGTGGTGGATCGCGGAGTTGATGACGCGCGGCGCCTGCTCGGCGCTCGAGATCATCTCCGAGTAGACGGAGCACTCGGTGAACAGGCGGTCGGGGTGGGTCTCCTGGAAGAACCCGGTGCCGATCTGCTTGCTCGGGATGTGGCTCGCGATGGCGAGCACCGGCACGCGCGACCGGTTGGCGTCGTACAGGCCGTTGATGAGGTGGAGGTTCCCCGGCCCGCACGACCCCGCGCACACCGCGAGGCTGCCCGTGACCTCGGCCTCGGCAGCCGCGGCGAACGCGGCGGCCTCCTCGTGGCGCACGTGGATCCACTCGATCCCCTTGCCTGCGTTCTCGCCCGCGTTGGACCGGTGCACGGCGTCCACCACGGGATTGAGGCTGTCGCCGACGATGCCGTAGATCCGGCGCACCCCCGCCTCGATGAGCTGCGCGACGAGCAGGTCGGCGACCGTGCGGTTGCGCTTGTCCTGCGGGGAGCGACCGATTCCGAACGGCATGACGTACCTCCACGGTGGGCTGGGGTCGTCCTCCATCGTGCGACGGGCCGCCCGGCCGCGCAGCGCGAGCGGGCGTCTCGTGCGTCACCCTCCGCGCGGCCGGGCGCGCGGTCGCTCTCGACCGCGAGCCCGGCCCGGGTGCCTGGGGTCGCCCCCTCAGATTGCGGGCTCGGCGTGCGCCGCGAACGGCGTCCGGCGGCGCGCGACGGCCGCCGCCGCGTCGGCCTGCGCGAGCTCCCCGTGGATCCCCGCGCCGGCCATGACCCCGGCCGCCGCCGACGCGCCGACCTGCGCCATGAGGTCGCTCGAGTTGCCTGCGGCCCACACGCCCGGGACGGCGGTCTGGCCGCGCGGGTCGGCGGGCACGAACCGCCCGAGGGGCTGCTCCTCGAGCGTCCCGCCGAGCTGCTCGAACAGCTCGCCGCGCGCGACGAACCGCGGCCCGACGACGACCGCGTCCACCGGGAACGACGTCCCGTCGGCGAGCACGACCGACCGCACGGACCGGCCGTCGACGTCGAGCCACGCGACCTGCCCCTCGACCACGCGCACGCCGAGCGCCGAGAGCTGTTCCCACGTGGCGTCGTCGGGCTCGGGGGCGGTGTGCTGGAACAGCGTGACGTGCGGGGTGAGCTGGCGGAACAGCAGCACCTGGTGCGCCGCGGCGGGCCCGGTCGCGAGCACCGCGATCCGCTCGCCGCGCACCTCCCACCCGTGGCAGAACGGGCAGTGCAGCACGCTCGACCCCCAGCCCTCGCGGACCCCGGGGACGTCGGGCAGCTCGTCGACGAGGCCGGTCGCGAGCAGCACGCGGCGCGCGCGGACCGTCCCGCCGTCGTCGAGCGTGAGCGTGAAGCCGGACCCGACGTCGCCGTCGGCGCGGGCGACGCGCGCGTCGCGGACCTCGGCGCCGTAACCCTCGGCCTCGGCGCGGCCGGTGGCGAGCAGCTCGCGCGGCGGCACGCCCTCGCGCCCGAGCAGGTTGTGCGCGCCCTCCGCGGGCGCGTTGCGGGGCTCGCCGGCGTCGAGCACGACGACGGACCGCAGCGACCGCGCGAGCGTCACCGCCGCGCTCAGCCCGGCGGGCCCGCCGCCGACGATCGCGACGTCGTAGGGGGCGTTCTTCTCGGTGGTGGTGTCCATGACTCTCCTCGGCAGGGGACGGGGGTCCACCGCTGAGTGCGTGAAACAGTCGCGGGGATCGGCCCGGACGGCGACTGTTCGATGCACTCAGCGGGGGCGGCGGGCGGCCCAGACGACGCGGCCGCCCCGGGCGCGGACGGTGTGGTCGGTGGTGCCGGGCGCGGTCGCGGCGAGCACGGCGTCGAGCGCGGCGAGGTCGGCGGGCTCCAGCTGGTCCGCCAGGTGCTCGCGCTGGCGCAGCGCGGTGGCGTGCGCCCAGCGGGACGTGTCCGGCCCCGGCGGCACGACGGCGCTTGGCTCGCGCCGGTCCACCACCTCCAGCCCGGCGTCGGTCAGGTACGGGGTCCAGTCGGGGTAGCGGTTCCAGCCGGCGTGCGCCATGGCGCTCTCGAGGTGCGCGGCGAGGTCGGTGTGGTCCGCGCCGTCGGGCAGGACGGGCGACGTCGCGGTCATCTCGACGACGACGAGCAGGCCGCCCGGGGTGAGCGCGTCGCGGGCGTCGTGCAGGACGCGCGCCGGGTCGGCGACGTGGTGCAGCGAGGCCGACGCCCACACGACGTCCGCGACGCCGACGGGCGGCCACCCGGCGTCGAGGTCGGCCTCGACGGTGCGCACGCGGTCCGCGAGACCGGTCCCGGCGAGCCGGGCGCGCAGGCGGTCGAGCATCGCGGCGTCCGCGTCGACGGCGGCGACCTCGGCCTCCGGGAACGCCCGCGCGAGCGCCCGGGTGCCGGTGCCGGTCCCCGCGCCGAGGTCGACGACGGCGCGCGTCGGGGCCGGGGCGTGCCCGACGGCGACCGCGACGGCCTCGTCGAGGAGATCCTCGAACACGAGCGCGTCGAGCTCGAGCAGCTCGGCCAGCCCGGCGCCGTCGTGCGGGCCGTGGGCGTGGGTGTGCCCGTGCCCGGGCGCGTCGCCGGGGGCGTGCCCGTGCTCGTGGACGTGCCCGGAGGCGTGACCGGCGCGGTGCGGGGAGTCCTCGGCGGCGTCGGGGGTGGGCGCGTGGCGCCCGGGGGCGGGGAGGTCCATGACTCCACCGTAGGACGGCCGTGCGTGCTGAGCATAGGATCTTGCTCATGACGCAAGAACCGGACCTCGACGCCGTCGTGCGGCAGCGCATCCGCGGGCTGCGGCTCGCGCGCGGCTGGACGCTCGACGCGCTCGCCGCGCGCTGCTTCCTCAGCCCGTCCACGCTCAGCCGGATCGAGACCGGGCACCGGCGCATCGCTCTCGACCAGCTCGTGCCGATCGCCCGCGCGCTCGGTACGACCCTCGACCAGCTCGTCGAGCCCGTCGACGACGAGGACGTCGTGATCCGGCCCGAGCCGCAGCGCCGCCCGGGGGAGACCACGTGGCTGCTGTCGCGCGAGCGGACCGGGACGATGGTCGCGAAGATGCGCCTCACGCCCGAGCGCGCCGTCGGGCCGGAGCACCAGCGCGTCCACCCGGGGCACGAGTGGTTCACCGTGCTGTCCGGGACGGCCGTCGTCTACCTCGCGGACCGCCGGATCCTCGTCCAGGAGGGCCAGGCGGCGGAGTTCTCGACGATGGTGCCGCACTCGTTCGGCGCGCACGACGGCCCGGTCGAGATCCTCACGATCTTCGACCAGGAGGGCGAGCGGGCCCACCTCTCGGGCGCCGACCCGGCCTGAGCGTCACGCCGGCCGCGGCCGGACCGATATCCGGTCGATGCTCCCCGGGCGCGATCCGGCGCCCCCGTCAGTGGGCCGGCGTGCCGTCCGTGACGTCCTCGCGGTCGGCGCTGCGTCGCAGCGACCGCAGGGCCACGAGCACCAGCACGACGGCGAGCGCGGCCGCCGCGACGACGACCTCGAACCCGGCGTGCGCGCCGCCCGCGTCGATGCGCGACCCGGCGACGGACGACCCGATCGACACCCCGACGCCGAGCGACGTCCCGACCCACGCGAGGCCCTCGGTCAGCTGGGTCGGGGCCACGAGGTTCTGCACGAGGTTGTTGCCGTTGATGAGCGTCGGCGCGATGGCGAACCCGGTGACGAACATGACCGCCGCGAGGACGGGGATCGACGTGACGAAGAAGAACAGCGAGACGCCCGCGGCGAGCGCGACGATCCCGATGACGAACCGGCGCCACAGCGGGGACACCCAGTGGCGGGCGCCGTAGACGAGGCCGGAGATGAGCGACCCCAGGGCGAACACGGCGAGGATGACGCCGGCGGCGCCCTTCTGGCCCTCCTCCTCGGCGAACGCGATGGTCGAGACGTCGGTCGCGCCGAACACGATGCCCATCGCCACGAAGATCACGGCGAGCACGACCATCCCCGTCGACCGCATGGCCGAGCGCTGCTTGACGCCGGCCTCGGGCACGACGACGGGCGGCTCGGTCGCGCGCTGGGACAGGAACCACAGCCCGCCCACGACGGCCGCGACCAGGGGGACGATCAGGCCCGCCGACGGCGACACGCTCGTGGCGAGCACGGTCGCGAGCACGGGCCCGACGACGAACACGAGCTCGTCGAGCGCGGACTCGAGCGAGTACGCGGTGTGCAGGCGCCGCGCGTCGGGCACGACGTGCGTCCAGCGCGCGCGGACCATCGAGCCGTACGACCCCTGCGTCGCGCCGGAGACGGCGGCGAACACGTAGAGCGTCCACTCGGGCGCGCGGAGCACGGCGCACAGGATGAGCCCGCCGAGCCCGAGCGTCGCGGCGGCGAGCAGCGGCAGCATGACGACGCGCTGCCCCGTGCGGTCCACGAGGCGCGCGATCTGCGGCGACACGACCGCCTGCGCCACGACGAGCGCGGCCGCGACGCGTCCCGCGAGCGCGTACTCGCCGTAGATGCCCTGGATCATGAGGATCGTGCCGATGCCGACCATCGACATCGGCAGGCGCGCGACGAGCGCCGCGGCGGAGAACCGCCACGCGCCGGGCAGCGTGAGCACGGCGCGGTAGGGGTTGCGGGAGGCCCGGACCTCGGCGTCGGGCGCGGTGCCCGACGTCGTCCCCTCGGTCGTCAGGTCGTCCCGCCGGTGCTCGGGGTTCTCGGGGTCGTCAGCGCGCGACGGGGAATCCTGGACCACCGTCCCAGTGTCGCACCCGGAAGCCGTCCGGCCGGTAGCGAATCCGTGTCGCCACGCCCGACGTGACCGCCGTCTCAGGGGTCGCGCCGTGGTTGTCCGGGGGCGCCGGGCCGACGACGATGGCGGCATGACCGACAGCCCCGCACCCCGCACGCCCACCGTCACCGTCACCGACGAGGGCGACCGCTTCGAGGCCCGCACCGACGACGGCGTCGTCGCCGGCTTCGCCGCCTACGTGCGGGAGCCGGGCGCGGTGATCTTCACGCACACCGAGGTCGACCCCGCGTTCGAGGGGCGCGGCGTCGGGTCCGCGCTCGCCGCCGGCGCGCTCGACAGCGTGCGGGAGTCGGGTGAGCGCGTCGTCGCGCTGTGCCCCTTCATCCGCGCGTACGTCGAGCGGCACCCGGAGTACGAGGACCTGACCCGGCGCTGAGCGCACGAGAGCCCCGGTCCGTCGGGGCCGGGGCTCTCGCGGCAGGCGCGGGCGGCGTCAGGAGATCGTGCCGGTGCCCTCGCCCTCGATGCGCTCGTCGTGCAGGAGCTCGCCCTCCGCGTCCACGGGCGTGATCACGGCGTCGAACGTGATCGGCGAGCCGGGCTGGTAGCGGAAGTTCGTCGCGTACGAGTACGACTGGCCCGTCGCGAACGGGTACACCGACGGCTCGCGGTACGCCTGGTTGTGCATCGCGTCGTCGTGCACGCCCTGCGCCTCGTACAGCGCGTCGTCGACGATCGTGTCCATGCCCTGCATGTACGGCCAGTCGTCGTAGCGCTCGTCGATGCTCACGAGGCTCGAGCCGAGGTCGATCGGGTCGCCCTCGTTCGTGATGACGTAGTTGATGAAGACGATGTCGTCGCCCGCGGCGATGAGCGGCTGGTTGGTGTCCGGGTCGACGAACAGGCCGTCCTTCGAGGCCTGCGTGACGCCCACCTGGTAGACGTCGACGCGCACGTCGCCGACGTTGAACGTCGAGATCTGCTCGCCCGGCGTCGCGACGGGGTTGGCCCAGTCGGGGAGCTCGCCGTCGGAGCCGGTCTCCGCCGCCGCGTCGTCGGTCTCCTCGGCGTCCTCGGCGGGCGCGGACTCCTCCGTCGTCGTCTCCTCGGGGGCGGACGTCTTCGGGGCGTCCCCGCCGTCGACGGCGACGGTGCACGCGGTGAGGCCGAGCGCGAGCGCGGCGGCGACGGTCAGGCGGGCGGCGGTACGGGCGGGACGCATGAGTGCTCCGGTGGTTCGGGGAGGGGTTCCGCACGGACCTTACCCACAGACGGGCCGCGGGCTCGATGGGGAGCGGTGCCCATGGGGCCCCGGACCGGGACCTTCGCCTGTTGCGCTGCCCCGGCGGCGCGGGGACCCTTCCCCTATGCCTCGGCACGCTCTCCCCCCGCTCCGCCCTGCACGCCCCGGACCGGCCGGCCTCTCCCGCACGCCCCGAGGACGCCGGTGACCGCGCTGCGCGTCGAGCGCGCCGACGTGGTCGTGGTCGGGGGCGGCGCCGCCGGGCTGAGCGCGGCGCTCGCCGTCGCCGAGGCAGCGGCCCGCGACGTCGGTCGCGCCCCCGTGGTCGCGCTCGTGTCGAAGGTGTACCCGATGCGCTCGCACACGGTCGCCGCCGAGGGCGGCGCGGCGGGCGTCGTGGGGGACGACGACTCGCTCGAGCAGCACGTCGCCGACACGCTCGCGGGCGGCGCGGGGCTGTGCGAGGACGACGCCGTCCGGTTCGTCGTGGAGCGCGCGGCCGGCGAGCTCTACCGGCTCGAGCGGTGGGGGCTGCCGTGGTCGCGCACCGACGCCGGCGACGTGGCCGTCCGCCGGTTCGGCGGCATGAGCCGCGCGCGCACCTGGTTCGCCGCCGACAAGACCGGCTTCCACCTCCTGCACACCCTGTTCCAGACGTCGCTGCGGCACTCCGGCGCCGACGGTCCCGTCCGCCGGTACGACGAGCACCACGTGCTCGACCTCGTGGTCGAGGACCCGGGCGGCCCGGACGCCCGGGTGCGCGGCGTCGTCGTGCACGACCAGCACCGCGGCGAGCCGCTGCTCCTGGAGGCCCCCGCCGTGGTCCTCGCCACGGGTGGCTCGGCGCGCGCGTGGGGGACCAGCACGAACGCGGGCATCTGCACGGGCGACGGCACCGCGATGGCGCTGCGGGCGGGCGTGCCGCTGCGCGACCTGGAGTTCCTCCAGTTCCACCCGACCGGCCTCCCGGGCAGCGGCATCCTCCTCACCGAGGCCGCGCGCGGCGAGGGCGGGGTGCTGCTCGACGCCGACGGCCGCCGCTACCTCGCCGACTACGGCCTCGGCCCCGAGTCGCCCGTCGGGGCGCCCGTGCCGCGCACCATGGAGCTCGGGCCGCGCGACCGCCTGTCGCAGGCGTTCTGGCACGCCGACCGCGACGGCCGCACGATCCCCACGCCCGACGGCGGCGTCGTCCTGCTCGACCTGCGGCACCTCGGCAAGGAGCGGCTCGCCGAGCGGCTGCCGCTCGTGACCGGCCTCGCCAAGCAGTTCGCGGGCGTCGACCCGGCGGACGAGCCCGTCCCCGTCCGCCCGACGGCGCACTACACGATGGGCGGCATCCGCACCGACGCGCGCGGCACGACCGGCGTCGCCGGGCTGTTCGCCGCGGGGGAGTGCGCCTCCACCGGCCTGCACGGCGCCAACCGGCTCGGGTCCAACTCGCTCGTCGAGACGCTCGTCGTCGGGCGCGCGGCGGGCGAGGCGGCGCTCGCGTGGTCGCGGGAGGTCGGTCCGCCCAGGGCCGACGGCGGGCCCTCGGCCCTCCCGACGGGTCCCGCGGTCGTGGACCGGGCCGCCGAGATCGCCGACGGCTACCTCGCGATGCGCGGCCGGGGGACCGAGCCGCCCGCCGCGATCCGGGCCGAGCTCGGGCGCGTCCTCGACGCCGACGCCGGGATCTACCGCGACGCCGACGGCCTGCGGCGGGCGCTCGGGGCCGTCGAGGACCTGCGGGCCCGGTACGACGACGTGCGCGTCGCCGACACGAGCGCCGTGCTCAACACCGACTGGGCGACGACCGTCGAGCTCGGCGCGACGCTGCTCGTCGCGCACGCGACCGTCGCCGCCGCGCTCGCGCGGGAGGAGTCGCGCGGCGCCCACCAGCGGCTGGACTTCCCGGCGCCGGACGCGGTGGCGCGCCACTCCGAGGTCCGCCTCGGCGCGGGCGGCACCATCGAGGTGGCGCACGTCCCGGTGGGTGCCGGGACCCCCGCCGAGCACGGGGTTGCTGCCGGGAAGGGCCCGGAGACGACGACAACGTCGTTCTCGGCGAAGGAGGGAGAGGGCGCGTGAGCGAGCAGACGGTGCGGCTGGAGGTCGCGCGCACGTCGCCCGACGGCGCGAGCGCCGGCGGGCGGGACGTGTTCGACGTGCCCTACGACGACCGCACGTCCGTGCTCGACGCGCTCCAGTGGGTCAAGGACCACGCCGACCCCACGCTGACGTTCCGGTGGTCGTGCAAGATGGCGGTCTGCGGGAGCTGCGGCGTCATGGTCAACGGACGCCCGGTGCTCGGGTGCGAGACGTTCGTGCGCGGCTACCGCACGTCCGGCCTCGTCGTCGAGCCGCTCGCGCACGCCGAGGTGCTCCGCGACCTCGTCGTGGACACCGACACGTTCCTCGGCAAGCTCGCCACCGTGCAGCCCTGGCTCGTGCCCGACGGCGCCACGCGCCTCCCGCTCGTCGACCCGCCCTCGGCCGGGGTCGGGGCGGGGGCCGGGGCCAGGACCGGGGCCGGCGCCGGGGTCGAGGTGGGCGAGGACGTCGACGGCTCGCGGACGCCGGACGGCGGCGACGTGCTGCGGGCGGTCGGGCCGGCGTCGGGCCACCGGCAGACGCCGGGCGAGCTCGCCGCGTTCAAGGGTTTCGCCGAGTGCATCGACTGCATGCTCTGCTACGCGGCGTGCCCGCAGCTCGACGTCGCGCCCGACTTCCTCGGCCCGGCCGTCGTCGCGACGGCGCGCCGCTGGGACGAGGACTCGCGCGACGCGGGCGAGCTCGACCGCGCCGACGTCCTCGACACCGAGCTCGGCGCCTGGCCGTGCATCCAGATCGGTGCGTGCACGCAGGTCTGCCCCAAGGGCGTCGACCCGGCCCGCGCGCTCCGCGACGCCCAGCGCGTCGCGACGGACACGTGGGACGCCCGCGAGCGCCGTCGGACGACGTAGCCCCTCTCGCGAGGGAGATCCCCGGTCCCGCGAGGTAGAGGCGTGGTCCCGCGAGGTAGAGCCCCGGTTTCGCGAGGTAGAGGCGTGGTCGTGACCACGCCTCTACCTCGGCGGGGTCGTCAGCTCCCGAGGGCCGCGGAGACGACGTCCTTCGCCTCGGCCTGGACCTGGGACAGGTGCTCCGCGGAGACGAACGACTCGGCGTAGATCTTGTAGACGTTCTCCGTGCCCGACGGCCGGGCCGCGAACCACGCGTTCTCGGTCGTCACCTTGAGCCCGCCGATCGGGGCGTCGTTGCCGGGGGCGTTCGTGAGCTTCGCAGTGATCGGCTCGCCCGCGAGCTCGGTCGCGGTGACCTGCTCGGGCGAGAGCTTGCCGAGCGTCGCCTTCTCCTCGAGGGTCGCCGGCGCGTCGACGCGCGCGTACCAGGACTCGCCGTAGCGCTCGACGAGGTCGCGGTGGTGCTCGGACGGCGTGCGGCCCGTCGTCGCGATGATCTCCGACGCGAGCAGCGCGAGGAGCAGGCCGTCCTTGTCCGTGGACCAGACGCGGCCGTCCTTGCGGAGGAACGACGCCCCCGCGGACTCCTCGCCGCCGAACCCGACCGAGCCGTCGAGCAGGCCGGGCACGAACCACTTGAACCCGACGGGGACCTCGACGAGCCGACGGCCGAGCCCGCCCGCGACGCGGTCGATGAGCGCGGACGACACGAGCGTCTTGCCGATCGCGGCGTCGTCGCGCCAGCCCTCGCGCGCGCCGCCGTAGAGGTACTGGATCGCGACGGCCAGGTAGTGGTTGGGGTTCATGAGCCCGGCGTCGGGCGTGACGATCCCGTGGCGGTCGGAGTCGGCGTCGTTCCCGGTGGCGACGTCGAACGGTGCGCCACCCTCGGCGTTCCCGGACTCCCCGGTCATGCCCGCGACGAGGGACGCCATCGCGTACGGCGAGGAGCAGTCCATGCGGATCTTGCCGTCCCAGTCGAGCGTCATGAACGCCCAGCGGGGGTCGACCTGCGGGTTGACGACCGTGAGGTCGAGCCCGTACCGCTCGCCGATCTCGCCCCAGTACTCGACCGACGCGCCGCCCAGCGGGTCGGCGCCGATCCGCACGCCGGAGTCGCGGATCACGTCGAGGTCGAGGACGTTCGCCAGGTCGTCGACGTACGTGGTGAGAAAGTCGTGCTTGTGCACGTGCTCGGACGTGAGCGCCTGGGTCAGCGGCACGCGCGGCACGCTGCCGACGCCGGTGCGCAGGATCTCGTTCGCGCGGTCCGCGATCCAGCCGGTCGCCTCGGACCCGGCGGGGCCGCCGTGCGGCGGGTTGTACTTGAAGCCGCCGTCGCGCGGGGGGTTGTGCGAGGGCGTGACGACGATCCCGTCGGCGAGGCCGGGGCCGGTGGTGCGGACGCCGTCGACCGTCGTCGCCTCGTTGTGCAGGAGGATCGACTGCGAGACGGCGGGGGTCGGGGTGAACGAGTCGCGCGCGTCGACGTACGTCTGGACGCCCGCGGCGACGAGGACCTCGAGCGCGGTCTGCCACGCCGGGAGCGACAGCGCGTGCGTGTCGCGCCCGATGAACAGCGGCCCGTCGGTGCCCTGCAAGCGCCGGTACTCGACGATCGCGGCCGTGATCGCGATGATGTGCGCCTCGTTGAACGCGTGGTCCAGGCTCGACCCCCGGTGGCCCGACGTGCCGAACACGACCTTCTGGGCCGGGTCGTCGACGTCGGGCGCGAGGTCGTAGTAGGCGCCGACCACGGCGTCGACGTCGATGAGGTCGCTGGGCTGGGCGGGCATGCCGGCGCGGGGATCCATGGGTCGATCCTGCCAGGGGTGGCGCCCGCACGTCAGCCGGGACGGACGTCGTGGCGCGGGACCTTCGGCACGACCTCCCTAGCCTGCGGGGTCGGGGTCCTCCGGCGCGGCGGCGGGGTCGTCGGACCGGTCGGCGCTCGCGCTGTCGATGGCCAGCTCGACGGCGTCGAGCAGGCGGTCGAGGCTCGCGTCGAAGGGCCCCTGCGGCGCGTCGAAGCCGCCCGCGACGTAGACGCGCGTCATGACGGGGTAGCGCTCGACGTCGAACCAGTCCTCCCAGAAGCTGCCGAGGGTCGTCCAGTACTCGTCGTTGCCCACGCCGGTCGCGTCGCGCTCGGTCCGCTCGGCGATCGTGGCGCGCGCGAGGCCCTGGACGTAGTTGTCGACGAGGCCGAGCGTGTCGACGACCTGGAGCTCGGAGAGACCGGTGTCGACGATGGTCCGCAGCCCGGCCTCCTGGGCGTCGAGCACGTGCGGCGCGAGCGGGGCGCGCCACATGTTGGTCTGGAGGATCCACGGGTGGCGCAGGTAGAGGTTCCACAGCTCGTGCGCGTACTGCGCGAGCGCGGGACGCCACGGGGCTCCCGCAGCGGGCAGGTCGAGCTCGGCGTACGCGCGGTCGATCATGAGGTCGACGAGCTCGGTGCGGCCGGGCACGTAGGTGTAGAGCGACATCGCCCCGACGCCGAGCTCGGTCGCGACGCGGCGCATGGACAGCGCGTCGAGCCCGCCCTCCTGCGCGACGGCGATCCCCGCCCGCACGACGTCGTCGAGCGTGAGGCGCGGCTTGCGGCCGCGCGTCGCCGGGGCGGGCGGGTCCCACAGGAGCGCGAGGCGGCGCGTGATCTCGGGGGTGCGGACGATCTCGGTGAACTGGGCGCGCGCGTGCTCGGCCGCCTGCACCGCGGAGGCGACCCCGGCGTCCGCGGCGGCCGCGACGCCGCGCGGACGCTCGGAACCCTCGGGGTCCTCGGGGTCCGGGGTCGCGGGCGGGGTCGGCGCGGTGGCCGACGGCGCACGGTCGGCCGCGCGGGCGTCGGTCGGGTCGGTCGTCACGTCCGTATCCTCCCCGACTTCCCGCGGGATCTCGCCTCCGGCGCCGTCGCGCGCTGAAGGCTTGCCTTTTCCCGTACACCGTATGCTAGCGTGGTCGCTCCATTTCAGTACGGCGTACGAGAGGGTGGCTCCGGTGATCCGAGCCCGCGGCCTGACCAAGACCTTCCACCGCAAGAAAGAGACCGTCGAGGCCGTCAAGGGCATCGACGTCGACGTCCGGGAGGGCGAGCTCGTCGCCTTCCTCGGCCCGAACGGGGCCGGCAAGTCCACGACCTTGAGGATGCTGACGAGCCTCCTCGCACCGACCGCCGGGACCGCGGAGGTCGCCGGGTACGACGTCGCGCGCGACCCGGCGCGGGTCCGCTCGCGCATCGGCTTCATCGGCCAGGGCAACGGCGGCGGGTTCTCCTACCGCGTGCTCGACGAGCTCCACAACCAGGGCCGCTTCTACGGGCTGGCGCCCACCGAGTACACGCGGCGCGCCGCCGAGCTCCTCGACGCCCTCGACCTCGGCGGGCTCGAGAAGCGGACCGTCCAGTCGCTGTCCGGCGGCCAGCGCCGTCGCCTCGACGTCGCGCTGGGGCTGATGAACCACCCGCCGCTGCTCTTCCTCGACGAGCCGACCACGGGCCTCGACCCCCACGCCCGCGCGAACCTCTGGGAGCACATCGCGGCGATGCGCGAGCGCTACGGCATGACGATCGTGCTCACGACCCACTACCTCGACGAGGCCGACAGCATGGCGGAGCGCGTCGTCGTCATCGACCACGGGGAGATCATCGCCGACGCCACCCCGGACTCCCTCAAGCACGACCACGCGGACGACGTCATCACGCTCGCCGTGGTCCCGGCGCCCGGTGGCGGCGCCCCGGGGGAGGCGTCGCCGGGAACGGTGCCCGACGTCGTCGGCCGCGTCCGCGCGTCCCTCGCCGAGGACGCGGGCGAGGTCGCGACCACGACCGGCCCGGACGGCGTCGTGACGGTCCGCATCTCGACGACGCACGGCGCCGACCGTCTCCCGGAGGCCATCGAGGCGCTGCGCGTCGCTGGGCTGGCCGTGCGCTCGGCGGAGCTCAAGCAGGCGAGCCTCGACGACGTCTTCCTCAACCTCACCGGCCGCAGCCTGCGAGAGGAGGCCGCATGAGCACGCGGACCGACCTGGCGGGCGCGCGCGTCGGGGCACCGGCCGCCGGTGCCGACACGGCGATGCGGACCGGCGTCGCGAAGTTCCTCGGCGATACGTGGGCCGTTTTCACGCGCGAGATCCTGCTCGTGCTGCGCGACCCGTTCACGCTGATCTTCTCGCTGCTGCAGCCGCTGATCTTCCTCGGCCTCTTCGGCCCGCTCCTCACGGGCGCGGTCGGCGGGTTCGGCGGCGGCGCGCCCGGGGGCGGCGGGTCGACGGCCGAGACGCTGCAGTGGTTCGTCCCGGGCGTGATCGTCATGATCTCGCTGTTCGGCACGTCCATGAGCGGGTCGAACCTGCTCTACGAGATGATGACCGGCTCCTACGAGCGGGTGCTCGCGACGCCGCTCGACCGCTCCGCGATCCTCGTCGGGCGCTCGCTCAAGGAGTTCGCACCGCTCGTCGTGCAGGGGCTGCTCATCGCGCTCGTGTGCGTCCCCTTCGGCTTCACGCTCTACCCGCTGCACCTGCTCGTCGGGCTGCTGCTGCTCGGGCTGTTCGGCATCGGGGTGGGCGCGCTGTCGATCGCGCTCGCCCTCGCCGCGAAGAACCGCGAGTGGCTGTTCTGGGGCGTGCAGCAGTCGCTGCTGTTCCCGCTGCTCATCCTCTCCGGCATGATGCTGCCGCTCGAGGCCGGACCGGCGTGGATGCGCACCGCGGCGCTCTTCAACCCGCTGACCTACATCGTCGACGCGGAGCGCGCGCTGCTCGCCGGGTCGTTCGCCGACCCCGACGTGCTGTGGGGCTTCGTCGCCGCGGCGGTGACGTGCGCCGTCGGGCTGTGGGTCGGCATCCGCCGCACCCGCAAGACCGTCTGACGCCTCACCGGTCGTCCTCCACCTCGTCCAACCACGACGTGAGGACGGCGGTGGCCGCCGCCGTGAGCGCCGCACCGTGCCGGCGGGCGTCCTCGCGGAGCGCTCGCGGGTCGATCCCCGCGCCGGCGAGCTCGTGGGCGTGGCCCACGAGCCACTGCTCGATCCGCGCAGGGTTGGCCTCGACGTGGAACTGGAGGCCGAGGGTCGAGCGGCCGTGGGAGAAGGCCTGATTCGGGAACCCCGGCGTCGCGGCCAGCCGCCTCGCGCCCTGCGGTATCGCGAAGGCGTCACCGTGCCAGTGCAGGACGGGGACGCCCGCGAGGGGCGCCAGCACGGACCGCTGCCCGTCGTCGGTGAGGTCGAGCGGTGCGTAGCCGATCTCCGTGCGCCCGGTGGGTGCGACGTCGGCGGCGAGCGCCGCGGCGAGGACCTGCGCGCCGAGGCAGACGCCGAGCGTCGGGCGGCCGGTCGCGAGACGCGCCTGCACGGCGGCGATCTCGCGGGAGAGGAACGGGTAGCCGGGTGCGTCGCCGATGCCGACGGGGCCGCCGAGGACGACGACGAGGTCCGCGTCGTCGAGCGACCCGACGGGCAGGGGGTCGCTCGGGGCCTCGACGTACGAGACCCGGTAGCCGCGCCGTTCGAGCAGCGGGGCGAGCACCCCGAGGTCCTCGAAGTGCACGTGACGGACGGCGACGGCGTGGCGCGAGGCCGGGGCGGCGTGGGGCCGGGACGACGGCACGGGTCGTCTCCTCTCGGGCGGGTGGTGCGGGGGCGGGGGAGGGGCGGTCGAGCAGCAGCCGTGCCCAGCCTCCTCGCGGACGTCGGCCCGCGGGTGCCCGATCGTCCGGGAGACGTACCCGATCGTCCGCTCTCCTGACGGGCGGCGACCGACGCCGGGCCGGACGCCGCACGGGTCGTCGTGGTGGGCGGGGGTCGTCCATGAGATCGTCGAGCGCAACCGACCACCAGGAGGACGACATGTCGTGGACCACGCCGGCGAAGAAGGCGGTCTCCGGGCTCGTGCTCGCGGTGATCGCCTGCGTGATCTTCTTCAGTGCCGCCGCCGTGGGTTCCTTCCTCACCGCCGTCGTCGTCGCCCCGGACGCTCCCGACGTCACCACACCTGTCCCGCGCGGCGCGCTCACCGCCCTCTACCTCTGCGGGTTCGTCCTCTTCCTCTGGGGAACCCTCCGGATGACGATGGCCACGTGGGAGATGATCGGGAGCATCCGCCGTCCTGCCGAGCCGGACCCCGCTCCTCGGCGCCGCGCGTCCCGGTGATCCGGCGGCCCCGGGGCTGCCGTCGTCAGGCGCTCGTCGTCGCGCGGTCCGACACCCACGGGACGGCGCGCCCCGTCGCGAGCGAGGCCCGCGCGTCGAGCACGCGCTGGTTGGTGCTGCCGCGGAACGCGAGCGTGAGGTCGCGGCGCGCGAGCTCGAACCGACCGTCGACCAGCACGTCGACCTCGGCGAGGAGCGCGCGCTGGTCCGCGGTCCCCGCGCGCAGCTCCTCGAACGTGTAGCCCGTCCAGCACCACACGTCCCGGCGGTCGCCGTGCTCGGCGCGCAGGCGGCGCACGAGCCGCAGGCACACGCCCGTGTTGAGGAACGGCTCCCCGCCGAGCAGGGACAGGCCCTGCACGGCGGGGTGCGCGAGGTCGGCGAGGACGCGGTCCTCCAGGGCGTCGTCGTACGGGCGCCCGTAGCGGAAGCTCCACGCGGCCTCGTTGAAGCAGCCCTCGCACGCGAAGAGGCACCCGCTCACGTACAACGAGCAGCGCACGCCCTCGCCGTCGACCATGACGAACGGCTTGTAGTCCGCGACGTACCCCTGGCTGACGCGGTCCGAGCGCCAGCCGGAGCCGGGGGTGCGCGCCACGGTCACGCCGACGCCGGGTCCGGCAGGTGCTTCACACGCGCGGAGATCTCCGCGTGGCGGCCGTGCACCATGGGGCGCTGCTGCGGGTTGCCGAGGTACCCGCACGTGCGCTTCACGACGTCGCACGTGCGCGGGTCGGCGTTGCCGCACGACGGGCACGCGAAGCCGCGCGCGGTCGGGTCGAAGTCGCCGGTGAACCCGCACGCGTAGCAGCGGTCGATGGGCGTGTTCGTGCCGAGGTAGCCCACGCGGTCGTACGCGTAGTCCCACACGGCCTCCAGCGCCCGCGGGTTCTGCTGGAGCACGGGGTACTCGCAGTAGTGGATGAACCCGCCCGACGTGTACCGCGCGTACTCGGCCTCGAAGTCGAGCTTCTCGAAGGGCGTCGGGCTCTTGCGGACGTCGTAGTGGAAGCTGTTCGTGTAGTAGTCCTTGTCGGTGATGTCGGGCACCGCGCCGAACCGCTCCCGGTCGAGGCGGCAGAACCGGTCGGTCAGGCTCTCGCTCGGCGTCGCGTAGACGCTGATCCGGTAGCCGAGCCGCGCCGTCCACCCGGCGGCGTGCGCGTGCAGGGACCGCAGCACGTCGAGCGTGAGCTCCTTGGCCCGCGGGTCGTGCTCCCAGGCGCCGCCGAAGAACGCGGCGGCGACCTCGTACAGCCCGATGTACCCGAGCGACACCGTGGCGCGGCCGTCGCGGAAGAGCCGGTCGACGTCGTCGCCGGGAGCGAGGCGCTCCCCGAACGCCCCGTGGACGTAGAGGATCGGCGCGTTGCCCGGCGTCGCCTCCTTGCAGCGCTCGATGCGGAAGACCAGTGCGTCGTGCACGGTCTCCAGGCGCTCGTCGAGCAGGCGCCAGAACGTGTCGAGGTCGCCGTCGGCCTCGAGCGCGATGCGCGGCAGGTTGAGCGTCACGACGCCCAGGTTCATGCGCCCCTCCGAGACGTCCCGGCCGTGCTCGTCCTGCCACCCCTGGAGGAACGACCGGCAGCCCATCGGGACCTTGAACGACCCCGTGAGCTCGACGATCTTGTCGTACGACAGCACGTCCGGGTACATGCGCTTCGTCGCGCACTCGACGGCGAGCTGCTTGAGGTCGTGGTTGGGGTCGCCGGGGTCGAGGTTCAGCCCCCGGCGCAGCGTGAAGATGAGCTTGGGGAAGATCGCGGTGCGGCCCTCGCTGCCGAGGCCGCGGATGCGGATCTGGAGGATCGCGCGCTGGATCTCGCGCTCCAGCCACCCCGTGCCGAGCCCGAACCCGACCGACGTGAACGGCGTCTGCCCGTTCGACGTGAACAGGGTGTTGATCTCGTACTCCAGCGACTGCATCGCGTCGTAGATGTCCTTGCGCGTCTTCTCGCGCGCGTACTCCTCGTGCGCAGAGGCGTCGGCGATCCAGCGGCGCGCGTCCGCGAGGTGCTTCTCCAGGTTGCGCTCGGCGTACGGGGCGAGGAGCTCGTCGATGCGGTTGACCGAGCACCCGCCGTACTGGCTGGAGGACACGTTCGCGATGATCTGGCTGATCTGCGCCGTCGCGGTCTGGATCGAACGGGGCGGCTCGACCTGCGCGTTCCCGATCCGGAAGCCGCTCGACAGCATCGACCGGAAGTCGATGAGGCAGCAGTTCGTCATGGGCGCGTAGGGGTGGTAGTCGAGGTCGTGGTAGTGCAGGTCGCCCTTCTGGTGCGCGTTCGCGACGTGCGGTGGCAGCATCCGGAGCCCGATCGCCTTGCCCACCGTCCCGGCCGTGAGGTCGCGCTGGGTGTTGAAGACCTCGCTGTCCTTGTTCGCGTTCTCGTTGACGACCGTCGAGTCCTTGTCGAGCAGCCGCACGATCGAGTGGTTGAGGTCCGTCGCCCGGCTGCGCGCGAAGTCACGCTGCACGCGGTAGTCGATGTAGGCGCGTGCGACGTCGTACTCGTGCGATTCGAGGAGCACGTGCTCGACGACGCCCTGGATCTCGTAGATCTTCACGGTCGCGTCGAACCGCGCGGCGATCTCCGCGTCGACCCGGTCGACGACCTCCGCCACGCGGCGGCGGTGCGTCGCCGTGAGGTCGCCGTGCACCTCCGCGAACGCCTTCGTCACGGCTGCGCGGATGCGGGCGTCGTCGAACGGCCGTCGCCGGCCGTCGCGCTTGAGGACCTCCAGCGTGGCGGTCGTGCGGTGCGGTGCTGCCTGGTCGAGCTCGATGGCGGTCATCGCTCGTCCCCTCTGCCCACCGGGTTCTCGCCGGCGCGCAGGGGTTGCGCGACGGACCGTACCCCAACATGTGGGGTGTGAATCACGGCTGCGCCACCATATCTAGTCCGACGACCGCGCGTGACGGCGGACGACGGCGCGCCGCGGGCCGCCGTCGAAGGTCAGGACGAAGGTCCCGCGCGGCCGGGACGTGCGGCCGCGCGCACGGGGGACTCCGCGCGGCCGGAGCCGGTCGCCGCGGCGCTAGCCTCGGGAGGTGGCCCGACGTCCGCCCGGCTGGGTGCCGAACCAGCACGGCGCGTGGCCCATGCTCCTGCTGCCGTTCGTGGTCGGCACGGTGCGCGGCGTGCAGGACGCCGGGTTCCGTCCGGTGACCCTCGCGCTCGGCGCGCTCTGGCTCGTCGGGTACCTCGCCTACTCCGCGGCCGGGCTGTGGCTGAAGTCCCGCCGCCGGCCCCGCTACCGGCGCCCGATGCTCACGTACGGCGCGGCTGCGGCCGTGCTCGGGACGGTCGTGCTCCTGCTCGACCCGGCGCTCGCGGCCTGGGCGCCCGCGTTCGTGCCGTTCCTCGCGCTCGGGCTGTGGGCGTCGGCGCGGCGCACCGAGCGGTCGGTCGCCGCGGGCGGCGCCCTGACGGTCGCGGCGTCGCTCATGACGGTGGTCGCGTACGCCGCGTGCCGGCGCGCGGGTGCGTCCGTGCTCGCCGTCCCGGCCGTCGTCTGGCTGGTCGCCGCGCTGCTCCTCGCGTACCTGTTCGGCACGGTGCTCTACGTCAAGACGATGATCCGCGAGCGCGGCGTGCGGTCGTACGTCGTCGCCTCGGTCGCGTACCACGCGGCGGTCACCGTCGCGGCGGGCGTCGTCGCCGTCGTGCACGACCCCACGTGGTGGTGGGCGACGGCGTTCCTCGCGGCCGCGACCGCCCGGGCGGCGGTGCTGCCGGGCCGACGGCTGAGCCCGCGGGCCGTCGGGATCGGGGAGATCGTCGCGACGGTGCTGCTGCTCGTCGTCGCGCTCGTCGTGCGGTAGGTCCGCTGTTCGGCAGGTCGTGCGGGGTTCGGCACCTCGTGCTGCCGAACGCGGACCGTGGGTGCCGAACGGTCGGAGGTGCCAGGTGGTTCGCTGGCGCGATGGACGACGACGCGCCCCTCACCCTGCCCGCGCTCGGCGAGCGCGTCGAGGCGGTGTCGGCGCTGTACGCGCGCAAGTTCGGCGTCGACCGCGACCCGGACTGGTTCATGCTCAAGCTCACCGAGGAGGTCGGCGAGCTGACCCAGGCGTTCCTCGCCGCGACGGGGCGCACCCGCCCGCGCGGAGGCGCGGGGACGCCCGGGCCCGACGGCGGAGCCTCGCCGCTCGCGGACGAGGTCGCCGACGTCCTGGCGCACCTGCTCCTGCTCGCGCGCTCCCAGGGCGTCGACGTCGAGGCGGCGGTGCGGCGCAAGTGGCTCGCGTGGGAGGCCGACCTGCCCTGAGCGGGCGCAGCGGCGCGGTCGCTAGGGTGGCGCCGTGACCGACCACCGCACCGACCCGCCCGTCGCCGCCGACGAGGTGACCACGCTGCGCGGCTTCCTCGACTTCCACCGCGACACGCTCCGCTGGAAGACGGCCGGGCTCGACGCCGCGGAGCTCGCGCACCGGCTGCGGCCGTCGTCGATGACGCTGGGCGGGCTGCTCAAGCACCTCGCGTTCGTCGAGTCGCAGTGGTTCTCGCAGGTGTTCCGCGGCGAGGAGCTCATGCCCCCGTTCGACACGGCGGACTGGGCCGACGACCGCGACTGGGACTGGACCTCCGCGGCGGGCGACTCGCCGGAGGAGCTGCGCATGCTGTTCGACCGCGCGGTCGCGGCGTCGGACGCGGTGCTCGACGCGGCGCTCGCGGACGGCGGGCTCGACCGGCTGAGCGCTCGCGCCGACCGGCACACGGGCGAGCGCTGGACGCTGCGCTGGATCCTCGTGCACCTGGTCGAGGAGTACGCGCGGCACAACGGTCACGCCGACCTGCTGCGCGAGGCGATCGACGGGACCGTGGGGGAGTAGCGCCGCGGTCGGTTGCCGCGGGGGCCGCCGCCCGGGACGATGGCGGACGTGACCGCCCCCGAGCAGCCCGCGCCCCGTCCGGTCCGTCCGCGCGGCGCCGCCGTCGTCCTGGTGGCGCTCGTCGTGCTGGGGGTGGGACTGCTGCTCGCCGCGCTCTGGGTCGCGAGCCGCCCGACGTCGTTCGGCTGGTTCGCGTACGCGCCGGTCTCCGGGACGACGTTCGTCCCCGCGGGCGCGTACCCGCCGGGTGCCGCGGCGCTTCTCGCGGGAGCCGGAGCCCTGCTGGTGGGCGGGGCGGTCGGGTTCGTCCTCGGACGGCGCCGCGCCGCCCCGTCGCAGGAGACCTCGGCGCCCTCGCCGGCACCGTCCGACGGCCCTGGCCCCGGCCCCGGCTCCGCCCCGTCCGACGGCGGGACGGCACCGACCGCCTGACGCGCCACCTCCGACGCCCGGTCCCGCACGCCGCGGGGGCCGGGCGTCGTCGTGTACCCACCGCCCGACGGCCGGGCACTCCTCCGCAGCCCCCGCGTGCTCACCCGGCGTCCGGGGCGGTGCTCCACCGCGTCCGGGGCCCGGATGGGTACCGGCCCGTGCGACGGACGGTGGAACCACCGACGACGACAGGAGGTGGATCGTGTACCAGCTCGGTACGACTCAGGCAGGGACCGTGCTCGCGACGACGGGAGCGATCGCGGGCTTCTACGTGGTGGGAGCCTGGACGCTCGTCGTGGCGGGGCTCGCGCTCGTCATGACGGCGCGCGTCCTGCGCAAGCGGCTCGCGGAGCACCGATGAGCGCGGCGACGCTCCCACGGGTGGTGGTCGTGGTCCCGGCGCACGACGAGGCCGCGGCCCTGCCGACGACGCTCGCGTCGGTCCGGGCGCAGACGCGTCCGGTCGACCGGGTCGTCGTCGTGTCCGACCGCAGCACCGACGCGACGGTCGAGACCGCGCGCCGCCTGGGCGCCGACGTCGTCGAGACGGTCGGCAACACCGGCCGCAAGGCCGGGGCGCTGAACCAGGCGCTGCGCGGGGTGGAGGCGGAGAACGTCCTCGTGCTCGACGCGGACACGACCATCGCCCCGACGTTCGTCGAGGACGGCCTCGACCTGCTCGACGCGCGCCCGGAGCTCGGCGCGGTCGGTGGCGTCTTCCGCGGCACACCGCCGCGCTCGGTGCTGGAGCAGCTCCAGTCCGACGAGTACGAGCGGTACGGCGTGCAGATCGACGTGACCGGGCGGACGTCCGTCCTCACGGGCACGGCCGCGCTCGTGCGGACCGAGGCGCTGCGGGCGGTCGCCGCCGCGCGCGGGGACCGGCTCCCGGGGCGGCGCGGCGACGTGTACGACGTCGGCGCCATCACCGAGGACTCCGAGCTCACCCTCGCGCTGCGCACGCTCGGCTACGAGCTCGCGTCGCCGGTGCGGATGTCCTGTACGACGGAGCTCATGCCGACGTGCCGCGACCTGCACCGCCAGCGCGTGCGCTGGTACAAGGGGATGCTCGACAACCTGCGCGCGTACGGGTTCACGCGGGTCACCGCCCGGTACGTCGGGCAGCAGGCGATGCTCGTGCTGAGCACGCTCATGCTCGCGAGCCTCCTCGTGCTCACGGCGCTGACCGTCGTCGCGGGCACGTTCCGGGTGGTCCCGGCGTGGCTCGCCGTAGGCGGGGTCCTCGTGCTCGAACGGCTGGTCACGGTGTGGCGGAACGGGCCCCGGGGTCGGCTGCTCGCCGTGCTCGTGCTGCCCGAGCTCCTCTACGACCTGTTCCTCCAGGTGGCGTTCGTCCGGGCGTGCTTCCTCGCCGCGACGTCGCGCGACGCCGGGTGGCACCACGTGGCGCACGCGACCGTCTCCGGGAGCGCGACCGCGGACGCCCCCGAGACCGGCCCCGCGAGCAGCATCGAGAACACGAGGGGCCCGAAGCAGTTGACCTTGACGTGATGTCAACTTCTACCGTGGTCCCGGTGCCGCACGAGAGCACCACACCGACGCACGGGAGGAGCGGGAGATGAGCACGACGGGCGCCCGCACGGCCGACTGGTCCATCCAGGAGGTCGCGCGCCTGGCCGGGACGACGAGCCGGACGCTGCGTCACTACGACGCGGTCGGGCTCCTGCCCCCGAGCCGGGTCGCGGCGAACGGTTACCGCCACTACGACGCCGACGCGCTCGTCCGGCTCCAGCGGATCCTGCTCCTGCGCGACCTCGGTCTCGGGCTCCCCGCGATCCGCGAGGCGCTCGACGGCCCGCCCGCCCGGCAGGGTGACGGGCCGCCGTCGGACAGTGCCCGGCGGGAGGCCCAGGTGCGGGCGCTGCGCGGCCACCTCGGGTGGCTGCGGGCGGAGCGGCAGCGGCTGGCGCGGCAGATCGCGTCGGTCGAACGGACGATCACCACGATGGAAGGAGGTGGCGAGCTCATGGCGGACGACATGTTCGACGGGTTCGACCACACGCAGCACCGCGACGAGGTCGAGGCCCGCTGGGGGAAGGACGCGTACGCGCGGAGCGACACCTGGTGGCGCGGGATGTCCGACGACGACCGCGCCGCCTGGCAGGACCGCACGCGCGCGCTCGGAGAGGACTGGGCCGCGGCGGCCGCCCGGGGCGTCGACCCGGCGTCCGACGAGGCGCAACAGCTCGCACGCCGCCACGTCGAGTGGCTCGGCGGCATCCCCGGCACCCCGGGTGCCGGCGCGGCGCCGGTCAAGGAGTACGTCGTCGGCCTCGGCGAGATGTACGTCGCGGACGAGCGGTTCGCGAAGAACTACGGCGGCGTCGAGGGTGCGACGCTCGTGCGCGACGCCCTGCGCGTCTACGCGGACGCCCACCTGTAGCCCCGTGCCCGGGCCGGGACCTCCGGCCCGGGCACGATCCGTTCGACGTCACTAGCCTGGAACCCCGGCGGGACACGGCGCCCCGCCGCCGCCAGGAGGCAGCCATGGCCACGACGTCGACGTCCACCGGCCCGGCCACGACCCGCAACGTCGCCCTCGTCGGGCACAGCGGCTCGGGCAAGACCACGCTCGCCGAGGCGTTCCTCCACCGTGCGGGCGCCGTCCCGCGCCCGGGCTCCGTCGCGGAGGGCACGACCGTGTGCGACCACGAGCCCGAGGAGGTCGCGCGCGGCATCTCCGTGAGCCTCGGCGTCGCGCACCTCGACTGGCGCGCGCCCGACGGCACGACCTACCAGGTCACGCTGCTCGACACCCCCGGCTCGCCCGACTTCGCGGGGTCCGTGGACGCGGCGCTCGCGGTGGCGGACCTCGCGGTCGTGGTGGTGAGCGCCGTCGACGGGGTGCAGTCGGGCACGGAGGAGGTCTGGCGGCGGTGCGACGAGGCGGGGATCCCCCGCATCGTGGTCGTCTCCCAGGAGGACCGCGCGCGGGCGAGCTTCCGCACCGTCCTCGCCGCGCTCCGCGCCGCGTTCGACGCGCCGTTCGTCCCGCTCGAGCTCCCGCTCGGGGAGGAGCAGACGCTGCACGGCGTGGCCGACGTCCTCACCGAGCGCGCCCGCGAGTACGGCGGCGGGGCGCAGGGGGTCTGGCAGGGCCACGACGAGGAGGTCCACGCCGACGTCCGCGACGAGGAGCACGCGCTGCACGACGAGGTCGTCGAGGAGATCGTCACGCACGACGACGACCAGCTCGAGGCCTACCTCGGGGGCGACGAGCCGGGCCCGGCCGACCTGGAGCGCACGCTCGCGCACGAGGTGCTGACGGGCGAGGCCGTGCCGGTGCTGCTCGCGTCCGCCGTCACCGGCGTCGGGGTGGACCGCGTCCTCGACCTCGTGTGCGAGCTCGGGCCGTCCCCCGCGGACCGCCCGGCCGTCGTCGCGCTGCCCGACGCCGCCGGGTCGGGCGAGGCCGTGACGTCCGAGGTCGTGGCCGACCCCGCGGGCGACGCGCTCGTCCACGTCTTCCGGACCGTCGTCGACCCGTTCGTCGGGCAGGTGTCCGTGTTCAAGGTGCTGTCCGGGAGCGTCGCGACGGGCGACCGGCTCGTGAGCACGGCGACCGGCGCGGACGACCGCGTCCACGGGCTCTTCCGGCTGCGCGGACGCGAGCACCTGGCCGTGGACCGGGTCGTCGCGGGCGACGTCGCCGCCGTCGCGAAGCTCTCCGCCGCGTCGACCGGCACGCTCCTCGCGGGCCGCCGGATGCCCGTCGCGGCGCGGGACCTGCCACCCCGGCCACCGGTGTACGCGCTCGCGCTGCGGCCCGTGTCGCAGTCCGACGACGACAAGCTGTCCGCCGCGCTCACCCGGCTGCGCGCCGAGGACGCGACGCTGCACGTCGACCTCACGGGCTCCCAGGCGGTCCTCGGCGGCCTCGGTGACACGCACCTCGCGGTCGCCGTCGAACGGCTCGAACGGTCCTTCGGTGTCCGCGTCACGACCGAGCCCGTCCAGGTCGCCTACCGGGAGACGATCACGCGCGCCGTCGAGGTCGAGGGCCGCGTGAAGAAGCAGTCCGGCGGGCACGGGCAGTTCGCCGTGGTGCGGCTGCGCGTCTCCCCGCTCCCGCGCGGCGAGGGGTTCGCGTTCGTCAGCTCCGTCGTCGGCGGGTCGGTGCCGCGCCAGTACCTGCCCGCGGTCGAGCGCGGCGCGCGCGAGGCCATGGAGAGCGGCGGGCCGCACGGCTACCCCGTCGTGGACCTGCGCGTCGAGGTCCTCGACGGCAAGGCGCACTCCGTCGACTCGTCCGACATGGCGTTCCGCACCGCGGGCGGCGTGGGGGTGCGCGAGGCGCTCGCCACGGCCGGGACGGTCGTGCTCGAGCCCGTCTCCGCGGTGACCGTGACCGTCCCGCCCGACGCGCAGGGCGACGTCATGGGCGACCTCTCCGCGCGGCGCGGCCACATCACCTCGACCGACTCCCTGCCCGACGGCCGCGTGCGCATCGACGCGCTCGTGCCCGAGGCCGAGCTGACCCGCTACGTCCTCGACCTGCGCTCGATCACCGGCGGGCGAGGGTCGTTCACGGCCGCGCCCGACCGCTACGAGGTGCTCCCCGGCGGCGTCGGGGCGAGTCGCTAGGCCGGGCCCTCTCGACGGGCGGTGCTCCACGGTCTTCGACCCCGCGCAGAGAAGATCCCCCGGGTTGCGCATCGTGGAGAGGCGTGGGGGATGTCGTGCTCCCCACCCTGTCGTCCTCAGCGGCGCGGCACGACGATCGGCGCGCCGCCGCCCGGGTGGTCGACGACCTCGACGGGGTAGTCGTAGACGCCGCTCAGCAGCTCGGCGGTGAGGACGTCGCGTGGACCGCCGTCGGCGACGACGCGCCCGCCCGCGAGCACGGTGACCTGGTCGGCGTACGCGGCCGCGAGCGAGAGGTCGTGCACGACGACGACCACCGCACCGCCCGCGGCGGCGTGCGCCCGGGCGAGCTGGAGCACGAGCTCCTGGTGCTTGAGGTCGAGCGCGGCGGTCGGCTCGTCGAGCATGAGGAGCGCGGTGCGCTGGGCGAGGACGCGCGCGAGCGCGACGCGGGCCTTCTCCCCGCCGGACAGCGACGTGAAGTGCCGGTCGGCGAGGTGCTCGACGTCGGTCGCGGCGAGCGCCTCGGCGACCGCGGCGTCGTCGTCGTCCTCGAACGGGGTGCCGCGCCACGGCGAGCGGCCCATGCGTACGACGTCCCCGGCGGTGAACGGGAAGCTCAGCGACACCTGCTGGAGCATGACCGACCGGCGCAGGGCGAGCTCGGTCGGGGTCCACGCGGCGAGCGGGCGGCCGTCCACGGTGACGTCGCCGGCCTCGGGGCGCAGGTCGCCGGTGAGGACGCCCAGCAGCGACGACTTCCCGGCCCCGTTCGGGCCGAGCAGCGCGCGGACCTCGCCCGCGCGCACGTCGACCGACACGTCGTGCAGGATCGGCGCCTCGCCGAGGGTGAGGGACACGCCCTGCGCGGCGGTGACCACGTCGCCGGGCGCGGCACGCCCCGGGAGGCGGGGCCGCCGTCGGGCACCGGTGACGGCGGTGCGCAGGGAGCCGAGGAACGACGAGCCCTCGTGGCGCAGGTCGCTCATGCCCAGCCTCCCTGGCGCGAGCGCGTGCGGCGCAGCAGGTAGAAGAAGAACGGCCCGCCGACGAGCGACGTGATCATGCCGAGCGGCAGCTCGACGTTCGCGACGGCGCTGCGCGCGAGGAGGTCGGCGGCGAGCAGCACGACGGCGCCGCCCAGCACGGACGCGGGGACGAGCGTGCGGTGGCTCGGCCCGCACACCATGCGCACGAGGTGCGGCACGACGAGCCCGACGAACGCGATGATCCCCGTGAACGCGACCCCGGCGGAGACGAGCAGCGCGACGAGGACGATGACGAGCTGGCGCAGCCGCTCGACGTCGACCCCGAGGTGCTGCGCGGCGCGCTCGCCGAGCGCGAGCAGGTCCATCCTGCGGCGCACGAGCATCGCGCCGGTGACGCCGACGACCGCGATCGGCAGGACGACCGCGACGGACTGCCACGTCGCGCCGCCGAGCGACCCGAGCTGCCAGAAGACGATCTGCTCGCGCGCGGCCGGGTCGGCCACGAACGTGAAGAACGCGAGCATCCCGCCCGCGAACGCGTTGACCGCGATGCCGGTGAGCACGAGCGTCACGACCTCGGTGCGACCACCCGCGCGCGCGAGCGCGTAGACGACGAACGTGGTCACGAGCCCGCCGACGAACGCCGCCGCGGCGACCCACGTGCCGGGCACGAGCGCGCCCGCGGTGACGATGACCGCGCACGCGCCCACGGCCGCGCCCGAGGACACCCCGATGACGCCGGGCTCGGCGAGCGGGTTGCCGAACACGCCCTGCATGAGGGCGCCCGAGCACGCGAGCGCCGCGCCGACGACGATCGCCAGGACGACGCGCGGGAACCGCACGACCCACAGCGCGTTCTCGCCCTGTGGGTGCGACGGCATGGGTCCCCAGTCGAGCCCGACGTGGTGCGCGAGCGAGCCGAGCACCTCCGCGGGCGACACGGGCACCTGCCCCGTCATGCCGGACACGACGGTGAGCACCGCGAGCGCCACGCCCAGCCCGACCATCAGCCACCGGGCGGCGTGGCGGCGCTGCTGCCCGACGGCGGGCCCCACCCGGGCGGGCCGACCACCGGGGCGCGGGGCGCCGTCGGGCGCGGCGACGCCCTCGGGACCGGGTGCACCGTCGGGCGTGCCGAGGGGGCGGGTGGCGGGCGCGCTCACGACGCCGGGAGCTCCGGCGCGGGCACGCCGTAGAAGGCCTCGACGAGCGACGCGATCGTGGAGCCGGTGCGGGGGCCGAACGTGAGCAGGCGCGAGCCGTCCATGTCGACGACGCGGCGCGCCTCGCCCGCGGGCGTCTGCGCGAGGCCGGGGATCGCCATCATGGCGTCGAGGCCGCCCATCGACTCGAGCCCGTCGGTCATGACGAGGTAGGCGTCGGGCGCGGCGCTGATGATCGCCTCGCTCGTGACCGGCGCGTACTGCTGCGTGAGGCCGATGGCGGTCCCGGCGTCCTCGCCGCCGATCTCGCGGATCAGGTCGTCGGCGCCGGAGCCGGGCCCGAACAGCATCTTGATGTTCGCCCCGCGCAGGTAGAGGAACGCGACGCGGGGCGTCCCGGTGTCCTGCGGCACCGTGGCGAGGGCTGCGCAGATCTGCCGGTCCGTGCGCTCGACCAGCGCCTCGCCCTGCTCGGGCACGCCCAGCGCGGTCGCGACCGCGCGGATCCGGTCGTCGACCCCGTCGAGCGTGCGGGCCTCGTCGAAGTACACGACGGGGATGCCCGAGCTCTCGAGCTGGCCGCGCACGTCGTCGGTGAGGATCGTCGCGTCGGTGAGGATCACGGAGGGGTCCAGCCCGAGGATCGCCTCGACGTCGAGCGCGTGGCCGGCGCCCGTGACGACGGGGACGTCCGCGGCCTCGGGGAAGCCGGTCGGCAGGTCGCGGCCCACGACGTTCGCGCCCAGCCCCAGGCTGTAGACGATCTCGCCGAGCGTCCCGTACAGGTCGACGGGGATGATGCGGCTCACGTCCGTGATCTCGACCTGGCGCCCGTCGACCGACCCGACCGTCACCGGGAGCTGCGGGGCGGGCGCCTCGGCGACCGGGTGGATCGCGTCGTCGGTGAACGTCGCGCTCGTGGGCCCGGTGGGGAACGACGCGGGGTCGACGTCGGAGCCGCCGCCCGCGGCCCGGGACTCCTCGAGCGTCGTGCAGGCGGCCTCGGTGCCCGGGGTCTCGGCCGGGGTCGCCTCGACGGGTGCGGCGTCCTGGCTCGCCGCGGCCGACGGCGTCGCGGGCGCCTCGTAGGGGAGCGGCGAGCACGCGGCGACCAGGCCCAGCAGGACGACGGCGCCCGCCCCGGCCAGCGCGGTCACGGTCCGGCGTGCGCGGCGGGGTGCGGCACCCGGCGTGCCGGCGGGCGACGTCGGGCGGCGCGGCGACGAGCCGGGGTGCGGCGCAGGGCGGGCAGCGTGAGGCATGGGGAGTTCTCCAGGAAGCGGTCCGAGGGCGCGGCCGCCACGGCCGCCGCCACCAGGTAAGACGAGCCTAACCTGACCCGCGGACGTTTCTCGACCGCCGTGGAGGTAACTCACCTCACGAACGCCCCCCGGCGCGCGGCCGAGCATGGCGACGCGGCCCGTCGGCTGGGTGGGACGGGCCGCAGCCGCATGGTCGGCGGCGGCGGCGGGGGTGGGTTGGGGGCG